>JAJZWU010000058.1 GCA_021846515.1 Actinomycetes bacterium
AATGGCTGGATATCAATGTGGCAAACCTGTATCCGGTTGGTAGAAATGGGATGCACAGGTACAACAATCAGGATCATTCCATGTATACGGCTATGCTGGCTGTAGATAATATCGTGAATATGGCATCACATGATATATGGTCAGTAAACGTAGATGAGGAATACCATGAGGCTAGTGGCTGATTTCGCTTCGTAGTCGAGTAGGCACCCTAGACCACCTTCCCCTACATGTCCAGAAGAACTTTACAACTGACCGCCCTTTCGGTGACGTTGATCGCCCTTTCCCGCCTACCCAGATGGGCGGCTCTCTGATGCAACCTGCTTATCTGTCGATCCTCTGATGAGACAGGCCATTAGTACAACCCGACGATGAAGGCAGATGCATACCCTTTTTGATTACTTGATATTGTGATCTCTATCTTGTCACCAGAGTGACTTGATGTGGGCGGTAGGAGGTCAACGTGGAATGGCCATGGGTTGGTTGGCTGATTCTTGCGCAGGTATGCAGGTAGCACTTTATGGATCGTGAATGGCAATTTCAGTGTGTATATCCCGCTATGGCCAGTATAATGCGATGTATTATTATAGGTTATAGAACTGGGAGAGTTGAGTGAGTTGGGTGATCTTCCCGTATCATTGTGAGGATACTTCTTTAGGTCATATCTTTTATTGCCGCTGGGCATACCTGAGTCACCGGTAGGTATGAATGTATGGCTTGCAAGTACTACTCCTCTGGTAGTATCTGTAACGGTCATAGTAAGAGGTATATTGGTGTCTACTGTTGCTACTGCCGTATAGGAACCACGCATCTGATACCAATAGGCATGATCGACTAGATATCCTGTTCTGCCATTCATGCTTGTTCTCCAGGAAGATGCTGGACCGGTCATTATTACCTTGCTTCGTTTGCCGGGTACTGTCCATGCAGGTATGGCAGGAGTGATTGACGGGAAACTCACCTCAGTGATGCTGTGAGGTGGGTGCCACCTGAATACCCATATTCCGTGTCCATGCAGAATCAGGTCGGCGTGTAATTGAGTAGCCAGATACCCTACGGATGCACGAGCATTGGCGCTTGATTGTAGCTCTATGCCCTGTGATGTGGCGATTACAAAATATACTGGCGATGTTTTGATCGGAAACTTGCCTCCATCGTACAGCATGCTGTACACCCATCTGCGCTCGCTGAACCTGCCTATTACACCCAGAGATGAAATGACTTCTGCATCGGGTGGTATCCGATTTCTGGCATTGGTGAGTATGCTGGCAGCCGATGGAGAGACGGCCAGGAAGCTGCGTGGTGCGGATGGCAGCCAGGTAACTGCCCAGCCTATGGAATTTGCCAGCAAGAGAGCAATTATTGAAACTGTAGTAGTTGTGGGTATCCTTTTTTGTATTCTTGTCATCCATGCAATCAGTTTGAGCAGTACAAATGTGGTTCCCAACGCCGTAAAGAGGTATACAGCTGGGTTTTGGAAACCAGGTACTACGAATGTCAGGTATGATTGCAGGCCGCTTTCTACAAGAACTAGCACACCGACCAATGCCCACGGACTTGCAATGCCTATGTATCCGGCAGGGCCTATGTTTGCAAGTATGTCGACGCGATGAGACCAGAGCATGGATACCGCCCTTAGCGGATGGACAACAATTCCTGCAAGTATCTGCAGTATATGTACGTTCTGTATATGAAGTGAGTTTTGACTGTATATACCGGAGACGAGATAGGAGTATCCACCAAGTGCAGCTCCCTCAGTCCCGCCCAGTGCTGACATTGTGGCCAGCCATGCTACCGACAGGCAGATGAATATGATACCGGCATATCTTGCAATGCCGGTAGATCGTCTATTGTAGACGAGAGCAATGATTCCTATCGCTACTATGTATGTAGCACCGAGGCCGCTGGAAATGATTGCAATGGCCATCCATACATACATGCCTTTACTCCTCTTCCATAGCGAGTGAGCGGTCAAGAGTGCCAGTAGAGTGCTGACAGCTTCTAAGTGATAGTCGAAGCTGTTGGCAAGGTATATCCAGGGGTCAAGTAGCACGAGCAGTAATCCAAAAATTGCCAGCATCCTATAGAGTGGAGCGACGCTTTTCTGCTCAATTCGTTGCTCGATGATCTCCATAAGCCATACCAGGATTACAACTCCAGATAGTACCGTTGCGGCATCTTGAATAAATAGCAAAGTTATTGCATGTTGCCAGAGAAGGTACAGCAAGGCCAGCGGCCACATGATGAATTGAGCGTCATTGTGCCAGTAAGAAAAGTGTTGTATCGAGCTGTAGGGATCCATTACTCCGTGTGCGATCAACCACCAGCCCTGTTGATAGCTGGCAAAGTCCTGTGTAAGAGAGAAGTGGCTGTATAGCGTATAGCTCCATATGAGGAGAATGGCGAACTGAATAGCCAGTAATACACATCCAGCAATGAATATATTGCGGGTAGCTGGCTTTCTCAGGAGGGCGGATAATGTAATATCTTCTCCATGGCTCCCGGTACCCCCGACATCCGTGGTGCTCCCAGCATACGTGGTACCCCCGACATCCGTGGTGCTCCCAGCATACGTGGTACCCCCGACATCCGTGGTGCTCCCAGCATACGTGGTGTCCGTGGAACTATCCCTATGGCTATCGTCTGGGACATGCCCCCTCATCTTTTCCATTGCATCAAGGTTGTCTATACTGGTCATGTAATGTAGTGCGAATGGTCTATGCAGTACGATCTATCCACGCTAATCATCCATGTAGGGCGATTACAAAGGCCATTGCTACTATCTCTGTATGGGTGATAGATAAGTACCATTTCCTTATTCCACGTGCATCGGCGATGCGCTTAGCGCGTTCATGAAGTAACACCGACGGAGGATGTCCGCGCTGGTGTGTTACTTCTACGTTGGCGAAGCGCAACTGCCAGATACCCGTTCCCATGGCCTTTGCGATAGCTTCCTTGGCGACAAATCTTGCAGCCAAGCGCAATAAAGGATCATTTGCTTTATAGGCGTAATCCAATTCGGCGGTAGTGTATAGCCTTTCTGCCAGCTGTGGACATCTTGTCAGCACTCCGCGAAAGCGCTTTATATCTACGGCATCTATCCCAATTCCGTAGATCTGGGAGCCTACCATCTCAGTGTCGTAGATCTGGGAGCCTACCATTCGAGCTGTGTCATCATTACTGGCAGCCATCTGTTGTGGGTCTATCATTTGTGAGTCTATTATTTGTTTGTCGAGAGAACTTTGATCGGATGTCACTCAACTGTTACCGTCTTAGCCAGGTTGCGAGGACGGTCGACATTGAAGCCTTTCAACTTGGCCATGTGGTAGGCAAGGAGTTGAAGCGGTATGATGTCGACTACCGCATCCAGTAGGGGAGGTGTCCTTGGAACGAACAGCGCGTAATCCACTAACGAGGCAGTCTGGTCATCTTCGTCATTGATTATTCCTACGACTGTCGCCCCTCGGCTCTTTACCTCAGAGATATTCGCGTGCATCTTTTCCCATAGACGTCCCCTGGTCGCAACAGCTATTACCACAGTACCGGGCTCAATGAGTGCTATGGGCCCATGCTTCAGTTCACCTGCTGGGTAGGCCTCAGCGCGTAGATAGGCTATCTCCTTCATCTTTAGTGCTCCCTCTAGAGCTACTGGGTACCCGGTGTTACGACCTATATAGAAAAGGTCTCTTTTGCTGGCAATTTCTTCAGCTACTGTCAATACCTTCTCACTTCTGTCCAACGCGATTTGCATGAGATCGGGTAGAGTCCGCATCTGTTCCAGTATGGTCTTTATTTCGTCAGGATATAGTAGGCCTTTTAATTGAGCAAGGTAAAGAGCCAGCATCTGCAGCGCGATAATCTGGGTAGAGAAAGTTTTTGTAGCGGCTACACCTACTTCGGGACCAGCCCTTGTGTATATGACACCACCGGTATGCCGGGTGATTGAAGAATCGACAACATTTGATATTGAGATTACCTTTGTCTTTGAGCTTTTAGCTAGGCTGATTGCTCGTAGTGTATCCATAGTCTCTCCGGATTGGCTTACTCCGACCACCAGGCTCGATGAATTCAATATCGGGTCACGGTAGCGGAACTCCGAAGAAATATCTATTTCGGTGGGTATTCTTGCCCAATGCTCTAAGGCGTATTTTGCAATTAGTCCTGAGTGAAAACTGGAACCGCACCCCACAACGAAGACCTTGTCCACGTCACGAAGAGCATCGTCATCTATGCGGGTCTCATCCATGGTCAACGAACCATTAGTGGCTACCCTGCCTAGTAGGGTATCTTTTATCGCCGTTGGCTGTTCATTCAACTCCTTACCCATAAAATCATCGTATCCAGACTTTTGAGCAGCACTGATGTCCCAGGAGACCAGTATTGGATGGAGCTCTCTTGTATCTCCGTTAAGGTCAAATACGCGAATACTATCCGGAGAAATTTCGGCAATCTCATCATCCTCCAGCACATAGTATGTGTCAGCCAGTCCGAGAAGTGCTGGAATGTCAGATGCGGTCATGCATATTCCTTTACCGGTACCCATTACCAGAGGTGATAGGCGGCGAACCACTACCAAGCTATTAGGGCTGTTCGCGTCCATGATCGCTATGGCAAAAGAACCGCTGATACGTTTTGTGGCTCTCCGTGTTGCTTCGAGTAGGTCGACATCACTGGTCTCTTCTTCGATCAAATGTGCAATGAGTTCAGAATCGGTTTCAGATTCGAGATGGTGACCAGTGGCCGTGAGTTCGTCAGCCAGCTCGCGCCAGTTCTCTATGATACCGTTATGCACGACGGCAATAGAGCCGCTACAGTCTTGATGGGGGTGAGCATTGCGTTCGCTTGGTCTGCCGTGAGTTGCCCAGCGTGTGTGCCCAATGCCTCTGTTGTAATTCCCAGTCGGTGCGTGTGTCGTATGCGCTATCGGTTCAAGCAGTTTTTTTAGCTCTTCCAGGGAACGAGTAGAGACTGCTGCCCTGAAGCGTTCTATGGTAGGTCGCTTGGTATCTGAGTCTACGAGTGACGCACCGCCTTCCTCAACCCGACCCAGCGCTATACCAGCAGAGTCGTATCCTCTGTATTCGAGCTTATTCAGGCAACTAATCAGTACTTCCGGCAGTGATTCTGAGCCATTCTCTTCAGGGGTGGTACTACGAACTATAGCAACGATACCGCACACGTATTCTATGATAGCGCTTCAATCGCCTCATTGCTGAAACTTTGAATTGGTTGATCGCAGACACCTATTGGAAAGGCTGCTGATCGGGCGCTTCAATCGCCTCATTGCTGAAACTTTGAATTGACATCCTCTCATGACTCTCTCATGACTAGAGCCAGGGGCTTGCGGGGCACGACATTCTGGTCAGTGGACCAGGCTGATCCAGCCGCTTAGAGCCAGAAGCGTAACTGCCAGCACGGGGACTGTAAGGATGATTCCTGTCTTGAAGTAGTGCCACCAGCTTATTTTGATACCTTTGGTCTCGAGTACGTGCAGCCACAGCAGTGTTGCGAGTGAACCTATGGGGGTGAACTTGGGACCAAGATCGCATCCGACTATGTTTGCATATACCAGCGCAAGATGGCTGGCACCATGAACTTTGGCAGCCGTGATCGAGAGAACGCCCACCAATACTGTAGGCATGTTGTTCATTATTGCCGATAGCACTGCAGAGCCAAACCCACCGGCCAGAGCTAACGGAACGATTCCTGCATGGCGTATATCGTGAAGTCCTCCTCCGAGTAGCCCGGTAAGTCCTGCATTACGTAGTCCATACACTACCAGGTACATACCGATTGAGAATACCACGATCTTCCACGGTGCCTCCCTGAGTACTTTCGCTGAGGACAGGACATTGGAGTTCCTAGCAAGGAGTAGGAATACGATGGCGGCAGAGCCTGCAAAGATAGAGACCGGCAAGTGCAACGGCTCAGAGGCAAGGTAACCTGCAAGCAATACCAGTAAGACTACCCATCCTGCCTTGAATAGTCGGGAGTCGTGGATTGCACTTGCGGGATCTCCGAGTATCGACTCATCGTAGCTCTTTGGAAGGCTGCGCCGGTAAAAAATGTAGAGTATTCCTAGGCTTGCAAGGAAACTAGTCACGTCTACGGGTATCATTGTTGCTGCATAGGTGATAAACCCAATGTGAAAGAAGTTTGCACTGACTATATTGACCAGGTTCGATACTATAAGCGGTAAACTGGTTGTATCTGCTACGAATCCAGCGGCCATGACGAATGGCATAGCCTGTCGGGGAGTGAATCCCAGAATACGCATTTGTTGGTAGACAATGGGTGTGATAATCAATGCTGCTCCGTCGTTGGCAAACATTGCCGCTACGATTGCCCCAAGTGCGATTACGTATATAAACGCTTTCAAAGTATTCCCCCTGGCGGCATGGAGCATGTGCAGTGCTGCCCATTCAAAAAAGCCTATACGGTCAAGGATGAGTGATACGATGATGACTGCTACAAATGTGAAGGTGGCATTCCACACAATCCCCCATACGGTAGCGATATTGTGCAGTTGGACGACCCCTACACCAAGAGCTACTATGGCTCCACCGATTGCCGACCATCCGATTGAGAGACCTTTAGGCTGTATGATTACCAGAGCGAGAGTGACAACGAATATAGCACCTGCTGCTATGATTAGCGGCGTTCCGCTCAGCATGGGTCAGATTATATCGGATTCAGCATGGGTCAGATTATATTGGAGAAGTTGAGTACAGTCGAGTCGTTTTTTCATATTCTACAGCATAGCAGCTGTCGTTTGCATCGGCAATCGACGATAGGCGATAGACGATTACTACATACAAAACATTGCAGCAGGTATACCAATGATAGGCAATACGCTGACAAGCATGGTTATGTAGCGGAGCCTAGTGTGGTAGCGGGTAGGTATACCAATGATAGGCAATACGCTGACAAGCAGGTCTATCTGGATACCGTTTTACGTATGGCTTCCACTATCTCCGGGTTGGCCAGGCTGGTTACATCTCCGGTGTCTTTGGAGTTGCTGATGGACGCAAGCACCCTTCTCATGATCTTGCCTGAGCGTGTCTTTGGCAGATCGGGTACCAGCCATATATTGCGTGGTCGGGCGATAGGCCCTATATCACGCACGATGACATCCACTATTTTTTGCCGCATACTATCTGTACCTTCCACCCCCGGTTGCAGAGTTACGTATATCTCGGGTATTACCCCCTTGATTTCGTCTGAAGCTGCTATCACTGCAGCTTCGGCCACCCCATCTACCTCCAGTACCGCTGATTCGATCTCTTTGGTGCCCAAACGGTGACCTGCAACATTGATTACGTCGTCTATTCTGCCCAGTATACGATAGTAGCCATCCGGTGCTTGCATGGCACCGTCTCCGGCAAAGTATGGCCAATCATGCCAATCCTTGCTTGTTGTATCCTTGCAGTACCGTTGGTAATAGGTAGCCACATAACGATCTGGATCTCCCCAGATACCGAGCATGAGCCCTGGCCAGGGGTTTCTTATACAGATATTGCCGCCCTTGCCACTTTTCTCAGGTATCTCGTTGCCGTCCTCGTCGTAGATGACTGGATGTATTCCGGGAACTGCTGGGCCTGTACTGCCGGGCTTCATCGGATCCAGCGCAGGCACTGTGCTACATAGAAAACCACCATTCTCGGTCTGCCACCAAGTATCTACAACTGCTGCATCGGCCTTGCCGATTACTTTGTAGTACCATCGCCATACGTCAGGTTCTATAGGCTCTCCGACAGTGACCATGAGCTTGAACTTGTAATTGTACTTGGTAGGTTCTTCGGGTCCTATCTTTCTTATGCTTCTTATGGCAGTCGGGGAGGTGTGGAAGATGTTCACATCGAGTCGCTGGGCTACTCTCCACGGGCGGCCTGCATCTGGGCAAGTGGGGACACCCTCAGATATGATGGATGACGCTCCGAGAGATAGCGGGCCGTAAACGGTAAAAGAGCGTCCAGTGATCCAT
>JAJZWU010000059.1 GCA_021846515.1 Actinomycetes bacterium
GATTTGGGTTTCGGAATTTCAAGAACTACCGGATACGAGCCCTACTCTATGCTGGCAGACCAAACTGGCGGGTACTTGGTTCAATCGTGGTTGGATGAGTATTGGCCCCGCTAGAATCCGAAGAGCCGAATCAGCCTCCAGCACCTTTCCATCGCTCAGCCTCACTGCTTCCACCTTATCGTTACCGAGGAAAGACTCAATACCTACCCCAAAGTGCAAGGTCACTCCATGGCCAGCATGTAGATTGCGATATATATATCCTACTTCACGACCGAGAACGCGCTCAAGGGGAAGGGAGTCTTTTTCCACCAAGGTAACGGCTGCCCCAATCTGGCGAGCGGAAGCTGCCACCTCTGCACCTATCCATCCGGCGCCTATAACTACCAGATTTGCAGACGGGGTGACAGCATCACGCAGGGCATCAGAGTCTGCCACCCTTCGCAGGTAATATATACCGCCAAGGCTGGAACCGGGAGCATCAAGCTGACGTGGCTCACTGCCGGTGGCAAGTAATAGTTTGTCATATCTGATCCGTTCTCCCGAAGAAAGCACAATTGCTGATCCCGGTAGATCAATACTCTCCACAACCGTAGAGGTACGCAATTCTATGTCATTGTCTTGATAGAAATTAGCCTTATGGACGGCAACACCGTCGAAGTCTTTCTCCGACCTCAGGTATTCTTTTGAAAGAGGTGGCCTATCGTAAGGTCTAGATGATTCATCTCCTATCAAAAACAACTTGCCGTCATAACCTTCTACCCGAAGGGCTTCAGCTGCCTTGGCGCCTGCCAATCCAGCTCCAACTATCACGAATGTCTGTTCCCTGGACATAATGTCTCCTTTTTCTCTACTGAGTTATTACAGTATATTGCAATACGTTACAACGCCATTCGGTACATTGCAATGGCAGGATGAGGAAATCTGGCCTGCAACATATCACTTATTTTATACTATACGCGCTAGAAATAATCCGTTCAGCCTGAAACTCTAAAACACCCCACAAACTCCTACGCAATCAAGTATTCTCGCATGACTATCATCTTGGAACTACCATCGCGGTTTATAGGGAGTTCCTATGACCGCGTGTGGCAAACTGTCATGTCCATCGCCTCGGCTTAGCAGCAGTAAGGGTCAACCGCCCTTACCAGCGCACCGAGTGCTGAACGATCGACAACATAGTAGGTGCTCGTACCTTGATGATTTGACATGACTATACCAGCTCGTTTTAACTGCCCAAGGTGATGACTGACAGTAGC
This sequence comes from Actinomycetes bacterium, assembly GCA_021846515.1. GTDB lineage: Bacteria > Actinomycetota > Acidimicrobiia > Acidimicrobiales > JAMCPL01 > JAMCPL01. The sequence goes on from JAJZWU010000059.1 coordinate 1,257, forward strand.
ATCCGTCAACCCCAGTTCCCGAGATAGGTCGACATTGCGAATACCATCGGAACCTGCTGAGAGTATTAATGACAACAACTTAATGCGTACCGGATCGGCTAGCGCCTTTAGTCTAAGAGCTACTTCAAGTGCATCCGCGTCGCTTATCACCCCAGCGGCTACCGGCTGGCAACACAGTGCTCCAGAGAACTCTATTACGGGCAATGATCTTGGCACACTCCCAGTATAACATAGCCCTCGATATACATCTAGACATTCACTAAACTGGCATTATATAGATACTTAGATATTTATCTAGTAATATGCCTTGACATATGTCTAATAATTAGTTATAGTGATACTTAGACATTTATCTAGGAAAGGAGCTTATAATGACACAAGATACACACACCCTGAATACTGAGATTCGCGACACCGTTCGGCAACGCTACGCCGCAGCCGCAATAGAAGCCGACAAAGACTCGACCGGCGCCACATCATGCTGCGGCTCATCGACATCAGGTTCGTGCGGACCAGAACAAACACGACAAGAAATCATACTGAAAGAACCAAAAGAAAAAGCAAGATTTGGAGGAGGTCTGTATAACCATTCCGACCAGGAGGCAGCTGGTAGCGCTATAGCTGCCTCACTTGGATGTGGTGTGCCTACCGCAGTCGCCGACCTCCACCCAGGCGAGGTTGTCCTGGATCTGGGATCGGGTGCGGGTAGCGATGTGCTAATTGCTGCTCGCCGAGTCATGCCAGGCGGCAAGGTAATCGGCCTCGACATGACACCGGAGATGATCGATCTCGCTCGGCGAAATGCTGAAACTGCCGGACTAAATAACGTAGAGTTTGTCGAGGGTTATATAGAAGATATCCCGCTACCCACAGGTAGCGTCGACGTTGTTATATCCAACTGCGTTATAAACTTGGCCGCTGACAAGCAGTCTGTTCTAAAAGAAGCTGCTCGCGTACTTCGCCATGGAGGACACTTTGCCATATCAGACGTAATAGCCGACTCCGACATGGATGACGAGACACGGGCAGACATGACGGCATGGACAGGATGCATAGCAGGAGCACTCACTGAAGCTGAATACAGGGAGGCCCTCTCCAATGCCGATCTCGAAAATATCGAGATTATAGAGACCCACCGCGTACACCCGCACGCTTGGGCTGCGATTGTTCGCGCTCAAAAGCCAACTAAAAAGCCATATGCGACAACAGTAGAGATCTTTGATCCTCCGATGTGTTGAATATAGACCCACTGGAGGCAGCTGCAGCCTATCGCGAGCGAGTGGTCGGCCCCTACCGCAACGTGCTGCCCGACTCGGCGGTCGCCGTGACATAAACAACTGCATCGGGGCATGCCACCCGGTCTTACTCAGGACACAAAGGCGAAGAATCCGAAGAGCGACATCAAGCCACGAACTTTAATACCAGAGAGAACATCAGGCTGTAGTTTCTTTGCCAAAAGCTACGAACGATAGGAAACAATTTATCACTTGCTTATCATCCGTAATTTCGTTGTATGTCTTATGAAATAACCGGATAAATGCGTTCCAGGTAAGGAATAAATTGCTGTCAGGCGCGTTGTATAAGGTATGGACAAATCATCCTCAAATATGTACTCACCAGACCAGAAACGAGTCACGGCAACCGAGGTGAATGGCAGCGTAGAAAACATCGTGCAGGCGTTTATTGCGTGGCTGGAGGCCAAAGGTATCATCATATATGCCACGGTAAATCATGCTAAGGATATGCGCGATCGCGGAATAGAACCAGCAGTAGAAGCCTGGACTGTGATTTTCGGCAATCCTGCACTGGGGGCTGGTATGCTCGCTATTGATCCTGAGATTGTGGTGGATATTCCATTGCGCGTCGGCTTTTACGGAAGGGACGAAGGAACGACTGTGGTGGTACGGCGCCTTATGCACGGCTCAATGTCTGATTATGACCAGACAGACCTGATGGCGCCGGCAAATACTGCAGATACTTTGGTGAATAGCTGGATAGACAGCCTATCCTGACAGCGCTACAATTGCAGCGTCAGTTGTCTGGCAGGCATCTTGTCGAAATATGTTCTTCTGTGCAAAACGCGGATCAAACAAGATCAGGTCTTAAGTAATGCAGACTAAACATCTCATTAGCATCTGTCCATGACCGTTCTACCGACCAGCCCGCTTCAGCTACCAACGAATGGAACTCTTCAAGGGAGTACTTATAGGAGTATTCAGTCCTTATGCGTTCACCTTCATCAAAATATATATCGCGATCAGCTACAGTAACCGTATGATCCTGACGACTCACAAGAAACATAGCTACCCTACCGGGACCTGGCTGGTACTCAGCCTCATGGTAGAAATACTCCGGGATAAAGTTTGCTGCACAATCGCGATTGATGCGACTCAGTATGTTCATATTAAACGAAGCAGTCACCCCAGATGAGTCGTTATAAGCTGAATGAATTAGTTCCGGTGCTTTCTTCGTATCTATACCAATCAATAATGCATCATCCGGCTTGAGCGACATTGCTATCCTTTTCAGGAAAGAGGCAGCCTCCAAAGGTTCGAAATTGCCAAGGGTAGACCCAAAAAAAACAAACAACTTCGGCATATCCTCAAGGTCGCCCGGCAACACAAATGGAGTGAGATAATCGGCCACCATACCGGTAAGACGTTTATTTGGAAATCGCTCAGCCAACGAAGAGAGTGCATGATCCAGCGCCGAAGCCGATATGTCTACCGCAACGTAAGCTGTTACCCGAGGGAGCATATCAAGCAAATGTCTGGTCTTCTCTCCGCTGCCACTTCCGAGTTCTACGATAACCGCATCAGGACTGACAAGTGAACGCATATCATTATCGATACCAGACAGTATGGACAATTCAGATCTGGTTAAATAATATTCCGGCAGTCTCGTTATGGCATCAAACAGGGAAGAGCCACTATGATCATACAGCAACTTTGGTGGAAGATGCTTAGGGGTATCAGTTAGACCGGCAATGACTTCATTAAGTATATCTTCGCGAGGGGGATGACAATTCACTACAGAATATCCTTCTGTACTATTTATTTTATCTGGGCTATTTGTACTCTCTTGACTGCTCGATACCATCACAACTCATCTCGAGCAAGACGTATTCCGGAAAATGCCCACGTCGATTCAGGCTGAAAAAAGTTACGATAAGTCGGCCGAATGTGAGATGCCGGTGTAGCCACACAGCCACCACGCAAGACATACTGACCATTCATAAACTTACCGTTATATTCCCCCAGCGACCCACGCGGAGGTAAGTAGCCAGGATAAGCCAGATATGGGCTTCGTGTCCATTCCCATACATCGCCGACAGCATGGAGCAGGCTACCCGATGGGCCTGTTACCTGACCCGCTCTATAGATACTACCTTGATGGCTACCACCTTCATCTCTGCCATACTCCAGCAGGCCTCCCACTGTAACCGGCAGGTTTAGCGCTGACCACTCCCACTCTGCCTCAGTCGGCAAACGCGACCCCTTCCACCTGGCATAGGCATCTGCCTCGTAGAAGCTCACATGAGATACCGGGATGTCGATCTGTAGGGGGACCAAACCATATAGCGTGAATTCGAACCAGTCGCCGTTTATCTGCCTCCAGTAACGCGGATGACGGCGATTCTGCTCATCCACCCATCGCCATCCATCAGATAACCAAAGTAGTGGATTACTGTATCCGCCCGCATCCAAGAACTCCAGGAACTCACCATTGGTGACTGTACGGTGGGCTATACTGGCAGGTGAAAGATACTCTGGATGACGAGGAAGCTCATTATCGTAGGCAAACCCCGCACCAGCAAAGGAAAACCCCGCACCATCAGTGAACCCCGCATCGCCAAAGTAAGTTCCATCGCTGTCATATCCTATCTCTACTACTCCCTCCGGAATAGAAAGCCACTCGATATCTGCAACCGGACCCCTGGAATCCTCTGCAGATGAAGAGCAGTACGATGGATTGAGTGGGTTTGCAGCAAAGTTTGCGAGTATGTCCATCATGATAAGTTCCTGATGTTGCTGCTCGTGTTGTAACCCCCATCCAATTAAATAGACGACCTCATCCCATCCATCTTGGGGTATACTCCCGATCCACTCAAGTAATCTCTTATCCACCTGTTCGCGGTAGAACATAACCTCAGTAACAGTCGGGCGCGACAGGATGCCACGATTGACGCGAGTAAAGTATGGACCCACTGACTCGTAATATGAGTTGAAAAGCATTTTGTAGAGAGGCTCTATTACTTCATATCCGGCCAGCAGCCGTTCCAGAACAAGGGTCTCGAAAAACCATGTGGTGTGCGCCAAATGCCACTTCGGTGGACTGGCCTCAGGACAACTCTGAACCACATAGTCCTCGGTAGCAAGCGGATCAACCAGGCTGATGGTAGCTTCTCGTATAGTACGATAAGCGTCATCCACCTCTTCTGCAGTTGCGCCTCTCAGTAAATTTGGAAACCTCGTCTCACCCGGCAAGAGGGATGAACGACCGTTACCCAGTTCCATTATCAATATACTAATCGGGAACAAGCCAGCATATAGCGCGACCCACATATTTGAGTTGGGTTAAAATCGTTTGCCGACTTTGGATGACAATTGGCCTGCTTGGCTCGACTGGAAATTACCTGCTTGCCCTGACCGCATTCATCTACGTTACCCTGGGTGCAATGGGCTATGGTATTAGCTTCGAGCATCGGTAATAAGGCGTTCACGATCAAAGAGTATGGCCACCAATCGCCATCCCAGCACGTCTACCAAGAGCAGAGCCACAGCGAGGCCAAGCGACAAAACAAGCGACGAGGAAATAATGTTGAAATTCATAAGGGCAACCACCGCAAGTGGAGGCATACTGGCAAGCACACTCAGTTGTTGAGCAAGGCGTACATCTGAAGAACGTGCTGAAATAGCTATTCCGACCCAGATGGACCAGCCTCCGATCAACGGGGTAAATACAAGCTGGACAAGCAAATGAGATCCAGCAAAAACGGCAACCTGAATACCGTGGTGAGCAAATAGTGCAGCAATCAACAAGAATACTCCAAAAAGTGCATAGGCAATGGTAATTGTAGGTATCGCTATTGCCAATGCTTTAGCTAGCAAAAACTCTTCACGGCGAACAGGAGTAGTCAGGATAGGCTCCAGCGTCCCCTGCTCACGCTCCCCGACTACCGAGTAGGCCGACATTACCGATGGAAGGAATGCTGGAATAAGCAGCATATACAGCAGTGATATACCTATACGTGCATCAAGACGGGAGCTAACGATACTCACCGGAGCAGTCAGGATCTGTATAGACGGCAGTGCTATGAATAGCATCGGCAAGAACATCATTGTCACAATCAAAAAACGGTTGCGGCGATAGTCTTGAAGCTCCTTTACGATGATTGCCCTGGTACGTCTCCAGCTTAAACTCACCGCTTTGCCTCGACATCCTCATCAATCAGCTGCAGGTAGACGTCCTCAAGCGAATGCCTGGACTCTGCAAGTGAAAGTATATGGGCACCGTACTTCACCAATGCCTCAGCAGCTGCTGGTGCTGCTACCTCCTGATCAGATACAGTTAGCTCGTAGGTTGCAGCTGAGGTCCGCTCCCACCTCTCCACGGAAGGTAGAACACCAAATAATCTCGCCGGGTCATCAAGGGGCTCTCTAAGCTGGATAACCATAGTCCGTTTGAACATTTGCCTGCGCAAGCTGTCTGGGGAACCTATCGTTCTAAGAGTTGTATTCAGAATGGCTACCCTATGACAAAGTCTCTCTGCCTCCTCAAGGCGATGCGTAGTAAGGAAGATCGTAACACCACGTTCACGCAGAGATGCTATCAAGTCATACACGTCATGAGTCGCGACCGGATCAAGTCCAGAGGTAGGCTCATCCAGAAACAGTATTGCCGGGTCGCTCAAGAGTGCCCGTGCAAGCGCAACACGTTGGCGTAGGCCCTTTGACAGAGAACCACATGTACTGCCAGCACGGTCGAGCAAGTTTACAGAACGTAGCACTCTCTCGATTCGGCCATTTATATCATCCAACTCATAGAGGCCGGCGAAACACTCAAGATTCTCAGCGACCGTTAGCCTCTGATACAGCCCCGGAGACTCTGGCATAATTGATATGCGCGCCCGAATTTCTTGGCCGTTCACAGCGCTCAACGGGATCCCCGCAACTGTCGCTGTCCCCGAACTTGGTGCAATCAGCGTACCAAGCGTCCTTACAGTGGTGGTCTTACCTGCACCATTTGGACCCAGAAATCCGAATACCTCACCATAGCCTACTTCGAACGAAAGATCCTCAAATGCGATGCGCTCACCAAAACGCTTACTCAGATGCTCAACAACAAGCGCCGGTTGATCGCCCAGGCGGTCATGCTTCATTTAACGCTCAACGCCGTCTGGTGACATGCGGATAATTATAGCGCAAAGGACACAGCATTCCGGCTCTTCGGATTCTAGCGGGGTGCCTCCAGGGTATCTATCCACCAATCGCGGACAAAGGTGCTCCAATATTGATATATGAACATACAAAACCGAAGCACCTTCATCTTAACTAATCATAGCGAGAT
>JAJZWU010000019.1 GCA_021846515.1 Actinomycetes bacterium
GAGGGCACGATGAGGGCATATAAAAATGCTAAGAAGATGAACGTATCTCAAATATACTACCTGAACAGGGATATTGAGAGGGTGGCCGAGGGGACTTGAACCCCCGACCTTCTGGGCCACAACCAGACGCTCTAACCTACTGAGCTACGGCCACCATGTATAATTTCAAGGTTAATTGAATTCAGCTTATAGTATACACTAGAAAGTACACACCATGGCCAACACTACATTTGACAAATCAAGCAATAAAGCCTCCACGGAGGTAACGCCACCACTATCTGGCAGGCAATACGAAATTGCCTACGGCAACCAGCGTGCAGTAATAGCTGAAGTAGGAGCCACTCTACGCCGATACGATGTAGGTGGCGCACCTATTATAGACGGCTTCGGCGAAGATGAAATCTGCCACTCAGCCAAGGGGCAGGTTCTGGCGCCGTGGCCAAACAGATTGCGCGACGGCAAATATACCTTCAAAGGAAAGGCTGCTACGGTAGCTATCAACGAGCCTGAAAGGCACAACGCAATACACGGGCTCTTACGATACCATCTATGGAATCTGGTAACTGCTACCCAAAATTACTGCCGCCTCCAATGCATCTTGGCGCCCCAGCCAGCTTATCCATGGTGGCTTGAGATACAAATAGAATACCGGCTGAGTAGATCTGGCCTATCGGTAGAGGTAACAGCGTCTACTCCAGGAAAGGAGACCGCTCCATTTGGCATAGGATTTCACCCCTACCTGTCAACGAATAGGCAACACCTGGATGGATGCAGAATTATGGTGCCTGCATCGACTGTACTGGTCATAGATGACAGAATGATCCCAGCCGATCAACATGATGTAACCGGCAGCCAGTACGACATTAGAACGCCTACTCTCATAGGAGATACCTCTCTCGATACCGCATATACGGGGTTACAACGAGATGCAGACGGGATAGCGAAGGTAGAGCTTGATCCCGCAGATGGTAGTCGGCAGATCACGCTATGGATGGATTCATCGTTCAAGTATGTTCAGGTATTTACAGCAGACACCCTGCCAGACGAGAGTGAGAGAAGAAGGATGATCGCACTGGAACCAATGACCTGCCCTCCCAATGCACTACAAACACATGTAGACATTATAGAGCTCGAACCTGGACAGAGGTTTCACGCCAAATGGGGCATATCGACAACAGCTTTGAATGATAATCCAAATCACTCCACCGTGGCTGCACCAGCCAGTTAGCGCGATGAGGTAGCTAATTGTCCGGCATCAGCCGCTGCTAACGGCTTGGCAAATAAGTACCCTTGCGCCAGCTTGCAGCCCATAGACAGGAGCTTCTCGGATTGCTCTTCGTGCTCTATACCCTCAGCAACAACAGCCAGTCCAAACTCACTCGCTACATACAATATTGCTGAGATAATTGTATCATCCTGTGTGCCTATTCTATCGACAAACGATTTATCAATCTTTACAATATCTATAGGCAGTTGCGAAAGCCAGGTCAGCGAGGAGTATCCGGTACCAAAGTCATCCAGAGATATCCTTACCCCCATCTCCTTTAACGCATCCAGCCTTCTGGTAACTTGATCGATATCCCAGATCAGGCTGGATTCAGTAATTTCAATAACCAACCTGTCCGATCGCAAACCGGAGATTTCCAGGACGTCGGCAACCTGTGAAATAATCCTGTCTGATGCCAGTTGCTGGCTGGACGCATTTACCGATACCGACATATTGGATGCACCCTGAAACGAATGATGCCACTCCGCCATCTGCATACAAGCCTCTTCCAATACCCACTGCCCCAAGTCGTGTATCTCACCTGACTGTTCAGCTAACGGGATAAACGTCAATGGAGGAACGATCCCTCTCGTCGGATGATTCCACCTAACAAGCGCCTCAAATCCTGTAGTTTCCCTGGTAGCAAGAGATACGATCGGTTGATACATGAGGAAAAATTGCTTATCCTGTACTGCATTGCGCAGGTCATACTCTATAGATAGATTGTCTTTTATTTTGGTCAAAAAGTCTTCTGTAAAGATAGATATCCTACCGTCACTATGCTTCTTGGCGTGATACAACGCGACGGCTGCATCGCCAATGACATCCTCATCACATTCACCTGGACGTACAAGTTTTATTCCTATGTGTGCGCCAAGGGGAACAGCGAGATCATCTTCCGTAAAGGGGGTATCGAATATATGCAACAAGTGGCGAGCGTAAGCGATGGCACTGTCATTATCAAGAATATCGTCTGCAAGTATAGCAAACTCATCTCCATCGAACCGAGATACAATATGTCCCGGCCTGACCTGGCCCTCCAGGCGAGCAGAGACTGTTTTCAGTATCCGGTCTCCTATATCCCTTCCCTTGGTATCATTGACTGTCTTGAACGAATCTATATCAATATAAATAACAGCCATAATATAGTCACCCTCTTTATGCGATTCAACGGACAGGTTGTCAACAGCCCAACTGTTCAGATGATTGATCAGGAAAGCTCTGTTGGGCAGACCGGTCAGCTGATCATGGGTAAGTGATCGCTCCATCTCCGATTCAAGCTCCTTTTGCTTGGTGACGTCTCTTACCATAACCATACGTATCGAGCGTGTTGGCTCATCTGGTCTACCATCTGACCATTCCTCGTCAAGTGTGTAATCCTCGCTCTGGGCGTAAGGGGGCAAGCTGGACTTGATCTGTATTGGAGAACTTACCGTTACCTCTATAGTCATGACATGGCCATCTGAGAATACTCCTTCAGTCAGCTTCTGCTCGGCGTTGTCCTTAAAATATCTCTTATCTGCATGATCATCCCTATTTGCATGATCATCCCATTCAGATGCAATCCCAAAGTGCGGTATAAGAAGCGAGATGTCTCTACCTACCAACTCAGACTCATCGTATCCAAACATAAGTCCTGCGCGAGCATTCATTCCATCGATATAGCAGTTTTTGTCAATCGTAATAATTGCCTCTGGAGCCTGCTGAACCATTGATTTAAAGCGTGTAGCCTGTAAACGATCAGTTTCCATCTGCTGTTCCAGGGCATTCCTGTGTGCTCTGAACTCTTTTGCAAATTCATTGGAAAGCACAGTGGCCACACCGGCCGCAATGACAATTAACCCGATCCTTTCAATTGCATCCGGTGTCGAAATATGCCAACCGGTTGCACCTAAAACTACGACATACGATACGATGGCCAACGTAGCAAAGGTAACTCGCTTATACAACAATGATGCGCTGTTTGTAAGAAACAGCAACAGGATGAAATAGACCAGGTATATTCTTGATTGAGCACCACCGGTAAATGCTATTGCTACTGCTATAATGGCAATATCTACCAACGACCAGGCATCCATTAGTACTTCATCTTTCTTCAACGGTAACCCACTGAATGCCCTTCTCTTATTGTATAGAACGACAAGTACGCTAAGCATAGCCAGCACAGTTATCCCCATAAGCACTGCAAAAAGTACACTGAAATGCCCTTTTGTAAGTACATAAAAAGCACTTACAGCAATGACCAGAATTGTAGTGACAAACCCTATCCTGACATGCTGAATACGGTAACGTATGAGCGGATCGGCAGTGGAATGATCAATCGAGTAGGCAGAAGTCGGTTGCTCATGCTTGGCATCCAGGCTTCCGTCCACCCCGGCAGGTGAAACTGACTTGCCTGTAGCTTCCCCTAGATTAGCATTGTCAGGCAAGTAGCTACCTACTCGCGACAGGAGGCTACTCTCGTCATGGCCTACCAGACCATGTCTAGCCTTTAGCATAATCTGCGACTCCAACTAGTACCATATCTACCCCACTCTCCCGAAACCTCATAACAAACTCAGGTAGTCATTTTTGAATATACGGAGGTTTGACCATTACAACCTCATAAACTATTATACTTTTACACGTAAAGTATTGCTATAGTTACAATATCAATTAAGCAGATGGATAAGTACCTATATGGCTACAAAATGCGTTCTTATCCAGACTGACAGGTTGCTAAAGTAATACTTTCGAGGTCGCGATACCTCCCTTATAGAAAGGAATTGCACCCCCTTATGGTCAGTCAACCTCTCTCTTTATGCATTGCTGTTGGAGAAGTACGGATTATCTCATCTTCCAGCGGTACTGTTAGCTTGGGAGATAATTTGATATGCTCTCTAGCCTTCTGCACTATGGCGGTTCCCATTGCAAAGAATTCTATAGTATGACTACCCCCCCATCCATGAGATGACTCCTCAACGGTTACCCCAACCACACCATCAGCACCACATGCCGCAGCTTCTCTCTGCATCCGATCCATGGCGCGCTCACGTGCATCATAGAGGGCACGAGTATATGCTTCTATCTCCATATTTGCCATCTTTGTCATAGTGACGAGGTTCCTACTTCGCACGTAGTAAACGCACGAACCCATTACAACCTGAACCGGCATATAGCCAGCCTTTACAAGCAAGTAAAAATCCTGTCCGTTTAGATGACTGGAGAAGAATCCGGCATCTTGACCATGCGACCCTTTATGGCTAACCGAACTACCGGATGGCTGTACATGTCCTCCGCCATTGCCAACTGGTTTATTTCTTATGGACGTTCCAAGTGCAAGAAAGCGGCTTGCCGACATACTTTCATCTCCAGCTGAAAATGGTCCTACCAACAACTCTACTCCGACCACACCAGATCCGCCGGCACGTTTTCCTTCATTTGCAAGTCGTTTCAAAGCTGTACTTCTGGCATCATGCATGGCAGTGGAAAGTGCGTCGATCTCCATACCTATACCCGACATGGCTCCCTGCGCCTGGCTCCCATAGCCCTGAACTGACTGGCCGGCTCCTGACCATAGGGCCTGTCCGTAAGTAATATTTACAGGCATGCCGGTATGATACACGCACGAACCGACTACAAACGATATTGGCTCATAGCCGGCCTGCCTAATCACTACCGCCTCGTCCACACTCAAATCAGAGGAGAAGAATCTCCTAACAGGTACAGAAGCGCTACTGCCACCGCCGGCATGTTTAGATGCCCCTCTTCCACGCGTATCATTTTGTGATGCACCATGCTCTCTTGCCCAGCTCCCGAAGTAAAGATCAAAGTACTCCTGGTTTTGCCCGCTATCCCCAGATGCCCGTTTGGATGCTGCTGCAATCCCAAGTCTACTCTCCAACGCTTCTACAGCACTGGAACTTAACTTGTTTTGACTTGGTGTAGATTCAGGATTGTCTTTATCCCCTCGTATCTTCTTGTCCGAAGGCGTATTCATGAGAGCCTCCTGCGATCAGCCAGCCGCATAACGGGTAGTGGTAGAGCGGACAGGGAATCGTCACCTAAGGCAGGATTGAATTGGACAACAGCCGTTCCAGTAACGGTCACCTCCAGAAAGTTCTGCCCTCCCATCATCCCAGTTGAACTTAGATCAACTTCCACCCCAACTACACCATCACCTACAGCAGCGGCCTGATCATCCATACGAGATATGGCCATGGATACACACTCATCCAGTGCCCGGCTGAATTGCGATACTTCGCTGTTCCACCAAGACTGAGCCTGATAAGATGCTTGCCAACCCGCGTAAGTACGTACAGCTGCCACACCAATGACCAGGGCAGATGGGGCATAGCCAGTCCTAAGTAGTTTTGCAAAATCCTGCCCGGAGAGATGGGAGGTAAAAGGCATACCAAGCGGGGGGGATCCTGGGGCCATGACTGCGGTACCGGTTGCATAAAAATCTATCCCCACTACTGGAGTAGATATCCTTTTCATTTGCAGCCTCACCCCTACTACACCATGAGCACCAAATGTCCTGGCTTCATCGATCATTCGCTGCATGGCCGTACTGGCAGCCGAGATAACACCGTGCTCATAATAATCCTGCTCTACGTCTACTCCGCTGCCTCCCCCGGCTCCATAGCCACCCATAGCTGCCATCCTAAATCCGCCAAATGCCCCAGGCGCTCCCAATGCGCCATATGCTCTTTGATTCTGATTGCCGGCTATCACGGTTCCTCCGACTGAACTAAACGAACCTATCCGATATACAGAGGTACCCAACACTAATCCCAATGGCTGAAAACCCACACCTCGAATAGCCGCCAATTCTGGGACAGAAAGACCAGAGCCCCAAGCTCCCTGTGACCTCTCGTCGGCTGTAACAGTAACCTGATCTACTTCCGAGTCGTCAGAGCCAGGAATATCCCCCACAGCATGCAAGCCATCTGGCGTCGGTATCGCGTCATTCATTCCAGCAAACCTCCGGTTACCTTAGCGATCCAATGACAACATCATCTGCGGCTTTGTTATGACGTGATCACTTCTAATGGGCCTGATAGCTGTTCCTATGGCAAAGAACTCTATAACATGGCTACCCCAAAAATGCGACTTCTCGACCATCTGTACACCTACAATACCTTCAGCCCCCAGACGCTCAGCCTCATCCTGCATCCTGGTCATCGCAAGCTCCCTGGCCTCATAGAGCGCCTGAGTAAAAGGGACCAACTCGCTGTTACTGGCCGTTTGAGCAACTACATTACCCAGGCCCCTGTGTCCTACATGGTACACACAGGTACCCATTACCATGCCAAGGGGCATATATCCAGACTGGACCAGCGTCCAGAAATCCTGCCCCGACAAATCACTGGTAAACGGGGCACCCAGATTATTACGCCAACTCCCTGGGTTGTCATTGGACTCTATGGCAGTTCCTATGGCAATGAACTCGGCAGAATGGGGACCCCAATCATAAAAATTCACATCCAAACGTACCCCCACAACTCCGTCTGCTCCGAGCACCTTGGCTTCTGCCTCCATGCGAGACATAGCCAACTCTCTGGCCGTATACATTGCCTGCGATAGTTTGTCCAATTCTCTATTCTTCGACCATGAACGCCCCTGGAGGCCAATATGATAAATTGAGCTACCAAACACCAGACCTTTTGGATTAAAACCGGCCTCCTTGACAAGTAAAAACTCGTTTACCGACAGGTCGGAGGTAAACAACCCCGCCTTGCCGTCATGGGTTCGCAACTCTGCAAGTCTACTCAGTGCATCTTTTGGAAGCCCTATACTATTTGGATCCAGTGACTCTATAGCCTTGCTCTCTTGCGGAGCCAACTGTTTATCCTCTGAAACCGACTTTGTAGTTTGATCTTTTGCCACTGTCTCTTTCCTTCTCTATTATGCCCTATTCTACTATTTCGTTGTTCCGTCCAGCTCTGTCCCTACGCTCTGCAACGTAACAACTTGCCCTATCCCGCTGCTGCACTTCCTCGTACTACACTGCTCTTACTCGTACCACTACCGGGTCGCAACCGGTTCTACTCTGAATATACTAGACGCATTCCTCCCTTTAGTGTAGGCAGCACCAGATAGCGTCCTTATCTCCCTAAAAAGTTGCCTGGCCTTCTCTCCATTACTGCGACTATACCCTCAAGAGCATCCTCGGTAGACAACAACCTCTCTTGCTCAGCCACTTCGTGTTCGGTAGCTCTACGCACCTCATCGGCGACCCCGGAACGCAGAGTCGAATATACAGCACGAATAGCAAGCGGAGCTCCCTCAGCTATCTCAGTAGCCAAGTCAATAGCAGTCTGTCTCACCTGATCCTGAGGAACGCAGATATCCGCAAGTCCCAAGCTGGTTGCCTCCTCACCGTTGAAACGCCGGCCGGTAAGCAAAACCATAGCCGCTCTGGACGGACCCAGTTGCATGGGAAGTGTCGCCGACAGCCCAAAGCCCTGATGGATTCCCAAACGTACAAAATTCGCGGAAAAACGCGCTTCAAGACAGGTAACTCTCAAGCTGGCTGCCATTGCAAGACCCAGCCCACCTCCTATAGCAGGACCATGCACCGCAGCTACCGTGGGAATGGAGACAGAGAAGATCCGGTAAGCAGCGGCATACAACCTCCTGGCAGGTGACAGGCTGCCATCGTTTTCTATAATCCCCTCAGTATCTCCTGGCTCCGCACTGAAATTCGCACCGGCACAAAATGATCGTCCTTCAGCAGCTATAACCACCGAGCGCACATTGATATCTCCATCCAGTACCTCAAGTGCAGTTGCCATCTCCTCCACAAGAGTAGGGGTGAGGAAATTATGTGGAGGCTTGTGCATCTCTATGATGCCTATATGGCCACGAACCTCTACGCTGACATCGTTCAGTCCTACCAGTGCATCATTTGCATGGTCGTCGCTACGAGCTGTACTGTCTTGTGCTGCTTCAGACATAATAGTGCATTTTAGACCAGCTTAATACCAAAATGCCATTCTACGGCTCCAATCCCCATCGGTACTGTTCCACCGGCACTACCCCACCGGATGACCTGACCGCCGAGCATATGAACACAGTACAACTGGCAGGACGCGTTTATTTGTGGCAAAGTATTACTTATTACGTGCTACTGCCAGGCAGGTACCTGGCAACGTCGGAAAACCGGAGCTTGAGAAGAGGAGATCAGAACGATGACACCAGCAGAGCAGGGAAACGGAGAATCGGCTACTGAAACTTCAGCAGCCGAGATAGCAGTACATTGGCAGGAAGAGGAGTACTACCATGCTCCTGAAAGTTTTGTGAGACAGGCCAACCTACAAGACCGTGATGTATTCAAGCGATTTGCATTGGAAAGATTCCCCGGCTACTACAGGGAGTTCTCCGATATGCTCGACTGGTACCAACCATGGGATGATATACTCGATTCAAGCAACCCTCCCTTCTGGCGCTGGTATATAGGCGGTAAGCTGAACGCCTCGTTTAACTGCATCGATAGGCATCTGGAGACCAAGAAAAACAAGGCTGCCCTGTATTTTGTCCCAGAACCAGAGAACGAGTCTATAGAAGCCATCACCTACCAGGAACTGTATGTCCGTGTAAACGAGATGGCGGCATATTTACAAGAGGCTCTGGGCTTAAAGAGGGGGGACCGGGTTACCATCCATATGCCCATGGTGGCTGAGCTGGCAATAACAATGCTTGCCTGTGCGAGGATAGGGGTAATCCATTCAGTAGTATTCGGCGGTTTCAGCGCTCAGGCGTGCGCCGACCGTATGGTTGATTCCGATAGCTCCGTGCTGGTAACCATGGATGGGTATTGGCGCGACGGTAAATGGCTCGACCATAAAGAAAAGGCAGACATGACCGTCAAGCTGGCGGCAGAAGCCGGACATACTGTGAACAAGGTAATCATTTTTGAACGCTACCCGGGTGAATACAGAAGTAACTGCCCTATTGTAGATGGACGCGACATACTTGTAAACGACGCTCTAAAAGAATACGACGGCAGGCGGGTAGCTCCGGAACATATGGACTCCAACGATACGCTCTTTCTGATGTACACCAGTGGGTCCACTGGGAAACCAAAGGCAGCACAGCACTCTACCGGAGGCTACCTCTCCTACGTGACCGCCATGTCAAAGTGGATTCTCGACATCAAGCCTGAAGATGTTTACTGGTGCATGGCGGACATAGGATGGATCACCGGGCACTCCTTTATCGTCTACGGTCCGCTCTCTCTAGGCGCGTCCTCCATTATCTACGAAGGGGTTCCATCCTGCCCGGATGCAGGTCGCCCATGGAGGATAGCCCAGCGGCTCGATGTAAACATATTCCATACATCTCCTACAGCCATAAGAAGTCTCCGAAAGATAGGACCTGACGAACCAACCAAGTACGACTACAAATTCAAGCTCATGGTCACGGTTGGTGAGCCCATAGAGCCTGATGTATGGAGATGGTATTACAAGGTGATCGGTAAGACAGATGCAGCAGTTGTCGACACATGGTGGCAGACTGAAAATGGCGGCTTCCTATGCAGCACGGTTCCAGCTCTTGATCCCATGAAGCCCGGCAGTACAGGCCCTGCAGTTCCTGGCATCCATCCGGTTATCTACGATGAGGATGGAAATGAGATACCGGAAAATACCGGCAAGGGCGGCAATATCTGTATAAGAAATCCCTGGCCAGGTCTGATGCTTGGCATCTGGGGGGACCCAGATCGCTACGTGGCTACCTATTACAAGCGATACTGCAGAGATACCACAAGTAGGGATTGGCGCGATTGGCCATACTTTGCAGGAGACGGTGCAATGCAAGCACCGGATGGTTACTACCGCATATTGGGGAGGATAGATGACGTAATCAACGTTGCAGGGCATCGTTTGGGTACCAAAGAGATAGAATCGGCAGTGCTGGAGGTAGATGGGGTAGCAGAAGCAGCAGTAATAGCGGCTATAGACGAAATCAAGGGGGTCATACCTGAGATATACGTCACACTTCAACCAGGAGTAGTAGAGACAGAAGATATACGGCAAAAGGTAGTAGATGCCATAGTACGCGATATCGGCCCCATTGCACGTCCACGCAATGTATGGCTGGTGCCGGATCTGCCAAAGACACGTTCAGGTAAGATTATGAGAAGAGTACTTGCATCTATAAGCAATGCCAAAGACACTGGAGATACGACCAGCCTGGCCAATCCGGAGGTGGTGGAAGCTATACGTAAAACGGTATCTGAAGCAGTATAATCTTGTCACGATATTAGCTGTGTATAGGGACGCCTGCCCCGCTACGCTATAGAGCGTGAGAATCTACCCTACCATCCTGAGACAATCTGAGCCATGCTAAGCGGAACACCGCTCATCATTGCAGCAAGCGCCATTTTTGTCGCCACTCTTGCGCTGGTGATAATCCAGCCAAGGGGACTGTCGATCGGATGGTCTGCAACCGGCGGAGCAATCCTTGCGCTTGCAATAGGAGTAGTTCAACCGCACAACATCGCTACCGTATGGGGAATCGTGTGGAACGCCACCTTCACCTTCGTATCCGTAATTATCGTATCGCTCATTCTTGACCGTATCGGATTTTTTGAATGGGCAGCCGTACACATGCTCCATGCCGCCAAAGGAAGCACCTTAAGAGCCTTCATATATGTCATCGCACTCGGAGCAATCGTAGCGGCAATGTTTGCAAATGACGGAGCGGCACTGATTATTACACCCATCGTATATCAGCAAATGCGCATGTTGGGATTCACGCCCCGCCAGGCTATGCCATTTGTCATGGCAGCAGGATTCGTAGCCGATACAACCAGTCTTCCACTCGTCGTATCAAACCTCGTCAATATAGTCAGTGCAAACTTCTTCCATATAGGGTTTATCACCTACGCCGAAACAATGACCCCCGTAGATGTGGTTAGCTTCCTCGCAAGCATAGGTGTGCTATACGTGTTTTACCGGCGGAGCCTGCCAAAGACCTATGACGAATCCATACTAGAGAACCCCGAAAGCGCCATCAAAGACCCCGGACTGTTTAGAGCAGGCTGGATAGTGTTGCTGGTCCTGCTGGCCGGCTACCTTGTGTCAGAGCCGTTACACCTGCCTGTTTCCATCTTTGCGGGCTCAGCCGCCATCATATTCCTATTGCTTGCGGGGAGGTCCGCGGCTCTCTCCTCTGTCGGCGTGTTGAGAGAAGCACCATGGAAGATCGTAGTATTCTCCATAGGAATGTACCTGGTAGTCTACGGACTGCGCAATGCAGGTCTTACCCGCCTGCTTGGAGACGGCATTCACAACATGCATCACGCAGGAATTGTTCCATTAACCCTGGCCGGTGGATTTGGCTCTGCGGCGTTGTCGGCAGTTATGAACAACATGCCCACTGTGCTTGTAGGGGTTCTATCGATAACAGCAGCCAAAGTTCATGGCATCAGCCATTCTGCACTTATGTATGCAAATATAGTTGGATGCGATCTTGGCCCCAAGTTTACCCCCATAGGCTCGCTTGCGACGCTACTATGGCTGCACGTTCTAGAGACCAAAGGTATAAAAATAAGCTGGTGGCAGTACTTCAAAACTGGCATAGTTCTTACTGTTCCTGTGCTGGCAGTGACATTGCTGGCCCTAAGCGGCTGGGTCAGCCTGGTTCACTGATTGAAGGGGCAAGTAGAAAACTCGATTCTAGCCCTGAATGGTATATTAATAATTATAATTAGCTAGTATGATGGTGGCGCACTACTTAACGCACTCCCCCAGGAAGTATCCGGTCTGGACGTAAGGGAAAACGACAACTTGGCTCCGGTATCAATAACATTGGAGGGAAGAAAGGTCTTGTTATACTCATGTCCGTTCAAATTTAGAGACTTCACGTATGGATGATTTTTAGCAGCCCCATTGGCTGATATCTGTATAGAACGACCATCCGGCAACTTGAACAATACCTTTGAAAAAAGCGGTGAGCCCAAGACAAGTGTAGAAGTACCGGGAGTCTCGGGATACATACCGACCATGGCCCAAACTGCCCATGAACTCATCGCTCCCAAATCGTCATTCCCAGGCTCCCCTCCAGGTGTATCGGTATAAAAACGATTTACAATCTCTCTGGTAACTTTCTGGGTGAGCCATGGCATACCTACATAATCACCAATCCATGGTACCTCTAAGGTCGGCTCATTGCCTGCCCAGTCATAAGGAGCAGTAGGGCCGGCATTTAGATGCTTAAAAAACGTAGCCAACCTACCTTGAGCAACGCTTCTACCTCCGATAGCCTTTACCAACCCAGCAATATTCTGAGGAACTGCCCAAGTATATTGTGTACTGTCTCCCTCCTGAAAGCCTGATTGGCCAACTCCTTGAATATGTATAGTTGCAAGAGCATTGGGAAGGGTTAGACTGCCAGCCGGCCAATCGGGCGGAAATGATCCGTTGGCAGCACGCGGAACAATCATATGATCTGCAGGATCAATTAAATTACTCCAATTATTAGACCTGGCTAGAAACTGATTGGCAATCGAAGAATCACCGAGACTGGAGGCAAGGGTATATATGCCGAAATCATCTGTAGCATATTCCAGCGTTATTGAGGCTCCATCTTCCGACACAGATGATGACTCCTTCGACAAGCTGGAAGAGTCAGGTACCCAACCAAGCTGTATATATCCTGCAAGTCCAGGCCTCTCCACGTAACCATCTGGGCCTATACCAGAAACGGTAGCTCCTTTTACCATGTATTTAAGTGCCTGAGCAGTGTTAAATGACCTTGCTCCCATCGCATAAGCATCAGCTATGACGAGGTCAGACGAATCACCGCCCATGACACCGGTATACTGATTGGCTACGGGCCATTTTGGCAGCCAGCCTCCCTGCTCTGCATCGCGGATCAAGGAAGTGACCATCCCATCTACCTGATGGGGAGCTATCAGCGACAATAAGGGTATCTCCGATCTGTATATATCCCACTCGGAGAAGTTAGTATACTGGGGATACTTATGGGCAGTATACAACTTTCCATTGAATCCAATATATTCACCGTTTGTATCGCTGAATAAAGATGGAAACAGCAGGGAGTGATAGAGGGCAGTATAAAAGGTAGTCTCCTCCGTCCTTGTACCTCCGGAAACTTGTATTCGCGACAGAATAGCATTCCAGCTGTTCACTGCCCTATGTACTACTTTTGCCATGTTCCAGTCATCATGGGCGTGAGCCAAATTGGACAACGCTCCTGATGGTCCCGTATAGGAAAGAGCTACATCCACAGACACAACACAGTTACCCTTGCAGCTGCCAAAGCTTACATATGCACCGGTAGGATCACCGTTAGAGTTGCTGTAACTACGTGATCCCTTATCCAAAGAAGTGGCATTCCAGGTACCAAAGGACTTGAAGTTCCTGTTGAACTTAGCAACAAAGTACGCAGTATAACTGTTGTCGGCAGAACAGAAATGGCCACTGGTTACCCACCCAGATATAGTGTCTTTGCCGGTAATCTCTACTCCTGATGCGGATACCGGCGTCTCACTGGCACTAGTATTCAATAATATAGTAGCCCGTTCTCCCTTAGAAAATCCAAACTCACCCACTCCGCTACGCTTGCCAACCGCTAAACGTACACTCATATGATTATGTAATATAACGCGATAATATCCCGGGAATGCTCTCTCCTCTCTGGGCGCAAAAGAAGCGTAATACGATGACGGGTTGGATGCCGGGCTTGATTCCAGGCTGCCTCCAAAAGGCATAAAGGAGAAATTGCCGTACTGCATGCAACCCGCTCCAGACAGGTGGTTGAGACTAAAGCCAGTAATTGTGTGTGACGCATATAGATATCCCCCAACGGAAGGCTGTAGTGGATTTGGGTCAACCGTATCCGGACTCCACTGCATCATTCCAAACGGCACATCAGCACCAGGAAAGTCCTGAATGTCGCCGACAACGCTGCCTCCAGAACCTGTACCAATAAACGGGTTCACATAACCGGCCGGCCCGCTCGGTGCGTTGAGCAAATTGACACTTTCCTGGCTCACAGAGCTTACACTGCACGATGACAGTAAAAGCATGGCCGTTACCGACACAACAGAGAGAATTGCCAAGCGCATTACTCTCCGTCTCGCTGTATTCATATTGGCAGCTGCTCTTTACTCAATATTTCCCCTGGCATTGCCACAGTATATAGGCTATCGGTTAAATAGACAATATATACCGACCTGTAAAGATCCTCTATACAAACTGCCATAGGGGGCATGCTCATCGGCTTTGCCAAAAATCTACAACATTGAATAATGACAAATAATAGTTCCGGCAAGAGGGTCATTGAGACGCTATCATAGAATATGTGTGCGGTATAGTTGCTATAATTCGTAGTCATACTACCCTGGAAGAAAACAATTTAGAATCCCTACCGGAAGTACTGATCAGTTCCCTGAACAGGCTGGAGTACAGAGGATACGACTCTGCCGGCATAGCGTTGGGTTACGCCGAGGAGGATGGGGTATTGTCCACGGATCCAGATACTAGGCGACCTACCATAGAACGCTTCAGGGCAGCAGTCTCTACTCGCTCCCTGGAGGAGCTGAAAAAGCAGGTTGAACCGGCAGTGCATAGTGCACACACTGCCGGTAGAGACTACAACAGAGGGATCGGGCACACACGCTGGGCAACTCACGGCAGGCCCAGTGAACAAAACGCTCACCCCCATCAAGACTGCAGCGGCTCTATCGCCGTTGTGCACAATGGCATTGTAGAGAATTGGCGCGAGTTGGCTGATGAACTCACCTCTACGGGTCACCTGCTTGAATCTGAAACCGACTCTGAACTCATTGCACATTTGATCGAAGAAGAAATCGGCGATACTGACATGCTTGAAGCGACACGAAGAGCTATAAAACGTATCAACGGATCTTTCGCCATAGCAGTTATGGATGCAAACAGCCCGCATAGCCTGGTGGTAGTTCGTCGGCTCTCTCCGCTGGTAATTGGAACCGGGAAGGGGATCTGCGTCACCGCGTCGGACATTCCGGCACTTCTCGGCTTTGCGGACGCATACTACGTGTTGGAAGATGATGAGATTGCGAGCATTTCTCCAGACGGGATTCATGCATTTGACTTTGCAGGAAATCCCGCACAACTTCACCCAATACCGGTCTCCTGGGACATTGATGCTGCACAAAAGTCTGGATACGATGATTTTATGGGTAAAGAACTAAACGAGCAACCGGCAGCGATAAAAGATACTCTTCTTGGCAGGATGACCACTGCCGGTTCGTTGACCCTGGATGAGACGCGTATAGACGATGAGTCCCTTCGCGATGTGGACAAGGTGTTCGTAGTGGGTTGCGGTTCCAGCTATCATTCAGGGCTTATCGGGAAATACACCTTGGAACATTGGGCAAGAATACCTACCGAGATAGACATATCTTCGGAGTTTCGCTACCGTGATCCCATACTGAGTTCGTCCAGCCTGGTAATCGGAGTAAGTCAATCCGGAGAGACTATGGATACGTTGCGAGCAATAAGTCTGGCTAAAAACTCAAAAGCAAAAGTAATCTCAATATCCAACGTAGTTGATTCTTCTATTACCAGACATACCGGTGGTGTCATATACACAAGGGCAGGACCCGAAGTGGGTGTAGCCGCCACAAAGACTTTCTCTACCCAGATCACCGCATTACAGATGTTGGCTCTCTATCTTGCCCAGCTGAGGGGGCTACTATATCCTGATGAAATAGGATCTTTATTTGATCAGATGCGTACCATACCCGATCTCGTGCAAACTGCACTGGACAGGAGCGAGGAAGTACTGACAGTAGCTAAAGAAATCGCAGACAGAAGAGACCTTTTTTACATAGGTCGCAATACTGGTTACCCGGTAGCCCTGGAGGGAGCACTAAAGATGAAGGAGATCGCCTATCTCCGTGCAGAGGCTTATCCGGCAGGTGAATTGAAGCATGGACCCATAGCGCTAATCGAGCCCGGCACCATAGTAATAGCTGTCGCGACCAGGGGACGGCTATGGGAAAAGATGCACACAAATATCTCCGAGGTAAAGAGTCGAGGTGCAACTGTTGTCGGTATAGTCAATGACGAAGATGACCAGACTGCGTCGTTGGTAGATTACGCGCTGTTCGTTCCAAAAACCCCCCCTCTTCTGGATGCAGTAGTAGACGTTATCCCGCTCCAGTTTCTTGCCTACCATGTGGCCAAGCTAAAGGGACTGAACGTCGATCGTCCTCGCAATCTGGCCAAGACGGTAACGGTTGAGTGACTACCGATTGATTATTGGCGACCCGCAGATGAGACATCCAGAGTGGATAGATAGCTCCAGTATCGGCGAAACCAGTAAAGCTGGCTGCCGGGTAGATTGCCCGAAATGATTAACCACCTAGCATATAAGGATAAGATAAGTAGTTCTCGAATCTACGGCATCGGAGTGGATGCTGTAGACATAGAGCGCTTCCGTGCAGTACTGGCAAGGCGGCCAGGACTGGTAAATAGGCTATACACCGAGGATGAATTACATTATGCTTATAAAGCAAGCGACCCCACTCAACGCTTGGCTGCAAGGTTTGCCGCCAAGGAGGCTGCAGCAAAGGCCATGGGAACAGGAATCTGGCAGTTGCACTTTGCCAATGTGGAAGTGACACGCCAGCGTGGACACCCTCCATCAATATCGCTTCACGAACGTGCCAGGCATATAGCCGATGAACGCGGTATAGTGGGGTGGCATCTATCTATTACCCATACAGATATAGTCGCAATGGCCTTCACGGTCGCATTGTATGAGTAAATCGCATTACGTGAACAGATCATTAAGGAGGGTAACATCAATATGACCCTCTCCAGACTCCTCAAACAACCGGCTACTCGCAATATATTTATTGCTGGCTGCGTGTTGCTGATTATCCAGTACGTCGTCCTTCTTGCATGGAGCTATACATTATACAGTCATTTCTCACTTACGCAAGACTTCGCCACCTACCAGCAGGGATGGTGGCTAATTGCACACGGAGTCATGGACCCCTACAGTTCCATACAACATTTTTTTTACTGGCAAAACGACGCTCAATTCATCATGTGGCCACTTGCCGTGCTGTACCTTATCTGGCAGCATGCAATCACTTTGCTGTTTATCCAGGATACAGCAACGGTACTGTCTGGAGCTTTAGTAATGGTATGGCTCATGGAGGTAATCGAGTTACGAATAGAAGAAGGAAGCATTGCTTCCTCCTATAGGACATTGGCGCTATTCGGGCTACTATTCATTCTGCTCAACCCCTGGATATATCTCGCCAACAGCTTCGACTATCACTTAGAAGCTGTCAGCACTCTACTGGCCATCCTGACGGCTCACTCGCTCTGGAAGAGAAGTAAAGGCGTGTATATATGGGCGATCATCACCATACTTTCCAGCGGCCTCGGTGCTACATATATAGTCGCGATAGGGATCATAGCGCTAATATACAATAGACGATCAAGTGGTATGACTAGGTATGCTGGCATCATATTAATCTGCCTGGCCGCAGTATGGCTCGCTACGATGTCAGCACTGGGTGGAACCAAGGGGGCGGCACTTGGGGGATATTCCTACCTGGTCTCCGGTGCGTACAGCCAAGGCTCACTTCATACACAGAACGTTCATGTCCTACAGGTTATTATAGGAATTGCTATCCATCCGTTAAGAGCTATCTCCATGCTCTGGTCGCATCGCGTTGATATATTGGCAAATATCGGCCCTGCTGGATATATAGGTATTCTAAGCCCATGGGCATTGGTAGGGGTCCTTGTTCTGATGGAAAGCGGGCTACAGTCATATATGACTTTTGTAGTACCTGGGTTCCAGAACCCAGCTGTGTATCTCTTTACAGCGCTGGGGACCACATTGGTACTACTCAAGCTGGCAACTAGGCTGGAAAGTGCTGAAAAAAGGATTGCTATGACAACCACGTTCTCAGTAGCTGCGATCCTGCTGGCAAATTCCATAGGATGGGCAGTAACTTGGTTGCCGTCAGCACCACGCAGCTTCTTGGATACATCTTCATCGGCTGCCGCCGTTTTGTCCAATGCCAGAGATCGTATACCAACCAATGCAGAGGTAGTTTCATCTCTGGGTGTAGTGGGCAGGTTCAGCGAACGCAGATGGATATACAGCATGCTGTACGATGGAGGTAAATTCCCCGTCAGGACATTTCCTGTGTATTTCGTTATTGCCCCCTCACAAGGCATAGAGCTGCAATCCAGCGCCAATGCCCGTGCAACGGTAGGGTACCTGGCTACTCGATTGCACGCCAATTTAATCCTTCATGGGCATGGAATCTGGGTGTTCAGGTGGCAGCCACCCCATGGCGCCACTGAGGTCAGTTTCCCATCTATTACTCCTGTCATACCTGCGTGGACAGTGCCCGGTAAACAAAGCATAGCTATCACAACCGGCCCGGCATCTTCATGGAAAACAAGCATAGACAACAAAACAGGATACCTGGTAGATCATGCCTATTGGAATGAAACCAGCGGCTCCTACACCGCCGTAGCAACTGTGAGGACTGACGTACCCCTAACTATGACAGTGACAGATACCACCAGGGGGATCATGCTTGCAAGGCGTACGTTTATGTCCCACCAATCTACACTCAAACTTCCATTCACAATACATAAGGTACTGCCCCTATACTTGCGTAAGAACCAGCCATCCAACCCATGGCCATTTCATGTCGACGCCCAACCGCCACCGTTGGGTCACTCCGGTGACAGGGTGGAAATAACTATATCAGCCGACCGGAGAGGAGCTGCATCGGCGTTCATCGTCGGACTTTACTAGTGCATCAGACTTTTGTACCTCATGGTACTCCTCTTCCACATTGACTGACCATATATCATGTGATGACATATTTACAATGTTGTCGACAGCAAGCATGGCCGTATACATTGAATGGTCCTGGTTGTTGTATCTATGCATTCCATTCCTTCCCACTGGATACAGGTTGGCCACATTGGCATCCAGCCACTTACGTATAGTCTCTACCGCCTCCTGGTATCCATCATCATAAACGGGGTAAGCCTTGGGCATACGCACTACATATCCTGTTTCGACCTGCTCCTTTCTGGCTATCCCAATTTTTGCAAGTTCCTCTGCAGCCGATTCAACAAGTTCTGTATCGGGCATCTCCCACAATTTATCGCCTATAGATACAAAGTATTCCATGCCAAGGCAGGTATAACCATTTTTGACCATTGCTGGAGACCATGATCGAAAGTTCTGGATACGACCTACGGATACCTCTGGATCATGAATGTATATCCAGTTGTCCGGGAAACCACATGATTCCGGCACGATCAGCGCAACTGTAAGGAAATCCCTATACGACAAGCTTTCCGCAGCAGCCCTCACTTCAGTCGGTGGAGGTGGATAGAGGCTTGTAACGAGCTCTTTGAGCGGCATGGACGAAATCACAGAAGAAACCTCTATTTCTTGGATGCCGACCGTAGGGTCATTGCCGCTGCTCGAATACAATACTGAACGGACCAACCCATCACGATGCCTCACGGAGATCACAGGACTGTCCAATAAGACTCTTCCTCCCCCACAAGTTACCAAGTCACAACATCGCTCCCACATCATTCCTGGACCGTACTTTGGGTACTGGAACTCCTCTATAAGGCTGGTAATTGTTTCATTGCCGGAATGCTTGAATATAGCACGAAAAATTGCTTTACCAAGAGAAAGATTCTTGATTCTCTGCGCTGCCCAGTCTGCCTTAATACTCGTCGCCGGCATCCCCCATACCTTCTCTGTATATGATTTGAAAAACTTTCTATATAGACGCCACCCAAATCGTGCTGCCGTCCATCCCTCAAATGAATCCCGATCCGATGGGGGATGCACGCGAACCCATGCATATGAACCGACACATCGTAACGCTTCAATCGGTCCTAGAGCTGCCAATGCATTGAATGCTCTAAGGGGGTAATCAAAGAACTTCCCATTGTAATATATGCGGCTCATCCTGGGCCTTATCAAAAAGTCTTCATCGGGTAGGATCTCGTGCCAAAATGACTCCACCTCAGGAACCTTGGTAAAGAATCTGTGACCACCTATATCAAAGCGCCAGCCGTCAACCTGGACGGTGCGGCTTATTCCTCCCACCGTACTGTCAGCCTCCAGTACAACCACCTGCTCTCCTACTTTCATAAGCATGTAAGCCGCGGTTAGACCTGCCGGTCCCGCACCTATTGCCAATATAGGCTGTGATCTGGTCATCTATATGACATTATCACACCGTTTGGTAACCGGAGGGGATGTGGGGCATTATATGCCGACAACCTATAGTACTCCCAACTGTTCAGTCATCAGAGGGGGTTTCATTATTGCAGGCAAGCCCAAACCTGCCTATCCGGTCGCTGGTTTGGAAGTAAAGCGGAAGAGCCCCATTCCCTCGAAAAATGGTCCGGTGGTAAGCACCTGTTTCCATACAAGCTGAGGTGAGTCCTGCAAATACTGGATAATCTCCTGGCACTTGTCCCCAAATGGGAGATACCCCGGTGCCCATACCACCCATATTTGTGACCTACCGTGGCTCAACTCGTATAGATGATGGGCGAAGACGGTGGGGTTGGCTGCTTTGACCACTTGAGTGTAGTTGATCCAGTTGACAAACTCAGGCCCGGTACCGCGTGGGAATGTTATTTGCTGGTAGCGTGATGTCGGCAACAGCCTGTTCACTGCAGGCCCGAGTTGATCTGGGCAGTAAGCTACCACGTCGCCAGGCTTACCCTCTCTGGCCAGAATACCTGCTACCTCACCTGCCTGTGTGCGGTTTGTAGTTATATTTGGTACAGAGGCGGCAAACCCACCTACTACAGCCAACGCCATTACCGTACTACGAACCCTGGTATCTGCAAGAGCCAATAAACCAGCTGCGCTAAGTAGAACGATTGGGAGAAATACCACCGAAGCATAACGACTTACAAACCCACTGTTGCTTATATATCCTCCTATCAGACCCGCCAGTAACGTACCGGCGATTATAACAGCGATCGCCCTACCTCTGGGTCGTGTACGTATATCAAGATCTATGTGATACCTGCTGGTAGCTACACCGAATAGAGCCAAAAATGCCAAAATTGTAATAATGATAAACAGTAGCCGACCACCGAAACTACCACCTCCACCCATGACACCAAGCACATGAACCAGTATCTGAGGGCCTGCAGGATGTATCCATGGAGTGCCGGTATGGTGTGCCTGAAATATGAATATAGGCAGCCACGGTATAAAGGTCAACGCACCTACTATAATAGCTACAATTGCCGCCATGGCATTTTTTGGTTTGATAACCGTATTCTCCGGGCTGCCTACTGAATTGTCCTCTGGGTCGCCACTTGAACTGGCAAAATTATCAGTACCCCTACCATTCCATATCCTACCAGTTATAAAAGCCTCATATATAAGCCATAGACCGACCACTCCAAGTAGATAAAGTGCCCAGTAATGGGTATACAAAAGAGCAGAAGAAACCAGTGCAACGGCAATCATATTGTAGACAGTCGGCCGGATAAGCACTCTGCGCAAAGCCAGGTAACCGAGGCCTGTAAGCAGTACGACCAAAGAATACATCCTGACCTCTGTGTCGTAATATACAGCAAATGGAGATACCGCCAGTAACAGCACTGCGCCCCAGGCAACTACTCTACCACCGATATGGCGACCACAAAGCCAGGCTACCGGAAGTGTGATCACGCCAAATACTCCAGCGAGCGAACGAACTGCCACATCAGACGTACCAAATATATCCATCCAGTAGTGCAAAAGAATATAAAAGAGCGGTGGCGCTCCGTCCCTTCTAAGTGCTGCTGGTATCTGCGATACAGGCAGATGAGCTATGTTTACAGTAAGTGCTTCATCCAGCCAAAGATCTGACCTTGTCCAGAAACGCAATACGATCGCAAAGGCTATTGCCAATACAACCGAGACCCTCAGAGCAAGTGCTACTGGGCCTAAACTACCTAGTGGCTTGGAGGCGTCGATATCACTTGGTGCTTGTTGTCCGGAAAGACATACTGGGCTCTTAAGCAACGGACCACTATTCGTCCGATGCTCCTGGTCTTGCCTCAGCTCGGTCAATCCCCCGAAGTTCCGTCATCCCCCGAAGTCAAGTTTTCACTTGTAGATTGGGCATCTTGGGACACCTCCGCTACACCACTAATTCCAAAATCGACATCAGCCCATGCAGCCTGAGCTTCTGTTTCTGGGGTGAACTCGCTCAAATCATAGCCAATGTAATTCCCCTGATCGTCAAAGGCATGACCGCCAAACGCCTCACGATACTCTTCCGATACCTCTCCTCCTTCAGCTGCCTGCTTGATAGAAAGACTTATGCGATGGCGCTGGGGATCTATATCGGTAATCTTCACCCACAACTCTTCGCCGACATTGACAACCTGATTTGGAGTATCTACCCGATAAGCTGCCATCTCGGATATATGCACCAAACCCTCTATTCCGTCACCCACCTGTACAAAGGCGCCAAACTGGACAAGCTTGGTTATACGACCGTATACGAGTTCACCAACCTGATGGGTACTGGCGAATTCAAACCAGGGATCGGTCTGGGTGGCCTTAAGAGACAAGCTGATACGTTCTTTATCCATATCTACTTCGAGTATCTGCACCTCCACTTCATCGCCAGGAGACAGGACAGAGGAGGGATGGTCTACATGCTTCCAGGAAAGTTCTGATACGTGTATCAACCCATCCATGCCACCTATATCGACGAACACACCAAAATGCACTACCGTTGAAACCACCCCCTTCACCCTGTCGCCAGGCTTCAAGTCTTCAAGGAAATGCACGCGCTGGTCTCGCTGGTCCTGCTCCATAAGCGCCCTCCTGGACAGCACCACATTGTTCCGGTTACGATCCAACTCTATAATCTTTGTCTCCATCTCCTGTCCGAGATAGGGATGTAATTCACGGATACGCCGCGTATCTACCAAAGATGCGGGAAGAAATCCTCTTAGACCTATATCTACTATCAACCCTCCCTTGACTACCTCGATGACTACACCATGTACACGTCCGTCCCTGGCTTTGATCTCCTCAATCCTCGACCATGCCCTTTCGTACTGAGCACGCTTCTTGGACAAGACCAAGCGTCCATCCTTGTCCTCTTTCTGGAGCACCAGCGCTTCAATCTTCTCCCCTACCTTTACGATATCTTCAGGTACTACATCGTGACGTATAGAAAGCTCGCGTAAGGGTATAACTCCTTCGGACTTGAAACCTATATCTACAAGCACCTCTTCTCTGTCTACCTTTACGACCGTCCCTTCAATCAGGTTACCGTCTTCAACCTCAACAAAGCTTGATTCTATGGCAGCTTCGACTTGATCATTCTCCAAGTCGTCTACCACTATCTCTCTGGGCACATACTTGCCCTCTGCATCTATGACACCCAAAGGTGTACTCGGAACAATCACCATGCCAGCAACCCCATCTTCATTGCTGCTATCCGAGTAGCTATTTTTTTCATATACTCCGGCTGAACCGGCCAATCCTATAGACATATACCTCTCTACGATCTATCTCCTGATTAAATTACAGAAGCACTCTACACACCGTATAGACTGGAGTGCACTAAAAATCAGTCCATATTGTGTCTCGATAACTTCGCCGCTGGTAGCGACCAATCTATATAATAGCAAACTTATAGCCTGCTATCTACTCGCATGCAACTTTTTAGGTTGTCACCCTCTCATGGGGCTCATCGTACCTAAACTAACTCGAAAATGCCTTCGGGGAAAGTTTGTCATACTCCATGCTCCAATGATGCCATCCTAACGAACACGACGGCTTG
This sequence comes from Actinomycetes bacterium, assembly GCA_021846515.1. Lineage (GTDB taxonomy): Bacteria > Actinomycetota > Acidimicrobiia > Acidimicrobiales > JAMCPL01 > JAMCPL01. Next base: position 24,096 of record JAJZWU010000019.1, read on the forward strand.
TTGATAAAATTAAGTCCATGGGTTCCGGCAACCTATTGTAAAATAGGCCATTTTGCGCGATAATAAAAGTTGGTAGAAAGTAATAGATGCCAAAATAACAGCTGGAGGATCGACTATACTATTTAAGTGTATATATTGAAGATGAGAACTACCGAAAGGGGGTGATATGCCACTTTCAGAACATGAGCAACGGATATTACATGAGTTGGAGCAGGCCCTCGTCAAGGAGGATCCGCAGTTTGCCGACCGTGTTCAATCAGAGACTGTATACACGCATGCCGGTCGCAACCTGAAGTGGTCAGCTCTTCTCTTCTTGGTAGGACTTGTACTTGTAATCGGTACATTTACCTTCTCAGTTGCCCTTGCATTCTTAGGATTTGTAATAATGCTGGCCTCTGCTGTTTCCATAGAGACCAACCTGCGCAGGATGAGTAAAGCGGGTATACACGATATCACCCAAGCCTTGCGGGGAGAGGTAGAGAACAAAAAGATTACCGACATCCGCGATAGATTCAAGAACCGATTCAGGCGTTCAAGCGAATAGGGACGCCAAAGCTGCACGTAAAAGCGCTTCTTCTATATCTGGCGCAAGTACTCCATCTTCTGTGATTGCCTCCCCTATTTGGTCGTTGCTTATATAGAAAGAATCTATGACCCGGTTTCCTATGGTGGATACCCTCGCCCTCACGACATCAAGCTTGTTGTCGAACAAAACCTTTGTAAGCCTGTAAAGCAAACCCAACGAGTCCTCAGAATGTACCTCCAGTACACTAAAGGCAGCTGAAGCTCCACTGTCTAGTACAACTTTTGTCTCTCTACCAGATGAATCTCCATTGAGCAATATATTACCGTGCAATTCTTTGTAAGATCGCTCTTCATGGTAGCCATGGGAGTGCTCTTTGTATAAATACTCTCTTTCACGAATTGACTCATCAAGATCCAACTCTCCATTGAGAGCCATTGCAATATCATGAGCTACGCCTACCCAATCCGGCCAGTCCCCAATACGCATCTCTACGACAAAGCTATCAATTGCCATATCTCCAATAGTCGAAACATCCGCAGACCGGATGTCTATCCCACGTAATGCAAACACTCCCGCTATGGATGTCAGTAAGCCACGCAAATCGTAGGTCTTTACTACAATTTGACCACCGGTAGATTCTTCAAAGAACTCCACGCTCACATGTCGGCCTCTGACCTCTGCTTTACCAACACTACTAACCACACCGGTTTTATCACTTGTGGGGTCTTCTACTAAAGCACCTGACCTCGTGGAAAAGGTTATGCTGTCATCAGCACTTCCACTGATATAATCGTCAGATCCGGCTACATTTATGGAATTGCTACCAATGCGTTCCTCCTCACCTCCCTCCAGGCGCCTCTTCACAATACGTACAAGATCATGGACAAGACCCTCCTTCCAGGGTCCCCATGCGAGCGGACCGGTAGCTTCGCCATCTGCCTTTGCCAGGATTTCAGCCAGTTCAAGCGTTGCTACATCGGGGAAGGCAGCAAGCACTTTTTCAGAAGTAACAGGATCGTGTATATCTCTTCTGGTGGCGAGATCGGGTAACAACAGATGATGTCTCACCAGGACACCAATTGTAGATACCGATGGTTCGACAAGCCCCATCCTTATGGCAATTTTACGAGCCAACCTGGCGCCGCTGGTACTATGGTCGCCTGGCATGCCCTTCCCTATATCGTGCAACAACGCAGACACTATCAAAGTAGTCGCTTCCTCGCTACTATAGTTTTCTGGACAGATTTCTCCAGATTTAACTGCCGTCTCCAACAAATGTCTATCTACTGTATATCTGTGATAAGCATTATGTTGGCGAAGATTCCTTACACTCTCCCATTCGGGTATATAGTGTGAAAGGATGTTCTCCTGCTCCAGTATCTCAAGGACAGTGATTGCCTCATCGCCTGAACGCACTATTCGTATAAACGATTCAAGTACCTCCCTGGGCCATATTTGATCGGGCAATGGCTTTATATTGGATATTGTTTTTAGAGTAGCCGGTGACAATGGTATACGACGCTCCGAAGATACCGCAGCTATCCTAAACGGCAACGACAGGTATTCTCCACCTCCATTGTCTCCAGTGGTAGTAGTATGCCTATCGCTGCTGTATTCCAGAATGATCTCTTTGTACTGGAAGCCAACTCCACTCTCAATGCGTCTTACAATGATCCCAGGCTCCAGTTGTTCTGTTCTGCTTTTACCGGATAATAATATACCCCTTTTCCGGGGTATAAACGAAGATAGAGATTGTTCAATTCGGTCCCGCAATGACATTTTTGGGATGCTCATACGGTACATCAATGCATCGTAATTTGCCATAATCACTCTACCTGCATCTGCTACTCTGGCCATGAGATCATCGGCAGATTCGATATTTAATGCCTCTGCAATATAGTCTTGCTCCTGCACATACAAGCACTCTTGTGGCTTCGCCGCATTCCTATGAAGCTCTACTCGCACCTTGGCCAATAGCTCGTGGGCAGACTTTATGCGATGCATATTGAGTGCACCCTCCAGGTAAGAATCACCTTTGACCAAACATAGCAGCATCACAATATCTCTCAGGCCACCTCTGGATTCCTTCAGGTCGGGTTCGAGTAAAAATGCTAGATCACCAAATTTAGAGTGCCTTGACGCAGCTTCTTCCAGTATTTTAGGTAAGAGAACCGTCGCTTCATCCATCCACAACTTATTTACCATATCTATCGTCCTTTTGGATATGCGATGATCGCCTGCCAAATGGCGCGCATCTCGAAGTCCGAGCAATACACGAGAATCCTCTCTGGCAGCAACAACTACACCTCCCGGTGTACGCACAGCATGATCGAGCTTTATGCCCTGGTCCCAGATGGGGTACCAGATAGCATCAGCAACACCGGTTATATCTTCCTCTCCGCTGTATACAAGCAAGATATCAAGGTCACTGTGCGGATACAACTCCCTTCTCCCATAACCCCCTACCGCCAAAAGCGCTATACCCTCTGTCCTTTCGACGGCACGTAAAAAGAGTTCTTCAATCCATGCGTCCGCTCTGGAAGCATGCAGACGACACCAGTCCAACCCCTTTTTATCTGTGTCGGCCAGGAGTTTTTCGCGAACAGCCTTTAGAGACATGTCTTCTATTGCCGCCATTAGTCTGCTCGCACCAGAGTGAATCCATTCATCAATACCTGCAGCTCCTCTTCCTGCTGTAAACAGCTATCTCCATCAGTGCATCCTCCATGGCCACTGTAGTAGGTTGGACAAGATCACCACCGGAAACAGCTACCTCCGTGTCCATGGCCAGAAATACGTCTTTCGGATAATCGCTACCGGCTGTGGTCAACACCCGGACGGACCCGATATGGACTTTGGACTGGCATTGACCAACACCCATTTATGCACACCGGATGGTTTCATGGTAGCCGCAGTCAAATAATATCCAGGTGCAGCCACATAAGATCCGTTCTTGCTCGCGCTCCATCCGCTGTAAAAGCAGATTTTCACTACATACTTAGCTGCCTGTCCAGACGGCGCTTCGGTAGTAGTGGTGACCGATGGATGCGAAGACGCAGTTGTCTTGCCCTTTGTTGAACTGTGTTTACCCGACGTATGCTTACTTGAAGTGTTGCTTGCCGATTCAACCGTTACATGCTCTGAGCGCCGTATGCCTATAAATGTTGCATCTTGAATCTTTAACCCCTTTAGCTCCTTCAATTCTTTTGTAGCAACATTCTGTGCATCTTGGATTACACCTGACGAAAGGTAAGCATTACTCAGAGATGAAAGTGGCGCCGCCCCTTCCTCTACCAGGTTAACTGTATAGAGGGCGTATTTGGCGGCATATACCATATTTGGATGATCACTTCCTACAAAAGTGTTATCAAGCCAACCCTGCCCCGACCTCTGCTTGGGGTTGAAGCTCAGAGGCACAGCTCCACTGGAGGATTGATTACTCAGCGTAGAGCACCCTGAAAGTGCTGCTATCGTTATTACAAACAAGCTCAACTTTGCCAACGATCTAGCTATCCTCACATTACGCAATGCTAGCACTACTAATATCCAGCTTCTCCAGTTTCACTTAAATAAGCCTATAGTCTATCTCTGTTCAATAGTAGAATACTCACGCGTGACAAAGACTGCCTGCATCTGAAAGTGTACGGTAATTATAGTCAATGCTCAAGAGAATAGAATACATCATAATTAACGATGATGTATTATGTACAGGGCGACTGCCTGGGTAGCTCAGTGGTAGAGCAGCGCACTCGTAATGCGCAGGTCGTGAGTTCAATCCTCACCCCAGGCTCCACATAAGTGCTGGTCAGATAGCCCTACGCGGCATGTATTAGGACTGGGCACATGAGACTGGTGCGACGATGGCAGGCGGGCTTGCAACTTGGATGCAGAGGCCAAAGCTGTCGGCAATGCCTGGATACATCGCTACAACACCGCCACTTACATTCGACCCTTGAAGGACAAGTGGGAATTGTGTATAATAGGCGTAGTCATGAAGCTGCATAAAAGAGTATCCGGCAGATGGGGGGAACTACAGAGCCGAGGATTTTTAAAATCAATTGAGATAAGATAGTAGCATGACCAAAGGAATAATCTACTTAATGACTACAGCTGTATCTGGATTAGTCAAAATTGGTAAGACCGATAATTTTCAAGAACGTATGCGCTTCCTGGAAAATAACGGATACTACAATGTAGCTGGATTAAAAAGATCTTTTGCAATTGAACTTGAAGACTATGACGATAAAGAAAGCTTATTGCACGAAATTTTCAGCAAGCATCAAGTTGGCAATAGTGAATTATTTGCCCTCGATTTAGACCTCGTCAAACAGCTTCTACTCTCCTTTGCTGGCAAAGTCATATATCCTGAGAATATAAATAAGACGAGAGAGTTTGATGTCCTTGCTACTGCTCGTCAACAAAATGCTAAGTTTACTTTCTACAAAAAAGGTCTTGTCGATGGCGATCAAATTCACTTTATTTCTGACAATTCTATTATCGCTACAGTGATAGGAGAGCGGGACGTAGAATATCGTGGTCAATCTTGGAAGCTATCACCATTGACACGTGAAATATTTACCGATAAGAATCAACAAAATAGTAGCGGTGCCTATCAAGGTGCCAACTATTGGCAATACAATGGGAAAAAGCTAAAAGACCTTCCCGATATTTCAACTAGTTATAACCGGTAATTGAAATCTAATTTCTTCTATACCGTCTACTCACGTGAGGTCGTGACGGTAATAATTTCAAACCTACTACAGACGTGTCAAAATTAGCATCAGGATAAAGCTTTGCGACTTTTTGTTAGCGACAGCTTAATTTTAACCCAGGTTCCTAGGTGTCCGTAGAAATGGGCCAGGCTTCGGTCTGGCTCATTTTATCATACTGGTCTACATCTCATCACCATAGCTATGTGGTAAAATCAATTATATGGCAGTAACTACCGAAACAGCTACAGCACCATCAATGCCTGTAGAGGCTGCAACCATACCTGATACGGCGGAGCCGGAGACTGCTGCACCAGAGACTACACCGTTGGAGATGCCAAAACTCGGAAGGACACCCAGACCTTTTACCGCATCTGATCTCGATGCCATGGTAGATGATGGATACAGGCGTGAGATCATAGAAGGGAGATTGATAGTGAGCCCATCACCAATATTCGAGCACCAGAAGGCAGTATTCAGGCTGGGCTATTATATGGAACGGGATCGTCCTCAAGGCTTCGATGTCGTCATGGCTCCCCTTGATTGGCGTCTCCCTACCGGAGAGAGCCTGCAGCCCGACATCATGGTTATTCGTGAAGAGGATTACAACCCCAAAGGATTTATGCTTGGCACCCCGCTACTTGTAGTAGAAGTATGCTCACCCTCTACTGCCATCTATGACGAGACCGAAAAACGTGCCCGTTACGAATCGCTTGGAGTTGTCGGCTACTGGATGGTAGACCCCGCTACTCCCAGCATCGTCGCATTGCATTTGACAGATGGCCACTACGTAGAGGTGGAAAAAGCTACCGGAGACGAGACCTTCGAGGCAACCACTCCCTTCCCGGTTACCATCGTTCCCGCAGAGCTCATCCGCTGACAGTACACCAGCAGCCGGTTAACCATGAGAGAAGTCGCGTGGTGGGCCAGACTACGGCGGCGGTGGCAACAAGGATCAGATACATCACCTGCGGGTATCATCCACCCCAAGCATACACGAGGAGATATGCGACGCTTTGGGGGAAAGACAGAACCGGAAGAATCCACTCGATAGTAGGTAGGTTGTAGTGACCGAATCAGAAGTCTGTAGGACTCCTACCAGGGACGTTTGAGCTATGGCTCGAAATTCGGGATAACAAAAATAACACCTATCTATCAGGCGAAATAGGAGATTTTCTTTAATTTAGGTGCTAAAGTCAGGATATTACCTGGATTCAGGGAATATATGGGCTGGGCGTAGTAGTGGATACCCCAGCAACTCTGTATTGTACCTGCCAGGTAGCCCCACTATTTGTCGTATGGACAATGGAATAAGGTTGTCCGGTACGAGCAGTAAGAGCCCACGCCTGCTGCGAATTCAGTGGCGCCAACTTGAACAGGTTGAAGCCACCGGTCGAATTGGTACTACTGATAGAACCGGCTGACGATATTACCGTCAGTGCCGTAGAAGTCCCGGACGACCAGTTGGTAGTGGTGGTTACCCAGGCACTGTTGCCATCCGAGGCTGCAGCGATTGTCAGCGCCAAGGTACTGAGGTTGGCCACGTGATACCAAGATCGTCCCATATTCGCTGTTATTTCCACAGGTGGCCTGCTCTGGTTCGCCCAAATAGCCCATCCATGTTCGGGTGCCGCAGGCCCACCGAATGCCGCGAGACCGCCACCGCCACCGCCACCGCCAAATGACGGCTCGTTCGGCAACTCGGTCTTCCAGTCATTGGTAGTAATGTCCAGACCGCCCCAAGGAGCCGCCTCAGTGAACCAGCCCGACGAACCACCGAAATAACCTGCGCTGCTTATATCACGACCCCCCAAAACGGCTACCCCAACAGGTGGCTTTTGTCCATTGGCAGTTAACGCAAGCCCGGCAGTGGCAATCTTATGCCAGGTGTTTCCCCCGTCAGAAGTGGCATATATGTCAAAAGGACATTGGCCGTCGGTTGCACAACTTCCTCCCCAGTTGATTGCCCATCCATCGGCTGGGTTTGCAAAGGAGACAAACTCATAAAACTCGGTAGGATTCAAGGTCAGCTTCTGCCATGCAAGTCCACCATTCGTTGTACGATATAGCTGCGCATAAGGGGAAGGCTGCTGTGTGGAACCCCAGGCAAAGCCGTCGTATGCATTGAGGAACTGAACTCCATACAGAGGAACCGCAACAACGGCTTCCTGTTGCCACACCTTACCGGCATCTACTGTTCGGAGCACGATACCATAGCAATTACCCGCAGTACTGGCAGAGCCACTAAAGGGGTCGCCTGAGCCGGAACAGTGATATCCAACCACCCAGCCGTCTTTGGCTGAAACAAACGTGATATCAGCCAAACTTGTGTGAGGTCCAGATGTCTGTAGTTTTTTAGGCTGCGCAGTAGCTGGTGGGGCAATGGTAGTTGCAGAAGTGGTAGTGGGAATCGGCAGCGGACGCGATGTACGCTTGTGAGAAGCAGGTGTCCCCGCGCATGCCGCAAACAACATAACAACCAATATCATTACCGGCACGGTGCGCCATACACCAGAAGTTGCAGCCCTGCACTTGTATAGCGAGTACAGACGCAACCTTTTCGAAGCAGACCGCAAAACAACGCTTTGATCTAACGCGGCCCTATTCATTTAGCACAAGCATCCAGTTGAACAGGTGCGTATAAGCGCGGCCAAAGTTATAGCCCACCTCTTGATAATGATATCGGCAATTGCCAGGCTTGTTGTCATGTAAGCTATTCTAGTTTGCCTTTGTCAATCGGTCAAGTGTCTTCCTCGTTTTGGATCAGACTTTTACCTTGGAAAACATGATAACCGCGACAAGGAAACCGTCGACGGTGACTAGACTAATATCGCTGATAAACATCCTGGTAATTACGATGTTTAAGCATCAGCCGCACTGCCTGACATGCGTGAGTACGAAAGGTGAAGCTTTATCTTCAGGTGCAGCAATCTATAACAATTGTATGCTATAATTATTTTTGAAGAATGCAGGGCAGTACGCTTGGCATGCACTTCAAAAAATGATTACGGCCACTTTGTGTCACGGAGGTGGTCGATGCGGGTTGCCTATTTGGTGTCTCTGCAGGATAAGTACGTGCCTGATGAAAGGAGTCCGGAACATGGTAACCGGTACAGTAAAGTGGTTCAATTCAGAGAAGGGATTCGGATTTATTACCCCTGACGATGGTGGAAAGGATGTATTTGTGCATTATTCGGCCATTCAGGGCGCCGGCAGGCGTTCTCTCGATGAAGGTCAAAAGGTGTCTTTCGTTACGAAAGAGGGCCCAAAGGGACCCCAAGCCGAGGATGTAACCGCATTGTAGAACGACATTATCAGTGGTTCAGCATTAATCGTTCCAAGGGACAACTGCCTGGGGTAGGATAAATAGCGCCAAACGGTATAGCATGAAGCTAACATTTAGGAAGCAATGCCATTTATACAAATACTTATAGGAAAGGTACGAAAGCACCAGGCATTAACTCTTCTGGTGTTGGCGGCGTTCTTTACACTTCTCGGCGCGATACTATTCTCGATTACCCAGCACGTCTCTATCGGCACAGGGCTATATTGGGCCATTACCACAGCTACCACCGTTGGGTACGGGGATGTTACGCCCCACAATGCTGCCGGGCGTATTATTGCTGTTGGAGTAATGTTAACTGCCATACCGCTATTTGGTGCGATTTTCGCGCTGCTGGCGGCATTGGCAACTGCCGCTCGGTTAAGGAGGATGATGGGCTTGGATATTAAATTACCCGCCAAAGGTTACGTAGTCATATACGGCAATGGAAGATTAATAGATCGTGTCGTAGATGAGTTGCATAGGTCAGGAAAGAGCTGCGTAGTAGTCGCTGATATAAGCGACGATGAGCTTGGACCGCTGGAAGGTAGGGTACACCTCATAAGAGGCAACCCCACCGTTGAAGGCATAGTACGAAAGAGCCGTCCCGAGAATGCTTCACAAGTACTAATCACCGGCCAGTCAGATGCTGATGTGCTGGTAACCGCAGTGCTGGTAAGACACATATCATCCTCCACCCCAATAATAGCCGTCACGGACTCAGCCAAGATTGCAGGTGCATTGGCTGATCTGGGTGTAAAAATAACCGTATCGTCAGACGAGCTTATGGGGCATACACTGGCAAAGAGCCTGGAGGCACCCCATGCAGCAGAGGTCTTGCTACGTTTAGTGGATTCAAATGGCTACAAAATGCGAGAACTGCCGGTTGGCCAAGATGACCTGGGAAAACAGCTATCAGCAGTCAGAAGAGCGCATAGTGGCCTTGTGCTTGGCCTCGTAACAAGTCGTCACGATGTATACTTGGGCGTAGGTAACGACCCGGTCATATCCGACGGCGATCATCTAATAGTCGTTGCGCCGAGCTAACAGTGTGTGCATTGTAGCACTGCCAAAGTTTATGTGACCGGCCAGGCTGCGGATAACTTTTCCCATGCAACTTCGAGTGATTCAGGAATCACCCTGGTATTTGCTATTGCAGTCATGAAATTGGTATCTCCTGCCCAACGTGGCACGATGTGAAAATGAAGGTGTTCCGGTATCCCGGCACCCGCAGACCTGCCCAGATTGGCTCCAAAATTGACAGCCTCCGGATGGTATGCTCGATCAACGGCCGTTATTGCGTCTATGCATGCTCTAAAGAGATGTACCGGTTCGTCATCCTTTAGAGTAGTCAGATCATCGGTATGACGGTTCGGTAGTACAAGCAAGTGCCCACTCGCATAAGGATAAGCGTTCAACGCTACTGTAACCAACTCTGAGCGCCACACCACTCCATTCTGGACAGACGAGGCATCCACGGTAGCAAGAGCGCACATTACACACCGCCGATGCCCTCCGGTAGTCTCTTCATCTGATAATGCTGCATCAGCTGCGCCCAGAGAACTAACAACATTCTGCTCAGCGGCCACACCTGAAACATAGTCGGATCGCCAACCTGCCCATAGGACATCCAAACTGGTCATATGAGGCGCTGTCTCCCGATCTTCACGGCTGTACCTCCTCCAGCATGCCCCTCTGACACTACCGACAATGCCTCTTCTACAAAGTCATCCAAAAGAACCCCTCTCTCCGGCTTTGATGACCCTCGCCTGTTTACTCCTACAGTACGAGAGTCGACATCCTCATCACCGACCACCAGTATATAGGGGATCTTCTCCAGTTTGCCCTTCCTGATCCTAGCGCCCAGAGGTTCCTCGGCCGGGTATATATCCGCCCTCAGCCCTACCTCTTTCAGACGCAAAAGCACCTCATCACTGTAATCGTGATGGGATTCAGCCACAGGAACTACCAGCACCTGTACAGGAGCCAACCAGAGCGGAAATGCACCGGCATAATGCTCAATAAGCATAGCCATAAAGCGCTCTACCGAACCAAATAGTGCTCTATGAACCATATACGGTCTGTGCCTTTCGTTGTCATCTCCGACGTAATACAGGCCAAACCTTGCAGGCATCTGTAGATCCACCTGCAGCGTAGACACTTGCCAACGCCTCCCAATTGCATCGGTTAAATGAATATCTATCTTTGGAGCATAAAAAGCACCTTCTCCTTCTGCAACCCTGTAGGGTATGTTTGCTGCGGATAGTGCCGACGCCAGCGCGTTGGTAGCAAGATCCCAGTCTGATATTTCCCCCACAAACTTCTCCGGACGGGTAGACAGCTCTGCTTCAAAGTCATCAAAACCAAAGGTGGTCAATACCTCCAATACAAATGCAACCAAAGCTTCCAGCTCACCATGAAGCTGATCGGGAGTACAAAAGATATGGGCATCATCCTGAGTAAGTCCCCTCACCCTCGCCAGACCATGCAACACGCCCGAGCGCTCAAAGCGATAGACGGTACCAAGTTCGAATAGTCGCATTGGGAGCTCCCTGTATGACCTTGATCTGCTCGAGTACACAAGTATGTGCATAGGACAGTTCATCGGTTTCAACCTGTATTCAGCACCCTCCATCTCCATGGGAGGGTACATATTGTCGCTGTACCATTCCAAGTGACCGGATTTGGCATACAGGGTGGATTTGGTGACATGTGGTGTCCACACTGGAAGGTATCCTGAGTTAAGATGCACCTGGCGGGAAAAATCCTCCAGCATAGTACGGATCAACGCCCCTTTTGGATGAAAGACAGGCAACCCTCCCCCTATTTCATGAGGAAAATGAAACAGATCCAACTCTGCGCCGAGTTTACGGTGATCCCGCTTCTCGGCTTCCTCCAGCCTTTTCAGGTACTCAGTGAGGGCATCAGGAGATTCGAATGCCGTACCATAAATGCGCTGCAGTTGCTGGCGATTCTCATCGCCACGCCAGTACGAACCCGCTACTTTTAGAAGCTTGAAATTACCCAAGTAACCTGTGGAGGGAACATGTGGCCCGCGACAAAGATCGATAAAATCAGAATGATCTCCCGCGTTGCGATACACGCTTACAACTGGGTCATTATTCACACCGACCTGATCCTGGCTTAGATCTGCAGCAGACTCTTCTTCCCCGACAGCCTGAATGATCTCGAGCTTATATTGCTGATCCGCAAATAGTTTGGCGCCTTCAGCCAGATTATGTTCCTCCCTGGCAAACGGCTGATCTTCTTTGATGATCTCGCTCATACGCTTTTCTATCCTGTCCAGATCTGCATCGGTGAAATGGTCCCCTCCAGGCAATTCAAAATCATAGTAAAAACCATCTTCTGTGGCAGGGCCTATTGCATACTTGGCTCCCGGCCATAAGTCACGCACAGTCTGAGCCATTACATGGGCAGTCGAATGGCGTAATACAGATCTTCCCTCCATGGAGGAGCCGATCACAAAGCTTATGTTTGCATCATGATCAATAGGGGAAGCAAGGTCGACCAGCTTTCCATCTACCTCTATCGCCAAAACAACATCGCTTACATCACCACGCTTGGCGGCCTTGGCCTTCAATCCTGTCTCTGTATTATTCAGCAATTCACTGCCTGTAATTCCCTTGGGAAGATTGTAGCTTCCCACTCCCAATACATTAAGGGTTACAGATTGAACGTCGTCTTGTTTGTCTATTTCAGTTACCATACTTG
>JAJZWU010000020.1 GCA_021846515.1 Actinomycetes bacterium
CAAACTGGCGGGTACTTGGTTCAATCGTGGTTGGATGAGTATTGGCCCCGCTAGAATCCGAAGAGCCTTCAATCGTGGTTGGATGAGTATTGGCCCCGCTAGAATCCGAAGAGCCTCGTTAATTCTATCTATCAAGATTACCATATATGTACTCTCAACAGCACTTTTACCAGTCGGGCTGGCCGGATTTGAACCGGCGACCTCTTGACCCCCAGTCAAGCGCGCTACCAAGCTACGCCACAGCCCGTACTCCACATGATACACCAAAAATGGTACGGCAACATATCCGGCAACACATCAAGGGAAAAATGGCTTTCTATATCAGACACCAAAAAAATAATAATTCACAAACCCTACCATGAAGCCAACTGTAGTATAATACCGCTATGGCATCTTACGCTAAAGAGGAACGGCAACTGCTCTGCGATCTGTTGGAGCAGGTAGGGCCGGATGCACCTACACTCTGTGCCGGCTGGTCGACCAAAGATCTGGCTGGTCACCTGATAATCCGGGAGAGCAGGCCAGATGCATTGCCTGGTATCCTGTTGGCACCATTGTCCAGGTATACAGAGAGTATCCAGAATAAGGTCGTAAATAGGCCATTCAACCAGGTAATAGACACACTACGAAAGGGGCCACCTCTGTACTCGCCATACCACTTTGGCCCAATTGATGAAGCCGTAAATACCATGGAGATGTTCATCCACCATGAAGACGTACGTAGGGCACAACCTGATTGGGAACCAAGACAACTGGATCGTGGCTTAGAAAAGATGTTATGGTCGCGTTTCCGCCTAATGAGAAGATTGCTGCTAAGGAAGGCAAAGGTGCCTTTACGCGTAGAACCCAATGGGTTCAGACCTACCGGCTCCATGGATACTTCTCAGTGCGTTATACTGTCAGGCGAACCAAGCGAACTGATAATGTTTGCTACAGGACGTAAAGACCACGCTGTTGTCGATATACGTGGCCATGAGGAATCAGTGGCAGTGCTAAAGAGCGCTCCAATGGGCATATAGCCAACATAAAGCTACGGCTTTTTATTCTATCGCGCTACCGTGCATAAATCATGAACAGGCCACACCAGTAAAATCGCAACATACGACAATCGGCAATCACCTATAATCTCAGCCTATCTCAAGAACCTCTTCGAGTCTTTTCCTGATACGACCACCGATCACCTCAGGGTTGAACAACTCTCTCACATCTCTGGTAGCTGCTTCACCTATTTTTTTCGCAGCATCATAATCATCGTATATAGAGCGCATGGCATGAGCCGCACTCTCTACATCTGCATCTGCCCATACACTGCCCTTTCTGTATACAACGTAATCACGCTCTATATCTATAAGATTATATTTTACCGGATAACTATTCAATGGGGTCATAAAATCCATATTGCCGGAATATCCAGTTGCTACTACTGGTTTTCCCAAAGCCATCGCCTCAGCAATAGTAAGGCCAAATCCCTCGGAACGATGTAACGAAACATAGCAATCGCACCCAGACATAATATTCCATACTTCTTCACGAGGGAGTACCTTATCTACTATCTGTATATCTTGGCGCCCCTCCGCCAAACGCTTTAGATACGAGAGTTCTTTTGGATACACATCACCGTGAGCCGTCTTTATGATGAGCATACAACCATCACCAGCCTCAAACGCCAACCTGTACGCAGCTATTGCTGCTTCAGGATTCTTTCTGGCCATCATACTGTGAAAATCAAAGATAGTGAGAAAAGTGAACCTACTTTTCCCGCCCCCTCTACCCATTCCCAACACCTGCATTACATCTCGTTGCACAGTACCTTCGACACCTTCCTCCTCTTTGGGAAGCTCGATAGAATGAGGCATGACTATCACCGGGATCGACGCGGCGCTGGACACAGCCTCCTGCACAAAGCTGGACGGAACCCATATCTCATGGACAAGACGAGCATTTTGCACCCACTCATCGGGAAAACGTGATAGCTCCCATGTCCAGTAGGCAATGTTATAACGTCCATCAAAATACGATGCGTCCTTGGAGCGGAAAAAGGCTGGCAACTCGCCAGCATTTATATGGATCAAGTTTACAGGATAGGGGTTGGATTCATCCATATATTCGTCAAATCTGCGATCTATGTTCTTGCTGAGCATGTCAGTCACGTTGCTCAATACAAACGGGATTCCTCCTGCCCGAAGGCTCCTTACATCAGATCTAGATGCCTCGCCCATTCCCTTCTCCGAAGTAAAGTATCCCGACACATTGACACCAAACTCTTTCCCCGAAAAGGTACCGGCATCGACAGTACCTACGTCTCCTATCGATGGACCGATAAGCTTGGTTTGAGAGCGATCACGAAGAGCAACAAAGCGCCGCCTTACCGGCTTGGCTACTGCCGACACCAATCCAATAAACGGGGAAAGTACCCGGAAACGTCGAAGATACCAATACAATTTACGCACTACGGGTTAATACTTCCTTCCATGCAACCTGATATTACCAAACATCTCGCAATGCCTCTGACTTTAGCCATGCTGAAGTTCCAATTACCAATCACCAAATACTCTTAGCATGATACGATCTACTGATTATGATTACTATTGGTATGCATACAGTAGTAGCACCAAAACAGGCGCTGCTTACTGCTGCTACTTGCTGTTGTATAATATCAGCATGACCGGGTTGATGGAACATGTATTCAGCGTGGAAGAATGGGACGAGATGGGGCAGACTGGGGTGTTCGGCGAGGACTCCAGGGTAGAGCTCCTGGACGGAAAGGTAGTAGATATGAATCCCATAGGAGACAGGCATGCATCATGCGTAAAAAGGCTTGCAAAAACGTTGCTTCTAGCCGTAGGGGACACGACAATTGTATCCGTCCAAGACCCAATCCGCCTTTCCGGGCATTCCGAGCCGCAGCCTGATCTGGCTTTGCTCCGTTACAGGGAAGACTTCTACCGCAATGGAAAGCCGGGACCATCTGATGTATTGCTGGTCGTAGAGGTAGCCGATACCAGTCTGGAACGAGACTGGGCAAAGGGTCTATTCTATGCTCGTGCGGACATATCTCAGTACTGGATAGTAGACCTTGCAGGAGAGCGGATCATTGAGTTCACCGATCCATCGGAAGACGGCTACCGCAACGAAAGAGTAGCTACCGGTGATGACCTACTTGTTGCCAACGTTCTACCTTCGGAGAATAATGTTGCTTCCTCTGCCACTACCCTGTCTCCGGCTAAAGCTCCAGAACCGAAGAGCGCCAGGCCTCTCATGAGTCTCACTGCCTCCCAGATTCTCGCCTGAACTCACTCACTGGTTATTGGCGATCCTTTCAAGTATGCGGATAGCCAGTTTCTTGCGAGCGTTTAATAGCGAAAATAGTGCATAAGTGCCTTCAGAACTTAGTGCTATAATAATTTATGTGACAACAACGTATCGTGCAACAAAGGAGAATGCCATGGACGTTAAAACCATTGGCTCCAATGGCCAGGTTTCACTCGGCAAGCAGCATGCTGGCAGACGGGTGTTGGTTGAGGAGCAGGAACCCGGTGTCTGGCTCGTACGGACGGTGCAAGTAATACCAGAAAATGAAATGTGGCTGCATAGCCAGCAAGCAAAAGATGATTTGAGAAAAGCACTGGAATGGGCAAGCAGAAATGAACCGGACACCAGCAACACGCAGGACCTGATAGAGCACATATCTCGTTCCTAACCAAAACCGGGTTAGGCTGGATCTAAACAATATAGTGTTTCAGGAGAACCTGTTGATGCTCCCAAAACAAGAGCGCCACTCTGTCCTGGAAACCCTAAAACGCCTTATGGGGATGACTTGGGAGCAGGTTTACAGGGATAATGGCCTGCACTGGGAGAAGATAACAAGCATCACACCACCGAAAGGTATACAGTCTATTTATTCAATCCGCATTACCCGATCCATGAGAGCAACTGCGTACCGAGAGGGTAACGTTCTTAGGTTGTCAACAATTGCTCCCGACCATGATGCCACTTACGGGAAAAAATAACGTTTGCAGCAAGGGAACCATGCCCGATACCGTTTTTGTGATATAGGTAGCCGATACCAGCATGGAATGCTATCGGGCAAAGGGTCTATTCTATGCTCGTGCAGACATATCCCAGTGCTGGAACATCTCTTGTGCTATCGACCAAGCTGCAGTGATGGATCCCAAACGATCAAGTCATGAAAATACTGCCGGTAATAGCCGCGATCTCGCGTCAGCAAACGGTCAGCGCTCACAATAGCATGAGAGCCAATCAGGAAATCGGGCACAATCCTTCTTCTATCTCCCCCACCTTTCTTATATCGTGCAAACATATGTCCTGCAAGTGATGCTGCCGATGCTTCTACGGCACTAAACTGTACACCCAGAGTATACATGGCATTGTTTGCTGCCTTATCGGAGGAAAATGCTGCCACCACCTCAGACCATACAACATCGCAGGCAACAAGGATACCCTCATCCAGTCCCTGGCGAATTGCCTCCGACGATAATCGCCCAAAAGATTCATCTGCCCCGAAGACGTCGAGTAGCACTGATGTATCAACAGCGGTAATCATTCTTCGCTGTCTCTGGCCTCGGCAATAAAACTATCTGTTGGCATTCCAAGAGAGATAACTCCGTAGATTGCTGAAACGTTATCCTGCACATTGGATTTGGTCGCCACCAGCTGTCCATTCACCTCTTCAAAGTCGAGCACCACACCGGGAGTAATACCCATACGCTTTCGTAGTGCGCTTGGAATGGTTACCTGCCCTTTTTCAGATACAACACTTTTCATACATTAATTGTAGTAATTCATACCTACAAAGTCAAGACCTATGATGGAATACACGATAAACTTGCCGATGCTGTCCACATTCTACGACTGAATCTGCCGTATACCGCACAAACCATTATGGTATATAGCTACTAAAATGCATGACTATCACCTGATCACGAACGAATGATGGTCAGCCCTGCTTCTTCTGCCGCCACTTGTTGACGAACATCGTACGAGATAAACCAGTGAGCACTGACAGCAAGAGCGGTCGCCACATGAATAGCATCAAGACTACGCACAGTTGTGGGCAAGATACCGATAGCTGTGGCTCTGATATCCTTGGTCGTCTCTACACGCTCACAGCCTGCCAGTAATCGTTGAGCTGCATTACGCAGCTTCCGTGGCGCCTTACGCCGCTCAAGTGCACGACCTACTTCTACTTCTGCAATTACCGAGGTGACAATGCCGTTTGCGTGAAGCATTAACTGTTCACAAGCAGAATGATAGCGTACATCATCAGGTGCAAGTGCGGCCACAAGCACAGACGAATCTACATATGCAAGAACTGGCAACTGATCAGAACTCATCTGCACCTATCTATCATCGTCACGTTGCTCGGCAAGCGCACCAGATAGATCTACAGACGGGAGTACATCTAGAGAAGCAATAGCCTCCGCAAGCGCCCCAGGAACAGCAGGACGGGTCAATCCAGCCTGCCTCAGACGTTCTATCCCTGTTACCTGAGGAGGCGGGCAGAGCACTGCAACCACATGCCCTCTATCGGTAATTTCTTCTGCAATGTTGGAAGCGGCTATTTTTCGTACTACTGCTGCTGCATTGCGTTGTAGCGCACTAATAGGTATAGACATATACGTATTATAGCATATATTAAGTGGCCGATATTACCGCGTTAGCCATCATCGTGTATAATCGTGATGCTTCTGGTGGACATAACTGGCTTGATCTACAACCGACCTGATAAGTGCCTCAATACGATTAACTACACTCTCAGCGGAAACAGCGAGCTTCGTGCCTTTTGCTTTCCCATTGCGCCTGATAAAAACATCAGTTGTTGCATATACGAAGTGCGGTGCCTAAGTAGGCACTGTTCACCGTTGAGTGTTTGCCGTTTGGTATAATTGCAGCATGACCGGATTGCTGGAACATGTATTCAGTGTAGAGGAATGGGATGAGATGGGACAGACTGGGGTGTTTGGCGAGGACTCCAGGGTAGAGCTCCTGGATGGAAAGGTAGTAGATATGAATCCCATAGGAGACAGGCATGCATCATGCGTTAGCAGACTGGCGGATATGTGCTTTCGAGCAGTAAGTGGCCAGGCAATTGTATCCGTCCAAAATCCAATCCGCCTCTCTAGCTACTCCGAGCCGCAGCCTGATCTGGCTTTGCTCCGTTACAGGGAAGACTTCTACCGCAATGGAAAGCCGGGACCATCTGATGTATTGCTGGTCGTAGAGGTAGCCGATACCAGCCTGGAACGAGATCGGGCAAAGGGATTATTCTACGCTCGTGCGGACATATCTCAGTACTGGATAGTAGACCTTGCAGAAGAGCGGGTCATTGAGTTCACCGATCCATCAGAGGATGGGTACCGTAACGAAAGGGCAGCTACCGGTGATGACCTACTTGTTGCCAACGTTCTACCTTCGGAGAATAATGTTGCTTCCTCTGCCACTACCCCGGCTCCGGCTAAAGCTCCAGAACCGAAGAGCGCCAGGCCTCTCATTAGTCTCACTGCCTCCCAGATTCTCGCCTGACCCTACTACGGTAAACGGTTGGTATGATTGGTGAGGCTGGCGGGTGACAGGATCATCAGGTAGGTTCCCTGCGGACTGCCGGCCATGTCATGAAGCGTAATACTATGTGGCTGGGGGTCGTAGAGCATATATCCTGACACACCAACACTACCCAAGACCTTCTGCAAGTTGGTAAATACTGCTGATGCTACATTCCCGGTAGTGCCTATTCCGATACCTACATTTGATCCCTGGGGTCCGATCCAGCCGCTCTCAACTGTCCAGTTACTGGTGGCGGATTGACCGGCATAACCTGAAGCAAGGCAACGATCAGCAATTGCAGCATCCGGAGTAAGTGCAGAGAGCTGGCCACCGTGAGCAAGATAGCAAGCCGCAGCATTCTTCAGAACTTCAAGCTCCGAAACATAAAGGGCTTTATCTGCGTCTGCAGCAGAGGCATGGCTATACTGTGCCAATATACTCTTTGGCACCCGGTAGACCGTCACACCCTGAAACACATGGTACTGCCAACCAAGACGTCCGAGAAGGCTCGACCATGCATGAGTGGAAGCAATCCCGGTGGGAACCGCAACGGCGGTATCATGATGCACTGCACAGAATATCTGAAGTTGGCGAGCTGTTCCAGGCGGCGGGAAAGCGGCAGAAGATATCACAGACAAAGGCCAGCGTGCATAGCCCATCCTGCTCGAATATGGGTTATAGCCCCAGGGAGACATGGTAGCGTCTAATTTGAAACCTGATGCCTCTGACCAGACCACACCCAAATGGCCGTCGGCAAAAGGAATAGCCTGCCCTCGTGGAACCACCAGCATGCCACTTCCATCACCTGCATAGGCCGCCAATTGCCCATCAGTTACTGCCCCAGGTATGTAGGGGCTGGCCCAGAAGAATGCCGCTGGATTGGGGATGAGGAGTATGGTCCCTACGCCTGCTGCTACAAAGCGGATTACCCGAGCCTTTTTGGTTGTACCCCACGACACCCACAGAGGTATCCATATAGCTAAGCCGAAAGCAACATATACCATGAGTCTTGATGGAAGGATGTTCTTCAATATCGGAAGATGAGCTGGCAGTATCCACGGCAACCTGATTGCTGTTACGTTTCCATCCACATGTAGTACCGGACCTAAGGTACAGATAACCAGTGCAGCAATCCATACGGCAAACGGTACCGACCATCGGCGGCTGCGAACTCCCTCTACAATTGCCATTACTACCAGAATCAGCAGGATAATCCCTATGTAGCCACCCTCTTCAGAGAAATTCCCCGTAAAACTGGCAGATATCGAGGTAACTAGCTTGGATCCCAGGTAGGTTACAGGGGTTGGAATGACAATGTTCAGTAAATCTGTCGAGTAGGTATACGGGGAGTTGATTACAGTACCACCAATACTGAGCCCCGATATCAGATAGTAGAGCAGTGGCGATGTGAATACCAGCACACCTACTGCAATAGCTGCAAGTTCACGAATAAGTACACGTATTTGCCGGACGAGCTCCTTCCAATACCAGAGCGCAAACAGCCCAATTGCACCAAGAGCGGAAAGTGCAAAGGTCAAGGAGATCTCTGTAGAAGTATAGAGAAGGAACGCAAGTAACAGCACCGATAAAACGACAAACCACAGAGGCCGGATGCGGCCACGCAATCTTAGCAAAGTTACCAGTACGAGTAGCGGGAGGGGAAAGATTAGCACCAGAAAGAGATGGCTTGATAATTCTCCGATCTCATAAGAGCTGAAACCAAAGAGAAATCCCCCGAGAATTGCTGGAAATGCAGGCACTTCAATGTAGTCGAGTAGCCATAACATAGAAAGTGCGGCAGACACGGGAGCAAACAATATAATGAGATTCCAGGATACCACCGGACCGAATAGAAGAGTCACTGGAGCAGCCAGGAGGCTGGGAGATGCAACAGATGTGATCCATGCTGCGTTATACGTAGCCGGGTAGGTAAGGCCATGCACCAGAAATGGATTATGCCCATGCAGTATTGCCCACGGCCACCACTTTAGAAAGAACAAATATCCGTTAGGATCCCCGCTCTCGGAAAACATGTCTTTAGTAAGGCTGTGTCCTACCATACCTGTAACCCAAAGCGATATAGCTAAGTACACAAAAAATGCACCTGAATAGAGCAGCAGTTTCCTATGCCTGGTACTGTACTCACGCACGTAACCGAACAATGGCGCTATTTTAGCTCTGGCAGTTTCCAGATTCGCCATCAAGTAATCTCCAATCACAGACCTGATAATATATAGAGCCAGTTTGGATGGCTCTCATCAAAGAGCATCCCTGCAATTGTAGACGCAACCGATGACCATGATTGCTGAATGATGCCCCTTGGCGACGGGATACGATCAGCTTGGTAAAGTTCCAGCCAGTGTTCTATCGCGGAAGTAATATCATTCGGCGATAGCCCGTCAAAGTACAGTGCGCCATCTCCTGCAATCTCTCTAAACACGGGAATATCTCGTGCTATCACTGGAACTCCGTGTCTTGCCGCTTCGACGATGGGCAACCCAAAACCTTCGTCATACGATGAGGCTATAAGACACGATGCCGTATTATACAGCCTGGCAAGAGCCTCATCGCTTAATCCTTCGAGCCAGTGCAGATGCCTATCCAACTCAGAATGGCTATTTATTCGCCTGACAAGATCCTCCATCATCCACCCCTGCTTGCCTGCAAAGACCAGATTGACCTGACGTCCCTCTCTCCACAATTGCTCGAATGCCGAGAGCACCTGGCTATGTCCCTTCCTCGGCTCAAGAGTACCGACCACCAAGAAGGTCAACTCTTCACCGAGCCGCCCTGTCAGTCCATCAATTGCACCATCCATACCACCAGTAGGAATACTGGACTCTATATCAGATCCCAGGTGGCAGTAGCCAATCTTGAAAGCAGTACTGCGTTTGCCGTGTGATTTTACCCAATCTCTCACAGTAGAAGCAGTGGCCATGCTGTTGCAGATCACTCCATCCGCCACGTCGTAGACCGATCTTATCCACCTGGATGAGATGGATTGCATCTCTGGTGGGAACCACTCAGGATGCATAATGGGCAATAGATCGTGGACAAAGAAGTATACGCCTACATCCTTACGGCGCATCCCTGCCAGCTCTCCCACCCGCTCAGGCACCTTGTCTGCTGCCCAATCCAAGCCAAAAAAGATATCACCCGGTGAAAGACCCAAAGCGCCATCTCCAGCCCATTTGCCATCTATTCCAAGCATGCTACAGGTGAACTTTTGAGCATACGAATAGCATCTATTGGCAGCATACACGGGCTCTATGCGTAAGTCGGGCAACTGGGGAGAGCTAAACATCTCATTCAGAACAGCCCGCGTAACTCTTTGAATGCCGGTACGAAGATCATGGTCGGCAATAGCAGATACATCTACAAGCAATTGCTTTCTTGTAAACCTTACCCTATTCCAGGCCATGGCAGAGCAGGTATCGAGTAGGTCATTCTCCGAATGGGGAACCTCTGCTGCAATATCTGCAATTCCAGAGAGTACGTATCCACAGTTAGCGGAAAGAGCATGTGCATAGAATCTCTCCACAGCCTCATAGTAAAGTTCTGCCACGCGAGCCGGGCTGTGAACCTCTGCTATATATTCGGCACAACACCTTGAAAGATCAGCTCTTAGCTTGCTATCGCTTACCATTGTAGATAAGGCAGATACAAGCTCTCCCACTTTGAAATCATCAGAGAGCATTACTGCCACATCCGGTGGAATCTCTCCTGCTGCCCTATGGGGATTGATGATTGTAGGTATGCCGTGAGCCAGGCAATCAAGCACTGCTCTCGACGATTCCCCCCTTGTATCGCTGCGCAGTTGTATGGCTATGTCGGTAGCTATCAAGTATTCCTCATACTGGTGGTCAGTCACCCATCCTGTAGATCGTATATCCCACCCGGAATTGACAAGTGATGAGATTTTATTATCAAGTTCTGTCGTATAGGTGTCATCAAACCTACCTCCTACCAACACTAGATGCAGTTTTTTCTTCACCCGGGAATCAAGTTTGGCAAGGGCATCAAGGATCATATGGTTCAGCTTGGTGGGGGCAACTATCCCAAAAGAACAGATCAGTAAATCGCCATCGCCTACCCCAATCTGGTGGCGTATATTATTATTCGACGTACCTTTATCCATATCCAGTGATGCAGGCAATCCCCTGAGTTGAGGTACTACTGCCCAGTGGCTACCTGCCCCATCTCCGTAGTACTCTGACGCAAGCTCCTTTGCATATTGCGAGTGCACGATGACTCCAAGCGCCTGCTCTAGGATCGATCGATTCATCGGATATCCACCACCATCCGACTTCTTGGAAATCCCTGGCACTATAGCCTCATATCCATGAGAATAGTACGACTCCTTCACTCGTGCATGGGGATACCTGCCAGCACTCTCCATGCCACGATATAGCCCTTCAAGTACAAAATCATGAAGCACGACTACTCCCGGGCACTTACCTATTAGATCAAGCTGCCAGTCATGGAAGGGGGAATTGCCGACCTGGTAGATCACTCTTTCATAGGACTCTGCATTGGAGAGAAACCATTCTGGTTTATGGACATCCACCAGATGGTTGGCGGCGCCGCCAGGGATGGGTGAAATCTTATGCTGCGATTGAGTGATCACATCTATATCGTAGTAATCAAGTAAGGGCTCCAGGAGCTCTGCAGTATAGCTGGCAATGCCCGTCTGGCTGGGTGGCATCGGAGATACCATAGCCAACCTTGGCTTCTCTTTGGATGTGATCTGCAATCCGCTTACCCTTCTATCATTGCGGACAGTATTGGGCGTGCCCGAAAGTGACAGCGACTCCTTTTGGGCAGTCTGACGCTCAATCTCTACCAGCACCGACTCAGCCACCTTGTCCCAGGAGAATTCGCCTGCACGCTCCAATCCATGCGATGACAGGAATCTGGCAAACTCAGAATCTTCCAGTACCTGACGCATCTTTGACGCAATGGATGAGGTATCGTATGGATCAAAAAGCATTTTATCGCAACCGGCAACCTCCGGCAATGAGGTAGCATCAGAGCAAATAACCGGAGTACCACAGGACATGGCTTCAAGCACCGGAAAGCCGAATCCCTCGTAAAGTGAGGGTACAACTACCAGCGAAGCTGCATTATAGAGAGCCACCAGCTCATCGTCGGTCACATGTCCGCAAGTTGCTATATTATCTATCGATAACCTTGCACTGTTCATCCATGTTGTTATTTTGTCTACACCTTCACCAAACCCTTTGCCAAAAAGTACCAACTGGTAACTATCTTTGAGCTCTTTCGGCAACTTTCCATAGGCATAGACCAATTGCTCAATATTCTTGTGAGATTCATAGATATTACCGCCTGCCATAATGAAGTCTTTCGATATACCACAACGTCTCTTGATAGATTCCAACTCGTCATCAGCGATGTCTCTATGCTGGAACATATGGCTCACAGCAGCTCCAATTACCGCTATCCGATCAGCCTCTATCCCAAGCAAGCGGGAAGCGTCATCTTTGGAATGCCGAGAGACGGAAAGAACCAGATCAGCTCGCTTCAAACTCTCCGATTTACGGTAATACCAGCTACGCATGGCAGGTTCACGAAGGTAGCGATCATCCATGGCCAAGGGGATCAGGTCGTGTAAAATTACAGCAGTCAGACAAGGTGCCGGCAACATACCGATTGAGCTGACCGCATTGCTACCCCAGCCCTCAAAAAGGCTGGTAATCAAAAGCGCATCCGGATCCAGCCCAGCTATGAACTGCTCTCTTAAAAGCTCAGCTGCATTCATCCTGAATGGGTTACTGTCCAGCTGGCTAGCACCGTCAAGTGCCGAAAATACACGTATATTTCCCTGCGATACTATGCCATAGAGACTGGAACGGATAGACTCGATACTTTCCGGAAGCTGCCCGTTCAGCGCTATGACTATCTCATGTCCTCGTGAATTCTCAGCAATAGCCCTCACCAGGGAAAGCGAATATCGCCCAATGCCTCTGAACCTGCTCTCCGTCTGCGCCCCCTGCAAATCAATTACGATTTTAATTGGCTGTCCCCCTTTCTGGCCCCAGAGAGATTACGCGACTTGGACGATATATGCCATTTTAGTACATCGTACATTCGCAGGGCTGCATCAGAATGGCACTGCATACTATTATCCTCGCCATGATCTATCTTTCCACTTAGTGAATTGGCCGACAACCTATGATACAGAAAGGATCTCTTATATATCCTTCTGAGCTTGGAGACGGTAGGAGTATGTACACGTATAGGTTTAGTAATACGCCATGAAGTAGAAGCGTAGATTGCTGACAGCTCAGTCTGCCGGGATTTTACATTCTGCTCCAGGTTGAATATCTGGTTTTTGGCTGCAGTCAGGCGACTCTCGTACTCCTCCCGGAGTTGTATCTCAGCTTCCTTCTCTCTGGCCAGTTCCTCTCGAAGCTGATGCTCACCGTAAGTAATAAACCCATCTATCAGATGACTGGGTGGATATCTGAATGCATCACATAACTCTCCATACTCCTCCGCCACATAGAATCGGTTGAGCCCGTCAAAGTAAACAAAAGTATATTGTAATCCAGTCAGTAGTCCTTCCCACTGATCCTGCGTCTCTTGAGCCATAGCAGGATTTTCTGCAGGCTCCGTTGCTTCGACCACAATGATCCAGGGACGGTACAAGGACAGGTCTATGCCCTCCAGCACCTCCCTTTCCATACCCTCCACGTCTATCTTCAAAAAGTGGATTTGCGGGGGAGAGAAATAGGTAATGATATCGTCGAGAGTACGAACTTCTATCTCCATCTCGGACACTCTAAACCCTCTTGCCTGCGCCATCGGTATAGACTCAGGCTTTGCAGTCGACAGTCCAGTATCTTCTACTTCGTAAAACTTCATGATACCGTTTACAGAAGATGCACCGACACGCAGGTTGATATCACGTGGACGTTCGGACACCAGCCTCTCATGCCAGTACTGCACCGGTTCTATATTTATCCCGTGCCACCCCTGATCATAAAATGCCTTTGTCACAGAATCAACTACCGGATCGTTAGCCCCTACATCTACATAAAATCCGCTATCTACATTCCCAAGAGCACGCCACAAAATGACATCCTCGCAATTCTGTGCGTAAGATATAAACTCGCCACCAGCTACAAGATGCCCATTTTCGTTGGTACCGTTACTACTCATATATGTTGTTATAGTACCCACTGCTTGAAACTGTCTCTAAACAATAAAATACATACATAATCAATCTCTCGCCTCGCACTACTCCGCATCGAATCAATATATCACACGCTACCCATATCGTTGGCCAACAGGCAATTGGCCACAAAATTGTAAAGTGCAATCCCTGGAAAACCGGCGCCCTATTTGATCAGCACCTACGCAACAAGCTGCATGGCCAACCAATCAAAAAGAAATGGCTTATATGCGCAATTTTGCCACCAAATATTCCCCGAAGATACTCCCATGCGCGATGCATTCAGATAATCCCTTCCAATTCACGCTACAATTTATGGGATGCAAACCAGCCAACTCGCAGCTATACCCAACAAGGGAGCGGCCGTATGGCTTACCGGCCTACCGGCTGCCGGAAAGACGACAGTTGCACTTGCCGTACAGGAAGCCCTACACAACTCAGGCAGGTTGGCATGCGTTATAGACGGAGATGAGCTGCGCAGAGGGCTGTGCTCTGACCTGGGATTTACCGAAAAAGATAGAACCGAAAATGTACGGCGAGCAGCTGAAATGGCTGTCTATCTTTCCAAGCAGGGAATTATAACGATAATAGCCCTAATCAGTCCAATGCGGCTCCAGAGATCATCGGCACGCTCACTACATGGCGAAGCGGGCATACCATTCATGGAGGTATGGGTATCTACTCCCATTGAAGTATGCAGACAACGCGATCCGAAGGGTCTGTACAACCGATACAACCAAGGCAACTTGCATGGCCTTACCGGCATGGACGATCCCTACGAGCCACCAGACTGTCCCGATCTCGTGCTGCCTACCGACACAATGACAATAAGTGAGGCTGTGGATGCAGTAATGGCCATGCTCCACAAGTCCGGCATCCTGTAGGTTCCCTATACTGCCACTAGTGTAATTCCAGTTCAAGTGACTATTTTTATCACGCATAGAAGACAATGACCTGCAGTTGCATAATATCGCATAAGGTATAGATAGGTCTATCCCATTAGGTGCTCAACATGCAGTATAATGATAAGTGATACAAGTACCTGTTATGTTCAGGACATGAGAAAAACACTTACCATGAAATACAATTCAGAAGATATAGAAAGGTTCATTGAGGCGATAGAGGCGGATGAGCACCTGCGCGCTCGCGTAGAACGTGCAATACTCAGCGATCGCATGTACGAGCTACCTGACAAGTTGGCCGAGTTAACGGAGGCGGTTCGTAAACTCAGCGATCTGGTTGCCGAGTACATCAAAAAAACTGACGAGAGACTTAATCGTATTGAATCTGACATAGGTATCCTCAAGTCCGATGTCGGTACCTTAAAGTCTGATGTAAGCACACTCAAATCCGATGTCAGCACCCTAAAGTCCGATGTCGGTACCTTAAAGTCTGATGTCAGCACACTCAAAGGATCTGATTATGAGCGGGTGTGCAGAGAGCATGCTCCAGCCATCCTTGGACAAGTCTACGGAGGTATGAGACGTCTTCGCTCCATACGCAGGGAAGAACTGGCCGACAGTCTGGATGATGCCCTGGACGAAGGAAAGATCACACAGAAAGAGCGAGATGACGTGCTCAAATCCGATATTGCCATGAAAGCCGTATCCAAGCGCAACGGAGAGGATGTGTACCTGGCAGTCGAGGTATCGGTCACTGCGGGCCAGAATGACGTAGAGAGAGCATTGCAACGGGCAATGACTTTGGAAAAGACATTCGGCGAGAAAGGTATCGGTGTAGTAATAGCCAGAACCATCCCCGAAAATCTGGACACCTCTGGCGTAGAGGTAGCAGTCTACGGCTACGGCAACAGCGACTGAACACCTCCGTACATCTCCGTGATTGACAGACGACCACCTACGGTTGCCCAGATAATTACCAGGATGAACATTGGTGGTCCAGCAAGAGCAGTAATAGAACTAGCCAAGGGGCTGCCACACCTACCAGACAGTGACAGCAGCGATGAAAGAGCAATCCGGCCATTTAATGTATTGGTAGCTGCCGGTACCCCACCTGCAGAAGAGGGTGAGATGTCAGATCCCGAAGTACCGATCATGCGGTTTCCACTGGTACGTCAGATAGACCCTTACGCAGATATACGCTCACTAATTGCGCTTCGTCGCATGCTGGCCGGTAGAGCACGCTACCATACACACCCTTTGCCTTCCCCTCCTGTCGATCTGATAAATACCCATACGGCAAAGGCAGGTACCCTTGGACGGTTGGCTGCATTATCGATACGAGAAAAGCTACCTATAGATAATCCTGGCCGGATCAGAAGTATCCACACGGGCATCACAATACCCAGCAACCATAGGCATCCCGTAACAGTGCATACCTTCCATGGACATATCCTGGATGGATATTTCAACAGACATGTGTCAAAAGCCTTTACCCTGATCGAACGACAGTTGGCAAGACGTACTGATGCCCTTGTAGCAATAAGCAACGAAATACGAGACGAACTGCTGTCGCTCAGAATAGGAATGCCCGATCAATGGCATGTAATTCCGTTGGGACTGGATCTTGGCCAATATATATCTATACCCTTACCAGATATTCCTGCCCCGTCCTCCGGGACAGACATTCCATCATCCAAAATGGCTACTCCACCCTCTGGGGAAACCATACCGTCACTCAAGACAGAGAGTAAGCTCTTGAAAGATCTCTCAATTCTACCATCCGCCACGGTACTGACGATGATAGCCCGGCTGGTAGCCATAAAAGACCACTCTACGGCGCTGCATGCCATAGCCAATCCCATCTTGGACAATGCCCACCTCCTGGTCGTAGGCGAAGGCGAACTACGTAATGCGCTGGAAAGAGAGTCGGAAGCACTTGGCATAGCACACCGTGTACACTTTCTGGGATGGCGGCAGGACATACCTGATATATTGGCAGCTTCCGATATAGTTATATTGACCAGTATAAATGAGGGTACCCCGGCTGCCTTGATAGAGGCAGCTGCAGCTGCTCGACCAGTTGTAGCTACAAATGTAGGAGGAGTATCCAGCGTGGTGGTACAAGATAAAACCGGCCTTCTGGTAGCCCCCAAAAACCCTAAACTGCTGGCTCAAGCTATCCATAAGCTCGCGGCCAACCCTTCTATGCGCCTATCCATGGGAACTGCCGCCAGAAGCAGGGCAACAATGCTCTACAACTCATCCAATTTTATATCGCAAACAGCTGAATTGTACAGCCAACTGCTCTCCAGAAGACAATCTGGTCTATAAAGCGCGAAATTAGTAGCTATCGGCAATCATTGGCTCAAGCCACCATCTCTCCTGCCCAATAGTGCTATTTTCACCGTGGCCGGGAAGTATGATGGTATCGTCATCGAATGCCGAAACTATACGATCATTTATAGATCGCACGATAGTATGGAAGTCTCCGCCAGGAAATGATGTATTACCCGGGCCTCCCGGAAAGAGTGTATCTCCCGTAAAAAGTAGCGGTGTTCCCTCCACATAAAAGCAGAGAGAGCCCGGAGTGTGCCCAGGAGTAGCAATTACCCGTACTCTCCATTCCCCTACCTCCAGAACATCCCCATCCTCTACGAATGAGTCATAGGACGGAAGCATCGGGGCATCTTGAGGCGATACTGCAACCGGGATACCGGCGCTTCGCACCTCCTCGACAGCCTGTACATGGTCCCAATGCCCATGGGTCTGTATAACCCGGCTGGCAGAAAGCTCCCTGCAGGCATCGAGTAGCTTATCAGGCTCGTTGGCTGCATCAATCATCAATGCATCTCCTGCCTTCGTATCTCGAATGATGAATACGTTATTATCAAGAGGCCCTACTACAAGACGATGGACCTCCAGCGATGAATTTGACCAATATAAGCTCATAGATATAACTGTAGCAGCCCCATGTTATGCTCAGGCCAATGAGCACAAACAGCCAGCATAAAGACGATCAGCACACAGTTAATCAGCACAGCGCACCAACCCACTACAACCAGGACGGCGACTCAGATATAACCGAGCAGGCTGCGCTTCTGGTGCTTCTTGAGCATTCAAATGACCCTGCAAAGATCTGCAGGCAAGTAGAAGAATGCGGAAGTGCATTTTTATTACTATCTCAAGACGGTGCTACCGGCTCCATATCTGAACAGCAAAGTCTTCTCCCATGGGCAGACTGGAACAACCATATAGACGATATGGATAAGATAAAAGCGGAGATGTCCAATTGGAGGGAGTTGGGCATACACTTCGCTGCGTTCTTCGATAACGAATACCCTCCACAACTGCTGACCATACGCGAGAGTCCACCATTCATTACCTGGTACGGTACGATAGAGAGAAGTGACGCTAATGGGATAGCCATAGTAGGTACCAGGCACCCAGGCAAATTGGCTCTGGCTACCGCACATTCGTTGGCATACCAATTATCCGCCAAAGGGATAACGGTTATAAGCGGTCTGGCTGCAGGTATCGACAGCGCAGCTCATCAGGGAGCACTTGAGGCTGGTGGCCGTAGTGTTGCGATAATAGGTACCGGCCTACTGCATACCTACCCACCATCCAATACTGAGTTACAGGAAGAGATAGCCGCTACAGGAGCAGTCATCTCGCAGTTCCTCCCAGATGCTCCTCCGTCCAAGGATAACTTCCCCGCACGAAATGCGATAATGAGTGGATACGCCGGCGCAACATTGGTAGTAGAAGCCTCATGGAAGAGTGGCGCCAGATTGCAGGCAAGGCTGGCCACACAACATGGCAGGCCATTATTCTTCACAAAGCAGATGCTCAACGAGGATTGGGTACATCAATATCTCCACCTTCCCAGTACACACGTAATAGAGGATGCTGACGATCTGATCGATACACTCGGCAGGTATCAAATAGACGACGATACTTTGGAATGGGGAGCAGATCAAAATGCCCAAAATAAGTGACCTGTGCGCACTCTACGATGGCCACATATTGCCTGTACTGCCCGAAGGAGACGGGATATGTCCTGTATGCCACGGCCCATTACTTTCCGGTACCTCGTGTTGCTACCAATGCAGGGAGGCACGATCGAGGCTCACCGCAACAGCTGCAGTAGTCGGATTTATTGCACTGGCCGTAAAGGATGAGCAACTGGCTACGGATCTATGGGTATACAAGAATAGTTGGTCATATGAGGCAAGATTGAGGCCACAATTGGGCTTGGCCGCGGTACTCTGGCGCTGGCTCTCATTGCACGAAAGCTGCCTGGCAAGAGCATCTGGAGTAGATAGATTCCCGGTAGTAACGACTGTTCCAAGTGCAGTACACAGATATCCTCACCCACTTACCACGATCATAAGAGATAAGGTTGGAGCCACTTCTGATAGATACGTTGAATTATTGGAACCATCCAATTCCACCTACGACGAACGCGAAATTAGCTCAACACGCTATGTAGCTACACATACGAATAGCGGTAATCCTGAGCCAGTGCTTATAATAGACGACACCTTTACCAGCGGGGCACATATACAAAGTGCTTCAGCCTGCTTGTCTGAGGCTGGATATGGGCCTATCGCCGCTCTATGCATAGGTCGTCACTTCAATCGCAGACCGGAGAAGAGGGGGTACATGAAATCTGCAGAGAGCTACTACCGAGCAGCAAAGCAGCTGGGTTGGAATTGGAATGTATGCAGCCAATGCAGCACTACGGCACCTCCATGAGTGCTTATGTGCAACGCTTAGAATAACGCAGCCAATGCAGCACTACGGCGCTACAGCACTCCCCACTCATGTAAGGTTTCCTCTCCCCCATGACCCGGTTGAGGGGCAGGACGTACAATAGAACTGGGTGTCCTGGAGAACCTGGGAGCAGGTGTGGGGTGCGTCTGCCCTTCTATGTCTACATAAGCCGACCTGGCCAGGTTATGAGGATGCATCCTTGCTTCAGACGGCGATAGCACCGGAGCTACACACGAATCGGTACCATCAAATATCTTTTCCCACTCATCACGTGTCTTGGATTTGAAGATAGCAGAAAAGCGCTCCTTCATCGCCGGCCACGCCTCTCTATCCATCTGAGCAGGCAAATCATCAAAGGAATCAAGTCCGAGACCCTTCAACAGCTCTCCATAGAATTGGGGCTCGATTGCACCTACAGCCATATACTTA
Organism: Actinomycetes bacterium; assembly: GCA_021846515.1. Classification (GTDB taxonomy): domain Bacteria; phylum Actinomycetota; class Acidimicrobiia; order Acidimicrobiales; family JAMCPL01; genus JAMCPL01. Next base: position 19,867 of record JAJZWU010000020.1, read on the forward strand.
CCATCTGAAGTCTCGTATACTTCATAGAATGGAGCACCTGTATCCAGTATGTTTGCCCCTCTCTCCTCCTTCCATACCCCAAACTCCTTAAGGGCATGAACCATCGTCATAAGTATAGAAGCACCATCTACCATTGCTATATCGACCACCTGCCCCCTGCCGGACTCTCTTGCCTCCACCATAGCTGCCAACACACCAAATGCCGCAAGCATGCCTCCTCCACCAAAGTCTCCGACCAAGTTGATCGGGGGTACCGGTCTATCTCCATTTCTGCCTATCGACCACAATGCACCTGAAATAGCAATGTAATCAATATCGTGGCCAGCTCGTTGCGCCAGAGGACCTTCCTGCCCCCAGCCCGTCATCCTGCCATAGACAAGTTTCGGGTTCCTCTCCAGACACACATCGGGGCCAAGGCCAAGCCTCTCGGCAACCCCCGGACGCCAACCCTCTATCAGTATGTCAGCCTTGGCTACCGCCTTTAAGACCAACTCTACATTTTCCGGCTCCTTGAGATCTACTGCCAGAGACCGCCTCCCCCTATTCATCAGATCCCAATGTGGCCGAGTGGAATCCTCACCACTACCGGAAGACATAGCACCGCTCAGACCACCTCTTGTACGCTCAACCCTTAATACATCAGCACCCGCATCAGCAAGCATCATACAGCAAAACGGAGCCGGGCCGATACCGGCAAGTTCCAATACTCTTACGCCTTCAAGAGGACCTGACATACACTCTCCTTATCCCTTCGGTATTTTTAACAGTGAATACCAGGATAGTAAATAATACGCCACTAATGCTAGTCTCGCTCAAAGATGGCAACCAGAGCTATATAGGTAGTCACTAATACGCCACTAATGCTAATCCCATTACAGGGCGGCGATCAGACTTCGTTAGGACGGACCACCGACTTCAGTACTGTGGGATCGCTCTTACTCGCCATAAATGCGGCCTCTGTCTCCTCCAGCGAATAGTGCCCCGTTACACAGGCATCCAGATCCACCCGTCCCGCTGCGGCAAGTGATATTGCAATAGGATATGTGTTTGCATAACGGAACGTTCCTGTAAGGGTCAACTCTTTGCTTTGCATAACCGCCATTGGAACCAGTAAATCATCTGCGCTGGCCATACCTACCGCAACCGCGACACCAGCAGGACTAAGGCATTTCATACCCTGCGTAAGTGCATGGGGCGCTCCGGAACATTCTATAAATATGTCAGCCGTAAGCTGGGTACTCAAATCATCTTCCCCGGATACGTCTATGACGCGATCGGCGCCCAGTGAGATTGCCCGCTCAAGCCGATAAGTATTTGTATCTGTGACCACCACATCTGTGGCTCCAAACACTCTTGCGGCCTGAAGAGCCATCACTCCTATCGGCCCGGCGCCGGCAATAAGTACGCTTGCTCCAGCACTGACACCGGCTTTACGACATGCCCATATACCCACAGAAAATGGCTCCATCAGCGCTGCTGCGTCATCTGAGATAGTATCCGGCACCGGATAAGCAAAATGCTGGTTTATGGTCAGATACTGTACAAAAGCACCATCTACCGGAGGTGAAGCAAAAAACTTTACATAGGGACAGAGATTGTATCTCCCCGACCTGCACTGCATACAGGTACCACAGGGGACGCCAGGCTCCAAGGCGATACGATCCCCTACTTGCAGTGTATCCACTCCTTCACCCAAACCAACTACCACTCCGCTGGACTCATGTCCCATAATGGTAGGAGAGTCGAGGACAAAGGAGCCTATTCTGCCCTCATTGTAGTAATGCACGTCTGAACCGCAAACCCCGACAGATCGCATTTCGACCAGCACCTCACCGGGTGCAGGATCCGGAATAGGGCGCTGTTCTATACGTAAGTCATGAACTGCATAGAGAACAGCTGCTTTGTTGGGCATCATTGAATATCCTCCTGGATTGCCGGTATCTGTATAAGAAGTAGCCATATATACAGTTTAGCGGTTCTTTATAAGGGAAGCAGAGGAGCAATAAAAGACCACTCTGCATACAGCTCAGTGGCTAGTCGTTAAATAGGCATACAACTTATTTACAGCTTATCTTTAATATTTTTTACGGCATACACAGCCGCTTCAGTCCTCCTGGAGAAACCCATTTTGCCCAGTATGTTTGATACGTAATTCTTTACCGTTTTCTCCGATAGGAACATGTCGGATGCAATCTGCCTGTTTGATTTGCCCTCAGCTATCAGCTTTAATATGGTTCTTTCCTGAGCAGTCAGCCGAGCTATCCGCTCGTCTATATCTACATCGCTACGAATCCTGTCCATGACCTTCTTGATCAGAGCGGGATCCAGCAGAGACTCTCCTTTGGCCACCTTTTTGATTGCCTGGACAAGTTCACTCCCCCTTACCTGCTTTAGAAGATAACCGCTGGCGCCAGCCATGATTGAGGAAAACAACGCCTCGTCATCGCTGAACGAAGTCAACATCAGGCAGTATATTTCAGGAGATTTGGCTCTTACCTCCCGGCATACTTCCACTCCGCTCCCATCCGGTAACCTGACATCCAGAACAGCTATATCCGGAGCCGCGGATGGTATCTTATCTATTGCCTCTTGCGCAGTTGCGGCCTCTCCTATGACCTTTATATCCGGATCCGACTCTATGAGATCCTTCAATCCCCTCCTCACTACCTCATGATCATCAACTAAAAAAAGTTTAATCCCCACTAAGGCTCCTTTTTCTCATTACAAGTTTGCTACCAGACAACCACCGAGGCTGATCCTGAATGCAATTTTCCTATTACAAATCTGCTACTGCGCATCTCCGCACAGATACCACTTTACTTACCCGTACAAGTATTGTCCTTGTCCATACAGCATAATACCGCATTGGCAATCCCACGACTAATCTATAGAACGCCTTAGCAGCCTGACAAAATTTTCAATTCCCCTTGCGCCCTCACCTTCAGTAATTCTCCTTACAATAGCTGAACCCAGTATGACACCGTCAGCAATGGCACAAACACTGGCAGCCTGGGATGGCGTAGAGACTCCGATTCCGACCAGCGTAGGCTTATCTGTAGCTGCCTTTACTTTGGCGGCAACCTCTTTGGCTGAATTGGGCAGCTCATCTCTCTCTCCGGTAACACCCATAGTACCGACACAGTAGACAAACCCCTGCGATACATCACAAATAATCTTCGTACGATCAGGTGAGGTAGTGGGGGCAACCAGCATAATATTTTCTATCCCTGCGTCATTGGCTGTAGTAACCCAGCTATCTGACTCCTCTACCGGAAGATCGGCAATAATAGACCCAGCAATACCAGCGCTGGCAATTCTCCCAGCCATCCTGTAGAGACCAGCCTTATAGATTATATTGTAGTAAGTCATTACGGCTACGGGGATACTCATGTCCATGCATGGTATGGAGTCGATTACGCTCATCGGAGAATTCCCTGAGTCAAGCGATAGCTTGGAGGCATGCTGGATTACAGGACCATCTATCATCGGATCGGAGAAGGGCAACCCAATCTCGACAATATCAGCTCCCCCGTTTTCAATGGCCCGTGCTACATCCTGCCAATCTGGAGACATCCCTCCCATCAGGTAGCAACAGAGTGATTTCCTGCCACTATCACGTGCAGAGAGCAACTTGGATTGGATAGCTCCCAGTCGCCCTTCACCTGTTCCACTGCCCGCTACCGATGACAAGAGGTCGGGTGTTGTCGTGCCGGTATCCATCACTAGCCTACCTGCACCCGGCCTTCTTCATTGTCATTCTTCGACTTACGCAATATATCTCGTACCTGAGACACATCCTTATCTCCCCTACCTGATAGAGTAATCAGAACAGTAGAGCCAAATGGAATTACTTTACCGGCTTCCCGGATAACCCAGGCTACTGCATGTGCTGATTCAAGAGCAGGAATAATACCCTCCAACTCGGACAATTGACAGAAAGCTTTTACCACCTCATCATCGTTGGCAGACTCATAGCGTGCTCTTCCGACTGATGCAAGATAAGCGTGCTCTGGTCCAATCCCCGGATAGTCCAGTCCTGCTGAAATAGACTTGGCTTCTAGTATCTGGCCAGTATCGTCCTGCAATAAATTAGATAGCATACCGTGGAGAATACCGGGAGTACCGTGAGTGATAGCGGCGCCACCTGCTGCCTCCACTCCTACCAGGTTGGATGACGTGTCAGTAAAGCCAGCAAAGGTTCCGGCTGCATTAGAACCTCCTCCGACACATGCAACAACCCAATCAGGATCCTGACCACCCAGTAACTGCCGACACTGATCACGCGCCTCGTCACCAACCACACGCTGTAACTCTCTGACTATCCAGGGGTAAGGATGAGGCCCCATAACTGAGCCGACACAGTAATGCGTAGTCTCGCAAGTAGACACCCACTCTCTTAATGCCTCATTGACAGCGTCTTTCAGGGTCTTGCTGCCGCTCTTCACAGCAACCACGTTGGCGCCGAGCAGCTCCATGCGGAAGACATTAAGCTCTTGGCGTAACGTATCCACCTCACCCATAAATACAGTGCATTCCATTCCCATGAATGCAGCTGCGGTTGCGGTAGCTACGCCATGTTGTCCGGCGCCAGTCTCTGCAATAAGGCGATTCTTCCCCATACGGCGGGCCAGCAATGCTTGACCGGTAACATTATTGATCTTATGGGACCCCGTATGAGCAAGGTCCTCTCTCTTCAATAGCACTCTCACGCCAATTCGTTCAGAGAGCCGTCCACATTCAGTCACGGGGGTAGGGCGTCCACCATAAGATCTCAGAATAGAATCTAGCTGGTTATGGAAATCATCATCTGCCCACGCCAAGCGGAACTCATTCTCAAGCTCCAGGCATGCAGCCATAAGCGGCTCCGGAACATATCTACCACCATACTCACCATACCTTCCTGTCCTTCCGGGGTCACCCATTACATCAAGCTGACTATGAATATTACCAGGGCTGCCGGAGTAGGTGTCGGCCACGGAACTAGTCTCCCTCATAGTCTTCTTCCCAATCGAAAATCATGCTGGATCCCTTCTTGTCCGTAGCCGTATAATCATCGTCATATACTATATTGTCGTCGTCATTGTACACTGTATCCTCTGCAGCACGCTCTGGGCCGCCGTCGGAGATGGTATCGTCAAAGTCTACCTCAGTGAGTGCCCTATGGCCATTCCCATAGTAGTAACCACTCTCCTCTGCTCTGGCAGCTCGTATAAAGCTACGAACTTTGCTTGGATCCTTACGACCGGGTCTGGACTCTACGCCGCTGGAAACGTCGACTCCAAACGGATGGAAGTGGTCAATAGCGGCTGCTACATTGGATGGATCGAGACCACCGGCAAGTATTACCCTGTCTGTGTCGGCAAGGTCTTCAGCCAACTGCCAATCAAAGACCTGACCAGAACCGGGAGAGTGAGAATCGATCATAACAAAGTCGACACCATACTCCTCCCACCTGGCAATGTTGTCATGACCGGCAGGAAATGCCTTTATGGACACAGGTACCCGCTCTGCCACATACCTGCATGTGTCCATGCTTTCATTCCCGTGGAGTTGGGCAGCTTGAAGCCCCGTCTCATTGATAATCTGCACGATACGGGTAGCTGACTCATCGCGAAATACACCTACAGTCAATATCTCATGCGGCAATCTATCTACTATCTTCGCAACAGCACGAACTGCCATCTGGCGCGACGAGGGGGCAAATACAAAGCCAAGAGCATCCGCGCCAAGTCCTATTGCCATCAGTGCATCCGACTCGCTGGTAATTCCACAAATCTTTACAAACATAATTCAGTATACCGGAACCGAGCTACCGGCTCTGTCCGGGTAGTGCGTTCGCCATGCTCTGCTAAAATGCCCTTCTGCCAATCCTGTGTCCACTCAACATCCTTACCGTTGCCTTCCTGTCATCAGATCTTACCAAGTATTCCCCTACCAGAATTGCATCATAACCGGCATCGGCAAGTCGCTTCGCATCATCGGGAGATGTAATACCCGATTCGGCAACTGCAACACAAGCAGAAGGTATGTCCTTGGCTGTCTCTACGGCAAGATCCGGATTCACCTCGAATGAATGGAGGTCACGTTGATTGACGCCTATCATGCTTGCGCCACTATTGAGGGCCATCTCCAGTTGGCTGCGGTCATGCACCTCTACAAGCGCACTCATCTTGAGATCCCGGGCAATCGAAATGAATTCTTTCAGCTCCTGGGAAGAAAGGGCAGCCACAATCAATAGGATGGCATCTGCTCCCATGATCCTCGATTCCACTACATCAGCTGCACTGACTGTAAAGTCCTTTCTAAGTACCGGCAACATAGAGTGCAACTTGACTTCGGCCAGATCCTCAGGCGATCCTCCAAAAAACTCATAATCAGTCAGAACCGATATCGCCACCGCTCCTCCGGCTTCGTAGGAACGGGCGGTAGCGGCAATGTCTATACTCTTATCCAGCAAACCCTTTGACGGTGATTTGCGTTTTACTTCGGCAATAACACCGATACCTCTTGAAGTCTTTATGCAATTCAGCCAGCCATCAAACGGTCTGGGTAGGGCGGATTTGGATGCCCGCTCAAAAAGTGCATCAATGTCTACAGCCCTGGAAGAAGCAGCCCTACGATGAGCGTCGATTATACGAGAGAGGTAGGTACCTTCCGGAATCATTCAATGGCCTCCGGTATCATTGTGCAACCTCAAATACCTTTCCCAGTAACTCCGATGTGTTCCGCCCAAGGCCGGTGAATCCAACCGTGGATGTACTCACGTCATCGTCTCCGGCAGTATTCTTGGAAGTATCACGATCTCCAGAAGCGTCAAGCAACTCGACAATATCACCTGTATTTATCTTTCTGGGTACATATCCCATACATACATAAGCACGGGATCCGGGCGATCGGACAGCGGAGGTGATCGCACTCAAATCAAGTATATCTATTGGGGCAACACTGTCACGCTCTACAAGGCGACATAACCTCTTCGGTACATTACTTCCCCTGGAATCGATACGTTCTACGAGTTCCTGCCCCACATAGCACCCCTTTCCGAAACTAACAGCTCTATCCAGAATAGACGTGTAAGCAGGAATTGTATTTGAGTCGATCTCCCTTCCCATCGCCGGTATGCCCGATTCTATCCTCAGCACTTCGGTAAGCACCTCGGAAGTATCTGGAGGATATTCGGGTATGTCCCCCACTAGAGGGTCCATGGCAGACAGATCATTACCCAGCAGATCATATCCAGCCAGACCAGGCCATAAAACAGGTAGAGCTACCACTCCATGATCCATTACCTGTAACTCACCCGGATCAGTTGCCGCATCGCCGGTAGGGAGTGCATCAACCTGCAATTTACCCGGATCAGCACTACTTTGATCAGTGCCTCCCATGCCAAGCGCAACACCGGACAGTGCACCGCGCACAGCCACACAAACATAATCCAGTAGCTCTATAGTGACCTTTGTACGAATTTTGAATTTGTTCAGCCTCTCCGCCACTACGTTTCCCCAGCCATAGTCGGTATCGACCAGAAGATAATCATCTGACAGCTTGGATACGCGCACCAGTGCAACTACCCGACTATCTGGTCGCAATAAAAAAGAATACGTGCTCCTACCCTCTGGTAGCGAAGAGATGTCCTGGGTCATCTGCCCCTGCAAGAATTTGGCAGAATCCGGCCCAGTCACAGAGACCACATCACGCTTAATAGCTATCCTGCCACAACCTTCGCGCAAATTGGTATAGGCTTCCAGCAGCAGATCCTGGTAGTTACTTGAGATCATAATTGGAGTTGGATACACATTACCACTATTTAATTCTATCGTAAGATACACCCGGGCAAACTCGACCTTTTAGCCGGCGTTGTGGGCAGTACCGCGAGCAAGGCTAATCGCTTTCAATAACGATGATGCTTTTTGAAAACACTCCCTGTCTTCCATCTCAGGATCACTATCGGCTACGACTCCGGCGCCGGCCTGTATATGGGCTACCCCATTTGCAGTAACAACCATTGTCCGGATTGCGATAGCAGTATCAAGGTTTCCGCAAAAGTCCATATAGCCTACCAAACCACCATAGACTCCCCGTTTGGTCACTTCCAGCTCATCTATTATCTGCATGGCGCGTACCTTTGGAGCACCGGAAAGCGTCCCGGCGGGAAAGGTAGCGCGGATTACATCTACAGGAGTTTTGCCCACCCGCAACTTCCCTGATACTTGGGAGGTAAGGTGCATAACATGGCTATATCGCTCCACTGTCATCAACTCATCTACTTTTTCGGAGCCAAACTCGACTACCTTGCCTACATCGTTTCTGGCCAGATCTACCAGCATTATATGTTCTGCCACTTCCTTGGGATGCTCAACCAACTCTGCTTCAAGTTGCTCGTCTTCTCTTTCACTTGAGCCTCGCTTCCTTGTACCGGCTATCGGCCGTGAAATGACCACACCGTCTCGCAGTCTTACAAGAGGTTCAGGCGAGGCACCGGCAATCGTGCACTCTTCGGTACGCAGAAAATACAGATATGGGCTCGGGTTAATCAGGCGCAGTACCCTATATACGTGAAAGGGATCTACACCTATATCTTTCAAATTCACATCAAATCTCTGGGAAGGTACGACCTGGAATATATCTCCTACATAGATATACTCACGGGCAGCCTCGACACCCAAACAATACTGCTCAGAACTTATAGTCCTGGTAAAGCTGGGAAGCTCCCCTGCACTGTCATCTATGGAAAGGGAATCAAGCTCCAGCGAACCGGTTAAATCTCTCTCCATTGCATCAAGACCACTAAGTGCATCGTCGTATATAGCACGAAGGTCGTCGGAATCGCCTGCCCGGTTTCTATCACCTATATAGACATTTACAAGCAGCACCGCTCGTTGCCTCCAGTGGTCGAATGCGCAAAGCTCACCTATTACCCAGAACAGTGCATCAGGTAGTTTCAAATCGTCATTGGGAATATTCTCAAGATGCTCTATCTCGCGAACCACATCATAACCCAGATAACCAACCAGGCCACTGTGAAGCGGTGGTAGTGATGACGCTACAGGGGAAGTAAAATAAGAAATTATTGAATCTATTGCTGCCAATATGCCGTTACTGAATGTCTCTTTAACAGAGGAAGGCAGAGACAGGTCTCCCTCGATGACCACATGCCCGCCGGATGACTTTACCGTACATAGCGGATTCCTGCCTATAAAAGAGTACCTACCCCAACGTTCATTTGATTCAACAGATTCAAGAAGGAACCCAGGTCGACCACCTACAAGTTTGGAAAAAGCACCGACTGGAGTAACCGTATCGGCTACTACCTCACGCCATACCGGTACTATAGGTTGCTTACCGGCCAACACCAAGAAATCATCGTAACCGAGCTGAGTGATCATGAGCCGTGTATAACAATACGCGAGCTGGATCTACGAAGGCTGCTCATATCTAAGTTGATTGCTCCGGTTGGATAGGTGTTGCTGATTCGTTACGCATCTCTCCTTACAGTTAATACTATTCCGGCTCCAAGTGCAACTACAGCGTAAATGCATAGTATGGCGAATCCCACCCATGGAGAGAACATATGACTAAAGGCCACGGAATTGGCTCCACTGGTATTGGACAGAAGTACAATTCCTATATTTGCCGGCAGGTACTTACCAATTGCGTTTATATAGGAGGTGGGTAATGCCTGAAGTATCAGCGGAAGAATAAGCAGTATCGTGACAAATATCGTTATTGCAGCAGCCGTATGACGCACTATGACTCCTATCCCAAGCGCAAGAAGCCCCAGCACTGCCAGGTACAACCCACCGGCCACTACCGCACGCAAGGCTCCCGGCGTAGCAAGGGTGGCGTACGGGGCAGAACCAGAGAGTATTGCCTGGCCTATAAAGAATGAGACAAAACAGGTGACCTCGCTTGCAACCAGCGCAACCAATCCAAAGACGATTACCTTGGCAACTACAACCAGATGGCGGCGGGGAACCGCACTAAATGTAGAGAATATAGTGCCTGTCGCATACTCCGCAGTAATAGATAATGCACCGAGCACGCCTATTGCAAGCTGCGCCAAGAGTACCCCGCTAAGGCTAATCCTGGTAGGATCAAACGACGCCGCACTCAGCCCTATATGATGTCGCTGGAAGTGTGATGCTTTTGCAGCAGATACCAGCGCACCTATTCCAACACCCAATACAGCCAGTGCCAAAAGACTCCAGAGGGTTGAGCGAAGTGTTCTTAGCTTCACCCATTCAGATCGCATTGTGCTTATAATATCGTAGCGACTGACAGCACTGGGGCGGATCGCAACTGCGTTCTCTGCGGTGGTTGCACTCATTGGCCATCTCCCATTACTGTATTATTGTCTGTAATCGTTACACTCACCGGTCGTCTCCCGCTCCACTTTCCGCCTGGGCACTGCCATTGGAACCCATTCCCACACTGCCTTCCTTGATACTGCCTCTATCGACGGCATCTCCCTGATTCGGATTTGCTACGTTGGCTGTCACCAGCGAGCGATTAACAGAACTCATATCGTTAGGCAATGTATTGTCATAGGTATGCGAGTTGGCCAACTTGCCGGAATACGTAACCGCTCCGCTGGTAAGATCCATAAACGCCTTTTCCAGAGAATCGGTCACCTGGCTGAGTTCATGCAAGGGAATACCAATGCTATAGGCAATCTCTCCTACTTCCTCGATAGATATGCCCCCAACCACTATCTTTCCGGCAGATACATCGTGTATTTCCGCTCCAGTCTCTTGGAGAGCTTTATTAAGCTGATCGATACGGGGGGTACGGACCACCACCCTCTTTGAGCTATTATCCGAAATAAACTGAGCCATAGGAGCGTCAGCAATGAGATGACCCTTACCTATGACAACTACATGATCCGCTGTAAGCGCCATCTCACTCATAAGATGGCTTGATACAAAGATTGTTCTCCCCTCTCCTGCCAATCCTTTTAGAAGATTACGTACCCAGAGAATGCCCTCCGGATCCAGCCCGTTTACCGGTTCATCAAGGATTAATATCTCTGGATCACCCAGCAATGCGGCAGCAATGCCAAGCCGTTGAGACATCCCAAGAGAGAACTTGCCCGCCCTTTTATTCGCCACTTCCCCCAGCCCTACTATATCCAAGACCTGACGGACACGCGACGAAGAGAATTTGTTTGCATATGCCAATGCCAGCAAGTGGTTGTAAGCTGTACGACCTGGGTGGATTGCACGAGCCTCCAACAGTGCACCAACAGTACTAAGCGGATTGGGTAACTCTTGATACCTGCGGCCATTGATCAACGCTACTCCAGAATCAGGATAGTCAAGACCCATAATCAGCCGCATAGTAGTCGATTTACCAGAACCATTCGGACCCAGAAACCCGGTTACAGTGCCTGGCTTTACCTGAAACGATAAATCTTCTACCGCTATAGTTTCCCCGTATCGCTTAGTGACTCGCTGAACTTCTATCATCTCCACTCAACTTACAGCCCGTTTATGTGAAAACCTTGAGATTAACATGTGTAGTTTGGTGCATACCAAGCGCATCAAGCTGATTCTGCATCGGCTCGGCACAACAAAACCACGATTCGGTCAACCTGGGCCTGTCACAAGCTGCCATAGAAGACTGCAAACCGCTGATCACGCTGCCATAGCCATTGCCGCTACCACAGCCGTTACCAGCACCAATGTGATTGCTGGCATCTCTCCCATCTCCCTTATTGGCGTGCTCAAGAGCAAAACTGCCATTCCCTTGCAGATCAAATAGCCTGTTGATCCTGGATCTGATCAAGTCAAAAGCATCCATACAATCTACATTCTCTTCGCTGGCAAAAGTAGCTATACCCTCAATGTCTCGCTGCAGAACATCCAGTTCGCCATCGGGCGATACCCAGTCATAGCTCAACTTATCAGGATCAAATTGCACAAAGTACCCCGCAGTTCGTGCATCCTGGAGAAGCAGAGAGCCTGGGGGGACAAGAAGTCTTATGGACCACTGCACAGGATCTATATTTGGAACAATATCGAACGCAACAGCCATATCGAGAAGTGCGGCAATATCATTACGTGTAGTCCATGGGGTGAATGGCATCAGCGATACACGAGGCTCTATTCCATTCATACGCAGAGATCGCACAGAATCTTCCATATCTTTAACCGTATGCCCCTTATGCAACAGATCAAGTATCCTGTCCGAGGCCGATTCAAACGCCGATACTACAAATAGGCACCCATTATGAGCAATCTCTGGGAATAGGTCGGCATATTTGACAATATGACTTACTTTAATAGTTAAATCGAAAGTAAGCTGAGGAAAGGAGTTATGCACTGCAGATAGGACACTTGTCGCATAAGATGGAGCATTCAAAAAATCAGGGTCGCCAAAGGTAATATGCTCCGCTCCGACTGAAACCAGGTTATCTACATCCTGCAACAGGATGTCAAGGTCATTCTTACGAATCCTGCCGTTGTACACTGAAGGCACGGGACAGTGAAGGCACTTATGAGCACATCCCCTGGTGGCCTCCAAGTAGCCGGTAAGATATTCCCGCCCACCATATGACAGGCGTGCATAGCGAGTCAACGGTGGCAATATATCTCTGTAGGGAAGTATTGACATATGACGATCGAGCGTTACCGTGTTCCTGTTGCCGTGGGTACCGACATTATAGAGCCGGGAGATCTCTTCGACCCATTTGACCAGCTCCGGTTCATATTCACCGGAAATAAACTTGCTGATGTAGCCGGCAGCCGGAGAAAGGGAAGCTACGTGGGCGTATAACCCATAAAGACATATTGGCGTAGTAATGCCGGCTTGTCTGATATTCTCAGTCAGCTGCAATGCCATACGTGCAGCAGTATGCATAGGAACGGATATAGCAATTGCATCAGCCGATGATGCCACGGATACATCGAATGATTCAACAGATATATCTATGTACGCAACATCATAACCGCTGCGTTTCAACCATGCAGCAGGAGATGCCAGCCCAATCGGCTGATGCCCGAGTTCGTAAGTGGATATAAGTAGTACACGCACTGTTCTATAGGTTAGTGGGAAACAACTGCTCCTATGTCGCAGGTCCGTAGCCAGATACACTTACAGGTGTAAAATTACAGCCCTTATTCTTCCTTCTCCGTTTCCAGATCAGAATGGAGATCTGGCTTGTTGCTGCTGTAGTTATGGGTGGTGTTCTGCGCCCCTCCGGCATGATCCTCTTTTCCAAGTGAACCACTTATGATCTCTTCCCACTCTTCCTGCTCAGCCATACACCATGCTGCGTGATCATCGTCACCCTCGGCGCCGCATTCCGGGCATCTACGACGCATTGATGCGATGGAACGCTTCATATTGCGAGCTTCCTCAAAGCGACGATGCCGTCCTTTTTTCACCAGTACATCCTCCTATCTATGTTGTTTCCCGTAGATATCCAGCCCATGTATACCGCCATTATGAAAGCCCAATCATTGCACAACACGCCTTATGGTTTGTATAGCATCGATCCACCTGGCTTAAATATACTAACGGCACAAACAGGTGCAGTTTTAACTAGTATAGACCAGTATAGTGTCCCGCAAATAATCATGCGCTCTCACCGGCCCGATGACGCCCCCGGCTGCGTTGTCGTCCTCAACGTAGTCCCTGCTACGCCTATGTCCTTCGCCTTGCCGGCTGACGCCCCTGACCAGGTGAATACCATCACACTATTTACGGGACACTATACTAGTATTATGGATAGTTTCAACCCGGATGATATGATTGCACGCTTTCGAGAACGAGCAGAGGCAGTACAACGCCGTGGAATACCACCAGTAGAAGGACAGGAGCGCCAACACTTTATAACCCAGGCACGCTTGGACTATCTGGATTTCGCCATGTTGGCAGATGCAAAGGCCAGCCTGGATGATGGTGTGTTGACCCTACAAATCGACCTTAGAGCGTCAAAAGGCTAATACGGTCATACTAATCAGCCACTCATCCTATCCCGTTTACAAATCCCCTCCCACAAAAGGAACTGCGCTTCCTGCAATCTATAAAGGAAGCAGGCGGATAATGCTTCTCAGCTTTGCCTCTATCTCAAGCACCTCGTCGTCCACGTCAGACGATCCCACGATGCCTGCTCCTGCTTGGATGGTCACCTGATCACCTGCAATGACGGCTGTCCTTATATTCAATACGCTGAAACCATCACCATTGCTGGCCAGCCATCCCGTTATCCCTGCATATTGGTTACGCGGCTGCTTCTCCAACTCTGCTATTTTCTTCATGGCAATCTCACGAGGTACCCCGGCCACGGCTGGAGTTGGATGCAGATCGTTCAGCAGTTTGAGTGTAGTATTTGGTCTATCCATATCTGCACGCAGTACCCCGTTAATGACAGTCTCGAGATGGATTACTGAAGCCAACCTGATTATTTCCGGCTGCCCGGAACGAGCAACCGATGTGCAGTATCTGTCGATAATAGATACAATTTCGTCTACCGTTAAACTATGTTCCAAGCGATTCTTCGAAGAATCGAGTAGTAGCCTTTCAGTATACTCATCGTTTGCTTCCGACTCATCATGCGACATTTCAGCTTGTTCAAAATACTTGGATGCCATTTGGGTAGAGAGTGTCCCTGCAAGAGGAGATGATGTCACCAGGTTTCCTACCCGGGAAAGAACTAGCTCCGGTGTGGCCCCAATCATATAAACGCTGCCCTCCGGCTCGCTACCAGTATCCCGCTCAGTATCCCCCATGCCAACACTCTCTTCCCTCCTGTGGTAATCTGCCCTTGTATGATCCTCTATGGTAAATGCCAACAACCAGCAATCTGGCTCATTCTCCTTCATAGAAAAGAGGGTATTTAAGAGAGTAAGTTGTCCAGAGAACGTGAAGGTCTCTCTCCATGAAATCACCACCTTACTAAGTTCAGTGGCGCTTATGGAATCTATAGCGCTACTTACCATACCTTTAAGAACAGCACGATCATTTAGCTGAATAATATCCGTAGAATCCGAGCATACACCGGTACTCCCCATCTCGACATCCGGTCTATCCTCTGCCATGTCGGCCAACGGAGCATGGCCGGAGGAACCGTGGCCGGAGGAACGCAGTATAGGCCGAGTCAATCTCTCTCTGGCCTCCTCGTAAGAGGGCATACTTTCGCCCTCCTCAAGGGTAAGCATTCCCCAAACTCGATCGTTGGGGTATTTGACATACATCATCCTCGGAACCTTGAAAACATCGTTGGCAGAGCGTTCAAAGCCTATACGAACAAACCCAAGCGGCATAGTAACAGAATCGCCCAGATGATCGGAAGGATAGATACCGTGCATCTCATCTGCCATGTACTCAGATACGAGACAATCTAATAACGATATATCATGGATGAAAGCACTAAGAGGGTAGATAGCTGCCTGCTCTATGCCTATAACCAGGGGAGCACCCCACTCATTGGGAGATGCAATGCTTCCCGGCGGTAGAAGTAACGAAAGTTCCAACCCCTCCTCGCGAGCAGCCTGAACAAGCGCAGCAATCAACAGGCGGCTCTCTACGGGAGGGAGTGCTACTCGAATACGCCGCAATCTGGGCATAGGGCTACCGGTCGCCATTAAATTATTATGACGATCTGGTACCTGTATAAAGCTGGGTAATTCCGGCAGTCATTACGCGATGATTATTACATGAGAATCCTACTTCGCTCATCATGCGTTTCATCTCTGCCGGACTGGGAAGATACTGAACCGACCTCGGCAAGTAAGAGTAAGCATCCCTGTCAGACAGCAGCGAACCAATCAACGGTGCTCCCTTTTCGAACCACACACGTCCAGCCATCCCTGTGATTCCATGTGGTTCAGATATATCTAACAACGATAGTCTACCTCCCGGCCGCATAATTCTGGACAACTCCCTCAATATGGCTGGAATATCAGAAAAATTACGAATAGCAAAGGCTGATATAACACCATCGAATGCGTGATCCGGAAATGGTGAGTTTGAGCCGTCCGCCTGGACAAGTGATCCTTCCACCTTTGATGACTTCAACATTCCAAAAGAAAGATCCAGCCCCACCACACGAATGGAATGCTGGCGCAACTCTTTGGCCAGGTCACCTGTTCCTGTTGCAAGATCCAGTACCAACGATCCGGGCGGAAGACCAAGTGCCTTGATTGCACGATGTCGCCAGTAACCATCCAGACCGAAAGTCATCAATTTGTTTACTAGGTCATAACGGGGAGCTATGGCATCAAACATATTGCGTACAACAGACGTCTTCTGCTGGCCTCTCGGCAAAATAGGGCTACGTACCCATTTACGCCAGTCGGCGCTACCGTTACTTCCTATGCCGTCTGCACTATTTTCATCGCCAGCACTGTAATTATCTGAATTGAGCATGATATATACCATATACCGTTCGCGGACGATACGAAACTCCAAAGCAAGTGACACCACTTGCCCGCCAGGTTGCGCGATACTGATTGTATGCTACCAAAACGGTGGTTTGATCCATCACAACCGCAGACATTGCAAAT
>JAJZWU010000021.1 GCA_021846515.1 Actinomycetes bacterium
CTAGACACCTACCAACCTATAGATAACGTGTGGTCGACACCGGCTTAACCTGTGGTCTATCTCGTAATCATCTCGTATTTGGGCAGGTCATAGCCAAATGTGAAGACATCACTCTTCTGCGGGTGCTTGTGCGGCATACCTGCCGATATTTGCCCTCACCAAATTAGACCAGATGCGCCTCGAAGAAGCTACCCAACCTGTCGAGTGCTTCTGCGGACTCGGGAGAATTGGGGGAGAACTGCTGAAATACATGCATACACCCATCAAACTCATCAAATGTGACTAGATTGTTATCCCGCCTGAAGAGACGAAGTGAGTCATCATAGAGCACTTCCTCGGTACCCACTTGTATGTAGATAGGAGGCAACCCGGATAGATCGGCAAAAAGTGGTGATGCCAGCGGTACCTTGGGATCCATACCATTCAAATAATACGATACCCACTGCACCAGCTGCGCTCTATCCGCTACAGGATCTCTATCTGCGCGATGATCAAGCGATTCACCACTCAAGGTAAGATCAAGCCACGGAGACAGAAGTGCCGCTGCCTTGGCGGTCATTATTCCCTCATCTCTTAATGCGACTAGCAATGCCAACGCCAGGCCTCCACCTGCGGAGTCTCCGGCTACACCTACCGGAACACCTGATTTGGCAATCTCTTTGTAAGCAGTCTTGGCAGATTCAAGCGCAGCAGGAAACGGGTTCTCCGGAGCAAGTGGATAATCGACCAAATATACAGCACTTGAAGTAGCAGAAGTTATCCTGGATGCAAGCTCTCTGTGAGACTGCAAGCTGCCGATTACATATCCGCCTCCATGGAAGTACACAATGGCACGATCCATATCTGACTGATTACGATATATCTTCTCTGCTCTGACACCACCCAGTTCTACCTCTTCAACGGTTATGCCTGGCTCTATGGGATAGGCATTACCGATCTGGTCATATAGCATTCTCATATCCTGCACGGTCATGGTGTCCACATCAAGTGGCCCAATCTGACGCAACAGGCTAATGGTCTGCGTAATCTGTTCACTCGGCATAATTAACTGTCATCCTCCGTTCTCCTTACTAGCCAATATGTGGCAGACCAACTACTCCTCTTGTCCGTCGATCCATCCCCCAGCTTACCATTATGACAACAGTTATGACAGTAAGGTTTTACCCCCTGAACTGGAGCTTGGCGGAACAGTAACGGGCGGAACGTGACCATCCGACAGGTCATGATTAGCACTTACCAACCTATGCTCCATCACAGTTACGATACTGCCAAAAAAAGGTGCCTGCACGTCAGGTATCTGAATCATTAATTCGCTTTCGAATCTCCCCAACGCTATAAAAGCAACCTGTGTATAGAACGGGATAACTGCAGCCACCCCGTTGCTTTTGATATTCACATCTACAGGAATCATCATCTGTATACCTTTTACACCTGGAACTATGGGAAGTGGCATCGCATAAGCTGGGGATGGATCAGTAACAGAACCTGGCGATGAGCCTATAGCTGCTTGCACAATAACTATCTTTTGCAAGCAAACGGGATACTTGGGATTTTCTAAAAACGAAAGCTGCTCAGCAACATATTGGTCATTGGGCAGGATTTGTACTTGCGAATCTGCCTGAACCATACCATTACCCGCCGGACCAGCAGTAAATGTCTGAGATGTAGTAGATACGGTACCGGGGGGATTCACTCCATCTGCAATACCATTTAATTGCGCCACCGGTACCCCGAGACAAGCTGCAAACTGAGATTTTTCCTGGGCTTGTTGAGCCTTGCTTGGCTGATCCGAGCTGTTACTGCTGTTGCAAGAGCTACCACATACCCGCCAAGTGGAAGGAAAGTCGGAAAGAACAATGTTGGCGCTTTGAGCTATATCATGCAATTGGGTGCCGGATAGATGTACATCGGGAGGTAGGGATGTCGATGGAGTATGCGAGGTGGATGCAGGTGCTCGAGAAGATGGGGCGAGTGATGGAGTTTGGCTACTTGCCGTGTTGGACGATCTGCCTGACCTGGTCAGGTACCATCCACCTATCCCACCGCCTCCCAAGACAATCAGAATTACCAACGCAATAATAAACGACTTACTCGGAACTCTTCGTGCATTCTTATGCTTGGAAATACCTGAAAAACTCGGGGGTGCATACCCTGGCGCCGGAGAGTAGCTGGCCGGCTGCATTGCTGGGGGTTGCATTGAGGGAAGCGTCGGCGGTTGCATGGTGAGCGGTTGCGGCATTGGCGGCAGTATAGTTGGGGGCTGTTGTGCAGACGAAGGTTGTGGGGGTTGCATCATTGGGGGTATGGCGGGCGGATTTTGCATTGGCGGTTGCATGGTGGGCGGTTGCATAATTGGGTACTGCGGCTGTGACACGGCGGGCACATAATAGTTCTTCATACTGTTCAGCGCCTCGCCAATTGAAGCAACGTTTTCTGCAGAAATAGAGTCAGCTGGAACAAGGAACTTGGTCGATCCGGAGGCTGAAAACACATCCAACGCCCAAGCATTCCTACCGTCCGGCAACATGACTTGGGATCCCCACAAAAAAGAAGAAATGTTCTGCCACTGAATGCTTCGCTCGCCATCTCGAAGGCTGGCAATTGTAATGCCACGTCCATCTACTACAAGCGACAACCCATCAATAGTCACCGGACCACTGGCCCCCTGACCCATAAGAACTACATTACTAAAACTTATGCCATCACTATTTTGGAATACCACATACTGAACAATATCACATTATGAACATGATTACTCAAGAAGCCCTTAATACGATCCCCCCGAAAGATCACTCCGCTGCTTCAGTCAAAGGCGTACTTTGGGTACCGGTTGTCCACGCCTTGCAGCCTCGTTACGAAGGCGGGGGCGAAGCTTATACCCCTTGCGAAGAAAATCTATAGACATAGCAAGCTGGTTACCGGCAAGACTCCAATCACCAAGAAGCTTATCTACCTGAAAATCAGCCATCAAATCTCCCTCACTCGCAGTCTCTTCCCCGCCAGCAGCCATTCCCCTGCCCGCAATGACACCATCCCCCACAACAGACCCCGAATTACCCACAGGAACAACCCTACCGACGAAAGTACGATTTTGCTGGCTGGTAAAGTTGTCCGGATGGGCATGAAATGTCACGCATGCATTACCGGGTTTGACGGGTAGGGCGCCCCTTCCAAGCCTCAACGAAAACCCATGGGTATTTCTCTCTGCCCCTACTACCGGCTGGCATGCCGGGAAGCCCTCACCATCCACGGTAGTAAGATCACAAAGATAATTCTCTTTACCGGATACAACCACATCAGCCGCATCCTGCCAAGATGCAGGTGGATCTATCCATGGTCTTGGAGGCCTGCCGTGGGGAGCCGGATCGGAAGAAGGAGTAGCGACATCGTCGCCGACTCTGTATATAAAAGGCTCTCCTGCCAGTGTTCTGTCTTCCCATTGATATATCCGCACAGGAGTGACCTCAATCCATATCCTGGCAAAGTACCAAGGCATCATGCGTAAGGCAAAACGGGGCTTCCCCTTATATGCATCGGGCAACTTAGATAGAGTAAGCTTGACATAACGGTCTGTATTTGCCTGAATGTCACTATCTCTGACCGCAGCAAATCCCTGTATCATAACAACAGGAGGATCTGGTAAATTGCAACCTATCGGGTCCCCATAGAGCAGGCATACCTTTGGGTTTCGTCTTGCACGTTCGGCCTTTGCAGGATAGGTCAGTCCTGTAGAGACATCCAATGTATCATGTTTACTACCCACATAAGGTGTCGTAGGCACACAGATAGGCACACCGCCACGGGTCAGGCTGGCGTATTCTACAGTCACTGAATTATCGAAAAGCGGCATAAGCTTATCAGGCAACATTCCCTTAGAATAACACAGTTATTGCCCTTCCTCCGGTATTGTCCCTATGTGCGCCACCCTTATCCCTCTGCACATAGTGGCTTAACCGCGCTACACTGGCTCCATGAGCGATGCCACAACCATGCCTGATCCATCCGATGCTGCACAGTGGGTGGAGCACAACGTAGAAGGCGCAACACCACCTTTCTCTTTCGAGCTAATTGCAGGCGGTCGATCGAACCTCACATACCAGGTAACAGATGCCAACGGCAATAAATACGCTCTCAGAAGACCACCCACTGGTAACGTATTGCCGACCGCCCACAACATGGCACGTGAATACAGAGTAATTTCGGCCCTATGGCCTACCGTGGTGCCGGTAGCCCATCCTCTGGCGCTCTGCGAAGATCCAGACATTATAGGTGCACCATTTTATGTAATGAGCTTTCTGGATGGGCTGGTTATTCGTGATGGGATCGATTGCAAGGACAACCTGAGCCATGATACTCGTTTGCATACAAGCCAGTCCATGGTAACCACTCTCTCTTCCCTTCACAAGCAAGACATTGACACGATAGGATTGGGCGATCTCGGTCCAAAAGAAGCCTACATAGAGCGCCAGCTAAAACGATGGATTGGCCAGTACGAGTCTTCTATGCAGTCAATCGGGAAGGAGCATAATGAAAACGACCCGGTCATTGCAGCTCATAAAATACTGCTTAAGCATATTCCGGCAGTACAGCAGGTTAGCCTGGTACATGGAGACTACCGACTGGATAACCTGGTCATCGATCAAAGTGGCTCGGTAGTTGGCATACTTGATTGGGAGATATGCGCTCTGGGCGACCCGCTGGCTGATGTTGGGTTACTGCTGGTCTATTGGGCAGAGAAAGAGGATGAATCTCCGCTCGTAGAACATCCAGCTACCGCGCTGGATGGGTTCTTGTCCCGTAGCGAGCTTATAGACCTCTATGCAACGGAATCGGGGTTGGATTTGACCGATATTGGGTACTATATGTCTTTCGGCTACTGGAAACTGGCTTGCATACTATCAGGAGTGTATGCGAGATATACTCTGGGGGCAACCGGAGGGGACACTACAAGTGTAGACAGGTATGCCACCACTATTACCTGGCTGGCACACCAGGCGCTTGAAAGGCTCTGACCAAGGTCTGTAATTTGGCTAAGTGGAATGACCTGGTGAGATCTGACCAGAATTTGGCAATAAGTGATCACATTAAGTGTTAGCCTGATATATATGGTTACTGTTTTTGGAATCGTGGCTTCATCTCTTACGACCGCATGTTGGGCACCACAGGTCTACAGGACTTTACATACCCATAGCGCAAAAGACTTCTCGTGGCCATACCTGCTTATATTTACCATTGGTATCTCGGGATGGGTAGTATATGGTCTTATGCTTCACAACTACATAATCTGGGTCAGCAATGGAATTGTTGAGCTCTGTGCGCTATCTGTCATAGCAGTAAAGGTACACTCGCCAGTTAACCATAGCCACACGCCTATATATAACAGCGTAAATGGAGCACCGGAGTAGCCATGGCACATTACGACATACTTGATCACAAGCAGATTAACAATCCTGTACTTGTAGTAGCCACGGAAGGATGGTTGGATGCAGGCAATGCGGTCACTATAGCTGTAAGCATGATGGCATCTGACAATAACAGTGAATACAGCAGGCGTATTTTATCGCAAAACAATCTACCTGCTATAACCACGATCGACCTGACCCCAGGCGAAACAGGATTGTCCGATGTCAGAGTAGTCGCCACCTTTGATGACGATTTCTTCCTGGATCGCCGCGCGAGGAGACCTATCGTCCAGATTACCGATGGCATCAGTGAGGCCCCTATGTGGCCGGCTACTCATATGCTTGCCGGGAAGGATCTTGAGGGGAAAGACATCTGCTACCTGATCGGGCCAGAGCCTGACTTTCATTGGAACGAATTCGTAAACTCGGTACTGTCTATCTGTAACGACCTTGGTGTCAGGATGGCAGTCGGCCTGGGAGCCTTCCCCGCTCCTGTTCC
The DNA here is from genome assembly GCA_021846515.1 of Actinomycetes bacterium. GTDB lineage: Bacteria > Actinomycetota > Acidimicrobiia > Acidimicrobiales > JAMCPL01 > JAMCPL01. The sequence continues at coordinate 5,902 of JAJZWU010000021.1, forward strand.
CCACACAAGACCAGTACGCCTGGCTGCCACCGCTGAAAGCCGTTACGGCAATCTGGCCAGAAAAATAGGTGTAGTACGTGGAACCATACAAGTTCCCAGCGGGATATGGGGTATCCTTGAGCAGGCCATCCCAGATCTATCAATCCCGGCAGTAGGTCTCTGGGCTCGTGTACCTCATTATGTGGCATCGATGTCTTTTCCACCTGCCAGCTTAGCGCTTGTTAACGGGCTATGTGAAGTAGCCGACCTATCACTGCCTATAGACAGCCTGATGGCCGCATCCGACAAAACGCTTAATCGGATTAACGACATGATGAACAGATCGGAAGAGCACTCAAAAATGGTACAAGACCTGGAGCAACACTTGGATGACTCAGAGGGAAACCCGCTGGACATAGGCCAAATTCCGACCGGAGACGAAATCGCAACCGAGCTGGAGCGTTACCTCCATATAGGTCACCTTCTTGACCAGGATAACGACTCGGAAGCTGACATAATTCACTTGGATACGAGATTGTCGGCAAGAGAAGGGAATGGGGGGCGCGATAAAGCCAACAGGACTACAGCTGGGGATAATGCTGGCAATGGCCAGGATGATGAGTACTGGGACGAGGATGAGTGGGAGGACGAAGAGGAAGACGATGATGACGAGGGCGACGACGAGGAAGATGAAGACTGGGATGAAGATGATGAAGGGCAATATTTTTCCAATCCCGTAGGGCCGTTTTTGTGGGATGACGAGGACGAAGACTGGGATGACGATGATGATGGCGAAGACGATGATTGAGCACAATCGCGCTTAAAGATCGTAAGCCACTTCGTATGGAGCAGGTGTTCTAGTAGTGGAGTTGTTCCAAGCCATCCAGCAGAGGAGAATGGTCAGAAGCTTCTCGGCAAAACCCATACCCGGCGATACAATAGACGCGCTTATATCTTATGCTCGCAAGGCTCCGAGTGCTGGCAACACTCCAGGATGGGCTGCAATTACCTTAACGGACACCCACTCTATGTCATTATTCTGGGATGCGGTTACAGATGCCGAGTGGAGAGCAACATCGAGAAGATGGAATGGGTTGTCGAAAGCTCCTGCAGCCATCGTCATGCTCACAAACCCAATCAACTACACAGACAGGTACAGCATGCCAGACAAGTCCTCATCTGGATTGGGCAATCCACCCCATGGTGATGGAGAAAGTGCATGGCCTGTCCCATACTGGTTCGTAGATGCCGGGTTTGCTTCGATGCTAATAATGCTTGGTGCACAAGAGGCTGGGTTGGGTGCACTTTTTCTGGGCAACTTTCGAGGAGAAGGCCGCCTTAAGGAGGTGCTCGGTATACCTGACCCATGGCGTTACGCAGGTACTATCTTGCTAGGATATGATGACGGAAACGGCCATGCCTCACCTTCTATAAAGAACAAACGAGCAAATCTGGTATTTAATGGTCGCTGGCAAGAGCAGTAACTTGGGTCTTGCATACCTGTTTGCGAACCCATTGGCTGCCTGGTATTTAATGGTCGCTGGCAACAACAGTAACTTGGGTCTTGCATACCTGTTTGCGAACCCATTGGCTGCCTGGTATTTAATGGTCGCTGGCAACAACAGTAACTGCAAAGGAGAAAGGTAGTACAAGAATAAAGATGCTTGTCATGTATTAGAAGTGTGTTATACTATATTACATGTCATTTCATTCAAATGAAGTTGCCTCGCCTGCCACTACTGCCAGAACAGCGGCTGAAACTGACCTGCTCTCTGCCTGCAATTCAGTAATGATCCTTCCGTGGATTGATCCCCTTGCAGATCCATGCGGTCACGACCCACGTTCTACCTACACCGAGATGTTCTGGCTGGGCACACTGGGCCCAACTGTCACCTGGTTGATTCGTTTTACGGCCTACCTACTGGATGGATACCCTCAGGGGATAACAGTACATCCTGATGAAATCTGCCTACGCATAGGTATCGGATGCGGTACAGGACCAAATAGCGCTCTCATGAAAGCCGTGCGGCGCTGTATCCGGTTTGAACTGGCCAGGTTGCCCCTGCCGGTGGAACCTCATAGATACTCTGGCGAACACGCCTCCAATAGCACTCTCACACTTGAGGTACGAAAAAGATTACCTCTGTTGCCGGTAAAATACCTTGACAGACTACCCGAACAGATGAGGAAGTTCCATGAACGTTACGTTCATGACCTCATTACGGCATGAGCAGCCGCCAGCCGGGCAACGGGAACCCTAAACGGAGAACAGCTAACGTAATCTACTCCGGCATCGGCAAAGACCGCTATAGAAGCCGGATCACCACCGTGCTCGCCACAGACACCCATACTCAATCCAGGCTTGGTTGCCCTACCGCGCTCGACCGCAATACGCACAAGCTCGCCTACTCCTTCCGCATCGACAGTCTCAAATGGATTATGCTCTATTAGCTCCAATTCAAGATACCGTGACATCATACGTCCCTCCACGTCATCCCGGCTAAAACCAAAGGTCATCTGTGTAAGGTCGTTCGTTCCAAAAGAGAAAAACTCTGCCTCATTCGCTATCTCTCCGGCCAGCAATGCCGCTCGGGGGGTTTCTATCATGGTGCCTATCTTTACATCCAGCCGCTCCCGCTCGGACGAGGTTGCCCCAGAAAGAACTTCATCAATGGCGGAAAGCACCCAGCCTCGAGCAAGATGAAGCTCGTTGCGGGATATGGTAAGTGGGATCATGACCTCCACCACCGGCGACCCTCCATCACGGATCCGCAACAGGGCAGCCTCCATGAGTGCTTTTACCTGCATGGAGTAGAGGCCGGGCTTTATAACCCCCAACCTCACCCCACGAGTACCGAGCATCGGGTTTGCCTCCTGCCATTCTCTGGCAGCCTGGTAAAGCCGCTCCTCCTCCTGGCTCAACTCCCCCTTTACCCTTCTCACCAACAAGTCTTCTACACGAGGTAGAAACTCATGCAAAGGTGGATCCAAAAGTCTTACGACAACAGGCAATCCATCCATCTCTCTCAGTATTTCCACGAAGTCTGATCGCTGAGCCACCCTGAGCTCCTCAAGGGCACTGTTCTCCTCTTCTTCGTTGCCTGCCAGGATCATACGCCTTACGATAGGTAGGCGATCTTCCAGCAAAAACATGTGCTCCGTGCGGCAGAGGCCTATACCCTCTGCACCATACCTGCGAGCGTTGGCGGCATCGGGGCCATTGTCGGCATTTGCTCTGACACCCATCTTACCGGCACGAATTTCATCTGCCCATGTCAATATCTGCTCCAATTCGGGTGGAACTTCGGCAGCTGCCAACGGAACCTGGCCGACCACCACAGCTCCACTGGTACCGTCTATCGACAACCATTCCCCCTCCCCTACCACAGTACCATCAACTGAAAAAGATGGCTTGGCGCCGGGGCTATCAGCTCCGGTATTCCCGGAAGAGATCTTAATGGCCTCCGCCCCTACCACAGCAGGCTTTCCCCAACCTCGCGCCACTACAGCAGCATGAGATACAAGCCCACCTCGTGCAGTTAGTATACCCTCAGCAGCCAACATCCCATGCACATCTTCAGGGGAGGTCTCGTTTCGGACAAGTATCACCTTCTCGCCATTATTATGAGCTTCTACTGCTGTATCGGCGGTAAAATACACCCTGCCAACCGCCGCACCGGGCGAGGCGCCCAATCCATTAGCAAGTACGTCGTAATCACCGGTAGAGAACTGCGGATGCAAAACCTGCTCCAGATGCCCGGCATCTATGCGCCCAACGGCCTCCCTCTGCGTCAGTGATATCTCCGGCTCTGAGACCATATCCACCGCCATCTTCAATGCAGCCCTTCCGGTACGCTTGCCAACTCTGGTCTGCAGCATCCATAGCTTACCCTGTTCTATGGTAAACTCCGTATCACACATATCACGATAATGTCCTTCCAGGCGTGAAAAGATGTCAAGCAATTCGTTATATACATCGGGCATCCTGTCTTTCAACGCCGACAGGGGCATAGTATTGCGTATACCTGCCACAACATCCTCGCCCTGGGCGTTTATAAGGAAGTCTCCATAGGCTCCCTTATCGCCTGTTGCCGGATCTCTTGTAAACCCAACGCCGGTTCCTGAATTGTCGTCACGATTACCAAACACCATAGCCTGGACATTCACCGCTGTACCCAGATCGTGCGGAATGCCCTCATGTTCACGGTAGGCAACTGCTCTGGGGCCATTCCAAGAGCTGAACACGGCCTGCACTGCACCCTGGAGCTGATCATCGGGGCTCTGAGGGAAAGCTGTACCCGTCTCTCTAAGCACCACATCCTTATATGACTCCACCAGAGCCTTCAAATCATCAGCACCGAGAGCTGCATCTGAAGTTACTCCCGCCCCGCTCTTCATATTCTCAAGTGGATTGTCAAACAGCTCCCCATCTATCCCCAGTACGATACGGCCATACATCGATACAAACCTTCTATATGAATCATAGGCAAAACGCTCATCGGAGGTCTGTATTGCAACCCCCTTCACTGATTCATCATTGAGCCCGAGGTTCAAAACCGTATCCATCATGCCAGGCATGGAAAACTTTGCACCCGAGCGGACACTTACCAGAAGCGGATCGGACGGGTCACCAATCGTCTTGCCCATCCTGCTCTCCAGTCTCGCCCTGGCCTCGGCCAATTCCGGCAACAATCCATCAGGCCAAGTATCTCTATTGAGGTATTCCCTACATGCCTCCACCGTGATCGTAAACCCAGGAGGAACCGGGAGATTCAATACCGAAGCCATCTCAGCCAAATTCGCACCCTTCCCTCCCAATAAGTCCTTCATCTCCATGGGAGGACGCGCATGCTTATAATCAAAATCAAAAATGTACATATATACCTCTTCTTCTATATGCTGTCACCGTACAACTATCAATCCTAGTCCAGTAAATCGTCCCGTATGAAAATACTACTGGCTCTCGCAACTGCCGGAATTGCTGCCCGACGTAGTTACTGGTATCCCATGACTACCGGTCAGACATAGCTGCCGCAAGCCTGGATGATAACTCCACCTTCAGGTCGGCAATGGGCACTCTTACCTGTTCGGTCGTATCGCGATCTCTAATCGTGACGGATCTATCTGCCAATGAGTCAAAATCCACAGTGACACACCATGGTGTACCTATCTCATCCTGACGCCTGTAACGGCGACCTATCGACTGTGTAATATCAAAATCACACATACATATGGGCTGGATAAGCTCCAATACCTCTCTGGAAAGCGGTACAAGATCCTCATGCTTGGATAAAGGCAACACTGCGACCTGATATGGAGCCAATCTCGGATGCAATTTGAGTACTGTCCTCTTCTCCCCCCCTACCTCATCTTCGCTATATGCGTCTATCAGAAATGCCATCATCGTTCTGGTGGCTCCAGCGGCGGGCTCTATCACATACGGTGTGTATCTGACACCAGTAGATGGCTCGTAATACTCTAGCTTTATACCGGAAACTTTAGAATGTTGAGTAAGGTCGTAGTCAGTCCTATTTGCTATACCCTCCAACTCATCCCACCCCCATGGAAACAGAAACTCTACATCTGAAGTAGCCACAGAATAGTGAGACAGCTCGCTCTTTTCATGGCTGCGAAGTCTTAACCTATCCGGAGACATTCCCAGCGATCCGTACCATTCCATTCTTGTGTTGCACCAGTATTCAAACCACATCGATGCATCTTCAGGTGGTACAAAGTATTCCATCTCCATCTGCTCGAATTCGCGGGTACGAAATACGAAGTTCTGTGGGGTAATCTCATTGCGAAACGACTTGCCTACCTGAGCAATCCCGAATGGAGGCTTCTTCCTTGAGGTATTCAGCACATTCAAGAAATTGACAAACATGCCCTGAGCGGTCTCCGGTCTCAGGTAAGCAACCGTGCCCTCATCCTCCAGGGGGCCGGCATGGGTCTTAAACATCAAGTTGAATGCACGGGGTTCGGTCAGATCGGTAGATCCACACTTTGGGCATTTTCCATCGATCTTGTCAGCTCTGCTGCGCTCATGGCACTGCCTGCAGTCCACCAGTGGATCGGTGAAGTTATCCAGGTGGCCTGATGCCTCCCAGATCCTGGGACTGGAGAGTATGGCTGCATCTATACCCACCACATCATCACGCATCTGCACCATAGATCTCCACCATGCATCTTTCACGTTTCTTAGCATGAGCACTCCAAGTGGACCGTAATCGTAAGTAGAGCGAAAACCCCCATATATATCGGCTGATGGGAATATAAAACCGCGCCGTTTGCATAGGTTGACCACCATGTCCATTTTTTCGGAGCCACCATCTGTGCCCTTGTTCTTGTCGTCTGTGCTGTTGGCTACCTTTTGTAAATTGCCTTGTAAGTTATCCACTACCTGCCTCTTCCCATCGTTATTACACCTGCAAACATATGATGAACATATTACCAGATTCACCGTAGTTCCTTTACTTGGCCGGTGACGGTATGGCAATACACTCTATGCACGTGATAGACTGGAACGGTATTAGTTTACGCAGGTTACGCAACAATCCGGTTTAGTTGATCTTGGGCAGGTATTGTTTAGCGCCATTTAGTACATGCCGAGTGAGCACGGTAGTGCTATCCGGGAAGGTTCTTGATGTGCGGGATTGTTGGATAAACGTTACCCTGGCTTATATTGCTGGGGGTGTAGCTCAGTTGGAAGAGCGCTACGTTCGCAACGTAGAGGCCGCCGGTTCGAGTCCGGTCACCTCCACCAGAAAACTGCATTTCTCTACGAGTACCACCCGGTAATATCGACCACCACATTGGCCGATGTTGAGGTGTATATGTCCATCTGACCTGATGGGCCAAGTGCACATACCACCATACCGGGCATGACCTGACCGGCACTCCAGTTTATATTGGATGTAGCCGGCCGGCTGGTTCCTGCTGGCCAGGCTGTAAGGTAGCCTGACCCAGATCCTGAAGTGCCGATGACTGTTATGTTGACCACCACAACATCCGCATCGGTTGGCACGCCGCCCACTCCGGATACCTGTAGAGTAAGCGAAGAAGATGGGGTCACCGGTGTACCGGAGTTCTGGCACTGGCCGACAACCCCGCTCGCAACGTCACCGTTACCTATGGAAGATACTGATCTGGTGTCACATATCCTTACCGGGGAACTGGGGGTAAGCCCTTCTCCGCCGTCTGTAAAATATCCTGTTATGTCCACCACTACATCGGTAGGTTCCCCTGATCCGTTGTACACCGACACTTGCCCATTACTTCCCACCGGTACGATCACTGAGTTGGCAGAAGATGAGTGCTCCGTAAAGTTTACATCGGAGGTCTCAGCCTGGTTGGAACCATCTGGCCATACCGTCAGATAACCATTGGCAGCGGGCGATGCGGCAGTCACCACCAGCGACACCGCCGTGGCCGAGATTGGGACACCATCAACTCCGGCAATCGTTGCATTCAGGGTGCTACTGCCTGCCAGTGCCCCCAACTGCGCATTCTGACTTGGCAGGTTCTCTCCTGCGCAGAAGGAGGGTTGGGGGTGCATTGTGCATCTGGTGTCTACCAGCCTTGCCGGCTTTGAGAGTGGTTCGAATGTACCGGATCCAGAAATGGCCGGCGATTGCCCCGGAGCATAGTAGCCTTCCACATCTACTATGACGTTCACTCCAGACGACGAAGACAGTATTGATATTGCCCCTCCCTCCCCAAGGGCAACCGTTACTAAATTGGGGACTATCTCTCCCGGTGAGAAATTAATAGAAGATGCCATGGGGGTGTTGGTACCGGCTGGAAATACTGAGAGATACCCGCTATTGGCTTGTGGGGAGACCACAGCAGTAACGTTTACGACTATCGCCTCAGCCGTGGGAGTAACGCTGCCACCCGTTGGCCCCACTCCCGTAATCTGAACGGTAATAGGGTCCCCCGCTGGAGGTGAACTCAGCCCCTGGTTGGCCGGGGGCAAATTCTCCAAAGAACAGTAGTTCGGCTCTATACCTACCCCACATCTAGTGTCTGCAACACGATATGGAACCAACGGTACATAAGACATACTGGCACTTACATAAAGAAACTCTGCTGTATTGCCGGATCCGTTTGAAGTGGTGACCGTTACCGGCAACATGCCTGGACTCAGTGATGGGGGCACAGTGACTGCGATAGAGGTGGCGGACTGTACAGTGACGGCACTTGACGTCAGCACGACGGAACCAAACGATACAGTTGCACCCGGCTGGAAATTGGTGCCTGTAATGATTGCCTGCTCTCCACCCTCAAGCGGTGACGACGATGGGGTAATTGAATCAATATATGGTGCATTCCGGGAGATAGTGACAGCAAAGACCGTACCGGTTAGTTGCGCTATGGTAGGCGATGTCCCAGATGGAAGAAGTGTCGCATTGACACACGGAGTACTTCCGGGTGAGTAGTTGGCCGTGGATACCACTTGCCAGGATGTTCCATTCCACCAACTGAGAGAAGATCCTCCGTCCAGATTGCAATTCGAAATGGTCAAACTGGTGAAGGCACTACCCGTAGCCAGACCGATCCAGAAATAGGCTGTAGCTCCGGAAAAAGTAGAGCTGCCTCCCGGCCCGGATGTGCCCGAGAACGAACCGGGACTGGGATACTGGGCTACTGTAACCGCACCCGCACCGCTCCCGTTTACTAGGGTACCGTCGTTGGTTGCTGTAGCGGAGCCGGTAGAATAGGGGGAGACTGCACTTCCCGCACTTATACTCCCCGGGGGAGCGGGCGGGGCCTCAAATGCCCCGTAAGAGACCTCACCGCTTGAGCTCGCCAACGACACGGACAACGCATCGGCTTGGGTTGCCCCCCGCCCAACAACCATAAGGGCTATGACTACGCATGAAACGAGCATAACCTTGGACACCCACTGCAAGATACCAGAACTGGGCAACTCTGGATATCTATGAATGCCTTGCCGTTGCCACGAATAGCCGTATTTGTCGATTATGATGCCTGTTTCTTTCAGTCTCTTCCGGTACATTGCCATCTCCCGTTAGCTGTTTACCTGCAGCGTGAGCCCGTTTGACTCGGAAGGCTGGTAGGTAACCCCGCCGCTCTGATAACCCGAATAGGATGCCACCACTATATAGATGCCCGGAGGGGGATCCGATGTGCAGCTTGCCTGCCCACCGGAGATGTCCACTGGACCACAAAGTATCTGGCCGGTACTGGGTATCTCAAAGGTAACCGTTCCACCCGGGATGGCCTGGCCGCCGGTATTGGTGGCGTTCTGGGGTATGACATCGGCGGAAAACGTTGTACCAATACCGGAGCTTGCCTGGCCCATACCGAAGTTTGCAACCGAAGTTGCAACGTTGCTTGCAACCCCGGCCATCGTAAGGCTCTCCGCTGTCGATGTCGACGGGTAATATGTGGCTGTGCCGGTAGTGGCGCCGGAATATTCGGCCACTACCTCGTAGCTACCGGCCGGAGGGTTGGAGGTACAATTGAAGTCTCCCGCAGAGGATGAGTACGCAACCGGCCCACATAGTACCTGAGTGCCCGCTACAAACTTAACTGTGCCAACCGTTATAATCTGGCCACCCGCAGAGGGTGCTGCCGCTACCGTAGCATCAAAGGTTACTGCGGAGGGATTTGAACTTGCCTGCCCCATACCAAAAGCGTCTACCTCGGTAGGTACATCTGTTTCCTGCCCTCCTACGACTACAGATATGGGCGGCTTGGATTCGGATGGGGCGTAGATGGTGGAGCCTGAGGAATACCCCAGATACTTACCCACCACCTGGTAGGTACCGGCCGCAAGCATTACCGCACACGTAACAGGCCCTGCCCCGGTGACGGGAAGCTCCGCGCATCCCTGTATCGGGGTATACGTGCCACTTCCATTGTCGGCAAGGAAGCTGAAGGTTCCCGCGGCTATGTCCGGCTGATAGCAGCTACCTCCCTTTGTAACAGGTGCGGTTATGGAGTTACCACCGTTGCATTCGCCATTCACCACCGTTGCGGAGAAGGAAGTGTAGCCGGGTGCATAGGGAAGAGATGATGCTCCGACATTGATTATTGCCGTAGGGATGGCAGCGCTCCCGTCAAAGCTGCAGTTTGGCGCGCAGGCACCAAATTGCAGGAAGAGCGCCGACGAAGTGGATGCACCAAAGACAGGTGACCCGGACGATGGTGGAGAGTAGCTTGCAGTCACAATCACACCTCCCGCGTCAGAGCTGAAGGTCTGTGCACAGGTAATCTCATTGCCCTCTGCACCCGAAGGAAGAGCGACCGTACAGAACGGGCCGCCGGGAGATGCAGAAATGGTGACCGTACCGGAAGTAACCGGCTGAGCAGTTTTGTAGGTTTGACATCCTGAAATAGGGGGAATATTTACGGGGGCATTGGGATCTGGCGGCTGAGGCGGGAAGTTGGGGCATTTGGCGCCTATATTGGTCATTACAGTAATGGCTGTAGTCTCTACCATTGCAGTGAATGAAACGGTATTGGATGAACTCCACGGAACAGCGCTGAGCGACACTGTAACCGGTATGTTGTAGAGATAGGGCTCGGAGTTTGATGTACCCTTCCCTGTTGTGAGCGTCACCTCCACACTACCACCGGATGTTTCGCTGGGCAACGCCATTGGAGCTGTTACTGTGCAGGTTGTGGTGGAGGTGCAGAGTACCTTCGGTGACGGATTGCCCGGCCCAAAATCAACGGTTGTACCGTCAGTAACAGTCGAGAAGTTGCTTCCCTTGATGGTAACGGTATTTCCTCCTGCCACCGATCCGCTGGAAGGTGAAATAGAACTTATCTGCGGCGTGGCCGACGGCTCAATGGGAATGTCGAGTGATAGAACATAGCTACCCGCCATGTCCCATCCCGTTGCCATGCAAAGACCACCGGATGTGCATGAAAGGCTGCTGCTATCGTCAGTACCCCAGTTTATATAGTCATTACTCCAGGTTAAATCTGCTATGGGTGTGGTCTGTTTCGACCAGGTGGATCCTTTCAGCAGCGCTGCTTTTCCTGAATAGTTGCTGGAATATCCTACTACCTCACATAACTGGACGGCAATACACGATATACTGGCGGCGCCTCCGGGGAATATACTGTTTATATTGGCGGCATCGTCAGCGGACCAGCTACCGTTGCTGTAAATAAAAAGCGGCAACGCTGGACACGACAATTCGCAAGTGGTGCTTATTAGCGCTTCACAAAATCCTGATACACATGATAAGTCGTTAACATAGTCGAAGGTAGAGGAAAAGTTGGGAATGGGTTGCAATGCCCAACTGGTTCCATTCCACATTACTGAGTCATTTATACCGCCGCCAGCTGCTTCGCAGAATGAAACTGAACTACATGACACTGTGTCAAGGTAATCATAGGTAACACTACCACCACCGTTTTCTGCAACGGCAGGTGAAGGTACGCTCAGAGCTTCCCAGGAGGTGCCGTTCCATGACTCAGCAGCATTAATTGAAGAATAGCCGTCACCTATTGATCCCACGGCCATGCAGAACGATACCGAGACGCATGATACATAATCTGGAATCATCGAGCTATTACTCAGGAATTGCTGCGTCCAGGTCGAGCCGTTCCACAGCAGTATCCCGGTTGTCTCGTACCCGCCGAACGTTACTCTGTTTCCTACGGCCATGCAGAATGATGCTGATACACACGACACACTGTCGATCTGCCAAGCGCCCATATAAACGCCAGAGTTGGATACGGCGCCGGGAGCAGGAGGTGTGGATGCCCAGATCGAGCCGTTCCAGATCTCTCCAATGCCCTCGCCCATACCACCAGCAGCAAAATCATTACCTACAGCCATGCAGAACTTTGGCGATACGCACGAAATGCCATTCAGAGACACCGTAGAGACGCCAGAAGAATCAACGGGGTAGCTGGCTGAGACTGTCCAGGTGGTACCAGTAATCGTCGTGTAATTATAGCTTGCAGCATTGGAGACACCATCAGGTGTGATAATCGTTACGGGCACTGTTCCACCGGACGAGGAGCCTGGTGGGGACGTCACTGTACATAATGTACTTGTGAGACAGGAGACGTTCAGCGCAGGAGTTGAACCGAATGTGACGGTAGTGGTACCCGGCACGGTGGAGAATCCAGTACCAATTATGGTTACCTCGGCGCCCCCAGCTACCGGACCGGATGCAGGTGAGAGGGAGGTGATTATGGGTGCGCTGCCTTGGGCAATTATCACCACCTGTGATGGGCTGTACCCAGCGGCCTCACAGTCACTCGCCGATGCTTCCACGCAGGATACGGCTCCGAGAATATTCAGTGCGGAAGGAACTGTTTGGCTGGACCAGATGGAACCGTCGTAGGAGAGCGCCACTCCACTCGTAGTGACAGAAGCGCCCGTAGCGCTCAGCCCCACAGCTTCGCAAGAGGTAGCCGATGCGCAGGATACCCCATCAAGTGTTCCCACCCCGGAAGGAAGTGACTGTTGCGACCAGGTAGAACCATCAAATAAGAGTGCTGCTCCGGTTGTACCGGCAGCACCAACAGCTTCGCAAGAGGTAGCCGATGCGCAGGATACCCCATCAAGTGTTCCCACCCCGGAAGGAAGTGACTGTTGCGACCAGGTAGAACCATCAAATAAGAGTGCTATTGCAGATGAAGCGGCGGCGGTAAGCCCCACAGCTTCGCAGAAGTTCTGAGATGTGCATGATATGCCGGTAAGTTGCCCCGCATCTGACGGGAGAGACTGGATTGACCAGGACGACCCATTGAAATAAATGGCGGTATCGTATCCTACTGCAATACATGACCCTACAGATGGACACGAGACTGCATTGAGCCCCCCCACCCCGGAGGGAAAGGACTGCTGCGACCAGGAGGAACCGTCAAAGGAGAGCGCCACCCCCGCTGAAGTAGCTGCTCCGAATCCCACCGCCTCACAGAAGCTGGAGGACGCACACGAAATACCGGTGAGTCCTCCCACACCTGCAGGAAGAGCCTGGCTGGACCAGGACGTTCCGTTCCACAGAAGAGCGGCAGCAGGGGTATTGGCGCTACCGGCATATCCTACAGCCAGACAAAAGGTGGAAGATACACACGATATGCCGGTGAGCGGTGGCGTACCTGAAGGAAGAGTTAGAGCCGACCATGTCGAGCCATTGAAGGATATTGCGGTAGGAGCAGACCCTGATGAGGCCGTTCCTACCGCTTCACATAATGATGCAGATGCGCAGGAGATAGCATTGAACTCCTCTATCCCCGAGGGTATGTTCTGGTTTAACCATGTAGATCCGTTAAAAGAAAGCACCACTGTCAATGAACTACTTGAAGGGTTGCCATTATACCCTGCAGCCCAACAGCTGCTGGCCGATATACACGAAACTGCTGTAAATTGCTCTACCCCCGACGGCACGCTCTGGTATGCCCAGGATGTACCGTTGAAGGAGAGCGCCACCGCGGAACCGGTGTTCCACCCTACCGCTTCGCAAGAATTGACCGACGGGCAGGACACACCGTACAGGTCATTGACGCCCGACGGAAGAGTCTGGACAACCCAGGCCAGCCCATTGAAGGTGAGCGCCGTATTGGCTCCCACCGCCTCGCAAAATGATGCAGATGCACAGGAGATGGCATTGAGCTGTGAAATCCCGGAGGGGAGGGTCTGGGCAGACCAAGTGGAACCATTGAATATGAGGGCTGCATCTTCCGATGTGGAATTGCTGTACCCCACCGCCTCGCAAAATGATGCAGATGCACAGGAGATGGCATTGAGCTGTGGGGTTCCAGATGGGAGGGATTGCTGCGACCAGATGGACCCATTATACGAAAGAGCTACAACTGCCGATGTAGAGATGTTATACCCTACCGCCTCGCAGGAAGTGGTGGATACACACGAAATACCAGTGAGAGGGGATGTTCCGGAGGGAAGTTCTCCGGAATCGTCGGTCCAGCCCGAACTGCCGCCGGTTGTCGTATAGAGAACAGGGCCGCCGACCGCGTTTGATCCGACTGCAAAACAAGTAGACGAGCCTGCACACGCCACGCTCTGCAAAGAGGTGGCTGGGGTCAGATAGCTATCCTGCGTCGACCAGGTAGCCTGGGAGGTGGCTGCCTGAGCCGGTGGGGTCGAGGTTATTGTTCCTATGCCAACTATGCCAATTTGGGCTACTACCATCATAACAAAAGTAATTGCCCGTACCATGGCAGTGGCTGGACGGTGGCAATTGATAAGCTGCAGTCGTGTTGCCCGTGCTGGTGCTTTCATCCGTTTTGCAATGTTCACAATATTCCGGCTTGCTATTGGCATATCTCCACGAAAGTATGTCTTCATACTATAATTTATATACCTAATGCGTACCGCCAGCGTACCAAACAGACTGATTTTTGCGATCGGAACTATCCTGGCGACGTGGGTATGCACAAGGTTATATCATGGAAGGTTATATCATGGGAATTGTCAGTATCACAGACATAGCGAACTTAACCACCTACGGAGTATCTCCGGTTAAATGATGATAGCTGCCGAATAGTACGGCATAATTTCCGTGTAATATATCCCCTCATAGATGGTGGTAGTTGCCGGATAGTCCAACTTGCCTTCGGGCAGATTGGGCTAAAGCAATTGGAGTCATCCGTGAACAGGAGCAGACAGCAGCCCGGTTGCGTACACCAGACCAAAACCGAGGGTAACGGTGCCGATGAGAAGCGTTACTACCGAAGCTCTCAGACGAGCAGCAATACCCAGTACAGTACCTATCATCAAAAAGCTGAATATGGCAGCTACCACCAGCATTACAACGACAGGTATAGCGCCTACTGCTTTCACGGCAGCCAGGCCCGCATGGCCAACGAGAAACGGAGTCGCTCCCACACCCAGCAGAGCCACCACATCAAGGAAGAACGAGAGTCGCAATGCGTCGCGGGGACTTAATCCCCGGAACAGCATGGGAGTCACTGTCATGGCACTCCGGCTGATACCGGGGAGTGCTGCAATTCCCTGGCATCCACCTACGATAATTGCCGTGACAAACCCTGGAACCCTGCCCGATGTGACATCTTCCGTGGCCTCGCTCGTGGCATTTGTCATAGCCTTACCAGTAGACTTGGCGGCGGTACGTTCTCGTTGATAGTTGACGGCGGTACTTACCAGCAGGAGAAGTCCTACCGCTATCATAAATATATTGCCTGCCGAAGCATGAAATACTGAGATGACTCCGGCATAGGCAGGCAAGCCGATCAACGCCGTCATGGCAGTAGCCACCACCAGAAACCTCAGGCGAGTGGCATCGACGCTGGATCCGAAGGGATCTCGCAAACCCTTTACAGCTGACCACACATCGGCACGAAAGTACCAGAGTGCCGCAAAGAAAGACCCGAAATTAGCCAGCAACCCCATCACGTACGCCGTATCTGGCGAATATCTGCCGCCGCTTACAAACACCAGGCTGATCATTGTCTTGGAACTGACCGGCAGCCATTCAGCTATGCCCTGTAGCAGCCCCGCCAGGGCAGCGATCAGCAGGTGCACCGCAATGCGTCCATTCTTCTGTCTCGGGTCACTCCCTCCGCATGTCCTGTCTCTGCAATCATATGTCCACCCTGCACCGTCTCTCTGGACACGAACAGCAGCCCTCTCGTAGCCATATTCCCTGTATTTCCTGTATCCGCAGTCATTGGTTCGCCTCCCTGCGTTCTGCCTTACGAATACGATTGTCCCTATAATGTTCCCGATAAACCGAGTACCCGGCCCCAAACAAAACATAACCAAATCCAATCGCCCATATCCCGCCAAATACTCCCCATGTCCTGAGGATGCCGTGTTTGGATACAGTCCCCAATGTTACCAGCACAACACCAAATGCCAGCAGCATCACACCGCTCATGACCTGTACAATTGGGTCTCGTGCCGGATCTCGTGGCTTACCAGATTCCATAGTCACAATTATCCAGGTCTTAGGTTAACTGCGAGTAAACACTACTGGAAATTTGCATGAATAGTAGATGGAGCCGTAGCCCCCCTCTGACCGGGCAGAAACACCGACAGACATACGACCAACAGGAATAATGGCTCTTTGCCTTTCAACGATGTTCCATCTTTTGCATTATGGTTTCTGACGACAGTACCTGACGGAGGTCGGATATAGTTATAGGGATCGGATATAGTTATGGAGGTTGGATATGGCTGAACTGAAAATTGAAGGCGACGACGTGATCTTACGCCTCTCCACCGGGGAGAAGATGGAGTCAGTGCATAGTGATCTTAGAGCACCGCTATCCACTGTTCGCTCGGTCGAAATACTCGAGGACGCTCACGAACCGGCAGACCACGGATTAAAGTTTGGCGGGCGGCTTCCTGGCGTGTTTGAAGTTGCAACGGTAGCGACCAGTGGCGAAAAGCTATTTGCTGCAGTCCACCACAATACGCCCAGAGGAATACGCATTAATTTCGACAACGGTAAATACGATGCATGGATAGTAGGTTGCCCCGACCCGGAAGCAATAAAGGCCCAATTGGAAAACCACTAACCGTTCCTACACCGCAAATAATACTTCCGGCTTGCACACTGGAGTACTTCTACAAGCAGTAGCTAATGTCGTCTTATTATCGAATGTCTGTTGTGCTGTACTCCACGCGTTAATTTTTCACAGGCAATCTTGCACGTTAGCATTCATCATTTCACACAGCAATTTACCGAAAGTTAATGTAGCATTATTATTGAATGGTGTAATTTGCTCCAGTCAAATTCGCCATAACTATACATAGCATCAAGCAGCCACCCGGCCATACGTGGCCAGTAGGTGAAATACTGTTACCGGCAGGCATAGGATCATATGACCAGCAGGTGGGAGAAGAGCAGACATATACATAGGAGCATAGGAGAATAAATGAGACGGATACGAGTACAACAGATGTTTGCAAGCATTATTGAGAGCCGGGGGTTGCCGACAGGCAATCGAGCCACCTCGGAAAGGATAAAAACCACCGGAAGATTCCCCGGGATAATCCGCTTCCGGCCGACAGTGTTGGTATTAACGGTAGTGGCATTTGCCTGGGTGCTTGCCGTGCTACCCTCAGCTTCAGCTCCAGCAAGTCCAATAAGTCCGGGTATGGTGGGCCAGGAGAATGCCATAAGGACGGCAACTGCCATGACCTGGGCAACCTCCATAGCTCAGCATGAGTCAACAGCCACACCGGCGACTACTTCAGGTAGTGCAATCGGCGGAGCGTATGTGCCCATCTCTCCAAAGAGGTTGGCAGATACGAGATGCGGCGTATCACCCACACCCTCTTTCTGTTCTCAGGAAAACCTGCCTACCGCAAATGCCGCTCTCTCCCCTCTAAGCACAGCTGGATATTCAACATGGTCTTCACCCTATACAATCGACTCTGGAAACGAGATCAACTTCGTATCATGCCCATCAGCAGATTTCTGTATGGCGTTAAACTATAACGGCCCCGTTTTCCTATGGAACGGAAAGTCATGGTCATCTATAGCATCGGTAAACGATCCAAACGGTTCTGGTATCTCAGCTCTGTCGTGCGTATCCAGTAATTTCTGCGTCATTGTAGACAACAAAGGAAACGCTCTCACCTGGAATGGCTCCACATGGTCGACGCCAGCAAGTATTGATCCGAACGGCGATGGTTTCGCATCGGTATCATGTCCCAGTACCACCTTTTGCGAAGCAGTAGACAACAATGGCAATGCACTTACTTGGAACGGCTCCACATGGTCAGCACCCCTCTCTGTCGATCCCGGCAACCTGCCAGATACCATCTCATGTCCTAACACAAACTTCTGCATAATAAGCGATTCTGGTGGTCATACGTTGACCTATTTGGCAGGTTCATGGTCGAAACCACTGCTAATAGATTCAAACGCCGGCACACTTGATTCATCCTGCGCCAGTGCAACATTCTGCGCCGCAGTGGACGACTTCGGGCATGCACTTACCTGGAATGGCACCTCATGGTCGACAGCAGATTCCATAGACCCTTCCACCGGATTCAATGCCATATCATGTCCTGCTGCGAATTTCTGCACAGCCGTAGATGCCACCGGTAATGCCTTCACTTGGAACGGTACCTCATGGTCAAAGCCGGATTCCATAGACCCGGGGTCTATATCGCTACAGTCTGTATCCTGCCCAAGCGCTCTGTTCTGTGCTGCCGGGGACTTCTTCGGTAATGTCCTTGTCTACAAAGCTCAGCCATTGCATCCCACCATTGCAGTCCAAGTAAGCGGGGTAGACGGTATACCAAGCGGAGCACTGGACGCAGTATTAAATGTAACGGTGATGGGTGCAACATCGCCAAGCTATCTCACCGTCTACCCTGCCAGTACAAGTGAGCCACCCGTGTCAAATCTGAACTTTTCGGCCGGTCAGACTATAGCAAACTTAGTCGAAGTTGCACTCTCATCTGCGGGTCAGGTAGATGCAACTCTCGGCGGTTCCGTACAGTCTGCAAATACTATCGTAGACGTAGAGGGATATGTGCCCGGTTCTCAGGGCGCAGGTGATACCTACACCGCAATGCCGCCGGAACGTATAGCTGATACACGCTGTTTCAACAGCTCTTACTCTGGCACAAATTCAAAATACTGCCAAAGCATCCCGAACCTGGTTGCCCCCGCAAAAGAGGTACCGCCACGGGGATCCGTAACAATAACCATGCCCTCCTCTCTGCCCAGCGCCACGGCAATCATCGCAAACCTCACGGTAACTGGTACCAGCGCTTCAGGATACCTGACCGCCTATCCAGCGGGCTCCGCTGTACCATTCGCGTCAAACCTGAACTTTATAGCCGGTGCAACAGTCGCAAACCGCATCGAAGTAGCGCTGAGCTCAGGCGCATTCTCCGTATTCAATAGTTCTTCTACACCAGTAAACATCGTAGTAGATCTAAACGGCATCTACTCTAGCTCAACCGGAGCGCTCTTTGACGGTGTCACTCCAGAGCGCATCGTCGACACACGCTGTGGCGCAAGCCCGCCTCCCGGCTTCTGCTCAAGCGAAAATATACCTGCAGCAAACGCCAGCCTAACAAGACTCGGCCCCGATGCAACTATCCAAGTACAAGTTGGCTCATCTGCAGGGTTCCCGGTAGGAGCAAGCGCTCTGGTGGCAAACCTTACTGCAATTGCACCGACTCAATCAGGCTACCTCACGGTGTTCCCTGCAGGTTCGACCCAGCCGGTCATCTCTGATGTCAATTTCTCTGCACATGTAACGGCTGTGCCCAATATGGCAGTTACCGAGTTGGGAAGCAATTCCTCGCTGGAGATATACAACGGCTCTTCCGGCAGCGTAGACGTAGCTCTGGACGTAACAGGCTTCTTTACCGCAGGATAACAAGGTAATGTCGCTACAAGATACCAGCGGAACATCGATACCTGTGGGCGATTCTGCTCAAAGCTATCTACAACTTGCCACCAGTGCATGTAATGGAGATGACAATGCATTTGGGACGCTCTACGAACGGCTATTTCCTCAGGTATTCGATTTTCTGGCTCGACTCGTCGGCAATCGTGAACTTGGCGAGGAGCTCACTCAGGAAAGTTTCGTTACGGCATTCGAGCAGCGCCATCGCTTGCGCAATCCCGCTGCTATGCGTTCATGGCTCTTCTCGATTGCATATCATCGTGCGATGGACTACTTGCGCCGCTCCGGTAGGGAACGCCACGGATTAGCTGAACAGGCATATGGAGTGACCCCTGAAGTGGCTGAAAGGAATATGGTGACGATGGAAACAGCGGAGTTGGTCTGGTCTGCAGCCCAGAGCCTTGAAGCCGGCCAGTACGCTATCTTGGATCTGAACCTGCGGCAAGGGCTCAGTGGGGTCGATCTTGCGCGTGCTCTCGGTATATCTCCAGCCAGTGCCAGTGTACGCCTACATCGCGCAAAGGCTGCACTCGGGCGGGCAGTACAGGCGTTACTAGTTGCCCGCAATCCATACCATTGCGACAAGCTGGCGGCCCTGATTCCCCGATTGGCTACATCTACGCCATCTTCATGGCCGCAACCACCCTATCCACAGATACCTCAACGCCACCCCGAGAAGCTGGCAGCACATCACGGCGAACAGGCGCCTCCTATAAGCGTGACAGCACAAGACAATCCCGGTAAACCCCCGGAAATACAGGCGTACTGGCCACAGTCTGTAAAATCACCGATAGTGCTGTCAGGAACCGAACGAGGTCGCGTGATGAATCATCTCACCAATTGTGATAGTTGCGGTAGGCTGGCCAAAAGCCTCACGGTGCCATCTGCTCTACTGGGATCCTTCATCATGCTCACCCCCAATACACGTTTCGATCATTTTGATCTCACTTCGGCGCGCACTCCGGAGCATCATGGTATAGCTTCACGTACATCTGCTGGACATATAAAGTCGGATAAAGATGTTTATATTCGTGGCGGGGGGAGGTTGTGGAGCAGGGCACTTGGCATCAAAGAGCTCACCATAGGTTCTGCGTTGGCGATCATCGCAATAAGTGCCGGTGCCGCGTATATTCTGGGCAACAGCCCGCATACGATACATACAGCAGCTTCCAGAAGCGCCAGTCCGGTAGGTAGTACCAATCGCCCCAGTTACGGGCGGCACTCCGCAACAAGTACACCTGCAAGCACCCCAACCACGACATCTGCAAGCACCCCTGGCACAACACCTATCACCACCGCCGTATCTGGCGGCACCACTCCCTCTGCGCAGACACCTGATCTATATATATCAACCGGTGCAATTCTGGGTAGCCTGTATTCCTGGCCCAGCTTTCCTTCTACTATCCAACTCTACAATACCGGATATCTGGAAGATCTATCCTGGGTGTCGGCTAATCCCCAATCCGCTTCTGCTCATGGCATATACTATTCGTGCAACTACTCCCTACCGGGACCGTGCTCCGCCAAGATGGTATCGAGCCATGTTGAACTCGTTGCATCAGATCCGCAGTACTGTACCGTAAAAACCTGGAATCAAACTACCGGCCAGTCCAGTTACGTACACGCTTACATATTCAGCAAACTTCAGACACTTAATACCCCTGGGAGTGCACAGCAGCCTCCATTTCAACTGGAAGGCACCTACCAGGCCTGTACGTCGTCACCCTGATCAGATGTCAACAGATACCAGACAGCCTTACACCAATATGTTAAAATATCGTAGGCTATCACATTATATGATAGCCTATCTAGTGGAGAGACAGTCTACATAGTCACAGGAGGTACAGAATGAAAGACTACAAGCTACCGCAAATCAATACAATCCTTATCCATACTGATGAACCAACGGGCTCAAAATCCGTATCAACCGGTAAAAACAGGGCGCCAGCAGACCACAATGAATCCGTGCTCCACACCCGCTGGAAATCACGGTCGCTGTATGCCATAGCCTCTATCGTGATAGCCGTGGCGCTCTCCGCGTGCAGTTCATCCACAGGTACTCATCCTTCCCAACAGGGAACAAGAACCGCTACAGGTACTACCCCTCCCTCAACAGGATCTTCTTCGACTGGGAGTTCCGCCGGTAGCTCCGCCTCCGGATCAGGCCAGGCTCCTATATCAAATGGAAGCCAGATATACGGATATACCAGTGCAAATACCCGCCTGGACTTTAAGGTAATAAGGATAGCTCGCGGCACGCTTTCTCAGGTCGGGCAAGAAACAGCCAAGTGGCAAAGCTTACTGGGTAACGTAGAGCCTATAAAAAATCTAATTCCTTCCGGCTATGTATACCTGGTGATCGATTTTGTCCAGACCAGTTTCTCCGGTCAGTCTGCCCTTCTGCCCAATCCGAACGTAAGCACATTCCCGGTTGTACTGCTGGCCTCTCCATCATTGATGCATGTAGGCAGCACCGGGCAAACAAGCTTGGGGTGCGCCGCCTCCGGTCCGCTGGGAATAGGCGTCGGTGCTTTTTCCGAAAACATGACTGGCCGTACCTGTGTCGAGGAAAACTTCTTCACCACCAGTAACAACAACACCGCACCCGGTATATCCGGCGGTATAAGCGAACATATCGTAGTAGCATGGGCAGTTCCCTCAACTCTTCCAAACAGCGCACTGCACCTTGGATGGGATACGAGCACTAATCCCAATCAGATAAATGCTCGCTGGTCACAGTCCGTTCCACTTATAGGACGCTCTCTGACTCTCTAAAAACCTTTACCAAGCAAGCTTATATTACGGGTTACCGGTGACCATGACTACCGGTGATACCTGCAACCATAACGATGCTCACCACCTCATAACAAGTCTGTTGTGCTCAGCACCTGTCACAGCCAGAGCGAGACCCAACACTCCGACATCGCGAAGCACAAGGTCAGAGAAGCCCCCTGTGGCGGCTAGAGATATAACTATCTCGAATAGGAGCACAGCAGCAACCAATGCCGACAGGCGGGGAGCGATACCGGCCACAAGGGCAACCCCAAGCAGGAAAAGCAACCAGCCATGTGCAAGAACCAGCAGTTGAGATATGGAAGAGTTGGGATGGAGAACCGGCACGTATCCGGTCCAAGCCAATGGCGCAGTGAGCTCATGGTATCCGAACCATAGTAGAACAGCTCCAAGGAGTATGCGGGCGACAGCCATTAGCCACTCTTTCGAGATGGTCCCATTCCACCTACCTATGGCAGACAAATAAGCGGGGCGGGTGGAAGATACGGGGCGGCTGGATGATACAGAACGCCGGGAAGATGTTCCAACTGTATTCCGTGTCTTGCTGCTGCTCATTCTACTATCCTGCCAGCCGAGTTGGTTACTATGATACCGTCGTCACCAAAGTTGTAATCAGCCGTAGTGCCTGAATCGTCTCCAAATGAAGCCTCGATAAAATAGACCTTGTCCCCCGCAGGATAGGTAGATACCTGAGGTTGCGATGACGATCCTGCAGCGGAGACGCTCACCACCTCGTTGGAACCTTTGGGGTTAACCGAGACGTTGAAACCCGCCATTGCACTCGAAGCAAGGCTACTTGCCGGAGGCGGGTATACACGGTATGCCGCACTTGCATACTGGGTGGACGATAAAGATGGGCCAAGCTTCTGGGATGGAGTGCCGGCCGGCGTAGTGGTAGTGGATGTACCAGATCCACCGCTATTCCCTGATGAACGCTTGGTGCTGCCTGCGGGAGCCTGTGTCGCCTGGCCTGCAGAGGAAGAATTGCCGGCAGGACCGGCCGAAGAAGAGTGAGGCCCTGCCTGCCCGAGTATACCGACAGCAGTACCTGCAATAGAACCACGTCCATATCCGTGTGCTCCAAGAATAATCCCCCCGCAAGCTGTAAGTATAAGAAGGGCAAGGCTGGCCGGACCAATATGGTTATGATTGCTGCGATATCGAGAAGGCGATGACCCCGGCCTGTGGGATTGTGGCACGTCCGATTGACCTTCTTTTGAACGAGGCTTTCCGCCTCGATGTCCTCCGCTCGGCGGGATGGATGTCGAAGTAGCTCTCGACTGTTGTTTTGATGTCTGCATAGTTACTACCTACCGGATCAATCGTTATTGTTTGCTGCCCGTTAACACAAAGATGACGTTATGTTAACACACAATCCGGTGCATGTATGTCGCGCCCATCTGGCGGGGTCGGGTGCTGCCTGCATGACTGGCTGGTTGCCTACCGCCCTTGTTGCTTGCCTACCTGCCTACCGCCCTTGCCTACCTGCCTACCGCCCTTGCCTACCTGCCTACCTACCTGCCTGCCTGCCTGCCGAATCCAATGCACGCGCACAAATCACAAACTACAGGAAGACATAAATTGGAATATATATCATGGCAAATTGTATTGGTGTAGTGTAAACTAATTTTGTCCAAGAAGCCTAATACGTATGGTGAGTTCAAAATTGAGTCCAAAATATGGTGAGTTCAAGCAAGAGATCAACATGGCCAGCCAATACAGAATCAGACAATGCCTGACCCAGCTTCATCGGCTGCCACGCTAAGGCATAGCCTATTCTGGCGCTGGAATATAGCGGTGGTCCTGCTTGCCACTTGCATAGTCGCTGCCGCGGTAGGAGTCGGAACAGCTGAGCTGACTTCGTATGCCCAGGCATCCCCCGGCCACACCCATATCCGTACAACTCCGTGGGGCAGTATCCTCACATCCCGTCTGCCCCTGCGCACCCGCCTAAAAGGTGACCCCCTCCTCGCAATATCACCAAACTTCTCCTCAGATGGCACTGCAGTTGCCGGCACTCCACAGGGAGTATACGCAACGTCGGACGGAGGAACCACTTGGACATGTGTGGGCTTTTGTGGAGTATCTGTCGTTGATATAGCAATGAGCCAGAACTTTGACAACAACTCTCAGGGGGCGGTGCTCGTGGCCCTGCCATGTCCGGCCAAACCTGCCATTGGATGCCAGAACATCCCATCTGCACTCGGATATGCTCAGGTGTGGCTGCTCACCAGTGTAAACGGAAGCAGTGCATCGTGGCTACCCACAAGGATCTACCAGGGAAGTATTGACGCCCTTGCTGTAAATGACCAGGGAATGGCATTTGCCGACTTTACGGGTAGTTTCTGGGAAGAATGGGTGAAGGGATGTGGGATCGACAGCTGCAAACCTCATCTGGAGATGGAAGGTGGCGGGCTATACAACTCTCAGGATGCCTCGGGTAGCTGGAATATCGTCACCCCCACTCCCTATGGTGCAGGTTGCGGACTCGCCTTCAACCTGGATGGATCTGGAGGCTGGATGATCGACGACACCGGGCAGTTCTTTAATACTGCCGACTACGGAGCACATTGGAATGCCGTGCCATGGCCACATACATTGGCATCATCACTGGTTTTACCTGGGGCAGACTCTGGTAAGCAGGGCTACTTCGGGTACATGCTCGATATATTCAGCCAAAACTCGCGAGGTTGCAACGGTCCGGGTGGTGGTGAGGCAAACCAGGGGATCGGCCTGGGGGCCCAACCTCTATCGCTCTGGGATCAGCACGTGACTTCCCTGGCGGCAGATCCGGACTTCACGATACCAGGGCACCACCGAGACGTAGCTTTCGCTTCGACGGGCAGAGGAGTTTACATAGGAGGTGCTGATAGTGCGGGGGATTTCTTTGACCTCCTGCCAGGATCTCCACAGGGTGCTTCTGCTCTTGCGGCTGGCCGCGATGCTGCCGGCCAGGCGGTCATAATGGCCATGGTCGGATCAAGTATCGAACGTTTGAATCTGAACTGGCCCCCGCTACTCCCCTCCCTGGACTTCCAGGTCGGATCAACCTCCTCTACTACGCCGCAGGTATACCAGGGAAGCACCTACACATGGCAGGACACTCTCACGAGTGTCAATGGCTTTTCGGGTAGGGTAGATTTCGGGTTCCTGTATAATGCCCCTCTGAACGTCGCAAATCCCACCACGGTAGATTTGCCCGCGAACGGCAGTATACACCCAGGCTTTACCGTCCACGCATACAGTGGGGGAACGCCCGGCACCTATACCATCATCCCGATAGCCGAAGCGGCCGATGGATCCGCCTACAGGGGTTACTTTGGCTTGCAGATCCAGGTAGTTTCACCGCCGGTATATCTTGAGAAGCCTTCAATCTCCCCCAGTAGCTCCACTATAGCCAGAGCAGGTGGTAAGGCGACATTCTCCGTCACCATCTCGCGTGGCGCCCAATGGACACCAGCCTATTCTCAGGTGAAGTTGGCTCTGGCAAACCCGAACCTACCGGAAGGCGTAACAGCTACATTCTCACCACCTGTGCTGGACTTGTCTGGTACTGACTCTGCATCCTCCACGCTCACCATAACCACTACCCAGCTCTCCCCCTCGGGCACACTCCGGATGGATGTCCTTGCAATTTCAGCATCCAAGACCTATCACATGCAGGTAACGGTGACTATAGGACCCCCCATCCCGGCCTCCTTCACAATTACTCCATCTGCTCCTCCCTCCATGTACGAGTACACAGTCCAGCACTTGACGATCTCGGCTCTGGGAACAAACGGTAAGGTACTCACCAACTACAGCGGTCCGCTCGCACAGTTGAGTGGCCATCCGGTCAGCATGGGGCTCGGATACAGTTGCCCTCAAGATGGATGCTGGATAGACTTCAGCCACGGAACAGCAACCATAGCATATTCGTTTGATTCCTACTCCCCCTCCGAGCGCCTCACCGTAACGGATAAATCGGGGGCGCCCAGCGCCACAACGGCGCCCTTCTCCGTGGAGGCGCCACCCTTAGCCTTCAAGTTCTCTACCCTCTCGAACCAGGTTATCGACCAGCCTTTTACTGTCCATATAGAGGCCGTTGACTCGAAGGGAAGAGTCGTCACGCTGTATAATTCCAGCCAGGTCTGGCTAGCAGACCAGAGTGGCTTTGTCTATGAAAGAATCGGCCCGTTTTCGGGAGGAAGCTGGACTGGAAAACTAACAGTGCCCGTCCTGATGACAAATGACTTCCTGCAAGCCGGTGATCCCGTAGGGGTAGCTCCTCTCGACATCCCCGTCTACGGTAAGAGCAACCTTTTCGACGTAAAACTCCCATCAGGAAAGGGTCTCGGTGGTGGGGGAAGTTGGCCACAGGTAGATTTCAATGCCGGTCGAACCGATTACAACCCAAGCGCCCTCGTAACCGCATCGGGGCTCGCCAACGCTAAAGTATTGTACGAGCTACCCACCAATCTACCGGCATTCTGCGGGAATGGATTCCTCGGAACTCCGCACTGCGAATCGCTCAGCACCTCACCGGGTGGTGCTGATGGGCGGGCGCCTGAAGTTGGAGGAGGAATTATCATCCCAGGCCAATTTACTGCCTTTGATGCGCTAACGGGGCAATTCCTGTGGGTGGATACCGGCGAGTTGGGCGGCAGTGAACCGGTGATAGACGGCAACGCTGTATATGCGTGCCGGGTTCCCCAGAATCTTGTTCCTCCAAGCCAGCCAATGGGCTCCGGGCTTCCCGAAGGGCCGGAGTCCCGGAGCCTGACCGGCACTCTGTTGTGGGGTCCTCTGGGCAGCGGAACGAATTACCAGGCATTCGGAGAGACATGCCGACTCGCAGTTGCAAGTGGAGGTTACCTGTATGGGGTGACCAACAGTTGCACCAGTTGGTCAGGGAATTACTGCCAGCACGAGGTACCGGCGCTGGAAGCCACCTCTGAGAAATCAGGGGCAATCGAGTGGAGCACTCCCCTACCCTTCTGCAGGAACATGCAGCAATCTGACCTGTCTTCCTGCAGCCTTACCGTCATGGCTTCGGGGCATACTGCCTTCGTTGCCAACCCCGATTCAAGTTCCAGCGGGCCGCTACGGATAGTCGCCATAAACAACGGCTCGATTGAATGGGATAGAAGCTACCCATCCTACACGTCCTCTTCGATGGGTGGCGATATGCAGCTTACCAATACCGGATTCACAAGGCTGGCCATGAGTGGATCCAATATCTACTCGCTCATTCAATTCCAGTCCAACAACGGTTCCCCGGCCTTTGGAGCCGCAGTACTGTCGATAGATGTCCAAACCGGCCATATTCAATGGATCACTCCCCTACCGTGGTGGTCGCAGGTAGATCAACTCGTAGTGACACCGGCGCAGGTAATTGTCGCCACGGACTTTTCCAAATTCCAAGCCTCACAGGGTTGTTCTGGATATAGCCAAACTAATGCACCACGCCCTACAGGCCCAGATGCCATACCTTCCTCGTGGCCATGGCCACCATCAGGCCCCGGCCGAAGCTGCCCGTATCGCAATGGGATCGCCGCGCTGGATCGGGGAAACGGGCATATAGCCTGGGAATACACAGGATTGGCTGCAGTACCCAATAATCCCCAATCAAGCAACCTTACCGGTGGTGGAGGCATACTCGTTCTTCAGGGGCAGGTCTTCTCCACAACAGATGGCCACTACTACGGCTCCCTGCCCGGAGATTCTCCCACACTGTGTTCATCGACCACATCGTCGACCTCCCAAACAGGGCAAGCCTCCAGCGGGCAAGCCTCCCAGACAGGACAAGCCGGAGCAGTAGCCGTGGCCGGCGCCATGCTCTATTACCGATCGTGTCAGGGTCGCTATGTCGCACTCCGGTGGCCGAACACCGGCATCCTCTTGGAATTGGCAGAGGAGGCGTACACCGCTGCCCAGAAGGACCCTGCAGGTACAAGCAATACTCAGACGATCGGGGGATCGCCGGTATCTTCACGTGCCCGTGAAGCCGCCATTGCCGCTGCGCTGTTTCAAGCTGCCGGTGACTCTACTCAGGCTGCCCAGGCTCGCTCTCTTGCCGGGAAACTTGGATGGCGCCCCGAGCCAAAGTCCCCACCTGCTGCACCACAAATACCCTCTTGGAACAATATAATGGCAGCCGTCAGGATGTCGCTTACAGGGGCGTTCCTGCCCTCACAATTACCTGTCATCGTAGGGTGGATAGCCGCCCTATTCTGCCTCGCTGCAACTCTGGCCTGGTATGGGCGCAGGATCCGGCGCAGACGGAAGATCTATTCTGGTATGAACTGGCAAAATTGAACGAGCTGGAGCGCAGTTCCATTCCATGTTATGCTACGCGTATGATACGCTATAATAATTATATGGAGCTGTATTCAACATTTCTTACGGCTACGCCAACCCTACTGGAAGCAGGTAGAATTCTGGACATAGGTTCTACCTTTGATGATTACAACACGTCCTCCAACCCCGATACGCTGGCGCTAAGCATGGATTTACAGGTGGTGGGTCTGGCGTTTTGGAAAGCCTTTATTGAAATGGCTGCCAGTCTGTCGTCCAATGGATAGCGACAAAGCTTCATTAGATCCGGCACAACAGCCTGATCCACCAAGCGATGCGATGCAAGCATTACCGCCGGAGCTGGCATCGCTCATAAAAAGTATTCCTGAAGGTCAATCAGACCAAAATACTATGATGGCAGCTTTACTCGGTATCCAGGCTACCATAGGACCGCTACCGCCACCTACAATGCTCCGTGAATATGAAGAGATCTACCCAGGGTTCACTGCCAGCTTTATCAAAATGATTGAGCGGCAAGAGACACACCGACAAGGTCTCGAAAAAACAACCGTTGAAGGAAACAACAAACGTGCAAGTCAAGGTCTCTACATTGGAGCCGTAGTTGCCATCCTCTTTCTGATCGCAGCAACTGCACTTGGTCTGGATCACGATACAGTAGCAGCATCGGTAATTGGCGGAGTAGACATAGTTGGTCTCACTACAGTATTTGTAGTAGGTAGGCGAGAACAGCGTATAGAGAGGGTTGAGAAAAGAAAAATAGCCGAGCAGAAAAAATAGGGACGGACCTACTGGCCGTCGAGCCAGGCTTGTAGGCGGTCCCGACATCTGGGAGGTGGCTATGTGGTTGGACGACCTTTCCGGTAATCAGGATCCAATCGGAAGATGGGACAGCACTTGTCTTGAGTGCTGAGTGCGAAAACGGCTATCCGTGGCCTTCATAAGGCTGTCAATAAACTGCAACGGATACAGCAAGGGTAGTAGAATGAAGCAGCAATGACCCGGAATCGACAGATCAGTAATACCGCAAATGCCGACTACCCATTAGGCGGCATTTCCTGCACCTCTCAGGCTGTGGGCAGCGTGGCTACACGGTTTTATGCGTGTTTGAAAATTGATAAACAGGCTCATTGCGTAGTTGCCGGATCTGAAAATACCCGGACAGAGGATTTCTTCGAATGAGCCCAAGCACAAAAGAATCTCAGCGTGCAGAGTTGCACAAGACGATATGGCGCATTGCGAATGACCTCAGGGGTAGTGTCGATGGCTGGGACTTCAAAAGCTATGTACTTGGCATACTCTTTTATCGCTTCATCTCGGAAAACCTTACAGCTTATATAAACGCATGGGAGCACAAGGCAGGACAGACTGATTTCGACTACACAGAGTTGCCTGATGATAAGGCGGAGTTTGGCCGCAAGGAGACCGTTGCCGAGAAGGGATTCTATATCCTTCCGAGCGAACTCTTTGCCAATGTTAGAAAGCGTGCCGCCTCCGACGAGGACCTCAACGAGACGTTGGAGCGCGTCTTCAACCACATAGAGGGCTCGGCGCTCGGTACAGACAGCGAGGATACCCTAAAGGGCTTGTTCGATGACCTTGATGTAAATAGTGCCAAGCTCGGTGCAACGGTGGCCAAACGCAATGAGAAGCTTGTCAAGCTTCTTGATGCAATTGGTGACCTTAACCTCGGCACAGAGTTTACCGAGCACACGATCGACGCGTTTGGCGACGCGTATGAGTATTTGATGCAGATGTATGCCTCAAGCGCGGGCAAGTCCGGTGGCGAGTACTACACCCCGCAGGAAGTCTCAGAATTACTTGCTCGCATCACGGTAGCCGGAAAGACCTCTGTAAACAAAGTCTACGACCCGGCCTGTGGGTCTGGTTCTCTGCTGCTAAAGTTCGCCAAGGTGCTTGGCAGGGATAACGTCAGATTGGGCTTCTTTGGCCACAAGTCCACATATCGTTTACTGCATTCTGTATCAATTG
>JAJZWU010000060.1 GCA_021846515.1 Actinomycetes bacterium
GGCAGCAGTGGCACGATCCTGTCATACAACGGCTCTACCTGGTCTGAGCAGTCTGCACCTTCAGGTGTTAACAGCCTTTCTGGAGTGTCTTGTACATCGTCATCGTTCTGTGTGGCAGTGGGCAATGTTGTTATTGTTTGGAACGGAACCACTTGGACAGAGCCCGCCCTACCGTCATCCTCGGGCTACTTGAATAGTGCTTCCTGCATCTCCAGTACCTTCTGTGTGGCAGTGGGCAGCAGTGGCACGATCCTGTCATACAACGGCTCTACCTGGTCTGAGCAGTCTGCACCTTCAGGTGTTAGCAGCCTTTCTGGAGTGTCTTGTACCTCCAGTACCTTCTGTGTGGCAGTGGGCAGCAGTGGCACGATCCTGTCATACAACGGCTCTACCTGGTCTGAGCAGTCTGCACCTTCAGGTGTTAGCAGCCTTTCTGGAGTGTCTTGTACCTCCAGTACCTTCTGTGTGGCAGTGGGCAGCAGTGGCACGATCCTGTCATACAACGGCTCTACCTGGTCTGAGCAGTCTGCACCTTCAGGTGTTAACAGCCTTTCTGGAGTGTCTTGTACATCGTCATCGTTCTGTGTGGCAGTGGGCAATGACGATACGCTTAGCTACAACGGATCTACATGGAGTCTACAACCGAACCCGTACTATACCACCAGCCCGTCAGTTGGTGTATCGTTCAACGCTGTGTCGTGCGTTTCGCAGTCATTTTGCGATGCTGTCGGCTCTGGGACGACCAATCTTGGCGAGACGTATCAAGCCTTTGCGATTGTCTATGACGGATCTTCTTGGAGCACCCAGCAACTTCCAACCCAAGCATACGACCTGACCAATGTGTCATGCACTTCCGAAATAAATTGTGAAGCTACGGGTACCAATAATTCAAAATCTCCACTGTCAATTGCCTGGGATGGCACCTCTTGGACTGCTCAAAATATTCCATCAAGCATTTTGCATATAAACGCCACGACATGTGTATCACCAACTACATGTGAGGCGCTGGGCGATACTTCAAGCCAGGTGGTGATACTTACATTGGCGCCATATCCTGTAATAACCTCTATTACGCCAAGCTCAGCACCTGTAACTGGCGGAGAAACCGTCACTGTTGCGGGTAATGGTTTTATCCCTGGGGCAACGGTTAGTTTTGGATCAAATGTCCTTACTTCCTCTGCGATCACAGTCAATTCATCAACCCAAATCAGCGTAATAGTTCCGCCTGTGTCCACTCCCGGATACATAAAAGTTACGGTCACAACGCCCGCTGGCACCTCACAGGGTGCAGGTTTCGTCTATATAACACCAGACATGAGCTACACGCCTGTATATCCATTCCGGATAGCAGATACCCGTTGTTCGCAAAGCCCACAGCCCAGCTTCTGTTCCGAGGAGCACCTGCCGGTTGCAAATGCCAGCTTGGCACCTCCATCGGCTGGGGGGTCGATTACGCTTCAGGTAACTGGTACCGGCAGTGAAACTGACACTATACCGGCAAATGCCGAGGCGGTAGTGGCGACGGTTACGGCGATAACCAATGCGCAGGCCATATCCGGTTATCTGACGGTCTACCCAGCCGGTACCAACCCCCCGACCGCCTCTTCACTCAACTATATTCCAAATGACGTGGTGCCAAACTTGGTTACGGCTACCATGGGCGAGAGTGGGGCCATAGAGATACTATCTTCCGGCGCGAATACGAATATCGTAGTGGATGTAATGGGGTATTACGCACCGAAGTCAAGTACATTTGGTAGCGCCGATACGTTCAGCCCTCTTTCTACTCCTGTTCGTGTACTTGATACGCGCTGCGCTATGAATACTCCTCCCAGCTATTGTTCAGGTGAGCATATACCTTCTGTTAACAACGTACCGGCACCGGGAGGAGGAAAGGTCATTTCTATCCAGGTGACTGGTGTGGACAACGTTTCAGCGGATGCCACTGCAGTGAGTATGGTATTGACTGCCGCCTCTCCCACAGATTCAGGCTATATAACGGTGTTTCCGGCCAGCTCCGATGCCAGCCCACCGGAGACATCCAACGTCAATTTCAAAGCAGGCAGCACGACCGCAGATTCTGTAATCGTACCGGTTGGTACAGGAGGGTTCATCAGTATCTATAATTATTCAGCGACCCCCACGAACGTAGTGGTAGACATAAATGGCTGGTTCTCTCCAAGTAGTTCAGGAGATACTTTTACTCCAAGCTCACCGGTGCGGATCTGTGACACCAGGGCACTTACTCCTACGGACACCACCATCGGCGTCACAGGTATGTGTGCCAACTCCGGTACGCCACTTGGTCACTCTGCTCCCATCAGTGTCCTGGTGGATGGTATTGGTGGGGTACCTCAGAACGCGAGTGGCATTGTCATGAACGCCACTGTAGTGGACGGTACGTCGGGAGGGTACCTCACGATATGGTCTGCAGGCAATTCGCAGCCATCTACTTCCAACCTGAACTGGGCATCCAACCAAATTGAGGCAAACTTTGTCATATCTGGGGTCAGCTCCTCTGGTCGGGTCGAAGCCTATGCGAGCTCTACCGTCAATCTAGTACTGGACATATCGGGATGGTACACTGGCTAGCAAAGAAGGGATGATACTTAAAAATTGTCCCATGGAGCGTAAGATGTGAAGATAGGGAATCTTGGAATATCTGGAGTGCCGCCGATGCAGACTCGGAGGGTGTCGCTTCGTGCACTCCAAGCCACGGATATGCCGACCTTGTATTCTATGACAATTGAGTATGATGTTCTCTGGAGGTGGCGATTTAGCGGTACTATACCTAATTACGAGACATTCGTAAAGTCAGTAATGAACGGATCACTTGCGAATTATTGTATTGTTAGTACAGGCAATGAGAAGATCATGGGATTGCTTTCTAGCTACAATGCCGACTTGAGAAACGGTACTGTGTTTGTTGCAGTAGTGATGGGGCGTAAACATTTTTTCACTGGCTCAGGCATTGAGGCAATAGCTCTGTTCATAAACTATTTGTTTAATGTTTGGCCATTGCGCAAGGTCTACTTTGAAAGCGTGGAGTTTGATTATCAGACATTTTCAAGCGGCGAAGGTAAATATTTTAAGAAAGAAGCGCATTTCAAGGAGTTTTACTACTTTGGAGGACGCTATTGGGACGATGTCATTTGTACTATATCGCGAGAAGAATGGATGAATAATTCAAATGTGCAACGGTTTTTATCAAAAGTTGCCGTGTTGTGAGCTGATGCCGCCCAGTTCCTGTTCGGCATTGACTGAGCATTTCTATTGAGCATTTTGGCCGAGTATCTTTACCCAGCGCTTGGAGACTTGCAGAAAGGTCGCGTTTATTGACTACCGATAGTGAGTTGCAGCGAGGCAATCATTTAGCTTGTCTATAGAGGGACACGCTGCACCTCCCTTTTTCTCTACCGACATGGATGCAGCTATGTTTGCAATCCAGGCAGCATCTGCATTGGACATGCCGTAGGCGATACTCGCCAGGTATGCGGCTGTATGTACATCGCCAGCTCCAGTCGTATCTACAATCTCTCTTGGTGGTCTCGATGGGATGGTGGTTGGAGTATGGGTGGCACCAGGATGCTCGGTGGATATTGTAGTGCAGTCCATACTGGGTACAATCACACAACCATATGCGCCTATTCGGATAATAAGGGTAGCTTCATCTTTTAGATAACTGTGGATCGTCTCTGCCAGGCTGGCCGCATAATCGGTAACAGAGTTAATATCTGGGGTTGTTTTGGTTAAGTCCGAGGTTGGCCGATCGCTCGGACTTGGCCGGGCATCGGGGGATTGCTGCATCTTTTCCAGGACGGTTTCAGCTTCTTTTAGGTTGAGTGTTAATAGGCTGCATTCACTCATGATGTGCCCAAGAGCGTTATCGCTCAAATTCCCGACCAGGGGACCGAGGTCTATCGCTATACCCCATTTCTTTGAGGCATGTATGATCCAGTCGCTGAGCAATTCTCCCGATACGGGATAGAGAAACTCGTATCCGGAGATATAAATAGTGTCATCATGTTGTAGGTGTTTTTCTATCTCCGCCAGATGGTCGGTTTGTAGCATTGATTCGCAACCAGGGTATGTGATGAAGGTGCGTTCACCATCTGGCTCTACCATCCCTATTACAAATCCGTTGTCGTCTTCGGAGGTAAAAGCGGCAAGACGATCTATGCTGTATTCGGTGAGCGCATCTTGGATGCTTGATCCCCAACGACCTGTCCCTATAATTCCTCCGTAAGCAGTCCTCATACCAAGCTGGTGTGCAGCATGGAGTATGTTGAAACCACCTCCCGGCGATATATGGCATTGTGAAGCCAGCACATCTGACCCACGGTCGGGAAGTCGATCCACATACAGTAAAAGATCCATTACGATGCTACCGACAAGGACTAACCTTCCTGCCGGCTTTCCATTTGACCCCAGCCTACCCATCATGGCTATTACTTGTGAACAGCGAAAGCACGTAGAACACAATTCCCCCAATTGCAAAAGATATGAGTATCTCCAAGCTGGAGTTTGCAAAGATGCCTTTGGCCAATGGACCACTGAAAAAAGGCGAAGTAGTAAACAATAATCCTATTGCAGTAGAGATTATCCAGGCTATTCCTCCCGGCCAGCCTATACCCTTTTTTACCAATAAGGTAGAATGTCTGGGATCAAAGAGAGAGTCCCTGTTGTCGCCACTTGGCAACGTCCTTTCCAGGGCGTAACCGAACCGTAGCTGGCCTGCAACAAATATACCTCCCCATGCCGCCAGGCCAACTCCAAGAAGGAGAATGAATGATTCGAACGGCTGGAAGAAGCTGCTTGAGAAGAAAACTACGTAGATAGTGCCACCGAGCATAATACATGCATCTATAAATATGCTCTTATAACGTTTTAGCGGTATAAACATGTTTAGTAGGTTCAGCCCTGAGGAGTACAGGCTCAAGTCTGCCTCCACTATGAGTCCTCCCACTGCAGTGATCAGGTAGGGGACATACATCCAGGACGGCAGGACATGTTGTATCGCCGCTACCGGGTTTGTGGCTGTAGCTATGTGCGGATCCTTGGCGCCCAAGAGGACACCGGTCATTATTAGGACAATAGTCGGTATAGACCCACCAGTCAGCACTCCCCAGAAGATATTTCGTCCACGTGTAGATGATGAGGTATAGCGACTGTAGTCTCCTGCCGCATTTGCCCAACTGAGCCCGGTACCGGCTACTATTATAGAGAATGCTGGCAATACCCCATCCAGCCATGACCCTCCACGCTGGTCGATAATAGTGTGAAAAGAAGTCTTTGTCAGTATTTCGGCCAGAATTGCAACAGTCATAATACCCAGTAGATAACTACCCCATTTTTGCACTACCACCAGTGTGGCCTGTCCCAGAATACTAAACGCAATAGAGAGACCTGCTACTACTACCAATGACACCAATCCCAGCGTAATTGTACCGGCATGCATTGCCATGCCCAATAGCGCCATCATAGCCAGAGTGCCGGTAATTACCACTATAGTTTCCCAGCCAACCAACGATACCCAGCTGACCAGAGTGGGGATAAAGTTGCCATAAATACCAAAGATGGCGCGAGAAATGGTCATCATGGGGACTCTTCCCTTCCACCCGGCAAGAGAGAGTATGCCAACCAATCCATAGGATACGACCGTGCCACCGGCGACAGCAATAAGAGATTGCCAAAAATTGAGCCCAAAGCCAATTACTATAGCACCTAGCACCAAGCCTAGGATGCCTATGCTGGCGGCAAACCATACCCAGAATAGGTCCCAGGCGCTTCCCGAGCATGCCTCCTCCGGTACTTGCCTTATGCCATTTGATTCTATCCGCCATGGTTGATTACTCGGATCGTTGGCGTTGCTGATTGTATCTTTGCCATTGGCGCAGACATTTCCTGCATTACCGCTATCGATATTATTTTCCAGTTTAGTAGTCACGAAAAGATACCTCCGCTTTCCGGTGATTGTTGCCACAATCACATACCATAACGAGGCCGGTCTCCTGACTTAGGATCTACATCCTCACCAGCCTTCCCAGGCGTTCTGCCCAGTGACAATTTTAGTGAGGACTCCCCAATTACAGTGGCGGGTCCGTGCCGGACTTTCACCGGCTTCCCGATTATCCCTTTCGGCTGGCAATGTCTGTGGCGCAATTAGTGCAATTTTCTGCCTATTAGTGACAGAGAAACCAAAAACATTACCAAACAATTGGGCACCTCGTCTGCTCTATTGTTTTATTACCACCTACTGTAGCATAGGTGGGCGGTTGCACGCAACAGTTTTCCGACCGCCTGTCAGCACCAATCCATTCTCGCTCCGAGCAGTGCTGTGGCAGTAAATATGAGTAGGATATAAAAATATGCTTGTTTGCTGATAATATACCTGCATGCCGGTATTACCTGCAGTACGGATTGTGCGTAAACGGTTAAGGTATTGGTTGCTTGATTTCATCGGAATCGGAGTCATAGTGCTGTTTGCTGCAGTATACTTTTATCCTGGCCTTGAGCACGGTTTTGTCTTTGGTTCCCTGAATGGCATTACTGTATATCCACTGACTTCAGGAGCTTTTAGCCATGTTCATAATCTTGTAGCCGGCGACCAGTTTAGAGAGATGAGTCCATGGCTTTTACTCAATTGGAGCGCCATTCATGCAGGTAGCCTGCCATTGTGGAATAGATATTCGCTTCTCGGCATGCCCCAGCTTGCCAATTTTCAGTCGGCAGTGTTTTCATTACCACATATTATCTCGTACATCTTTGCGGCAAAGTGGGGATATACAATTTCAGTCTTTGTAACCATATGTATTGCAGGCACCGGAGCTTATGCGACCGCTCGTGCGCTTGGAGC
This sequence comes from Actinomycetes bacterium, assembly GCA_021846515.1. Lineage (GTDB taxonomy): Bacteria > Actinomycetota > Acidimicrobiia > Acidimicrobiales > JAMCPL01 > JAMCPL01. The sequence goes on from JAJZWU010000060.1 coordinate 6,857, forward strand.
CGGTGTTGCGGCGTCTGCGGTAGGGGCGGTCACCTTTGAAATGTCCGGTTCTTTGATTGGCTGGATTGGATGGCCACAGGCAGGCGTGAATGCTTGGTTGGGTTGGATTGTGTTCTTTGTTATAATGATCTACCGCAATAAACATCCACTACTTTCTGTCACAGGGTTGTCGTTAGTGGTAGCGTTCGCGTTATTGGCTGGTCATCCAGAGTCCTATCTGCTCGATTCTATAACCATCGGATTGCTGGGTATTCTGTTTGTAGCTATCGCTATCATAACTCGCAGGATTTCTTTTTGTAAGGCAGTCATGGCAGCTATATATATTGTCGGCGGGGTAGTGCTGGGCAGCATGCTTGCATCGCCTATGCTATTGCCCTCTGTCCAACTTATCGGGACAAGCGCCAAGGCCGGTGTCCCTACTATATGGGGAGGCATCCCACCCAATGTAACCGTTCAGTTCCTGACTACCGGTTATTACGGGTACCCGACTACTGCAAGTCACTGGTTTTACGGCTCCAATTTTTATGAGCTATCTGCGTGCGTAGGTCCGCTTATCATTGTATTGGCCGTAGTTGCACTGGTAGCATACAGGAAAAGGTCAGCAGTTCTTTCTATGGGAGAGACAACATATATACGTATCTACCTGGTACTTTAGCAATTTATGTAGCAATGTCCGTAGCAATAAAGGGTATTCTGGCCAAAGTTGTGAATGGGTGTAAATGGATGTGAACACATCCAATGAAGATCATCTCTCT
>JAJZWU010000022.1 GCA_021846515.1 Actinomycetes bacterium
AGGTCTGCTTCAATACCGATGTTTGTTGGGTTGCTTATAGTAGATTTAATTGTACGCTCGGCAGTACTGTCACTGGTAATATCTTCTCGCTGGAGCCTGAAGATATGGCTTAAGACGGCAGAGTTTGATCTGGTATCGCTGATTCCGTGTTTTATTGCTGCAGAACTTATCTATTCAGGTCAGGCAATATTGTATTCACCTCTCTTCTGGGCAGGTATATTGGTTTCTGTATTGCTTGCAATAGCGCTGTCCCCTATGGCGTGGCGCATGCTTAAGGGAGGACATGCCTTGGACAATAACAGTTTGTTGTCACGGGGTACATCCTGGCATGATTTTGATGAAGGGGGAGGATTGATAACAGCCGTCAAGTCTGGGATCCGGTCAGGGTTTAATGTTCCCGCGATAGCCCTGTACCTGATTGCACTCATCTTGTTGAGTACGGGCTCGGCGGCTGCCGGCAGTACGGGAGTATATCTTGGAGTGATAGTATCAGGTATACTAAGTGTCTATGCGGCGCGTTACCTCTCTTCGAGGCATTCGGGAGTGGCCGTCAAGCGTCTGCTCGGCTTGACTCTGGTGGCAGTACTGGTGATTGTAGGCCTGTATGTACCGATCAACTCTCCCCAGCCGTCCCACAGCCCATCTCGGCTGAGAGGCACGTTATTCCTAGTTGGAGGTATTGACACAAGTAGCGGCTACGGGGCAATTTTTGATTTACGTCCTCAGTCGATTGGGTATAGTTGTTTGCAGGCCGTTTACTATTCCTATGCCGGTACCGGTAATGGCGCGGCTCAAGGTGATGCCAAGTGCCCTATTACATCCGGTAAGTATTACACGCAAAACCAGACGACACAGCCCATTGGACGGTCGGTCTATTACTTCAGGCAGGAGGTCGGTAGATTGCACTCTCCGGTTACGGTAGTTGCCCACTCCTCTGGGGCATGGATAGCCTGGGATGCTCTAAGTGGATGGAAGAATAGTCCCGTAAGAGAGCTTATTTTATTGGCCCCGGTATCTCATTCCATAGGCTATGTAACAGGTCAGTCGGGGTCCGGTATAGTGGGATCACTCGGATTGAGGACTATTACCCGATTTGGCCGATCCATTAAGTTTGGTACGGTGCGGTCGCGTGACCATCTCCTTGTACCCATGGAGGCCAGGGGTCAGGCACAGCGATTATTCAGTACGGCACTCCCGAATGATATTAAAGTATTTGCAATCGAATCATCATATGATCTGGCTACGTTCGGTAAGGTGGCTGCTCCTCGTGCAGTCCAGGGCTGTCCATTGCTTCTCTCTCATACCGAGATGGCTTACTCCCCGGTGGTGATGTACGAAGCCAGCCGTTTTCTTCATGGCAGCTATCATGATGTGAATTGCCCAGCGATAGACAGATGGCCGGAAGCCGTTGCTGCGGGGTGGCGCCTGCCGCAAGGGTCATGACGGCAGGGCATCAAATTATTTAGAGATAGGTGTTTACATTGTACTGGTTGGCATCGGCCAGCAGTGCGTCTAATGCAACGTTTTGCGATTTTATGCCAAATGCGCCACCGTCTACCTGCATTATCCAGGAGGGTGGTTGTAGGGGATTAGATGTAGTAGATTGTGGTAGAACCGACGAGTACTGCGCTGAATCTACCGAGAGCGCCAATCCAGGTTGTTGTGCCGGTGATCCTGTATCAAGCAGGGAGGCGGCGGTCTGAAGATTCAATTGATTTGGGGTCAATGGATTTATAGCACTAGCACTCACGTCCCCTTATATCGGTCAAACTCAGCTAAAACTTTAGCATTGGACGCAAAAATTAAAGTTTTGAGCTATTATGCCGACAAGATAAAGTATGAGTATGGGAGCAATATTGGCCGCGGGCTCGGGCATCAACGCAATGTCGACCTGGCTGGACACGGCTGCCGGGAATATAGCCAATTCAAATGACGCAGTTCCAGGGGGGCAGCCTACCTACAGGACGCAGGAGCCGGTGTTGGCTACCATACCTGCCGCTCCGGGTGGTGCTACGCAGGGAAGGGGAGTGGCAGTTGCCGGGATAGCTCTGGGTAGTTCTACCGGTATAACCGCATATGAACCCGGCAACCCTATAGCCAATACGCAGGGCATGGTCAGCTATCCATCGGTAAGTCTTGGCGGGCAGATGGTGGACATGCTCTCTTCCCAGGTTGGCTATCAGGCAAATGTAAATGTGGTAAAAAGCGCATACGCAGCCTACCAGTCGCTTCTATCTATCCCCTGACTTGTATCGTCTGCGAAGTGGCCTGCTTTCAGCCTGCCGTGAGTATCCATCGAGTCTTTATCCCTGCTTGACCTTAGGCGGTTATTTTGGGTAGAAGCAGGCATGCATAAGTTGACCGGCTAGAAACCCTTGTTAGCCGCTCCGCCTACCTCGCCTACCTAAATAGCTGATTTTTGAGCAAGAAACTGGCTGCAATTATGCCTTACCAAGGCAAGTAAATTTTATGCAATTTATTATGCTATAATTATTACCATGACACGTGTGCGAATATCTACTACTGTTGATGGGGAGCGTTTGGAGGCATGCCGTCGCTTGGCCGGTGGCAGGGACGCCAGGCTCATTGACAGGGCGCTTGCTTTACTGCTAGATACCCTTGAAGCAGATCGGGAACAAGCGGCACTTGAGGCTATGCCTTATCACGATGACCCCGACCTGTCATGGGAGGCTCCGTCGGGTCCAGTGCTGCCGTACAGCGGTGAAGTGCCTGTAGACGTGAAGAGGTTGGCCGCTGCTCGCCGTCGGCATGCGCGGTGAGCGGAACTCTCGCCCACGGACAGGTTTGGTGGGCAGACATAGACAAGATTCGGCCTGTTGTGATAATGACGCGCGGGCGTGTGGCACCACGCCTTCAGCGGGTACTGGTAGCACCAATCACCACGATAGTCAGGGGGTTGGCAACCGAAGTTAGCTTGGGGCCTGCCGAGGGTGTTTGTGACGGCAGCGTTGCCAACCTCGATAACATCCAGCTTGTTCCAGTAAGCGTGCTGCTTCGACAGGCAGGCGAGGTATCGCTTTCCCGTTGGGGAGAATTCTGCCGAGCCATGGCGAGCGTCATGTCCTGCACCGGGTGGTAATAGGTAGCAGGCCTGCTTTCAGTGCCAGATGGCCTCGACCGGTCGTGGTGTCCAGGTCGTTTGCTGGTTGTCGATCGTGTGTAGCTACATTATGTGTACGCCAATAGCCGTCATTGCAACTAAGATCAGGCCAGCAATAGATTGTAAAAGCCCTACCTGTTTGGCGCTTTGTACGGGGCGGCGCATTGCCACTAGGTTCCATGTTCCCAGGATTACTAATGCTATGACACCGAGCCATGGAATACAACCAAGCGCCCATCCGACCAGTGATACTACTACGGCTACCGGCTGCAGGATGTCGGCTACTATTCGATTGTCTGATTGGTTTTTCATTCTGCGAACCTGGGTTCTTGCAAACGGTACGGATGCTATTGCTCGCGCCCCCAATATTACCCATAGGCCAAGAGCTATTTGGGTTACTTCGCCGCCACTAATAGCGATAGAGGCTGCAACTGCTCCCATGCCAAATGCCCCGCTCATTTCCGGTATTAGCCTGCGACCCCTGCTGCGTATGTCATAGGATAGTTCAATAATGAAGAATGGGACGGCACCTACAATAGGTGCCCACCAGTCACCGTGAGCGTACAATATGGCGATCGATATCATGACCGCCAAGAGTGCCAGTTCAGCTCCGGCTATCCTCTCGGCAAGTACGGATCGTTCCAGCCTACGATGTCGCCTACGATCCACCAAGGCTAATTTAAGCGGTGTGCGAGCCAAGAATGCAATTACTGCGGCAACTCCTATCACGACTCCTGCTACACTTGGTCGAACCAGTAGACCGAGCAGTATTGCTTCACCGGTTAATCCCCAGCCACCATGCTCGACAGGGATGGCGACACTTTGCCATATTGGTCGTGTCTTACTTCCAGCCTGCCTGCTTTCTTCTACCATATAGTAGAATTTAATACCTGCTGATCAATATTGCAAACTACGTAAGCAGCGGATTTGTTATTGTTACAACACCAGGGAAGCGGCTGAAGTCGCGATCCGCGGTCCAGAGCGTTGTCGTACCATGCACCTGACAGAGTGCCATTATTCTCGCATCGTGTACGAGGGGGCCGACCAGACGACTGGCCTGTATAAGGTGGCACAGCTTTTTCCAGTAGCTCGCAGTTTCAGACAGCATAACAAGGCTTGGTGATTCCATCCATGCTTCCACCTGGTTAATGGCCTCATCTGGCGTGCTTGGCGGATCGAAAATTCTTGGATGCGTAACAATTGCTATAAACTCATGTATGCATGGCCAGGGGATAGCCCAATTATTGGGACTCTCGGCCAGCTGGCGGAGTGTTTGGGCGGCAGCGTTGTGCATTTCGGTATCGCTACGGTGAGCATATACAAGAATGTTTGTGTCGACAGCGATCACTCGCCTTGGCCTTCGTATATGGCAGCTCGAATAGTTTCCCAACTCCGACCCGCAAAATCCAGACGAATGCCCCTACCACCCACGCTTGCATCTCTCATGTGGTACGGTTGAATATTTTTTTGTCTTCGTTGGTTCAACTCGTTTCTGAGCCCAGCTTCTATCAGCTGTCGTAGAGTGCTGTGTTCTTCTGATGCCAACCGCTTTGCGTCGTTAAGAAGTTCGTCATTTATCTCTACTGTTGTTTTCATATGGGTAATTATATCATAGATCCCATATACCCATACACCTATATAAATATGTCAATACTAGTCGGATAGCAGCTTTCGCGGACAGTGAGTACTTGAGCTAATATGTTTTTATCGCAAAATCAGAGTTGGATCAAAAACAATATGTACTTGCCATAGACCTCGGGACGGGAGGGCCTAAGGTGGCCATCCTGTCGTCTTCGGGCGCAATTGTTGCAGTTGCACACAGGGCGATAGAGACTGCATTTATTGCCGGTGGAGGGGCAGAGCAGGATCCCGGGCAGTGGTGGATGGCAATCTCCGCAGCGACCCGGGAAGTCATGGATGTATCCAATATCGCCCCCTCCAATATTGCAGCTATTGGCTGTACCGCACAATGGTCTGGGACTGTTGCGGTGGATTATAGGGGTACCCCGCTACGCCCTGCCATTATATGGATGGATTCGCGGGGCGCAAATGATATAGAGCGCCAGATTGGTGGATTTCCGGAGATAATGGGATACCAGACATCCAAGATTCTAAGCTGGATAAGGTTGGCCGGGGGTGCTCCCGGTAGGTCAGGCAAGGACCCGATTGCACACATATTGTGGGTCAAGAACAATGAGCCGGAGTTGTACGAGGCAACTTACAAATTCCTGGAACCTGTCGATTGGATCGGGATGAAACTTACCGGACTTGCACGGGCATCGTATGACTCTATCTGCCTGCATTGGGTAACCGACAACCGTGATATACACAATGTCAAATACAGTAAGAGGCTGCTGGATATTGCAGGAATCAACCCTGCCAAACTCCCAGAGTTGGTTGCCACGGGATCAATCATGGGTTACCTGGGTGATCAGGCAGCCTCCGATATGGGGCTTCCTGTGGGAGTGCCTGTTGTAGCGGGATCGGGAGACGTGCATTCTGCTGTAATCGGATCCGGAGCGGTAGATGACTTTGATATGCACCTCTATATTGGAACCTCTTCGTGGATATCCTGCCACGTGCCATTCAAAAAGACCAGCGTATTGCATAATATTGCCTCTATACCTTCTGCAATGCCGGGTCGCTACCTAGTGGCCGATGAGCACGAGACGGCTGGGGCGTGCCTGGATTTTGCTATTTTTACGCTGCTTGCCGGCATAGAGGGTAGCGATACGGGAAACGTTGTTACCGGTAACCCTACAGTTGCTGAAGCCCTTACAGTTACAGGGGCAGATCCAGGCAATGCACAAGGCATAGACTCGTCCGGTATAGAGGAACCCGGCACAATGAAACCCGGGACACCTGCCACAAGGGCGCCAACGTATTCCAGAACCGAAGAACGTACTCCAAGTGCTCTGTATACGGCCATGGAGCGGGCGGCATCGGCGGCTCCTCCCGGGTCGGGAGGCGTGATATTTACGCCGTGGCTGAACGGTGAACGCTCACCCGTTGACGACCACACGCTTAGGGCAGGATTGCACAACCTATCCTTATCCACCTCTCAGAACGAGCTGATCCGTTCGATATATGAGGGTGTCGCATTCAATTCCAAGTGGCTTCTGGATGCAGTAGAGTCGTTTACAGGACGCAGGTGCAAAAGGCTGGCATTTATCGGAGGCGGCGCCCAATCGGCATTTTGGGCACGTATTCATGCTGATGTACTACAACGCGATATAATACCTGTAAGTGATCCTGTATTGGCAAATGTCCGTGGCGCAGGATTGTTGGCATGGTTGGCCATAGACAGGATACAACCTGGTGATATACATGATATGGTGTCAACAGGTACCAGAGTGATACCCGATCCAGACCTTGCGCCTATTTATGAATCTCGCTATAGGAGCTATATTGAGATTTACAGGAAGAACCACGGTATTTACAGGAGGCTAAATGCTTGAAGAAGAATTTGATTTCATCATGGAAGTGCTGGAATCTGAATTGCGCCCGTACAGGGATTCTCACCATATATATCGCAAGTTGCCAGAAAAGGGCAGGGATCATGAAGACATACTGGCCGAGATGAATGAGCTGGCTGCCTGCGAACGAGCGAAGTGGCATGACGGGTATGTTTCCGGTGCGGTATATAACGGTGATGACTCCCATATAGACTTTTTGGACGAAGTCTATTCGGTAAACTCTCAGGCCAACCCCCTTCATCCTGACATCTGGCCAAGTGCTATCAAGTACGAAGCTGAGATAGTCGCCATGACTGCATCTTTATTTGGAGGTGGGGAGGATGGAGTCAGCAGTGTCTGTGGTACCGTATCTTCCGGTGGAACCGAGAGCATCATGCTGGCCATGAGGGCATACCGTGATTGGGCACGTACGGAAAAAGGCATTGCCGAACCACAGATAGTTGCACCTGCCAGCGCTCATGCCGCATTCGAAAAAGCCGCTCAGTGCTTCGATATGGAATTGATCCAAGTGGGACTGGATGATAATTGGCAGGTGGACGTAGAAGCCCTGAAAAATGCGATCACCGACAGGACGGCAGTAATAGTAGGTTCTGCTCCATCCTTTCCGCACGGTATTATCGATCCTATTGAAGAACTGTCTGATGTGGCATTGGAACGGGAGGTTGGTCTACACGTAGATTCATGTTTGGGAGGCTTCATAGTTCCGTTTGCGCGGCGCCTGGGGCGCCCGGTACCTCCTGCGGACTTTAGCCTGCCTGGAGTGACCTCCCTCTCAGCAGATACGCATAAGTTTGGCTATGCAGCAAAGGGTAGCTCGGTCATTTTGTACAGAGATGCCCTACTTCGTAGATACCAGATGTACACCACGACAGACTGGATGGGCGGTCTCTATTATTCACCCACCTTTGCCGGGAGTAGACCTGGTGCACTTTCGGCTGAGTGCTGGGCTGCAATGGTTGCCTTTGGTGAAGACGGATACTTGAAGGCCACTGAGTCCATCCTGCGTACGGCCGATCAGATCAAAGAAGGTATATCGCATATAGATAGTATAAACATTTTGGGTGATCCGCTTTGGGTAATTTCCTTCACCTCCCCTGAAATGGATATTTATGCTGTTGCCGATGCGATGACAAGGCGAGGATGGAGCCTTAATGGATTACAGAATCCACCGGCCGTACATATATGTATTACTCTACGACATACTATGGAGGGTGTGGCGGAAAGATTCATAAAAGATTTGGCGGAATCCGTAGAGGAGGTGAGACGTTCTCCCGGAACTTTGGGGGTAATGACGCCAATCTATGGTATGGCGGGAGCTATCGACACCCGAGGAGAAGTACATGAGTTATTGTTACGTTATGCAGACCTTCAGTTCAAGACCTGACAGCCGAAGGTTGGAGCCTGGCCGACTGGGGCACCGCTCCCAGTTTAATGTGTCGATTAAGCACAGTGTTGCATCCTGGTGATTGGAGCTTGATGTCGGTTGGAATAAAGACCAACCGCAAGTTCCGGCAAGACTATTTTAGGGAAGACCTAGGCATTCAAAAACTGACGGTGCTTGCCCAAGCAGGGTATAATCTTATTGGGAGTCGTTTTTAGTAGCTTGTTGCGTAGCTGTCTGGAGGTAGAGCAATGGACGCACCGGATGATGTAGTAAGGGTAGGCGATTTGCTTGTCAGGCCGTACGAGACGAAGGACCGTTCCGCAGTAAGATATATCTGCTATGTTACCGGCTATATGGGAGAGCCCATAGACTGGCAGTGGAAGGATGCCAGGAGTATAGCTGATACGTTTACCGGTTACTATACAGACAAGGAACCAGAATCAGCGTTGGTGGTCGAGAACAGGGATGGTGAAGTAGTCGGCTACCTGCTCGGATGCGTAGATTCCAGGCGTGCTCCCACCCCGGAAAAGGTGATCATCCGGCATGTCTTTACAAGAGGCATAGCATTCATGCCGGGAACGGCTGGATTTGTCTGGCGATCCGCATGGGATATAGTTACCGATGCTATAACCGGCAAAATAGGTCTATCAGACCGGAAGCTGGAACGTGACCCACGTTGGCCCGCTCATCTGCATATTGATCTCTTACCCGAAACTGTTGGCCGCGGAGTCGGCTCTGCTCTTATGAAAATATGGTTGGATAGATTAAGGTATATGAAAGTACCCGGTTGCCATTTGGGTACCTTGGCAGAAAATCATAGGGCAATTGCCTATTTCGAGGCTATGGGATTCCGGAAAGAGGGCAACAACCCCCCCGTACCCGGGGAGCGCACTAGGGACGGTAAGCGCCTCCACAGCCAACTTATGGTGCAGGAGCTCCATGCCATTACAGATCCTCCGGAATTGTAGGAGTAGCGTTATTAAATGATGTACATGGAGAATCGTGTCCTATAGCGATGCCGGGAAAAATCAATATAAGAGTGGCATGCGTAGTAAGGCAATAAGAGATGAGAATAGTTGCATGTGCCTGTCACTTACAGTTGTCAACAGATCCGGTGTGAATTTGGCAGCATACAGCTACTACCGGCTATACTGGATATATGCCAGGACGATCACTTACTCCACTTGACCCTCTCGGTAGGGCACAGATGGTGGATAGAGGACCTAAAGAGATCAGCAATAGGCGCGCCCTCGCCAGATGCAAGGTAATGATGCTCCCGGAGACCACATCTCTTGTAGCTACCAATGCAATGACCAAGGGTGATGTACTTGCAACCGCCAGGGTAGCAGGTATCCAGGCTGCCAAGCGAGCTTCCGAACTATTCCCTCTCTGTCACCCATTGCTTGTGGGTGCTGTCCAGATTGATTTTTCAATCGGGGATGAATATGTAGAGGTAGAGGCGAGGGTTGAGGCTGTTGATCGTACCGGAGTAGAGATGGAAGCTATGACGGCATGTGCAATAGCGGCATTAACGGTGTATGACATGTGCAAGTCATCGGATAAGACCATGAGTATAGCTGACCTTGCCCTGTGGGAGAAGTCTGGAGGTGCATCAGGTTACTGGAGGCGCTCTTCACTACAGAGCGCACTGGTATCTGATAACAGCTAACCATCATTTATTACCGGGCACGATTGATCGCCGAGTACAACTGATCTCTGGGCGCAAGCCGTTTTATTTGTGGCTGTCTTAAATCCATGTTAAAATTTACCTAGCCGAATAACTGACGAGGGAGTTGGTGCGCATGATAAAATACTTTCCCCGTGCGATGTGTAGGGGGTTGCGTCGAGTGATCAAAAGTCATGGGAGCGCACGTATCCCAATTGCCCGATTACTGGCGATGTCGGCAGTATGGGTTGTAGCAGCTTATGTTGCAGCACCTGCAGGGTTATCGCATTATTCGGCAGTTGCGAGCACTCAGGCAGCTGAGCCTGCTTCATCTTCTCCCTCATCTCCGTCATGGAGCATACGAGCCGGGTATTCAGCTCCTGTTGCCGGGTTCTATGATATTGCATGTCCTACTACGAGCATTTGTTTTGCTGTCGGTGCTGCCCAGGATGGAAGCAGTGTAGGTATAGCGATATATTCCACAACCGATGGGGGTACCAGCTGGCAGGATGTTCAGGTGCCCAACATATCAGGCGCCCTGAGCGCTATTTCATGCACGTCGGTCACCTTCTGCATGGCAGTGGGTGCAATAGAGAATGCCGATTCTGCGACGTTGATTCCACTGATACTTTCCTGGAATGGAACTTCTTGGACGGAGGATGCAGTGGCAGTGACGCAGGGTGAACTAGGAGGTGTTTCATGCACATCTGTCACCTTTTGCATGGCAGTGGGCTACAACCAGAATGCTACCACAGGAGTTTATACTGCAATAGACGTTATATGGAATGATACAGGCTGGAAACAGATCACGGTTCCCTCTGCTGCAAATGCTCCTGATGCCGTTACATGTGTATCTTCAAGCTTTTGTATGGTCTCGGCGGCAGATCAGAATGCCAGTACAGGTAATTCTTCACCAGTCCTTATATTGTACAATGGTACCGGCTGGATTACGCAGACACTTCCGCCTACGGTAGGGGAAGTCCTTGGTATGGCATGCCTCTCAACCAGCAATTGCATACTGGCAGCCTACGATAACAATACCTCTACTGCGGTCGTGGTTTCCTATAATGGGACTTCTTGGAGTGACGACAATATTCCCTCGGTTGCAGGTCAAATAATCTCCATATCATGTGCATCCGCAACTTTTTGCATAGCAGTGGGTGCAAATCAAAATGCCAACACTCAAAGTTCTACTCCCATTATGCTGGTGATGAACGCTGCGTCGTGGACCAACGATACCCTTCCACCGCAGGTGGGGTACCTTGATGGCGTGGCGTGTACCTCTTCGTCGAATTGCCTGGCGGTAGGCAGCGATCAGTCCGGATCCAGTGGGGTTATAGTATCTTATAGCAGTGGCACGCGTACCCTTGATAGTCTGCCACTCCTTCCGTCTGGCTTTAGCGGCATCTCCTGCTCATCTGCGATTGCGTGTGTTGCTATAGGGGATTATGAAACCGCTGCTACTGGTGGCCAGGATACCATGGATAGTGTCTATAACGGCACCAGTTGGACGCTTGGTTACCCGGCATCGTTACCCGCCGGTTTGAGCCATATATCGTGTGCGTCCGCCACTTTTTGTATGGCGGTGGGGACGGTAACGAACCAGTCGACGGGCAGCAAATCGCCGGTGTCTGCATCTTATGATGGATCCGCCTGGACTGCCCACTCGTTGCCGCTGGCGACCGGCGATCTAACTGCAGTATCCTGCATCTCTGGCACGTTTTGCATTGTAGTAGGGTATCAATCGTCAAGTCCGAATGGTTTTCCTTCTTATACTCCGGTGGCTCTGGTATGGAATGGTAATTCCTGGGCAACAAGTAAACTGCCTGCCCCCAATGGCCAATTGACGGGTTTATCATGCGTGTCTGCCGGCTTCTGTATGGCGGTCGGATACAATCTTAATTTCAATACGTCATCATCGGCTATTGTTTCGCTATCGCTCTTGTTCAATGGCTCTTCATGGGTACAGCAGACATTTCCAAGCTCAAGCGGACAGCCGATGGACGTATCATGTGCGTCTGTTACCTTTTGCATGGCGATAGGGATTAATTTGAATGCAACGACTTTTGCCATGAGCACCATTGCCGCCAGCTTCAACGGCGCCACATGGACATCAATTACCGTACCCTCCTCCGTCGGATCGTTGTATGCCGTGTCGTGTACAGATTCAAATGTGCAACCTGCCATCTCGTGTATGTTGTCGGGAGCTACTCAGGGAACTCAGACTGGTAGCGCTACTCCCGAGGCTCTTACCTATGCTGCAGGACAGTGGACAACCGAGACTCTACCTCAGGGTGTAAACTCCTTGCAGGCTTTGTCGTGTGTATCGGCAGTCGATTGTACTGCGCTTGGAACGACCAATACTCAGTACATCATCTTGAGCAACGCATCTACTATGCCGGCGATAACTTCAATTACTCCCGACTCATCACCGGTAAGTGGTGGCGGTACGGCATACATTAACGGGCTCAACTTTTCTTCTGGGGCTACAGTCTCATTCGGTTCGCAGGAGTTAACAGGTGCAGCGGTGACAGTTAACTCGGCTACCTCGATCGCAGTTACCATACCTTCTACAACATCTCCCGGTGTGGTGCAGGTAAGTGTTGATACCTCCAATGGCGAGAGCAATTCCAGTGGATTCGTGTACATCAATAACAGTATGCCCTATACGCCGTTAAGTCCCTACCGTATAGTGGATACCAGGTGTTCAGTTACACCCAAACCAGCCTACTGCTCGCAGGAGAATCTTCCCGCTGCCAACGCCTCACTCAGCACACCGGCAGCCGGCGGATATATTACCGTCCAAGTCTCCGGTACCGGCGTGTCTGGTGATTCGGTGCCAGGCAATGCTCAAGCTATCGTGGCTACCGTGACAGCGGTAGCGGCAGCGAACTCACAGAATGGTTATCTGTCTGTCTATCCGGCGGGAACTTCAGCTCCCACGGCTTCGACTCTCAACTATGCACCAGGTGAAGCTGTACCCAATCTGGTGACTGTGGCCATTGGCTCCGGAGGGCAGGTCGATATTCTCGCGTCGTCAGCCCATGTCAATGTAATCGTAGATGTAGAAGGTTACTACGCACCTGATTCTGGATCTAATGTTGCAGGCGGCTATCTGTCATCGTTGCCTGATCCGGTGCGTATCGCCGATACCAGGTGCTCGGCAAGTCCACCGCCTTCTTATTGCTTGTCTGAGGGCATTCCCAGTGCGAATGCAGGTCTGCAACCGCTTCAGGGTGGCGCTACGGTCAAAATTGTGGTTGCAGGGGTCGATCAGGTTCCCGTGACCGCCATGGCAGTCAGTCTGGTTGTCACGGCTGCGTCACCGCAGAGTAGCGGCTACCTGACTGTGTGGCCTGATGGTGCGCAGAAACAGATTACTTCAAATGTGAATTTTCATAGTGGACCAGCCTCTGCTGATGGGGTGATCGTACCGGTGGGACAGGGTGGCCAGGTGGATATATACAACGGTTCGGAATCGACCGTAGATGTGGTAGTGGATGTCAACGGCTGGTTTTCAGGTTCATCTACCGGTATTTCCGGTTCCATGGCATTTACACCGAGCGCTCCGGTACGGATATGCGATACACGCAGCATCGCCTCTATAGGCGGGGTGGGCGATGTAAGTGAGGGGGTGATCGGTCAATGTGCCAACTCCGGTACACAGGTTATCCCGGCTGCACCATTGACCATCCAAGTCACTGGTGTAGCCGGAGGGTTGATTACCGCTGATGCGGGTGTGGTGGTAATGAACGTTACTGTGGCGGGAGCGGATAACAATGGTTATCTTACTGTGTGGCCTGCCGGTACCCTTCAGCCGGCAACTTCCAACGTCAGTTACAAAAAGGGAGTTGCCACTTCGGACATGGTGACCTGCAGGCTAAATGCACAGGGGCAGGTGGAGGTCTATTCCCTTGCCGCTGCTAACGTTATCGTAGACGTGGCTGGTTGGTATCAGTAGACGCTTCTGATATCGTTTCCACGGGGGCTGAGGCCACACTTGCGCTCGCAAAGCTCCGGTCAAATTATAGAACAGATCATTTGGCGACGGCGCATGACTTCCAGGCTAATCTATTATTATAGTAATTGACTAAAATATTAAGGATGGTTGGCCATTAAGGTCATCTGGCCATTGAGAGCAGTGTTGCAGGGAAAGCCACCTAGAAGGTAGCCGAAAAGGAGTATAACATGACAGTAGATTTGGATCTGGGGAAATATGAGCTTGGATGGGCAGACCAGGAGGACTATGTATTCAAACCCAAGAAGGGCATATCTGAAGAGGTAGTGAGAGAGATGTCTGCAATGAAGCGGGAACCCGAGTGGATGCTTAAGTTCCGGCTGAAGGCGCTGGATAAGTTTTTTGCCAAGCCCATGGCCCCCTGGTTCGCTGTAAACATGCCCGATTTGGACTTTAACGATATCTACTACTACATAAAGCCGACCGAATCCCAGGTGGATTCATGGGATGATCTGCCGGCCGCCATTAAGTCGACATATGAGCGGTTGGGTATTCCCCAGGCGGAGAGAAAGTATCTGGCAGGAGTTACCGCACAGTATGAATCTGAAGTGGTATTCCATCGCAACAGAATGGAACTTGGATCGCAGGGTGTCATCTTTTGCGACATGGATACGGCCGTAAGAGAGTACCCTGATCTTGTGAGAAAATGGTTTGGTACGATCATACCACCAAACGACAATAAGTTTGCCGCTCTCAATTCTGCAGTCTGGTCAGGTGGGTCGTTTATTTACGTGCCACCTGGAGTCAAAGTAGATATGCCCCTGCAGGCATACTTCCGCATAAATGCTGAGAACATGGGGCAGTTTGAGCGCACTCTTATCATTGCTGATCAGGGTGCTCAGGTGCATTATGTGGAGGGATGTTCTGCTCCAGTGTATTCTACCGATTCCCTGCACTCCGCTGTGGTGGAGTTGGTAGCTCTCGAGGGGTCCAGGATCACCTATACTACGATACAGAATTGGTCGGCCAACGTGTACAATTTGGTGACTAAGCGCGCTAGAGCGGAAGCTGAGGCTCGTGTGGAATGGATTGACGGCAACATAGGATCTCGCCTTACCATGAAGTACCCCTCTGTCTACCTGGTAGGCCCCAAGGCATCCGGCGAAGTATTGTCGGTTGCCTATGCCGGTGCAGGGCAGCACCAGGATGCCGGAGGCAAGATGATCCATGCAGCGCCCGAGACTACTTCTACGATTGTTTCTAAGTCGATTTCAAAAGACGGCGGTATATCTACCTACAGGGGGCTGGTACATGTGGACGAGGACGCTCATAATGCGAAGAGCTTTGTTCGCTGTGATGCACTAATACTTGACGAGCAGTCGGTGTCGGAGACCAAGCCATACATGGAGCTCTACGAGCAGGATGCTCAGATTGCACATGAGGCTACCGTATCCAAGGTCAATGATGACCAGTTGTTTTATCTGATGAGTAGGGGGCTTTCAGACAGCCAGGCGATGGGAATGATCGTAAACGGCTTTATTGAACCGATCACGCGTACCCTGCCGATGGAATATGCCGTAGAGTGGAGCAGGTTGATTGAGATGCAGATGGAAGGAGCGGTAGGGTGATGAGCTATGCCAATGAGAGAGGACTGTGAACATTTCCAGAGCCGAACATACTCCGATGGAGAGGTAGCCAGGTTTTGCGAGCTGGAGCTGGCTCCGGAGGCGCCCTGGCGCTGTCCTGACGACTGTGGTTCCTATGTCAGGCGTCTGGTGGATCTTACCTTTGAACGGGGGAGCTTAGCTGCCAGTCAGGTAGAGGAAGAACCGGTTGCCGATCAGGATGAGCTAAAGTTGCTTGAAGAAGCCGAGGATATCCTGGATGAAGCTGCTCCGGAGATAATTACTGAAGTGGAGGAAGAGCGTGGGGACAGTCCAGATCGTGGATTCCGCTCTCAGTCGATTAGGGGTGTCGAAGGTGGCGTCAGCGGAGTAAGGGGAAAGGGCATATTTGGATGGCGGCGTGGCAGGGGGCGGCGCGGGAAATAGGCCGGCAGCACAGCGAAGTTGAGCGACCGTGGAATGACCCAGCACGGTTCATGGGCCAGTGAAATCACCAAATATCGACACTACGTAGCACAGGGTCATACTATACTGGGGTTTTATGAGGTATACACATCTGGGCAGCAGCGGACTTATGGTTTCTGCACTTGCATACGGTAATTGGCTTACTCATGGGGCACAGATAGATGAGGAGATGGCGATAGCCTGTGTACACAAAGCACTGGATCTTGGTATCACTACATTCGACACAGCAGATGTCTATGCAGGCACCAGGGCAGAAACTGTACTTGGTAACGCGTTGAAAGGGGTACGGCGGGAATCAATCGTACTCTGCTCCAAGGTATACTGGCCCACTGGAAGCGGTCCTAACGACAGGGGACTTTCAGCCAAGCATATCATTGAATCCTGCAATGCATCGCTCAAGAGGCTCGGTACCGATTACCTTGATCTCTACCAAGCGCATCGATACGATTACGAGACACCACCTGAAGAGGTCATGATGGCTTTTGACCATCTTGTGCGGCAGGGAAAGGTGATTTATCTGGGTGTATCGGAATGGAAGGCAGGCGAGATCAAGGAGGCGAATAGCATTGCCAGGGAGCTGGGACTGCACAAGATTGTATCCAACCAGCCTCAGTATTCCATGCTGTGGAGGATTATAGAGAAAGAGGTTATTCCGCTCTGCCTGGATGAAGGTATAGGTCAGATCGTTTGGTCACCGCTTGCACAGGGGATACTTACAGGAAAATATCGTCCCGGAGAACCACCTCCGGCAGGATCTAGAGCTACCGATAGCGATGGCCAAGCCTTTATAGGCAGGTATTTGAATAATGAGGTGCTCGAAGCTGTTTCTCGCTTGGCTCCCATTGCCTCTGATGCCGGAATGACCATGGCTCAGATGGCGTTGGCTTGGGTGTTGTCACGTCCTGGTATCTCTGCGGCGATCGTGGGGGCTACCCGTCCGGAGCAACTGGAGGAGAACGTCAAGGCGGTAGATAAGTCAATAAATGAGGACACTTCCCGGCGTATTGATGATGTGCTCGGAAGTACTGTGGTGCGTGATCCATCTCTTACGCAGAGCCCCCAGACCAGACCATGATGTCCAGGCCATGATGGATCCCTTGGGAATACCCGCTAAGCCTACGATACTCATGCTCTGTACCGGTAACGCCGCCAGGTCAGTTATGGCCGAGGTACTCCTCTCTGCTATGAGGCAGGATATTACTGTTTCGTCTGCAGGGACGCTGGCCGTCGAAGGCCAACCTCTCAGTATGCGTACTAGGCACGCTTTGGAGTACATGGAGATGCCGGTCCCATTTCATCATCGTTCGCGTGAGCTCACGGCCGATGACGCAGCTGCGGCTGACCTGGTGGTAGCCATGGAAAGAGGGCACGTGCGTTATGTGCGTCGGCATTTTCCTGATGTTGCACGGAAAGTTGCTACTCTCGGGTGGCTTGCAGAAGAACTACCCCCTGGTATGGAGCCATTGGGCGACAGGGTCTCCAGCCTACATCTGGACAGTGTGGATTTGGATATGCAGCCGGAAGTGGCCGATCCGGCAGATGCCATTATTCCTGATGGCGCAGATCGTCTTGGTAGGGAGATGCAGGTATATGTGGATTGCGCCCTGGAATTGAGGGACTTGATTCAGAAGCTGGAGAACCGCCTGTGACCGAGATGGGAGCGCAGTCTTCGGGCTTTAGCCCCGGTGGGGAAGATCCTATCGTGCAGGTAGAGCCTTTGGGCGCTACGGTAGATATTAGCAATATGCCCATTGAGCGTATCGTAGTTCGTCTATTTGCGTTGGTCGGTGAAGGTTTGGCAGGCGCAACACACTCGTTGCTCGCGGGGGACAGGGAAGCTGCCAGACATCTTGCAGATCACGATGAAGAGGTGGATGAACTTTACAGGGAGGTAGAGCAACTGGTCTATAGGCGTCTTGGCATGGACGACTTGCATCAGGAGGATCTACGCTACTTGGTAGCACTGCTGAGGATGCTCCCTGAAATAGAGCGTAGCGGTGATCTTGCCGAGCACATTGCCCGCCGTGCCATACGGGGACTGGGTTTGGAGCTATCCCATAGAGCCAGGGGACTGGTGGAGAGAATGGGGGAGGTTGCATGCGAGATGTGGAGACTGGCTACAGATGCCTTTGCTGACAGGAACCCTCTCGGTGCTGATATGGTGGAAGATCTTGATGACGAAATGGATGAGTTGCACGTAACGCTTACCGCCGAGATAGCCAGCGGATCCATGCCGTTACCTATTGCGATTGAAGCTGCCCTGGTTGCCAGGTTTTACGAGCGTTTTGGGGATCATGCAGTGAATCTGGGTAGGAGAGTAGAGTCAATGTCCCATACAGATACTTATCAGGCTGAGAGCCTTCAGGGCGAATAATTCTTTACCTACTCAACGTACCAGTGATTCTGCTATCTGTATTGCGTTTAATGCCGCCCCCTTGCGCAGATTGTCTCCCGATAGAAAAAACGCCAACCCATTATTCATGATAGGGTCTCTCCTTATCCTGCCTACCAGAGTCTCATCTCCTCCCGCTGCGTCAAGGGGAGTAGGTATATCCACCATTTTGACTTCCGGAGCTTTTCCGAGTGTCGCAACAGCATCCTCTACGGTTATGTCTCTTGAGAAGCTTGCGTGAATGGCCAAGCTGTGCCCCGTATACACTGGTACTCTCACACAGGTAACCGATACCGTGAGATCTGGAATATCCAGAATCTTTCTGCTCTCGTCACGCAGCTTCTTCTCCTCATTGGTCTCCAGGGAGCCGTCGTCTACTATCTGACCGGCTACGGGAACTACGTTGTATGCAATTGTTGTAGGAAACTTATTATGTTCGGGGAAGTCGAAGGCTCGACCATTAAAGGTAAGATCACTTGACCTGTCGACAGTGCTATCCAGCTGCTCTTTCAGCTCCCTGACACCCGCCGAGCCAGCCCCTGAAACTGCCTGGAATGTAACTGCCACCATACCTGTAAGACTAGACAGGCGGTGAAGTGGGGCGAGGACCGGCATAGCTACCATTGTGGTGCAGTTAGGATTGGCAACTATACCTTTTGGTATGCTCTTCAGTGCTTCCGAATTCACTCCTGCAACTACCAACGGCACAAGTGGGTCCATTCGCCAGGCTGAAGAATTGTCTACTACGATGGCTCCTGCTGCTGCTACCCGTGGCGCCAGCAGTTTTGACGCTTGGGCTCCGGCGGACATTAGCGCTATATCAAGGCCGGAAAAATCAGCAGATTCCGCCTCCTCTATCTCGATTTTGTTGCCCAGCCATTCCAGGTGCGTTCCGGCCGATCGAGCGGATGCAAATAACCTGATGTTGTCTATAGGAAAGCTGCGCTCTACCAGCAACTTCCTCATCATGCCTCCCACCTGCCCGGTGGCTCCTATGATGCCAACGTTAGCCATGTGGTATTATCTCCTTCCCGGCTGGTTCCGGTGCTCCTGTCTTGCCTATCGACTACTGGATGCCGTGCGCGCGCTGTCACCGTTCTTTCTCCAAATCGAAAGCCTCGTGCAGTATGGCGACTGCCCTCTCCGCTTGGTCACGTTTTATTACACAAGACAGCCGTATTGGTGAGGTGGATATCATCTCGATGTTTATGCCTTCGTTTGCGAGAACCTCAAACATGGTAGCTGATATTCCGGGGTGGCTTTTCATGCCGGCGCCGATCAATGAGACCTTGGCGATGTTGCTATCCGATTGGGGGGTGTTTGCCCCAATCTCCCTGGCCAGATCGTTGGTAATTTTCATGCTTGTCTTGAGATCGTCTTCTGGCACGGTGAATGATATGTCAGTGGTGCCGTGTAGGGAACTGTTCTGTACTATCATGTCGACATTTATCATATGATCGGCGAGTGCTCTAAATAGTTTTGCAGATATTCCAGGCTTGTCAGGCACTCCCGGTAGGGTCACTTTTGCCTCTGATAGATCATGGGTTACTGCTGTTACCAGTGGTTGTTCCATTGACGGGTCCTCCTCGTCTATTATAGTGCCTGGTTCCCAGGTAAAGCTGGAGCGTACCTGCAGCGGTACTCCATGATTCCTGGCGAACTCTACCGACCGTAGGGCGAGAACCCGTCCTCCGGTAGCGGCAATTTCCAGCATTTCTTCAAATGATAGGTTTTTCAGCTTGCGGGCATTGGGTGCTATTCTTGGATCTGCACTGAATACCCCCGGTACATCGGTGTATATTTCGCATACATCCGCTCCAAGAGCAGCAGCCAATGCCACTGCAGTAGTATCAGAACCACCACGCCCCAGTGTTGTTATATCGTGATCCGTAGATACACCCTGAAATCCTGCCACAACCGGTACTTGACCTTTTTCTATTGTATCACGTAGGCGGTCGCCCTTTATATCCAGTATCGTTGCTTTGGTATGGGTGGTGTCCGTTATGATGCCTGCCTGGCTGCCGGTAAACGATACTGCGCCTATGCCCAATTCTGCCAATGCCATGCAGAGTAAAGCCATAGAGACTCTTTCGCCGGAGGTGAGCAGCATGTCCATCTCTCTCGGAGGTCTTACTGTGCTGACTTCGTTGGCAAGCCGTATCAGGTCATCGGTTGCCTTTCCCATAGCACTGACTACTACCAATACGTCGTTGCCGGCTCTCCTGGTTCTGGCTATATGGTCGGCAACCGCCTTTATGCGCGTGGAATCTCCAACGGAGGTACCTCCAAATTTCTGTACCACCAGGGGTTTCGAACCGTTGGGATCATATCGTATGTCGTTTGGCATGATTATCTGCTTTAATTATAGTGTACAGATTAGAGCCCATTTTTCAGCCGGGGGTGACCGATGCAAAGGTGGGGAGCGCACCCATAGGCATGTGGGAAGGCAGTTGTTATTCGGCTCAGCTGGGGGTGATAGGTGCTCCCGGTGGGCATGCGCGAGGATCATAGGAGGGAAGAGTGTGAGATGAGACTATCAGTGAGTAATTTGATGATAATCCTGGAACTGAGTTGTAATTATGAGAAGGTCCTGTTCCGGATGGTGTGCCAGGCGATGGCGCGGCAGGTGCAGATGAGCCTGTAGCAGACGATATACTCGATGACGATGTGGTTCCGGAGGTGGATGGAAGACCTGTAACGCTGAAATCGGAGCCGGTGACTACAGTAACATCCGAACCGTCGGTGGTCGAACCCTGGCTCATTGCCACCACTCCGGAGAGATGCGACATAACGCTCTGAGCCGCAGTGATTTCTCCGGGCTTGTAATAGACTACCGTTTCAGAGAAGTTTGCCACAGGGGTGGAGTTACCGGTACCTACGACATTGTAGCCGATGGACTGGAGCTGTGATGAGGTCTGGGCTGCCTGCCCCGAGGTGCCAGTCCCATTGAGCACGGCCACCGTTACTGATTGAGGTGTTACGTTGGTGCCCGGTGGATCCGATTGTCCCAGAAAAGCATCTATAGCCTGCTGGTCGGTTGGCTCGTATGGCATGAGTATGTCACCGTAGTTGCCTCCATTGTATATGTAGCCCGGGTAGCCGGAGTAGTAGTGGTTCAGTGCCGGTAGGGTATTGGTAGGAACGCTGTTGGGATTGATCCCGTGGAAGGTAAGCGCGAGTGAGGCCATCTGGGTAAGCCCAAATCCCTGATCCACTGTCAAATCAGGTAAGACTGAGCCTATCAAAGCGTTGTCTCTGGGCAGATTGGCAAGACCTCCTCTGGCTACTGCGGATGCAAGTATCCGTAAGAATTGGTGGTCCCTGGTGATCCTGCCTATGTCGCCAGTTCCATCGTATTGCCAAGTCCCATTTTGAAGATAGTACATGTGACGGGCTCTCACCAGGGCAAGAGCCTGGGTTCCGTTCAGGTGATGACATCCGGGGGCTGTAATATTCAGTCCGGAGTAAGCGTCTTTTACCGGGGTAGGGAAGTATACATTTACACCGCCCAGTACATTGACCACATTTTGGAAGGTGTCAAAGTTCAGCATGACAAAGTGACTTATCGGAATACCCAGATCAGATTCGATGGTGTTGACCAGCTGGGAGGGATTGGAGGTTTGCGACGAATTCGTTGGGTTGAGAGAGTCGTCTACCCTGTTCTCGTTGGTCGTTCCTGGGATGGGGAGAAAGAGATCACGGGGAATGGAGAGAATAGAGGCGGAACGCTTTGCCGGGTCAAGATGGAGCAGCATGGTCACGTCACTACGGGCGCCTCCCACCTGGCTGCAACTTCCAAATGCCTGACTCTGCTTTCCGTTCAGGGCGCACCTGGAGTTGTTGCCTATTAGCAGGATGTTTTCCACTCCTCCTGGGGTGGGTTTTGTCAGATGCTTTACCGTAATATGGTGTATCTGTGAATTTCTGTATTGCACGTATCCATAGGCAGTTCCTACCAGAATAAGGCAGATTACGACTAACGCGGTAGTCAGTCTTAGCAGCCTCCTTACCAAGCGTCTTTTCTTGCGGCGCTTGCGCATGATTGCCTGGCGCGAGCCATCACCTTCTGGACGGCCTCCTATATTGGGTGGAATGTAATTTGAAGACATGATTTTTTATTCTATACCTCTTCAACCTCGCGTTGGTGGCACCGGAGATAATGTATAGTATTGCCGATGATGGTCGCGAGAATAAAGTACAGGTTGGTCGGGCAGTGCAGATATGGATGCTGGCAGGTCAGGGCAGTATAGGGATGGGAGGCGTATCAAATGAGGGGAGATAAGGTTTTGAACGCGGGGTGTAGCAGGTGAGGGAGGATTGGTCCAGAGAGCTGCGAAGCAGAAGTGTTCATGGTAAAAGGGTTGTACGGTATATTAGAAAGAGAAAGCGTACAATCTTTGTCGGCCTGCTCGTTTTAATGGCTATTGGCGTGATAGCCGGTGGACTTATCGAGGTTTCCGGTAAGCCGGGTCCATATACCAGCTCAATAGATCTTAGCTATGTAGACAGGATCAACCCCATTGCCGGCGACTCAAATAATTTGGGTTCACAGATTCTGAACCTTATTTACCATCCACAGGGACTTTCTCGGGTAGCTTTGACCAATCGCATAACAAGCATGGTGGATGCAGCACACAGTTACTTGAAGTCGGCATCCGATATAGTTCCCCCTTATCCTTGGGGAGAAAGTAATGAGCCCTGTACCCATTCCCTCACCGATCGTTATAAGGCGGTATCGCTGTTCACCAAGGGGGTATATGGATTGCTGGGAGGATTGTACGGCAACTCACCGCAGAGTGCTTCGTGGACATTGGAACAGTTGGGTAGGGCACGTAGTCTGGTTCATTCTTCTGATAGGCTGTGGCGTGATTGTGCATCACAGCTATCCAGGGCGCCGGGCCACCCCAGACTTCAATCGTCGGTATGGAGTACTCTGCAAGTGGTTACTTTTTTACCGGTCGCTTCGCAGCCAATCACCGGCAGTGGTCATTCAATAACTTCCGGTAATCCATCGCATCTAGGCATATCTGCTCCTGTCTCCCATCCGCTAACCGGGACCGGGCAGACAGTTTCCGGTAGTGGAACCAACAGCACCGGTACGGCTGCACCCACCGGTAGTGCTGGGACAACCAGCACTACCGCGACACCCGGCACGATCGGAACCACCGGCACTAAATCCGCCAATGGTAGCGGTACTACACATCCGGCCGGCGGTATTTACTCCCATGTTTCTGTCCGTAGGTCAGTGCAGGTAATCAGATGGAGCAGTGCAGGACTTAACGCGTTTGTGGCTGCCCTGGCCGCAGATAGTTCATTGGCCGCAGATCCATCGCTTGTAATCTCAAATTATTCCATAGACCCGGCTCCCCTTCCTCCATCGTCACCCGGCATGATAGACATTCCCCCTTCTTCATCTGTCAACCTGGAGGTAGTGGTAGCGAACAAGGGGAATACTCCCATTCCCGGGGTGAGAGTCGGTGGTAGCATGACATGTATAAGTTGTCATAGCAATAAGATAATCTCCATGACTGTCGACAGAGCATATTCCCCCGGCAATGTCTACCTGGATCCAAGTGGTTCATCAGGCATTATATTTAATGTGCTACACGTTAGTTCCTCCGGTACCTACCGGGTGTCGATAGATGCTGTTTCTGCCCTGTCTGCGGTGTCTGCTTCCTTGCAATTTACATTGGTAGTGGGCACTTAGTGGTCTATCGGGGCAAGCCGGGAGTGCATCCTATGGAGGAGGGAGGTATATGTACGTACGTATTATGCGGGTAAACCCGGGCTATCAATATTAGGCCAAAAGGCGTATTATTATATATGGAACTATGCTGGAAGAGTTGCTTGACCCGCACAACGATGTGTAGCGTTAATGAAGGCATGGCTACAATGAAACATCATAATATTCAATGGCTAAAAAGAAAGGCAGGTGAGTGAGATGCCCGAGAGCATCACGATTACTGATAACAGGTCAGGGGACTCTATAGAGATCCCGATAGAGAATGGAGGTATATCTTCCGATGATTGGCGCAAGTTATTACCGGGTATATGGTTTTATGACCCAGCTTTCATGTCTACTGCTTCATGCGAGAGTTCTATAACTTATCTGGATGGTGAAGCTGGGATACTGCGCTATAGGGGGTATCCCATTGAGCAACTTGCAGAGAAATCCACCTATCTGGAGGTGGCATATCTGCTGTTGCATGGTGAATTGCCTACGGAGAAACAACTGGAAGAATGGACTCGCGAGATCACCTACCATACATTTATCCATGAAAACGTGCGTAAGAGATTTTTGGAAGGGTTCCATTACGATGCCCACCCAATGGGTGTGTTGGTCTCCGCAGTAGCTGCGCTGTCTACATTTTATCTTGATGCAAAGGATATTTTTAATGAAGAATCACGGCATAAGCAGACAATTAGGCTGATAGCCAAGATGCCTACACTGGCTGCGGCTGCATATCGTTTCAGCATGGGTATGCCTTTTGTGTACCCTGACAATTCTTTGCCGTTTGCCTCCAACTTCCTCTCTATGATGTGGAAGACGGCAGAACCCAGGTTCGATGCCAATCCTGCCCTAGCGAAGGCGATAGACGTACTGTTTATCCTGCATGCCGATCATGAACAGAACTGTTCTACGACGGCTATGAGAGTGGTTGGTTCGTCCCATCCTGATCCCTATACGGCATGTTCTGCTGCATGTGCAGCCCTTTATGGACCGCGCCATGGAGGGGCCAATGAAGCAGTGATCAAGATGCTCAACAGGATTGGATCCATGGATGAGGTGCCGGCATTCATAGAGTCGGTGAAGCGTGGTGATACCCTGTTGGAAGGATTTGGCCATCGTGTCTATAAGACCTACGATCCGCGTGCAAAAATTGTTAAGAAAACAGCATACGATGTGTTTGAGATAACAGGTAAGAGCCCATTACTGGATATAGCACTTAAGCTGGAAGAGGTGGCGTTGAGCGATGAGTACTTCCTGTCCAGGCGGCTCTATCCAAATGTGGATTTCTATACCGGATTGATCTATCAGGCAATGGGATTTCCCATGGAGATGTTTCCCGTGCTGTTTGCCATTCCGCGCACTTCAGGATGGCTTGCCCATTGGCATGAACTCCTCGACCAGAACTCCAAGATATCCCGGCCACGCCAGATATACGTTGGAGAGGACACGAGAGATTACGTTCCCATGGGAGACCGCCGCTAGCCAGCCAAGTTGCCGCTAGCCCAGGAGGAACAGAACAGAACGTAATGGAAGGCCTTACCCTATATGACGGGTGAGGCCTTCTTGGGTAACCGATACAACAAGGTCACCGTTTCTGGTAAATATCGACCCGCGTGCCAGTCCTCGTGAACCATATTCATTTGGGCTGTCCATGGAATAGAGTAGCCAGTCGTCTGCCTTGAAGGGACGGTGAAACCACATGCAATGATCTATGCTGGCGAGCATCATTTTTGACCAATCTACGAGATGGGGGAGCAGCATTGTGGATATAAGCGATAGATCGGATGCATAGGCGATTATACAGCTGTGCATAAGGTCATCTTCAGGCAGATTGCCGTCTGCCTTGATCCAGACGTATTGGACAGCATCTCTTGGCTCTGTCTTGAACCAAGGCAGTGGAGTAACATGCCGGTGCTCTACAGGTAAGGGTCGTGACAGCCAGTCGCTTACCTGAATATTTGTAGATGCCAATCGTTCATGCAGTGACTTGAGTTCCTCCGGGGGTGGAACATCGGGCATATGCATGTGGTGTTCGATAATAGTAGGTTCGTCGGCATGAAACGATGCCTGCAGATTAAAGATGGCCTTGCCATGCTGTATGGCGACCACACGACGCGTAGTAAATGAGTGTCCATCCCTGATCCGATCCACTTCATACAGTATTGGCACAGAAGGATCTCCAGGCAACAGAAAATAAGAGTGTATAGAATGTATTCTACCCTGGCTTACGGTCCGGCCGGCGGCCACCATGGCCTGGGCGGCAACTTGGCCACCGTATACCCTATCCTGCTTGTCGGGATCGTTCATCCCTCTGAATATGTTTACTTCTATCTGTTCAAGGTCGAGTAGCTTTATAAGATTATCAAGTGCGGCCATCTACACTACATTAGCGGTATACGGAAGGGCGTGTGTTCAGTCGTAGATACAATAATTGACACCATCAAGTCTTGGTAGTCTGGTATAATATGATCATATAGATTATGCGGTACCTCTTCAGAGACTTTGTATACTGGGGGATATTTCCTAATTTATCTCGTGGCTGGAGGAGCTGGTAGAGGTGAGCAGTATTACGTGCACTGGAGACCCCCAATGGTCGTAGCATGTATAGTTGGGCTGCATACCGATGGCTTATCGTATTTTATGGAGTGATGTATATGGGTTTATCGATAGTTAGGTTACGTGAGTTGTATGAACGACCGCATATACGCAAGCTGACTCGCTACTCTATGGTATCGGTCATCTCTACTGCGGTGTCTCAAGGAACGTTATTTCTCACTTTCGGCATCTTGCGGTTATGGTCGGCTGTTCCTGCCAATGTATTTG
This sequence comes from Actinomycetes bacterium, assembly GCA_021846515.1. Taxonomy (GTDB): domain Bacteria; phylum Actinomycetota; class Acidimicrobiia; order Acidimicrobiales; family JAMCPL01; genus JAMCPL01. Next base: position 26,642 of record JAJZWU010000022.1, read on the forward strand.
CCAATGCACTTGCCACGGTGCCCTCTTACTACCTGGACAGATGGTGGGTGTGGGGGAAGTCAGGCAAATCGCATCTGCTGAAAGAGGTTATACCTTTTTGGACGATGTCTTTTGCCGGTATGGCTCTCTCTATGTGGACGGTATGGCTGGCATCGAGGTGGAGCGTAGATAGTCATTATTCGCATCTCCTGGAAGCAGTATTTGTAAACGGAGCTAATCTCTTTGCTTTTGCCATATTATGGCTGGTGAAGTTCTTCCTGATCAATAAGATGTTCCACGTATCACCGGTAGTGGAAGATCAAGACGAACAACCCGTAGCAGATGTTGCGGACTACTGAAGGGTAGCTATTGTGGCGGGGAGATCGGAACCGGCTGCCTACTGCCGTCCAAGAGTGCATCTAATAACTCTAAAAATGCCGCTCCATGCCCCACATCTTCTGGTCACATCCCAATTACTCGCAATGTATTGTAGCCAGATTATATTGTAATATGATTATGAGATACGGATTTAGTCTCGGAAGTTAGTGAATTGCAGGGGTATGCCAATGTCCTCTTCCTTGAGCTTGGCTATGACCAGTTGCAGATCGTCTCGCTTTTTACCGGTTACCCTTACCTGATCTCCCTGGGTCTGAGAGCTTACAGATTTTAGGCCCATCGCTTTTATTGTTTTATTGACCTCTTTGGCTTTATCCGAGTCTATGCCTGCCTGGATCTCAATCTGCTGGCGTGCAGTTCCCTTTGCGGCTTCCTCTATCTTAGAATCTGACAACGACTTGAGCGAGACACCGCGTCGTACGAGTTTCTCTTCGAAGACCTGTCGTAGAGCTTTCAAACGTTCTTCCGTTGAACATCGTAACGTGATGGTGTGATCTGCGAGTTCGATACTTGGGTCAGTGCCCTTGAAATCAAAGCGTGTCGTAGCCTCCCTGTTGGCCTGGTCGACCGCATTTCTTACTTCTTGCATATCTACTTCAGAAACAACGTCAAATGTTGGCATGGTGACATTATAGCGGGTTACACCATATAGGTTACGCCACGCCGGGTGAATTGTGTCGGATAGCACCGTGTAAGGCTTAGCTAGACGAGAGTATCGCTGGCCAAGGAATGCATACTTGTTGTCAGACAGCATGATACCGTTGCGCTGATTCCGGATAATCGTATTGGCAGGGCTGTATGGATTGTGCTAATATATTCAACGGGTCGGTGCCCGAGTGGACAAAGGGAGCAGGCTGTAAACCTGCCGGCGTACGCCTACGTGGGTTCGAATCCTACCCGGCCCACCACCGTTGTATGCTCGTTGTCGAGCTTAGGCCACCTTATGCTGGCGATAGATACTCTGTAAAGAACGATAGAGTTCGCGCCCATGCGTCACGTGCTGCCTCTACTCTGTAGGTGTAGTTGGTGTCATTGAAAAAGGCATGAGGGGCTCCAGGGTAAAAGTGAGACTCAAAGCTCTTACCTGCTTTGGCCATGGCTTCAGCGAATGCGGGAACGCTATCATTTACCCGTGCGTCTTCTCCTCCGTAGAGTCCCAGTACAGGACAGTTGACGCCTTCTACTTTTGTAGACTCGGGAGAGTTGCCGTAAAAAATTACTGCCGCCGATAGTTTGGGTTCGATACATGCTGTCAACGCTGTAACTCCACCACCGAAGCAAAATCCGGTACAGCCGATTTTACGCACTTCCGGGGCATCCGAGCTCGCTAGCCACCGCACTACCGAGGATACCTGTGATGCGTAACCATCCATATCGCGATTGGGAGAAAAAAGAATGCCCAGGGTCTCTTCTATATTATTCCGTTCGGCCTCAGGCTTCTCCTTCAATGCTTCTGCGCGTGCATTGGGGTCCATCCATGATTGTATGGGCAGAGTTCTTAGAAATGCGCGTAGAGACGCGATACGCTCTCTGGTCATGGCTTCAGGTCTCTTGCCACCAAGGGCATACAGATCGGGAGTTACAGCAGTATAACCAGCGGCTGCAAAGCGATGAACTACATCTTCAATGTGATCATCCACACCAAATATTTCCTGTATTACTATGACCGCAGGCAGGGGAGAGTCCACCATTGCCGGTCGTGCCACATATACGGGCAGATCCCTGCCGTCGTGCTTGCAGGTAAGTACTTTCGTCTCTAATTCCATCTTGATCTATCCTTTCTTCTAGTCAAACAACCATCAAACAATCCGCCTACCGCTATTACGTGTAGCTATATGGATGATTGTCAGTACTCACTTATCTCATTTGTATTATACACCTCTAAAAACCATTTTGTAGGTAAAATGTATAAAGGCGATGGTGAGGAGTCCCGTGTATCCAGCATGGCCAGCTAATCCTCTTCCTGGCATACTAAGGTGGAGGCAGGCACTAACATATATAATTTTAACGAATACGACTTGAAATCAAGCTTCGTTATGTTACAATTGCGTTACAACGATTATCTGTGATCTGTACCATTAACCAATGACTTAGATAGGATGGCAATATAGCTTGAGGTATATTCTCGAAGTGATATTCAAGCAATACGATGAGAGTGGCTGGAACTGTGCATTGTGGCGTTGATTGGAATTGTTTATGAATAGGGCACCGGGTCAGCCTGCCACCGTCTCTGAGGACACAGAGAAGGTGGGTGTAGATGACACTGTAGCCGGGCGGATAAGTTGTAAGTTATCCGATGCCGCTGGAGTGGTCTGGAAGCATATAGACAGGTGGGACGCAACTATGCGTTCAAAATGGCCATTTCGCACGATGGTGGTGGAAGTGGATCCTGAGCATGCTGCGATGGAGACACCATTCCGGCTTCTTGTACGCTCTGCTATATTGGGCTTTTTGGCTATATGTGCTATATCTGTGGGGTCCAGTCTGCCCGCTTCGCCCTATACTCTCAAGTTGCCTGGAGCATGGTTTTTTGGAGTTCCCGCTGCCGGGAGCATACTCCCTCAAGGTACGTTGACCCCCGGACTCTACGCGCATGGATCGGGTAGCCCACTTTTGAGCTTGGTGCTTGTATATGGTGGACTTGTTGTATTTATGCGCGTTTGGTATGGAATGGTTCGTACGCTCTCCAAACGACCGGATGTTCCGGTTGTCTACCTGGTGGCTGTATTTGCACTGTGGGTACTTCCTCTGCTTATAGCTCCCCCCATCTTCAGCAGGGATATATACAGTTATGTTGCACAGGGGGATATGGTTACTCACCACATCAGTCCTTATCGCTACGGACCGTTTGTGCTGGGAGGAGATCATTATTCCGCATTGGTTGATCCCATATGGGGTAATGTGCCTGCTCCGTACGGACCTCTATTTCTTATCCTTGACGGTGGGGCGACCATACTTGCGTTTCACAATCTTATTTTGAATGTCATATTCCTGAGGTTGCTGGCCATTGGTGGAGTGGCCCTTATGGCTGCCTTTATGCCCTACCTCGCCCGTTCGCTGAAGCGTGATCCTGCTGAGATTTTTGCACTGGCTATCTTAAATCCAGTTACTGTATTTCATCTTATTGGTGGATCGCATAACGATGCAATTATGTTGGGTCTTCTGGTGGCGGGCATTGCCATTGCCCGTAAAGGTCGTCCCATGATGGGGATAGTGATCTGCACGATGGCGGCTGCTGTAAAGGTACCTGCTGCGCTTGGAGTGGTATATATAGGATTTGAATGGGCAAAAGTTAAATGGAGTACTCGCGATACCCTGCCGGAGAAGGCTTTATCGGAGAATGCTCTACCTGCTGATATTTCGTTTTCCGATAGATACCTTAAAGGTACTCCCGGCCTCTATAACCTGGATAATTGGCTGCACGGTAGGTTAAGAAGTATGCAGAGGTTGAAAGGATCGGTAGAGGATATACTGCATGTAAACCTGAAACGCTTGGTTTTAGCCGCCCTACTGTCTTTTGGAGTCATGGAGGCGTTGACCCTTATAAGTGGATTTGGCTGGAGCTGGATCGCAAGCCTGCTTACACCAGGTACGGTTAGGTCATGGTTGGCGCCTGCAACCGGAATAGGCCTACTGCTGGCCGGCATTGTGCATTTAGTCGGTTTATCTTCTCTGCATACAGCTACATTGCTGTCACTGACACGTGCCGCCGGCCTGTTGCTTGCTGCGGTTCTCGCTGTCAAGTGGCTGCTCAATCGTGATTCAATTGGAATATTTAAGGCTATGGGAATGACATTTTTAGTGATAGTGGCTATGGGCCCGGTAGTCCAGCCATGGTATTTGTCCTGGGGGATAATCTTTTTGGCATTGTCGAGCTATGGGCGATTGAGGTCGATAGTAATTGCTGTATCAATAGCGACTGCATTTATAGGTTTGCCTGGAGCACATCACTTATTCAAGGGATTGTTCAATATGGATCCTTTTGCACTTGCAGCCACGCTTACTTTACTACTTGCTGCACTTACGGTACCATTGACACCGTCCAGGCGCCGTATAACTGAAGGTGGCTTTTCACCTGATAGTCTTTCACCCGATGTCAGCCTGACTCAGGATGGTTATGTTGGGCTGGAATCATAGAGTTGGTTATGCAATAATCAGTTCCATTACCACCACATCAAGCCACTTTCCAAATTTTCTCCCCACTTCTCGTTCAATGCCGACTTGCTGAAAGCCAAGTGATCCGTGCAGGGCTATTGATGGCTCGTTTCCTGCATACATCCTGGCTATAACGGCATGGAAACCTCCAGAGTGCGCTCTTTCTATGAGCGACTCCATTATCGTCTTCCCGACCCCGGAGCGCCTGGTGTTGCTACGTACATATATGGAATCTTCTACCGTTGTACGATAGGCTGCTCTGTCCCTGTAGGGAGACAGCGATCCAAATCCTAGAACGATATTCCTGTCTATTGCCACTATGGACGGATAGATGCCCTTGTGGGATTCAAACCACTCAAGTTGGGTCTCTCTGTCTCTTGCAATGATATCGAAAGTAACGAGCGACGATGATACTGCTTCATTGTATATCTCGGTAATTTGATCCAAGTCGCCTGGTTCGGCAGTCCTAATTTCCATATACTTACTCTAACCCAACTATTTGGTAGTGCAACACGCCATCCCGCTCAAGCGTTGCCTGTCGACGTTCTGTATAGCGTTGAGAGGTAAGGGCTATTCTGGTTATTCAGATAAGGCCATTTTGGTTTCTTGAGTAGGGTTTTATTCTGGCTGGTCGGGTATGGCTATTCGGGGCGGGAAAACTGTATAACCGCTACAAGCAATAGGATTATGCCGGCTAGTGCTATTAGGCCGAGTTCCATTCCAAGTGGTACTTTCCACCCGTCCCAGGTAATTGACGGGGCGAGCGTCTTAAGAAGCGATGGAGATACTTTGATGTGTTCAAAGATGGCTGAGCGCATGGGGGCTATTGCATAGCTCAAAGGATCTATACGAGTGAGTACTGCCAGCCATTGAGGCAGGTCGGTCAGAGGAAAAACTGCACCTGAAAGGAAAAACATTGGCAGTACCAGTAGCTGCATTACGAATTGGAAGGATTCCACCTGGCTGATTCGAGCAGCTACGGTTACACCGAGTGCAGTTACCCCAAATGCGGTAAGAGCCATCTCTGCCAGTAGGGTGATGATCAAAACAGGTGAATAGGGCACACCTACCAACCCGGCCAATACTATGATAATGGCTCCCTGAAGGGTGGCAACCGTAGCCCCCCCTGCACATTTACCGACCACAAGAGAGGAGCGGCGAACCGGAGCGACCAGCATTTCCCGCATGAAGCCGAATTCACGATCCCATACAATAGATACAGCAGAGAACATTGCGGTGAACAAGACGGTCATACCGAGTATGCCGGGAAAGAGGAAGGTCTTGAAATCAAATCCATGTGAACCGGTTTTTACTATCGGTGAGAGTCCTGTGCCGAGCACGAACAGGAAAAGGATTGGCTGTACCAAGGCTACAACGATGCGCACTCTGTTGCGGATAAAACGTATAAGCTCCCTTCTCCATACCACGCTCATCCCGCGCAAGTCATCTCGAAACCGTCCGCCCGCTATACGACTTTGCGGTATTTCAAACGAACGCTGAACAGATGTGGATGTGGTTGTACTCATCTACGGCTCCTTGCTCTCATCCATGGGTTTGTTGCCATCCTCTCAGTTGTAGATGCCTCTGCGTCGCGAATAGTACGTCCGGTGTAGTTCATGAATACGTCGTCCAGTGTAGGTCTGGCGACCCTCACTGATTTGATTGGTATGGATAATTCTGCAAACAATCGTGGAACGAATTGTTCTCCACCGGGTACGTGGAATGCGACCGACCCCTCACTCTCTGATGAATCGAGCCCAAAATGGTCCTTTAGGACAGAGATGGCATCTTTGTTGTTATCCGTCTGTATCTCTATACGATCCTTTCCTATTGATCCTTTGAGTGCCTCGGGCGTATCCAGCGCAACTATGGTCCCGTTATCGATAATTGCTATACGGTCACAGTTCTCCGCTTCGTCCATGTAGTGTGTGGTTAGGAAGATGGTTATGTCTTCTTGCTTGCGTAATTCATGTATGTAGTTCCATATGTGGCTTCTTGTCTGTGGGTCCAGGCCAACTGTCGGCTCATCAAGGAAGAGTACCCGCGGGGCATGCAGTAATCCTCTGGCTATTTCCAAACGGCGCTTCATTCCACCTGAGAAGGTCTTTACCTCGTTCTTGCGGCGTTCCCAGAGGCCAACCATCTCCATCACCTGTTCCAGCCTGGAACGTACCTGCTGGCGGGGGACCCCATACAGATCTGCATGGAACCTCAGGTTTTCTTCGGCTGTCAGGTAGTCGTCAAGGGTGGTGTCCTGAAATACCAGTCCGATCCTGCGGCGGACCTCGGTGCGATCTTTTACGACGTCGAATCCCGCTACATGTGCCGTTCCGCCAGAGGGGATTACAAGGGTGCACAGCATTTTTATAGTGGTAGATTTCCCGGCGCCATTGGGGCCCAAAAAACCAAAGGTCTCGCCGGGTGCAACGGAAAGACTGATACCTTTTACAGCGGCCAGATCGCCATAATTCTTTTTTAGGGCATTTACCTCGACGGCAATGTCAGATTGCCGTGTCGTCGGAGTAGCGGTTTTCGTGGGTGAGGCTGGCATATTCCTCATTATACCATAATGATACTATTGGTCAAACCATTTTGTGATTAAAACATCTGTGGTAGGGCTGCAATTTACCTGCTGGAGAAGGATGGGTAGCGTTCTCTCCATTGTATTGTCTCTTCCAGCTGGGATGACAGCCTGAACAGCGTTGCTTCTTCCCATGGACATCCTATCAGTTGTATGCCTATTGGCGTGTCACCGGCGGTCATGTGGACAGGCAGAGAGATGGCGGGTTGTCCGGATATATTGAACGGGGCAGTGAGTACGGCCATTTGGAATACCTGCATTGCAGGAGTACCGGAGGAGGCTCCCTCGTGGACTGCTGCCAGTATTTCCCCTGCGTGCGGTGGCTGTATGGTCATTGACGGCGCAAGCATCACATCAAAATCTCTTCCCCATGGAGCCATCATCTTCCTTGTCAGCCGTTGAAGGTCGTGGACGGATCTAACGTAAGCCAGACTGTCGACAGCCTTGGCTGCGGCCAGATTGGCCTGTATGTGTGGCTCTGCTTTTTCCCAGTCCGCATCATAATCTGCCAGGCCACTGTTTATGACGTTTAGCAGGGGAGCCAGGTACTCGGGAGGTACGTCCAGAGATACCTGTTCTATGTTGTGTCCGAGTGACTCCAGGGTGCGGGCAGTCATTTCAACGGCCTCAATATATGCGGGATCGATAGGCATACCAAGCGGAGCCTCTTTCAACACCCCAATACGCAGCTTTCCGGGATCTGTACCTACTTCGGACAGGAATGGCCGATTTGGCGCCGGAGCATTATACCACTGTCCATTATCGGGTCCACAGGTGACATCCAGTATGGCTGCGGTACTGGCTACATCTCTGGTGAGTACTCCTTCAACCGCGCCTCCTTCCCAGTAGGTTACCAGCGTAGGCGTACGTCCTCTGCTGACTTTCATCCCAACCAGGCCGCAACATGATGCAGGTATACGTATCGAGCCACCACCATCATTTCCGTGAGCAACTGAGAATACGCCGGCAGCTGCAGCTGCAGCTGCTCCTCCACTTGATCCACCAGGTGTGAGTTCCAGATTCCAGGGATTGCGTGATAGGCCGTAGCGATCATTCTCTGCTGCTGTAATAGGCCCAAACTCCGGCGTGTTGGTGCGTCCTGTCAGGATAAATCCTGCCTGCTTGAATGACTCTACGATCAGCTCGCTTTCATCTGATGGCTCATCCGGCACTGCCCAAGAACCATAGGTGACCGGCCAGCCGGCTACCTTGCTAAGGTCTTTTATGGGAATTGGAACTCCGAAGAACGGAGGTAGCTCCTCTGGATCGGAGTGCATGATCCTGTCTGTAGCAGCGACGGCCTCAGCTATAGCCTCTTCGTCGTTTCGCCATATGACCGCGTTGATCTTCGGATTGATAGTATCTATACGCTGGAGTGTTGACTCCATTACTTCTACTGGGCTTACCTGTTTGGTTATTATAGCTTCAGCTGTCTCCAGAGCAGTCGACCATGAAGGTGTGTAATTTACCATAGAGTAAACTATACCAGGTGTAGATATCCAATATGGATATTCGGCATATTGTTTTACTCCTGTGAGCGCTATTGTACACAGCTGTACTGTGCAGTGCTATAGTTGCGTACTGGCAGTTGTACCAGCGGTCGGCGCCCCCTTAGCTCAGTCGGCAGAGCACAGCCATGGTAAGGCTGGTGTCGTGGGTTCGATTCCCACAGGGGGCTCGGTAAAAGTCCAGGTCAGCGGGTATA
>JAJZWU010000004.1 GCA_021846515.1 Actinomycetes bacterium
TGATCGATGACCAACGCGGCGGCATCTTTACGGAACTCTTTTGGATACCGGTATCGTCGGCGTTTTGAAGGGGCCTCTTGCCTCTCGTGTATGTTTAATTGTTCCATGGTATTTATCATATTTCATTATCTAACTGTCCGGTCAGAGGGGGGAACTACAATCTGCTACGGTGCCGTAGGGGGTTGGTAGGGGCTACACAGCAGCGCTCCACGGGGGTATATCTTATCTGCTGCCAATTCAAGGCTGCCAAATCAAGGACGTCCATAATTGGCGGTGTGGACGGATAGTTGCCAGCGCCAGCATATGCCCGACTAATCTCTACCGTTCCAATGGTGGCCTGTTAGGTCTGTGCGGCCTTACACTCGACTTTCTTTTGGCGGGGCTAACTTTATCGTGATACCTCATTACCCCATTGCAACAATGCTTGCTGCCACCTATCTGTTACACCCCCCTCTTCTGCATAATGGGCAATGTAGTTGACATCCAGTTCACGACCAGACTCAAAAATAGATTTAATATCATCACGATCTTGTGGCCGCCAGGCAATCAACTTATATATAATGACATCCTCTGGTGACGCGTAAATACCGATAGCATGCTTCAGGACATCTTGTTCAAACGGAGTGCTGGTAATAAAAATATCCAAATGCATACCATCAGGAGTAGTGCCGTTAATAAGGTATGGCGCGCCATCTTGTTCAAACAAAATCCGAAAAGAGAACCCCGCCTCACTTAACGCTTTGTCCAATTCACCAAGTTGGTTAACGACAAAATCAGCATCCATGGTTTTACGCGGCTTAGCACGCCAGCGGAGCGCCGCTAATCCTCCAATTACGACACACTCAACCCCAAGCTGTTCGCATAGTTGCATGATGGGCGGTATCCATGTTTCAGGATGTTCATAAGGTGGCTTCACAAATTGATTGAAGAAACTTGTTTAGCCTTACGTTCTTTCGCCCTTTGATCCAACCGTTCCAGATCTCTGACCGCACGTTCATGCCATTCCGCATCAATACGAACCGGCCCGCGCCAGTCGTCTTCGGCGGCCTTTCTCCATAGCTCTGCTACCTGACGATAACGGGCTTTCGATTCCTCTGTACCAGGGGGCGGGTATTTATGATCCTTGTTATTCTTAGTAACACTATCCTGCATATCTATATTATACCTCTCCTATTATAGAAATACTAGGAGTGTGTCCCAGAACTCCAAAGTCGTGCTTCGCCATCTCGTCCACGCCCCTACATGTTGTTGTCAAATCCCCAACCACCCACAATATATTGTGGGCAGATTATATCGTTATATAGTTCTGAGACACGCTCCTGGTAATATTGGCGACCGCCACAAGAGTGCGCACACGACAAGCCTCTGTATTACACTTGGTGGGAGATGAAAAGAACGTAACCAGATACATGATGTAAGCAGTAAAGTTATCAAGCTGTACTTGATACAGAAAGTGCTGGACTGGGTTTATTGCTATGGCTTGCTCCCAACCTCTCCAGACAAGAACCCGCTGGTGAGTACAGGCAGATGTCCAAGTGCCTTTCTGTTATATGTTTGTTCGTTGGTTGTATAACTGTCAATGACCAAATATCAACAATCAAACAATTATCACTAAAAAGGTTGACGAGGGGCATGGCGCGATAATGCTGCCAAGCGCAACGATACGTGTTGAGCTTCATACTTTGGGTATGATGTGTCCATATTCGTTTGGACGTGAAATCAGTGCGCTGGATATGGGCATTGTTGTTTACAGGTTAGTGATTGAGGAGGTGTTGGTGTTGCAGAAGGTAGATCGCACGAAGCATAATAGATCTAGTCAATCTTGTCAGTCCGGTATGGTTCAAGACTGGGTAACCAGTGGCGTTGACTCGTGGGCTTATGCGAATGGGTACCCTTTCCAGGTTACAGGCATCTCCAACAACTACAACGGCGGTGCATGTAGCAGCCTGACGCCTGATGATGACGGAAACTATGTGTTGGACACTATCCAGGAAGACCCAAACGTATACCAGCAGAGCAGTCTCCGGTGGATAACAAACTGGCCAATGTTCTGCTCATGAAGGTGATAAAATATATAAAAGGAGATATGCACATGAAACGATGGTTACTTGTCACCGGGTTGCTCTTAGCGGTGGCAGCGGTAGTAGTCAGTACGTCGGGCATGTTGGGCACGGCCGTCTTGGCGCCGGCAGCATCAGTAACTCATTCCAAGGCATGTGCTGCAGCGAAGGCAGAGATCGCCAAAATCCAACCTGGGTGGGGTAGTGAGATGAGTTGTGCCAAGGCTATCGAGTTCGTCTCGAACCTTCCCAATCCGTCCGCCCCTGCTGCCCCGAAAACGGGATACGTACTAAAGTCTGCGCCGCCACTCGCAATACCAAATGCAGGTAAAGTTATACTATTTGCTACAAATGGCAATATTGGACAAGATATTCAGCTAATGGGACCAAAAGCCACATCCATAACGGCAGCATGGAACGACGTTGACTCCAATGATGAGGTTTCAGTATTCTCCGGTGGAACTTCCGATCCTACTCGAGGTCTGATAGTCATCAAAGTCTCGGACGGTGTAGGCTTCAATCCGCGTTCGATCAATGGCTATTCTGGCGGAAGCTACACGGTGCCTGGCTCTACCGGCCCCGTTACGCTCACATCTGTAACCGGCAGCATCTCAGGAGGAAATATGGCCATATCGTTTAAAGAGGCAGACGGTGCTACGGGATCGCTATTGCCTGAGACTGGATCGTTTTCTGGGGGAGCTTAAAAGGTGTCTTGCCGTGGACTACAGCGACCTGCTGGGCTCGTGGCGGTGTTCTTGCTTGGCATGGTCGTTTTACTCTCGACGGCATGTAGTACTTCCGAACACACGCACTTGGCAATATCAAAGTCGCGATCTGTGCCGACAAAGCCCGGAGTGACAGAGACGTTGCCACCAACACCAGCAGGCAAACAGCCCAGGGTGTCGATTACACCAGCAAGCGGCCCTCCCGGTACGGTCATACATGGCGTAGCAACAAACTGCCCGCCTGCAACTGTTATACACGGCGTCGGCTACAGTGAGAAGGACAGCGTCTGGGTACACGATCCCTTCTCGACAGGTGTAACCAATGCCAATCAGGGCGGCCCATCTCCGTCCAATGCTCCGAGCGCAGTCGTGCCCAATAAGAGGCAGGGGGACCAGATGACGTTCACGTATAAGGTGAAAGTCTCCGATACACTAGGAGACGCAGTATTGATTGACATCTTCTGTAATCCAAACGGCGGCACGAGCGCCACATTCAAGGTGAGCTAGGATGACGGAGATACCAAGCACCCATAGAGATCAGAACGAGGGGCTTATCCGGGGTGAAACCGCTTGGTCGGCCAGAGCGTAAAGATGGCATCCGGTGTCGTTGGGAGCGACGCACCTGCCAGTGGCAATGGCGGTGGAACAGGTGATTCCGACGACTAGACAAACTTGCCGGATTGCACTACCTGGCGAACAGCAGCCCTTTCATGGTCGGTTTTGGTACTCACACAACCATGTGAGGAGGTCGGCAGTTAGGGGGGTTGCCATGCTCATCATCGTACTTGTCCTTGCCGCATGTACTAGCACGCCTGCCCCTACGGGCAGTGTGAGGTCGTCGGCCGTTGGTCACCAAAGCAAGAAATATCCGCTACCGGCGACAACAACTACAACTACTTCTCCATCAGGTAAGCTCATGCTGGTTGATTCCGGTATACCGCTTACCCTGCCTCCTGACGGAGAGTTGCCCGGTGGGGATCTATCACCCAATGGGACTCTGCCGGCGACGATAAAAACCTACGGTTTCATTGTTCCAGCGAAGCCGCCACCGGGACTACCAAACAACAGTATTCCCAACTCAGATGTACCGGGATCGAAGCCGATCAAGTTCCCCTGTATACAGCCGTATGAGGAGTTGCTTGGTCCGCACGGCACGGTCATCGCTTATCTCTATGACGACTTTGGTATCCAAGAGGAATCAATTGCTCCAAGCAGCCGGTTCTCCCCTCCATACGTATTGATTTTTAAGGCGATACCAGGGCCGTTGCCAAAGATGCCATGGGTACTCGGATGGTCCGGAGTGAGCGCACTCGATGACGGTATAAGCGATCTCTTAACTTGGAGAGGTGGTTATGGTTCTTACTTCTCTCCCAAACACCACAACCTGTGTATAGTTACAATGTTTGGTATCCCCCCGATACCAAATACGGGGTTACAGTCTCCTCCATTCCGGTCTGGTGCCTCTTCGGCTTATTTTTGCTACGTTCCCTGCCGTTTGAAGAACGTGGTAATCTATCGCGGCCCCGTTCGGGTACTATACAACCCACACCCATGAATTATCCTGGTTTGTACCCATTGCTGTGTATCTGTACGAGTTGTTTTTGTAGGTAATAATTGCATCCCAGGTCTTTATCTTCCACCCCAGTTTCCGTTCTTGTTCTGGGGATTTCGCTACAATGCCATAGCGATACGTTGGCATCACTTAAGTAATACATCCCCCTGTTAATCTATATATTAATGGCATATACTCCGACACATCACAGAAGACGCTTTGGTTGGATAAGAAAGCTGCCGTCTGGCAGATGGCAGGCACACTATAAGGGTGCCGATGGGAAACTGCATCCAGCACCCAATACCTTTCGCACAAAGGGTATGGCGGAGCAGTGGCTTGCAGGAATTGAAGCCGATCTTATGCGAGGAAACTGGTTACCACCGCAGCGTTCGTCTGAAACGGTTGGTATGTGGGCTGAACGATGGTTGGCATCCAAGCTGAACCTGAAGCCTAAGACTAAGGCTGATTATGAGTTTCGGCTACGAGCATATATTATTCCACGCTGGGGAGAGACACCTATATCCAAAATAACTCGTAGCGACATACAGGCATGGGTACAGGAGATAGTGAGCACAGAGGTAAGTGGCTCTACCGTACGTCATGCTGTAGGTGCGCTATCTCGTGTACTTAATGAGGCTGTTGAGGCTGGGGCGCTGGCATCCAACCCATGTCAGCGCGTATCCCAACCACGCGCCACGAAGGGTGAGATAAGGCCACTTACGATAGAACAGATAAAGGCGCTGGCTTATGAAATAGAAAACCCGCCTGTGAAGCCAGCGGGCAACGGCGCACTACCGACAGGTCGTCATCACTTCCCTGAATATGGCCTACTTGTTCGTTTCGCTGCCATTACAGGGCTTAGGGCAGCCGAAATTGCAGGATTAAAGAAAAAGGCTACTGACTTGGATAATGGCGTTGTACGAGTCACAGAGACGGTATCAGAGGTAAGCGGACATCTATATACTGTGCCACCAAAGACTTATCAGGCACGGGCTGTGCCGCTGCCAGAGTTCTTAATTAAAGAATTGCGAGACCACTTTTCAAAGCTGGATGGTGATTTAGATAGTTACGTATTCAGATCAAGCCAAGGGGGTCCTCTGCGCTGGCAGAATTTCTACAATAAACACTTCAAACCGGCGGTGCGTAGAGCTGGATTGCCAGAAAATACCAGGTTTCATGACTTACGCCACACGGCAGCAGCCCTCATGATTGCAGAGAACGCTCATCCACGGGCAATCATGGAACGATTAGGGCATTCCAGTATCAATGTCACACTTGGCACCTATGGACATCTCTTCCCTGCACTGGATGAAGAACTTACGCAAAAGCTGAATGCAAGATGGATAGGTTAGTCAATTCTGCACGTTCACTGCACGATGTAACCTATCTAGTGCTGGCAACTACAATAATCTGCCACTTGACCTGCACTTATTCCAGCGCGCTCGGAGGGACTCGAACCCCCAACCTTCTGATCCGTAGTCAGACGCTCTATCCAATTGGGCTACGAGCGCAACGTTACTAATAATACTGTTATCACCTTGACTATCAAATGCCAGTGACGATCACAGAACATTATACAGCATTTCCAACCTATACGACATGCAGCGGCTTATAGACTTCCGGTTGGCCACTGTTCATTATATGCAGCTGGCAAGTACTTCTTCAATTGGAGCCACCATACCTGTATAAAAGGGGCCAAAGTCACCATAGTGGGCTGATGCCGGGTCGAAACGCATCTCATATACACAGGCCTTAATCTCATCCGGGCCGGTTGCAAAAAGAGATACGCCCCATTCATAATCGTCCAATCCAGTCGAGCCGGTAACCAGTTGCAATACCTTTCCCCTGTATTCCCTGCCGACATTGCCATGAGCCTGCATCAACGACCTGCGCTCATCAAAGGTAAGCACATACCAGTTGCGCCCGGGCTGGCGCCGCTTTGACATGGGATAAAAACAGAATGAATTCATCCCCTCGGGTGGAAGCTTTGGATGCAAGCGGGCATTTAGTACCTGCTCCGGTAATCCTTCGGCATACTCGGATACTTCGGTCAATGACAGATACGAATAATCAATCTGCAGGCCAGCACGTCTGACAGATGTCTGGAGTTCACGGAACATCCACATATCCGGCGACAATGCCATAATCCCTATATCAGACTTATGCCCGAGCATAGCAACAGAGAGTGACTGCCCACCTGCGGCATTGAACGACTTAAGGGCATCGATCACACCCTGGCTGTCTGTAGTCGCCGCCTCACCTCGGCAAAATAGATGAAGAACGCATAGCCCCTCATGCGAAGCCAAACCAGCACGGCTCTTATCGTCTGGCGATGCATCCTCTTTCTGGTCATCACTATTATTTACGTCGTCCATAACTGTTCCTCTCCAAACGTGGCGTTCTCAACGGGGATAGAGTTTGGTAATCGCTCCATCCAATTTTTCAGTCAGCTCTACCAAGTATAGCATGATTGACTTTCCTCATAAGATCGGTTTACTACCTCAATCGAATCTATTGATCGACTTACTATATATAAAATGCTTCAAAGGCACCAATGTACAATCAAAAAAAGGGGCACCCTTAAAGAGTGCCCCTTTCGCCAAAAATCCGCCGCCTACCTGACCTACAAAAGCAGGAAGGCAGTTTTGTCACGGTTGGGTTAGAAATCTTCCATGCCTCCACCTGGCGGCATGGCCGGAGCCTTTTCTTCCGGCTTGTCTACGATAACAGATTCCGTAGTCAGGAAGAGGGCTGCTATAGATGCAGCATTCTGAAGAGCCGAGCGAGTAACCTTGGCGGCATCTATAACTCCCGCCTTAAACAGGTCTTCGTAGACACCGGTGGCTGCATTCAATCCCTCAGCACTACCTGGAAGGTTGCGTACTTTTTCTACAACAACACCGCCCTCCAGGCCAGCATTGACCGCAATCTGCTTTAACGGTTCTTCTACCGCCCTGGCAACTATCCGAGCTCCTGTGGACTCATCGCCTTCCAGCTTTTCTGACTTCTCCAAAATGGCTTTTTGCGCACGGAGCAAAGCAACGCCTCCACCAGGAACCACACCTTCCTCGATGGCTGCCTTGGTGGTAGAGACTGCATCCTCTATACGATGCTTCTTTTCTTTCAGCTCTACCTCGGTGGCGGCGCCTACCTTTATTACCGCTACGCCACCGGACAACTTGGCCAGACGCTCCTGCAACTTCTCCCTGTCATAGTCGGAATCGGTATTCTCGATCTCGGCCTTGATCTGGTTAATGCGGCCCTTAATATCCTCATCGGATCCAGCTCCCTCTACAATGGTAGTCTCATCCTTGGTAACCACTACCTTGCGAGCCTTGCCGAGCAGATCCAGAGATACGCTATCCAACTTCAGGCCTATCTCCTCACTTATGACCTCACCGCCAGTCAGTATGGCCATATCGTTCAGCATTGCTTTGCGGCGCTCACCAAAACCCGGCGCCTTGACGGCTACGCTCTTGAAGGTACCCCTTATCTTGTTTACAACCAGTGTAGCCAGGGCTTCTCCCTCGACATCCTCCGCTATAATCACCAGAGCCTTACCTGTCTGCATAACCTTCTCCAAAACGGGCAATAGGTCGCGCACCGCAGAAATCTTACTGCTCACAAACAGTACATAAGGGTCCTCCAGTACGACTTCCATCCTCTCTGGATCAGTTACAAAGTATGGAGATATGTATCCCTTATCGAAACGCATACCTTCCACCAGATCCATTTCCATGCCAAAGGTCTGCGACTCCTCTACGGTAATCACACCATCTTTGCCCACCTTGTCAATTGCTTCAGCAATCATCTCACCTATCTCGGTATCGGCAGCAGATATAGCGGCAACCTGGGATATCTGGCCTTTGGAATCAGTCTCTTTGGCTATAGAGTGAATCGAGTCTATTGCCGTCTCCACGGCCGCCTCTATGCCCTTCTTGAGTGACATTGGATTGGCGCCTGCGGCAACATTACGTAAGCCCTCATGCACCATCGCCCACGCAAGAACCGTGGCAGTCGTAGTGCCATCACCGGCCACATCATCGGTCTTCTTCGCAACCTCCTTGACCAATTCAGCACCTACTTTTTCAAAAGGGTCTTCCAGCTCAATCTCTTTGGCTATAGACACTCCATCATTGGTGATAGTGGGAGCTCCCCACTTCTTGTCCAATACTACGTTTCTACCCTTTGGCCCAAGTGTCACTCTGACAGCATCAGCCAGTTTGTTCATGCCGTCCTCCAGTGACCTGCGAGCTTGCTCATCAAATGTAATCAATTTTGGCATTTTATTCTCCTCTTCCTCGTATACTTTCCTTACCTGGTACTACTGACATAATTGCCTCGCCCATCCAGGAAACTGTAATCCGGCGGACATCAAGGCAACTAAACTAACTACTTGAGTATTATACCAACAATTAGCACTCTATCAGTTCGACTGCTAATATTTAATCACCAACCGGGCAACTTTGCAAATCGCTCTATTGAACTGCAACCAAAAACGCATAGCTGCTTCACTGGAATTACTTCCCTGCCATGACCACCCTAAGGGGTATCTTTAAGCCAGTAAACCTAGTAACGCTAATTAGGATAAGACAATGCTGTATGATGAGAGCACTTAGCAACCACCCGCTACGGCAGGTACCACAGATATTGTCTGCCCATCCTGGACGGGAGTATCCAGCCCATCCAGAAATCGCACATCTTCATCTGCCAGAAATACATTGACAAATCTCCTTAAATTACCGGCTTCATCAAATAACCTTTCACCAATACCGGGGTATCTTGAATCAAGCTCTTTCAGGGTCTCCCCAACGGTGGCTCCAGACAGGTCTATTTCGCCCAATCCGTCAGTTAGTTCTCTCAACTGCGATGGGATCCTAACCGTAATACTCATTCCATATTCTCCTTTTCTCTTTTGCCTTTTCGTTCTGTGGTCTTACTTTCTGTAGTCTTTTGAAAGTTCTTTGTACGCTACCTTGTCCTCATTAAATATGCTATCGCTGTAGATTAACTCGCTGTCTCTATACGCCAATGCTTATCGTTACACGCTAATACTTATATTCCTGCAAGCCGACCGGCCATAGCCTCAGCAAATGCGTCCATCTTTGGTGCAACAGTAACTGTGGGACGCACTGAGCCTGTAAGAGCTTCTACGGTCTTCAAGCCATGACCGGTAATAAAAATTACTACACTCTCATCTGGCCTTATTGCACCCTCAGATACCAGTTTGATAAGTGAGGCAACTGTCACCCCTCCGGCGGTCTCGGCAAAGATACCCTCCGTCCTCGCCAGTATCTTTATCCCCTCAATAATTTCATCGTCTGTTACACTTGCAAATGACCCTCCCGTAGAGCGAACAGTATCCAGGGCATACCATCCATCGGCGGGATTGCCAATAGCAAGCGACTTCGCAATAGTATTTGGCTTGACCGGTCTGATGACATCCCTGCCGGATTTGAATGCCTCCGCTACAGGCGAGCAACCAAGCGCCTGAGCGCCTGATATTCTTACCTCGGGCTGTTCGTCAAGTAGCCCTACGGAATACAATTCCTTGAATCCCTTGGCTATCTTGGTAAGCTGGCTTCCGGATGCCACCGGCACCACAACATGATCAGGAGTACGCCATCCCATCTGCTCCGCCACCTCAAAGGCAAGAGTCTTGGAACCTTCGGCATAATAGGGTCTTACGTTGACGTTTACAAATGCCCAATCATCATGTTCGCTGGTGAGTTCGGCGCATAACCTGTTCACGTCGTCGTAATTTCCATCCACTGCCACCAGATGGCCACCATAGACCGCAGTAGTCACTACTTTTGCAACCTCCAGATCGCGTGGAATAAACACCAGTGATTCCATGCCGGCGCGAGCAGAGTGCGCAGCTACGGCATTTGCCAGGTTCCCCGTAGAGGCACAGGCCACTACTTTGAATCCGAGTTCACGTGCTTTTGCAAGCGATACGGATACTACCCTGTCCTTAAACGAGCCGGTAGGGTTGGCAGTATCGTTCTTTACCCACAGATCCGGCAATCCCAACTCCGCTCCCAGGCGTTCCGCTCTTACCAGAGGAGTAAACCCGGTCCCCATCGATAGATTGTCGTCACCCTCTACAGGTAACAATGCAGAGTATCGCCAGATGCTTCGAGGACCGACCTCAATCGACTCCCTGCTAACACTTGCCTTGATAGCATCATAATCGTAATCCACCTCAAGTGGGCCAAAGCAGAAATCGCATACGTGCAAAGCCTTAGCGGGATATAGTCTCCCACATTCCTTACACTTCAATCCAGTAACAAAGTCCATAGTCGCTCTCCTCATCATCGGTCGGGCATTGGCACCTGATGTCCTATCCGCAGATAGCAACACAGGTTGCCGCGGCTTCACAGGGCCCGTCCCTCAGCCGCTCTGGATGATGACAGCTGGATGACTTACGGCAACTTAGCACTTCATCCAAGTGTCACTTACAGTATAGCACATTACCAAATAGATGCGAACTCACTTATCAATGCCTCAATTGCAACAATCAGCTTACCCAGGACGGGATATACCGAACTCATATCGCACCGCATCCGGCTGGCGCAATCACCATTCTCCTACTCGCTCAGAACGGGATAGATACCGAGCCTGCGGGACCACTCCACAAGTTTGTTGCCCTCGTGCCATACTTCATCAAGCATGGAAGGATCCCCGACTACATCTATCCAGAATCTATAGGCAAACGAAGTTCCCGGCCTTGGCCTGGACTCAACCTTGGACAGGTTAAGGTCGTTCCTACGATATAGCTCCAGGTATGACACCAAGGCACCCGGCTTATCCGGAACATCAAAGATTACTGTAGATTTCGTCTTGTTCAGGGGAGTTGGTATATCGATAACCGATTGGCTGAGCAGCCAGAACCTCGTCCGATTTCCTTCATTATCCTGTATGCCGCTTCTTACTATGCTCAGACCATAGATACCGGCTACTCTGGGGCTCGCTATAACGCCAAGATCTTCCTCTTTTGAATCGACAAGTTCCCTGGCGCTGCCGGCAGTATCAAGGGCTACCTCGACAATAAAACCATGCTCCTCACAGAATGCCTGACTCTGCATAAGAGCCTGATGGTGGGAGCGTACCCTTCGTATACGTGATATGTCGTCGTGCCCATAGGCCATTAAGGCCAATTCCACCGGCTGAACAGCTTCAGCCCATATTGACGCTGGGGAAACGGTCAGCAGATCAAGAACATCGTATACGGGACCCCTGTATGCATTTTCTATGGGTAGTAAGGCAATTGCCCGTGTATCGTCGTTCAATACTTTGAAGACGTCCTTGAATGTTCTAAAGCCTGCCGGAGTAGACTCCGGCCAATGCCGAAGTATTGCAGCTTCGCTAAAGGCTCCGGGAGAGCCTTGATAGTAGATAGTTCCAGTGCCCGTAAACAACTTTCACCTGATAAGCATCGTAGCCGCATGGGCCATAGCAGTCAGTGCCGACGGTACAACACCGAAAAAGAGCGTAACTGCAACACATATTGCTATTGCAACAGCGCTACTTGGTGGCACGGAAATCTCATCTTCATCCAGTAGGGTAGCTGCTCCATCCATATCCTCATCCAGCTTATTATCTTCGGATTCCTCTGAAGAACTTCCCCTATCGGAAGAACCTCCCTCTGCGGGGTAAGCCACCGGCTGATCGGCTACACGTAGGTGTTCCATTGGATCACCCGCCATCGTTTCTCTCGAGCTTCCACCACCTGCAGTGGCCGATGCCATCGCCGCGCTGGCCATCGCCACCTCGGGAACAGCCTCTCCATCAACGAAGCCGTCCAGCTCACTCGATAGTTCATCCGAAGAACTGGCTGTAGCCGTAGAGAACATGAGCAGTACCACACGAAGATAGAAAAATGCAGCAATCGCAGCTGTAACCATAGCCACTACGGCAAGCCAGGTTACATGAGCGCCTATAGACGCCGAGAGCACCTCCAACTTTGCTATGAAGCCGGTAGTCAATGGTATACCTGCCTGAGCGAGAAGCATGAGAGCAAGAGACCAGGCAAGCCACGGAGACCTACGATGGAGTCCCCTGTAATTTGATAAATCATGTGCACTATCAGAGCTCCCACCAACAACGCTTACTACAGCAAAGCTACCCATTACCATGAAGGAATAGACAAATACATAGTACAGAGAAGCCGATACACCGGCCGTTGATGCTGCAGCCAATCCCAGCAGGATGAAACCGGCATGGTTAATGGATGAGTATGCAAGCATACGCTTGATATCTCTCTGGACAAGAGCCATAACCGCCCCGAGAATCAACGTTGCCGCCGCAATTATCCATATAGCCGGCTGCCAGTCGGAACGATAGCTGCCCAGAGCTGAAATGAATATTCTCAGCAGTGCAGCAAACCCACCTATCTTTGCCACGGCCGCCATATATCCCGTAGCTGGACTGGGGGAGCCCTGATATACATCGGGCGCCCACATATGAAACGGAACTGCTCCCACCTTGAAGCAGAGCCCCACCAGCATCATCGCTATACCGGCAAGCAACAGACCATCGTGTAATAAGATATTCTTGGACAAATAGCGTGCGATTCCAGCAAGGTTCATGGTACCTGTCGCACCATAGGTAAGCGCTATACCGTAAAGAAAGATAGCCGACGACAATCCACCAAGAATCAGGTATTTCAATGCAGCTTCACCAGATTGCTTACGCCTATAGTCGTAAGCGGCAAGAGCGTAAAGACCGATCGACATAATTTCCAATCCCAGAAAGACTACTATTAGATCGTTTGCCGCGCCCATAAGCATCGCACCCGCTGCAGATGCCAATGTAAGCATGTATATTTCAGGAGATACCCTACCCTGGCGTCGCAACCAGCCTTCCTCCATTAGGGCGGCTACAACTACGCTGGAAGAAACCAGGACAGCTACCATGGAACTGAGACCATCTATGGCCAAGCTGCCGTCAAAGGCGACATAGGCACCATGTGGAGTAACCTGTACCCATTGGTAAATGCTAAAACCCAGCGCTACGCAGGCGGTCATAATCGTCCAACCCATAGCCGCCGTATTGTTCATGGGTTGCCTGGAAAGCGACGTGAGCAACATAATAAATAACGCTCCGGCCAGCAGTATAATCTCCGGCAGAACTGCTATGTAATTTAAGTGAGGAAGTGTAAGCAGGGTTGCCGGAAATGTATTCAATGGTAAAGACATCATCGTATGGCCTCTCTCCTCTGATTGTGAATGACACTCTGGTGAACCACTGTGGTTCCCTTACCGGCACCGGCACTACCGTTCCTACTACTGGAGCCAACACTACCGGATACTCTAATGGTCCTCTTTCCGGTAACTCCTGTGTAACGATAGCCTGAACTCGAAGATACATCTTTAAGCGATCCCCTGCTGGGCGCTGCTCCTTGGATGTCCGGTGGACTTCCAAGGACAGGAGAAGCGCTCTCTTTAGCTGCAGGAAGAGCTGCCTCACGAGACAACTTGGGCTGATGTATGCCGGCAGCTGCATCTGCATGCTTTACCAATCTTTCTACTGAAGGTGTAATTCTATCCAGGACCGGTTTTGGATATACACCCAAGAAGATTATTATTGCCACCAGTGGAGCCATCACCAGCAACTCAGGCCAAGATATGTCTTTTGTATGCTTTTCTATCTGCTCATCTGGCTTACCATGAAATGCCTGTTGGTATGCCCACAGCATGTACAGTGCAGCCAGTACCACGCCGACTGCCGCCACTACCGCCCACCATCTGTGAGTTATAAAAGTACCCACCAAGATAAGAAACTCGCCGACAAATCCATTCAATCCCGGCAATCCTATTGCAGCCAGCATACCTATGGTAAATACCGCCGCAAGTAGGGGGGCAGGTTTTTGTAACCCCTTAAGGCGTGATACGTCACTACTGGATGCCCTCTCGTATATCCAGCCGATAGCCAGGAATAGGACCGCAATGATCAGCCCATGATTGACCATCTGTATAACACCGCCCGCCAACCCTTCAGAGCTAAGAGCAAATACCCCCAAAACAATAAATCCTATATGAGAGAGCGACGAGTAAGCTACCATCCTCTTCAGATTCTTCTGGGTACAGGCAATTATTGCTCCATATATAATTCCGGCCACCCCCAGAGTAAGCAGCAGCGGGGCCAAATCCACCGATGCTTTTGGAAATAGATTTAGGTCAAATCGTATGATACCGTAAGTACCCATCTTGGCCATAACGGCGGCAAGAACCACTGACCCTCCTGTGGGCGCCTCAGCATAGGCATCGGGTGACCAGGTATGAAACGGAAATACCGGAGCCTTGACCGCGAAGGCGGCAGTAAAGGACAGGAACAACAATACCTGTACGTAATAGGGAAGATGGGTATGGGCGAGAGCAGGAAGTGAAAAGGTGAGAACTCCTGTCTGGTTCTGGTGTATTAGTGCAAGTACGACGATCCCGACAAACAGGAATGCCGATCCCAAGAAGGTATATATGAAGAACTTCATTGCAGCTGCTGTTCTCTTCTCAAATCCCCAGCCGGTAATGATAAAGTAAATTGGAACCAGGCTGGCTTCAAAGAACACGAAAAACAAAACCAGGTCAAGCGAGATAAACGACCCTATGCACACCGATTCCAGGAAGAGCATCCAGGCCATATAAGAACGCAGATTTGTCCTGGTTCTGGCTCCCACCAGGGCAACGGGAAATAGCAACGCCGCCAGCAAAACAAGGAACAACGATATACCGTCAATACCCAAATACCAGGAAACTCCCAATGCACGTATCCATACATGATTACTTACCATCTGATAACCGGCATCATGCACATTGAACCGTATCGTAATAGCGATAGCCAGAGCCAAGGTAGCCAGGGCGCCGGCCAATCCTACTACCTGTGAAGCTATACGTAACCGGCGCTCACCCAAATCTTTTGGAAGAATTGCCAGCACGACAGCCATACCGGCCGGAATAAGTACCAGAGTGGTTAGGAATGGAAAAGAACTCATATCTATGCCCTCACCAGCATCCAGGCCAGCAATGCTACCAGTCCCACCACAATACCAAGTGCGTACTGGCGAACAAATCCAGTCTGTATCCTTCTAAGTCCCGATCCTGTAGCTCTTGCCAGAGATGCCACACCGTTTACCGCCCCGTCTATCCATTTGGTCTCTACCACAGAAAAGGTAACCTCCGCCAAACCCGCCCCGGGTCTTCCTATGAAGAAATCGTATATTTCATTTAAGAACCAGGATCTAAACAGAAATGTCGGTTCCAACTTGGGTCTATCCCATGCCTTTGACCATAATCGCCATGCGATATATATACCGCTCAACGCAACCAGGGTATCGACTACTGCCAGTACCCACGATGAAGTAACACTCAGGTGGGAATGGTACAGGTAAGTCGCAAAAACAGGCTTTAGCCATGAGAGGAGTCTAACTGTGTCCGCTCCATGCCATGGCAACTCAAGTACACCTCCCGCGAAGGCAAATACAGCCAAGACAACCAGCGGTATGAGCATAACCTTTGGTGATTCGTGTGGAGTAAATGAATCGTGCGAAGATTCATGAGATACCTGGTGCTGGTCAGATTGGGATACGTCATGGTGATCGGACAAACTACCGGATGATTCGCTGGAAAACCTTGTATTTACCGCCTCCAGAAACCTTGGATTACCGGTAAATGCCAGCACAAACAGCCTGCTTAAATAGTATGCCGTAAGCAGCGCAGTGACTATTCCTATTACCCACAGGACAGGGTAGGCGGCAAAGGCATTGTCGAGTACATCCCCCTTGGCAAAGAACCCGGCAAGTGGTGGCACCCCGGCAATGGCAAGCCATGCAACCACAAACGTACCGGCAGTAATCGGCATGAATCTGGCCAAACCACCCATCTTTTTGAGATCCTGCTCATCATGCATGCCGTGTATGACCGAGCCCGCACCGAGGAAAAGCAGTCCCTTGTAAAAGGCGTGAGCAATCATCAGGAATATGGCGGCAATATAAGCTCCTACTCCCACAGCCAGAAACATGTAGCCAAGCTGAGATATGGTCGAATAAGCAAGTACTTTCTTTATATCTCGTTGTGTGCAGGCTATGGTTCCTCCGACAAATGCAGTTACCACTCCTATAGTCGCTACCACAAGTTGGCCTGAGTGCGACATACCCAGCAGTGGATGCATACGGCACATCAGGTATACACCGGCCGTCACCATGGTAGCTGCATGGATCAGCGCAGAGACAGGCGTAGGGCCTTCCATGGCATCAGCCAGCCAGGGGAAAAGAGGTATCTGAGCCGACTTGCCCGTAGCCGCCAAGAAAAGCAGAAGCACGGCAGCGGTGCCTGCAGCCCCATTTAGTGCATGCAAATGGGCAAATATTCCCTGATAAGAAAGGGTGCCGGTCTTCTCGAATATAATAAACATGGCGAGCAGGAAACCAAAATCGCCTATACGGTTGTATATAAAGGCCTTTTTGCCGGCACTTGCAGCAGCAGGGCGTTCAAACCAGAAGGAAATAAGCCAGTACGAGCACAGCCCCACTCCCTCCCATCCCACAAACGTTATAGCCAGATTGCCGCCGAGCACCAGAAGCAACATAGAGAATACAAATAAGTTGAGATAGACAAAGAACTTGGGGTAGTCCCTGTCTCCCTTCATGTACCCTATCGAATAAAGATGTATTAGGGCGCTTACCCCAGTGACAAACAGAGCCATTGTCATAGACAGCGGATCTGTCAAAATGGCAGCCTTTATATCCAGTCCCCCGACCGCTATCCAGGTAAACAGGGAATGGGAGATCTCACGATGAGCGCCACCGTGATGACTCAGGACTCCGGATAACGTAACCAGTGCAGCTACAAAAGAACCCGTGATGGCAGTAGTCCCCACCCAACCAGCTCCGGGGTCGCCCAATTTCCTTCCAAATGCCAGTAGCACGAGGAAGCCCAGCAATGGCAGAGCCAGCATAGCCCAAGCTGCATATACCACTTACAAGTCTCCTTTCTCAGCCCTTCATCAGGTGTATGTCATCCGCAGTGGTATCCGCTCGCCTTCTGAAAATTGCTACCACTATTCCAAGCCCCACAACAACTTCAGCTGCCGCCACCACCAGTACAAAAAAGACGGCAGCCTGACCACCCAGGTCGTTCAATTTTTGAGCAAATGCCACAAATGCGATATTTGCCGCATTCAGCATGAGCTCAATACACATATACATTACAAGGACATTTCTCCTTATCATCAGACCCAACGCACCAAGCCCAAAGAGCACGGCTGAAAGACCCATGTACCACGGTAATGAAACTGTCATTTGACCAGCTCCTCGTCCTCTCTTCCATCCCTGTATTCCTGTTCACCTTCATCAAGGTCATCTCCATCGGAGCCGTAGGAACCGTCCTCATCAAAGGAACCATCCTCGCCAGAAAAACCGTCCTCATCGGAAGAGTCATCCTCATCAGATTCATCTTTGCCGGCATAAGGAAGTACACTCCCCTCTATGCCGTCATTGTGTCTCTTGGTCAGCACTACAGCGCCAATTATTGCAATGATCAGCAATGCCGCTGTCGCCTCAAATGGAAGCAGATAGGTGGTAAAAACTGCTCTTCCAAGAGCCGCCACTTCACCCCCGGATTGGTGGTT
Organism: Actinomycetes bacterium; assembly: GCA_021846515.1. Classification (GTDB taxonomy): domain Bacteria; phylum Actinomycetota; class Acidimicrobiia; order Acidimicrobiales; family JAMCPL01; genus JAMCPL01. Next base: position 17,964 of record JAJZWU010000004.1, read on the forward strand.
TGCCACACCCGTAGATGAAGATGCCCCCAATGCATAGTGTGCACCTGCACCCAGCAATAATATGCCGACCACCGACACAAGTACCAAAAGCAACGCTATAGGGCGTTGAGCTTTCAGGGGCTCGCGAGCTATCATCTCCTTCTTGTCCACGCCAAGGAACATGATAACAAACAAAAAAAGTACTACTATCGCACCGGCATAGACTATTACCTGCACGGCCGCAATGAAATCATCTCCGAGCAACAAGAATATCAGTGCGGTTCCAAATAGAGTAATCACCAGGGAAAGGGCTGAGTGCACGGGGTTACGCTCGACAATGACCCCAACAGCCCCGGCTATTATTATTACGGCAGCAACTGCAAATACAATGGCATCCGGCAACGTGGTAACAGCCAAAAAGGGATGGGCCAAACCAGACATCATCATTTTTCTACCTCTGTGCCACCTGAAGAGTCTTGCTCCTTGTCAGGCACTCCATTACCCGCCGCATCCGGATTACCTCTCGTGCCGGAAACGACATTATCGTTATCGCCCGGCTCGTCTACCGATCTCTCTGCCGGCCTGTTTAACGATCTACCGGCCGGCTTCTTCGCCGACTTGGCAAAGATGGGCTTCTCGTCCGGAAGCAGATGCTTGGATAGGAGCTCCGCCAGAGAGAGATTCCCGGTAGCTGCGTCATCTCTATTTGAGGATTGCCCTGCCTCAGGTGCTCTGGCGCCATATCCAAGTTCCGGTGTCCATTGTACCCGGCCTTCATAGGCTGCATTACCGGCCGGAGCTGTAGCCCTCATCCACGCGGAGCTGTGTAAGTCATTTCCTTCACGCCAATCCTCCCAGGGTTGCCTGCGGGGACGTCCCTCGTCGTCAACGACGAGTTCGTTTTTTGTATATATAGCATCAGCTCTATTGGTAAAAGAGAACTCCAGTAGCTTTGACTCGGTAATGGCTTCCGTGGGACACGCCTCTACACACATATCACAGTGTATGCAGCGCAGATAATTTATCTCGTAGACAAAACCATATCTCTCGCCGGGCGATGTAGGATTTTCGGGATCATTATCCCTACCTCTTACGTAAATGCAGTCGGCAGGGCAAACTGCTGCACAGAGCTCACAGCCGATACATTTCTCCATACCATCTTCATATCTGTTCAGAATATGGCGACCGTGTGCACGCGGAGGTTTGGGGCGCTTGGCTTTCGGGTACTGGTTCGTAACACGGGTCTGGCGCATGTGATCAAGGGTGACCTTGAAACCTCCCAGTGGATTTAGCTCACCGCTGAATATACCGTCAAGCAAGCCCATCAGATCTTCGTCCCTTCGTCCTGTCTACGTTCGGTAATTGTGTCTCCGGATCCAGACGGTTTGCCTGCTGTTACCCTGCTGGCTGTACTGGCCATACTGGTCCCGGCCGCAATACTGGCCGTACTGTCTCCGACACCACCCCTGGACATGCTACCGCCAATATATATACCACGTTCTATGGAACGCCCATAGGGATCCTCGGAAAGAGGTCCCTCGTCTATCTGCTCTCCCCGGGAACGGCTGATATATATGGCCCTACCCAAAAGCAACCCGCCTGCAATCATAGCGGCAGCTACCACCAGTCCCCACCACCTATCCACAACTACTGCAGCAATGACAAGCAACCAGCCCAGAGAGATGGGTATCAACCGCTTCCAGCCAAGCTCCATGAGCTGATCGTACCGAAGTCTCGGCAGCGCAGCCCGTATCCATACATATACAAACAAGAAGACCAGAGTCTTGCCGAGGAACCATAATATAGGCCACAACCACCTAAGAAAGTGGAATCCCGGGCCGTCGGGACCTCCAAAAAAGAGCGTAACCATCACGGCAGACATGGTTATCGCATTCATGAACTCTGCAAGGAAAAAGAGAGCAAACCTAATAGATGAGTACTCAGTTACATAACCGGCGACCAACTCCTGCTCCGCCTCGACCAGGTCAAAGGGTGGTCTGTTCAGCTCTGCTGTAATGGCAAGGAAGAACATGACAAAAGGCACTATCCCCAAACGGATGACATTCCAATCCCAAAAGGCCGATGCCTGTGATTGAATCATTGCCCTAGTGGAAAGCGATCCGGTAATTAGAACTACGGCGGTAATACTCATACCCACAGCTGCCTCGTAAGAGATCATCTGGGCTGATGCACGAACTGATCCCAGAAGTGGATACTTGGATCCGGAAGACCAACCCGCCAACATCACCCCATATACGGATATAGAAGACATGGCAAGGAGCAGCAGTATACCCATAGGAGGATCGGCAACCTGCAGCTCAAAGGTATGCCCGGCAATAGTAACGATTCCTCCAACCGGGACTATGGAAAAAGCTACCAGAGCCGGAACAATAACCAGCAACGGGGCCAGCCTGAATATGACCCTATCCGATCGCTCGGGTATCAGGTCTTCCTTGAAAAAGAGCTTTATACCATCAGCCAAAGTCTGCATAATCCCCCATGGACCTGCTCTATTCGGTCCTATTCTGGACTGCATATCGGAAATCACTTTTCGTTCAAACCATATCATCAGCATCACCGCAATCATGAGCGCTGCGAAAGCGACCACCACCTTCACCAACATGATCACAACAACCGCGAGAGATATTCCGTGAAAATACAGTGGGTCGCCTATCATTTCTCCAACCTCACAAAGTGCACTACATCCGCTATATTGATAAGAGGTGAAGCATCACCATGCACAACCACACTTCCCGAAGGAATAGCATCGCTTAATTCAACCGGCAGACGTATCTTTCCTGACCTGGATACCACTGTCACCATAGCCCCATCTCCAGCATCTTCATCGCTAATTCCCTCTATCCCGGCAGGAAGACTGGCGCGGTTGATGATGACACGCTGCTTAGCCAGAAGAGGAGCAAGGGAGTTTGATGCACCAATCAACGTACCACCGTAGTACAGTTCCCTCTTCGCCACCAACCTAAGGGGGAACTCTTTATCCTGCTCCACACTCAATACCCCACCCTGCCTATGCTTAGCGCCTACAGTGGTATTCTTATTTTCCAACTGGTGCGAGTCGTGATCGTCACCCGCACTCTCATCTGCATAAGCATCTTGTACCGCCCCCGCCAGCATAGGAGCACCCTGCTGGTCAATTGAGGCTATACCGGGGAACGCTATTGGATCCATGTAGTCCCGACCATCGGAGAAAGCTCCACCATATATAAGTAATCCATCTCTGAAATAGGCATCCTTATGCTCACCATTCAACAACCGCCTCCAGCTGGGAAGCAATTTAACCATTTCATTAAGGATATCCTCTCTACCGTCAAATCCAAAATCAGTACCCAGGCGTAACGCTATCTCTGATGCTATCGCCCACTCCGGCCATACCAATGCAGGAGGAACAACCTTTGGAGCCACATCGTTCAGCCTACCTTCTATATTGATTACAGAGCCACCCTTCTCGTGAGGTAGGGCTACCGGAAAAAATACGTCTGCCCCACTGGATGATTCCGTCATAAATGCGTCCAATGCAACTACATACTGGGTGTTCTCAAGTGCCGTACGGGCAAGTCTGGAATCCGGAAAATCCCCGATGGGATCGGAGCCAAGTAGAAACAACACGCTTATCTCGCCGCGTGATGCTGCTTCCAGGATAGCCCTGGTGTCCCTGCCTTCCTCGCTGGGCCAGGCATTCCATACCATCTCACAATTGCTTAATGTCCCCGGAGCCATACCCGGAGCCATACCCACTTCGAGGGCACCCATTACGTTAGCTCTTCTCATTATGGGGAGGTATCTGGCATCCGGCCACCTCTCCATCATGGCAGCCACCATTGCATCCACCTCTTCCGGACTCTGAGTAAGAGACGCTCTTCCCAGTAGTATCACCAACCCCTCTCCGGTAGGGCCGGCCAACTGAGTTATCTGACTCTCGATATTCTGGAGAGACGATACAGCCTCGCCGGGAGCGTAGGTAACTGAAGTAGTTGTATATCTGGTCAGTGAGGTTGGCTCTTCTGTCAACTCCATTAACTTGGTACTTCCTGAAACAGCTGCTTCTCTCATCCGGATATACAGTACAGGGAGCTCTTCTCTCAAGTCTCCACACACAAGCAAAGTACAGGGTGCATGGCAGGCTTCATCTATGGTAGCTCGCTTCATATTCAAAAGAAGATCGGCATCCAGGCCGTCTCCCACCTGAGCGTCCATAGAGTCTGTAAGTATGACGGATTTTGCCAGCTTTACCCAGGCATAGGCATCTTCTGTCACCATATTCGCTCCACCTATCAGAGCAATCGATTGGGGCCCATTTTTCTTTAATGCACCAGAAACATGATCGACTACATCACTCAATGCCTCGTTCCACGTCGAGGGCACCAAGTCACCGTGAACACCTCTACTAAGGTCATCACTTGCTGGGATATCTGCTCCAGCTTCACTGCGATCCTCATTATCTTCTACGCTGGCACGGTTCTTAGACCCCTTGCGGATCAGCGGTTCACAGATACGGTCGTCAGAATATATCGTATCATGCAAGAACCTACCTTTATCACAGAGCCATCCGTGGTTAACGGGGTCAGAGTCTATCCCAAGCACCCTGGACAACTTACCGGCCTGTGACTGAACCGCTACGCGGCAATGCAGTGCACAGTGCAGACACGAAGACTCCACCTGCTCGGTATCCCACGGCCTTGAATTGAATCTGAATGGAGCCGCTGTCAACGCTCCAACCGGGCATATTTGAACTATATTTGCTGAAAAGTACGGCGACATTGGGTGGGAACCAACGGTAGCCACCTCAATTGAATCACCTCGCGATATAAAGTCTATTGCAGGCTCTCCGGCTACCTCGCTGGCGAAGCGGATACACCGCCCACACTGTATACACCGTTCTCTGTCAAGGAGCACCAACTCATTCAGCTTGATCGGCTTGGACCAATGGCGCTTTTCTTCTATAAACCTTGATTCTCCAGGGCCATACGAATACGCCTGATCCTGGAGGGGACATTCACCACCCTTGTCACATACCGGACAATCGAGAGGATGATTGACCAGCAAAAACTCCAGAACGCCCTCCTGGGCTTTCTTTGCCTTTACTGAATCGGTAGTAATCTCCATATCCTCGGCAACATCTACATAACACGCCGGCTGAAGAGTGGCTCCCCGCGGCCCGGTTACCTCAACCAGGCAAGCCCGGCACATTCCTACCGGCTTCATCCGAGAGTGGTAGCAGAATCGAGGGATAAATACCCCCTCCCGTTCAGTTGCCGTTATGATCTTCTCTCCCTTGTGCGCGATGGTAGGCCGACCGTTTAAGATGATCCTTACCTCACCCTCTTTCGGCTGGACATCGTCCTCAAATACCTTCTTCTCAAGATCAGTCAAAGGGGCACCTGCCTTCTTTTACGTGGATGAGCAATTCATCCCTAAACATCCTTATTGCTGAAGCTATGGAAGACGGGATAGAGGATCCCAGCACACAGATAGTCGTCTGCTGTGGAGGCCACGACACTCCGGGCGCCAGGTTGTCGCAGATATCCATAAGCATATCAATTTCCTCCTCATGACCCTCGCCGTTTTCCATTCTCCAAAGTATTTTTTCGAGCCATCCACCGCCCTCTCTACATGGGGTACATTGCCCGCAGGATTCCCTCCAGAAGAATCTGGTTATTCTCCATGCAGTCCTCAACGCACAGGTAGTTTCATCCAGCACCACTACGGAACCGGAACCAAGCATAGATCCTGCCTTGCCTACCTCGTCTTGATCAAGGTGCATATCTACCTGATCAGGGCCAAACCACGGCGCCGATACACCACCGGGTATAAAAGCCTTCAAAGCCTTACCGTCTTTTATACCATTGCCGAGTGATTTATCGAATATCAAATCCCTAAAGGTAGTCTTTGCCATCTCCAGCTCAAATACTGCGGGGTTATTTACCCTACCGGAAAGTGCAAATAATCGAGTCCCCGTGGAACTGCCAACTCCAAGTGCTGCAAAAGCAGCGCCTCCATTCTTGATGATCCAGGGAAGGTTCGACATGGTTTCCACATTGTTTACAACGGTCGGTTCACCGTAAAGTCCTACAGCTGCAGGAAAATACGGCGGCTTTATTCTGGGAAATCCTCTCTTGCCCTCCAATGATTCAAGCAGCGCCGTCTCTTCCCCACAGATATAGGCGCCGGCTCCCGGATGTACCACCACATCCACACTAAAGCTGGAACCCAAAATATTATGGCCTACGGCACCATACTCGTACGCTTCGTTCAATGCCTGCGTAACTCGTTCTATGCCCAATGCCATCTCACCTCTGATAAAGATAAACGCCTGGGCAGCCTGTATAGCATAAGCCGCAATAACCACTCCCTCAATCAGCTGGTGGGGATCTCTCTCCAGCAAAAGATGATCCTTGAAGGTTGCCGGCTCGGACTCGTCTCCGTTTACCACAAGATAAGTAGTATCAGCCTTGCGCAACATAGACCACTTTCTACCGGCAGGAAAACCGGCGCCACCCCTGCCAAGCAAACTTGCGGTATTGACTTCAGCGGCAACCTCCTCCGGAGTCATAGAGAGTGCCTTGCGCAATCCATCATAGCCTCCCGTAGCCAGAAAGCGCTCAAGTGTATTGGAGTCTTCAAACCCAATACGTGAAGTGACAATTTTGGGAGCTTCAGTAACCGTCAATGTTATTTCCTCCCTCTTCTGCGCCGTTGTGTCTGACCGGGAGCCAGGGTATCAGGCTGAGGCTGAGGCGTGGGCTCCTCCGTTGGTCGGGCTTGAGTTGCTTTCCCATTCTCCGCCTCAAGTCCTACGGTTCTCCTGATCCGGCATAAAGTACCGTGAGGAGGTACCACATCATCCAGGTTGCCATTGCGGAGATCTTCCAGGAGCACATCGAAGTCGCCGTTGGAGAGCTTTCCAAAGTATCGGCCGTTTACCTGCAGGCATGGCGCATGATCGCAATCAGCTATACATTCTGCCTCTTCAAGAGTGAACATACCATCCGGAGTAGTGCTTCCCGCGCGTATATTGAGAGTCTTCTCACCATGCTCCAGCAGTTCGTACGCCCCGGAAAGCATGCAGGCTACGTTTGTGCATAAAGATATAACATACTTACCCACCGGTTCTGTATGCAGTAAATCATAAAACGATGCTGTCCCAAGAACCTCTGCGGGCGTAACCCCTACAATATCCGCTATCTCTTCTATCGCCTCAGGACGTAACCACCCATCTTGTCCCTGCGCAAGATGGCAAATAGGTATGAGTGCAGAACGCGGCTCGGGATAGAGAGCAACCAGATCATGTGCTCTGGAAACAATATCCTCTGACAAATGAGACATAGCCTTGTTAACTCCTCTACCTATCTACTTCACCCATGACTGGATCTACTGAAGATGTAGTTGCAACAGCGTCAGCTACCAATCCACCTTGCAACATTACCGGTACCGCTTGCAAATTGACAAAAGATGGACCACGAATATGCATACGGTATGGTTTCGCCGAGCCATCGGAAACCATATAGCATCCCAACTCACCTCTGGGAGACTCTATGGCTACATATGCTTCACCCTCAGGGACTCTAAAGCCCTCAGTAAACATCTTAAAATGATGTATCAACGCTTCCATGGATTCATCTATACGCGCCCTGGGTGGTGGTGTAACCTTTCTGTCCTGTACCCGGTAATCACCGGAGGGCATTTTCTCCAAGATTTGGCGAATTATGCGAATAGACTCTCGTATCTCATTAAGACGTATTGCGTATCTGTCAAAATTGTCTCCATAGGTACCGACCAACACATCAAAGTCCACCTTATCGTAGGCCAGATAAGGCATTGTCTTACGTAAATCCCAGGGAACGCCGGTGGAACGCAGTATAGGTCCTGTGACTGAAAGCGAAAGTGCCTCCTCGGCGGTAATGACCCCAACTCCTTCCAGTCTTTCTCTCAAAATGGGCTGACCGGTGAGTAGCTCGTCGTACTCGGCTGTTCGCTTGAGCACATTGTCACAAATGAGATCCACATCCTCTTCCCAGCCATCCGGTAGATCTGCTGCAACACCTCCCGGTCTCATGTAGTTGTGATTCATTCTCAAGCCGGTAGTCTTTTCAAAGAATCCCAGTACAAGTTCACGCTCCCTGAAACCGTATATCATCATGGAGGTAGAGCCCAGATCCATTCCATTGGTAGCCATCCACATAAGATGCGAAGACACCCTGTTCAATTCTGACATGAGCATCCTTATCCAGACAGCTCTCGGCGGTATCTCCACGCCCAACAGAGCTTCAGTACACAGGCAGAACACCAACTCATTATTGAGCGGCGATAGGTAGTCCATCCTGGTGACGTTTGTGGCTCCCTGTACATACATGAGTTCCTCGCCGGTCTTTTCCATGCCGGTATGCAGGTACCCGATTACGGGCTTGGTACGAAGAATCGTCTCACCATCAAGCTCCATCATAAGGCGCAATACCCCATGCGTAGAGGGATGCTGAGGTCCCATGTTTATTATCATGGTCTCCGACTCGATTTCCTCGCTACGATCCGGCTCTGCCGCTACAGCTTCCTCGACACCGATTAGCGCCGTAGCAATTTCTTCAGGCTCCGGATTCCTGCCGCGAAGAACTGCCCCGGTTTCCCTACCCAATTCTTTGGCAAGCACTTGAGGTCTGGACTGCATCTCCTGCGATGCCTCCGATGTAGTTGAGGCAAGAAGGTCTATATCGCTCATGCCAACCCATCCATTGCCATACGATCTGCGCAACTTTCTACAACCGTTGAAATCAAGCAGCCAATCATGTTCATCTTGGCCCCGGAGCTTCTCTGAACTGTACCGGCACTCGATTTACGCCGTAATCTTTGCGCAGGGGATATCCCTCCCAGTCGTCCGGCATAAGTATACGCGTCATGTCGGGATGATCATTGAAGACAATCCCGAACATGTCAAACACCTCACGTTCCATAGCCTCCGAACCATGGTATACATCATAAAGAGTATCTATAGTGGGATCATCCTCCGGAATCTGCACTCTTATCTCGAATCTACGCGATGCACTCATCGAAAGCAAGTGTACAACTACTTCAAAACGCTCAGGCTTGACCTGAGATGGCAATTGCCTGCCGGACAGATGCAGATAATCCACAGCCGTCAAATCTTCCAGCATCTCGCAGCCACCTTCATGCATGGCCATTACAACACTTAGATAGTTCTCTCTTTCAGGGAACAAAATAATAGGCCGGACATTACCCGGTACAAAATGTATCGTGCTCTGAACTACCTTATCGAGTTGCTCCAGCTGACCCTCAGTTTCGTACGCGCTGTCGGAGGTCACTACAGTACTACTATTTTCCATAAACTCCCATAAACCCGTAAACTCTCATAAACAATTCAACGAGGTGTCGCCACTCGCACTGCGCTGGGAACCTCTTCTATCCATCCGGCAAGTGAATTACCTGCCATATCCGTATCCGTTCCCTTTCTGCGTGTAATCTCCCCAGTCCGGATTTTCTCATGCAACGTCAATATCGCATGCATTAAAGTTTCCGGCGTGGGGGGACAACCCGGTGCGTAAACGTCCACCGGAACCACCTGATCGACTCCCTGAACAATCGCGTAGTTATTGAACATGCCGCCGGTCGATGCACATACCCCCATTGAAATTACCCATTTAGGCTCCATCATCTGGTCATAGACCTGCCTGAGTACCGGAGCCATTTTTTGAGATACACGTCCTGCTACTATCATCAAGTCAGACTGGCGTGGGGATGCACGAAACACCTCCATTCCGAACCTACTGATATCAAAATCAGCGGCACCAAGCGCCATCATCTCTATAGCGCAACACGCCAATCCAAAAGTTGCAGGCCAGACACTACTTCGTCTTGCCCATTTAACCAGGTCTTCAATCTTACCGGTAAGAAAGCTGTATCCCAAGTCCTCCAAGCCCATATCACGCCACCTTCCCGTGATCAGCAGAGTCGGCGTGAGAGCCGGAGGGGTTTTTGGCTGATTCCTGAGCCACTATCCGCTTGATGGTGTTCTCCACAGTCCGATCGCTTACCGCAGGCCGCCACTTCTTGACCGGACCCCAATCAAGTGCTCCATTGCTTACAAGATAGAGAAAGGTGACAAAGACTATTCCCGCAAAGACGAGCACTTCGAGCAGACCAAATGTCCCAAGCTGCTTGTATACCACCGCCCACGGGTAGAGAAAAACGATCTCTATGTCAAATATAACAAATATCATCGCTACCAGATAAAATCTTACCGGAAAACGCTGTGGGAGATCTTTGGTCGGTATAATGCCACACTCGTAGGGAGCCAACTTGGCCCTGGATGGCTTTTTACGCGGTGCAAGTATACCGGACGCGACAAATGAAAGCCCGGCAAATAGAGCACCTAATATAATCATAACGAGTATAGGCAAGTACTGCACCATGTATAGTTTTTATCACGTACGGGAGGCACTTGGCACATCGAGAGTTAGATATCCATAAACTACCAGGTCACAACCTCTCTTGTTACCTCCTTCGGTCTCGTTCCGTCTACCTGAGTCTGAAAAATGATTTAGGATGGAAAGCATGAACAATTACTCAGAATCACATATATACGATGTACTGATAGTGGGTGCGGGTCCTTCGGGGGCATCTGCCGCTTACTGGCTGGCTGAAGCAGGTTATGACGTTGCAGTAGTCGAACGCAAACATTTTCCCCGTGAAAAGACTTGCGGTGACGGACTCACCCCAAGGGCGGTAAGACAACTGGAGGATATGGGTCTTGGCGATGCCCTGACGGGAGCGCATAAATACTACGGCCTACGCACCTGTGGTTACGGCAGAGAGCTCGAGCTACGCTGGCCGGAACATCCCTCATTTCCCCCCTATGGTTATGTTATAACCCGGCATGATCTGGACATGCTTGTAGCAGAAAGGGCTGTAAAGGCTGGAGCGCATCTATTTCAAGAGACCGAAGCTGTAGAACCCATCATCGACACTTCAAGCTCACCCGAGAGACAACCTTCATCCGGATCAGATATACATCCACAAGGTGCACAAGATCGCTTATCCAAACTGCTCGGCATCAGGGCAAAGTGCGCAAAGACTGGACAGACGATGGATTTTAGAGCTCGTTATATCATACTTTCAGAGGGGACTGCTTCACGCATCTCCAGATCCATAGGTGCCAAGAGGGATAAACGACTTCCACTTGGAATGGCTTTACGCGGCTATTACCGATCTCCCAGACATGACGACCCATTTATCGAATCTCATCTTGACGTGAGAGATGAGAACGGAGACATCCTTCCGGGCTATGCATGGATATTCCCACTGGGCGATGGCCGAGTGAACGTCGGAGTAGGCCTGATAACGACTTCGGGAAGGTGGAAGGGGGTAAATACCTCCAAGATGATGGATACTTTTATAGCCAATGCGCCGGCATCATGGGGACTTCATCCTGAGGCTTCATGTGGCCCAGCTACCGGTGGAAGGCTACCTATGGGACTCTCTACTTCACCGGTATGTGGTCCCAATGTAATCCTTACCGGCGATGCGGCTGGCTCTATAAATCCGTTCAACGGTGAAGGTATATCGTATGGGTATGAAACCGGCAGAATAGCTGCCGCCTGTATGGGCAGAGCTCTATGTGGCGGCGGCTCAGATGCCGTCTACGACTATGGGACCCGTATCCAGGCTGCATATGGCAATTACTATAAAATAGGCCGTACTTTTGTAAAGATGATCAGCCATCCTGAAGTCATGCACAGATGCGTGCAACTTGGAATGCACTCCAAGCCCTTCATGGAGTGGCTGTTGAGCATCATGGCAAACCTGTTGCTACCTGACAGCAATGCCCCGGCAGAATCAATGTATAAAATACTTAATGCCGTGGCACGTGTTGCCCCCGACCCGGAGTATCTATCAATTTCAATACCTTTTACCAAATAACCAATGCACAATCAATCCTATGATGCGCAGTGGGATTTTCATGATTCTGTTGCAACTCAAGCGGGTCATTACCAGGATCGTGCTACATGTGTATATGGTACCTACAGATATTATGTACCTCTTCCGCCTGCTCTATAACGGTGCGTACGACACCTTCTGTAAGCTCAGGGATGTCTGCCACGTAGGAAACGTTGATAGGTTGACCATCTACCAGCCTCTTTATGGGGTCAAATATGTTGTCAAGTGCCAACATGTCGAACTCGGCTCGTAGGTCATCTGGAAGCCTTTCCGCCAGGTTGATCAGATTATGTGTCTTTGTGGGATTGATGCCCACCCGGATGAGAAGTGCCTTTAGTGATTTTTCAGCACAGCGTTGCGCGTGAAAGATGGTGTTGTTGTAATCTGGCTCACGAAATAACAGTTTTGCGCCTTTAAGGTCGTTTTCAGCCAAGGTGAGATAGGTATTCAGGTCCTGCTCTTTCCGCCGTTCAATGTCTTCCAATGCTGCTCCTTTCACAACCACTTCCAATGGTAAAAGTCCGGGGCGTGTATATACCACCCTACCCTCATGTGCCGGATCGTAGCAGAATGAGCCCGGTATGTTTGCAGATGCAGCATATACCTTCTCTGTTGCCTGCCACACTTCGGCATGGGGCATATTGTCTGGATACAGGTTGCACAGTGGGCGTATCTTTGAATCGTCGCCGTCCATGACACAAAATAGGTCCACATCGGAATCTTCTGTCCATGTTCCGCGTGCCACCGAGCCGAAAAGCACTATGTAGCGAGGATTGTACTTTTCTATAATCTCATCTACATACCTGTCAACCGACGAAAGATGGTCATAGGTAGTTTGCTCGGTTAAGATGCCCATTGTTTATTGACCTTCACATATTCTACACCATGCTTATTCAGCACCTCGACAATGGCATTTATTTGCAATTCTGGACGGGGTTCACGGGGTTCATTTTTTAACGACACGATTCCCCAGCCTCTCTGCTCTCACCCATAGCCGCCCAGCCGTTCTTTTCCTGCATACTTACTTATATTATACATCGGTAGCGTGCCGCTATCCTCGATAGGCGCAGTTGCTTCCTTCTGGGTCGTAGGTACTCAAGATCTCCTACGACCTGCCTTGTGGAAGTCGTTTCGTGACATCTGCCCACGGCTAAAGCTACCCTTGCGCTCGCGGTTTGGTCATATAGAAGCAACTTCCACCAAGGAATGGGCACAAGATCTCTGTCCATGGGCTGATCGAGCTGTCTGGTTGGTTGTAAACCTGTAAAATATAGTAATGGTGTTAAGGTGCCTGTTGTAGTATTCGGAATAAACCACGAAAATACTCCTCTCGATCTGGTGGAGAGGGTAGCACTTTCCGCGCAGGGAGTAGATGAACTGGCAATATCGGTCAAAAAGAATGATGATGTATACGAATGCATAGTACTTTCGACCTGCCTAAGAACAGAGATATATGCTATTACAAGTCAGTTCCACGATACAATAGATGCCTTCGCTGAAATCATGACCAACGCCACAGGAATAGAGAGGAAACTGCTCGATCAGTACCTGGAGGTACGTTTTGACAATAATGCGCTCCAGTACCTCTTTGAAGTGGCTGCTGGGCTGAGGTCTGCAATTCCCGGAGAGACAGAGGTTCTCGGCCAGGTAAGAAGGGCAATGAACAGCGCCATAAATGCTGGAACCGCCGGACCTATTTTGCGCTCCCTATTCCAGCACGCTATTGGCGTAGGGAGGGAGGTACGCCTATCTACCGCCATTGCGGAGGGTACCATGTCGTTTGCTCATATAGCAGCCAATCTCATAGCAGACAACTTGCACGGCAATCTCAGCAAAAGCAAAATTGTCATCGTGGGTGCCGGCGAGATGGGATATGGAGTTGCCAGAGCTCTAGTAGAAAAACATGGCCCATTGAATGGGTTGACTATTTTGAGTAGAACACCCCAGAAAGCCAGAGCACTGGCTGACACAATAGACTCGATCACCAACCAGGACAACTTCAAGGTAAATGCAGCCAGTATAGCCAATCTGCCGGAACAGATTACAGATGCCAACGCGATAGTAGTATCTACAACAAGCAACTCAATCATTCTTAATCGTTCTACCATAGAGATAGCTCTTAATAACTCCCAACGTCCAGACAGCTCTGGCAGGCAACTTGTAATAGTCGATCTCGGTATGCCAAAAAACGTAGATCCTCTTGTGGCCGAATTGGATGGTGTATCGTTGTTTGGTATGGAATATATGGTCGGCCGCGCACAAAGCGTGGGAAGGGAGCGTCGCGATGAATACGAAGCAGCAGCTAAAGTCATAAAAAAAGGTATTGATACATACCGAAAGGACCAAAGAGACAGGGGAGCTGCGCCTGTGGTCTCTGCACTAAGGGAGAAACTGGAGTCCATACGCATTGGCGAGATAACCAAAGCACGCGTCAGGAATGCTAAGAGCGACCTGAATACAACCCACCAAGAAGAGGATAGGTACTGGGAGGAGGTAGATCGTATCACACAACGGATTGTTGCGAAATTGCTCCATCAGCCAACTATAGCCCTCAAGGAATCCATGGATACACCGAGAGGGGCACACCTTATAGAGGCAACAAGAGAGCTGTTCGATCTGTAATCATGGCACATAGAAGCCGTAGAAGAAAATGCCAGCTGCTATAAAATCCTTAAAAATTGCAACCAGGAAGTCACCATTGGCTATTTCTCAGGCCAATGAGGTTGCAGGAGCTTTGGCAGAGCTTGCGGAGCTGGAGGAATTGGATACAATGCCGCCCTGCGAACTATTTCCAATATCTACGACCGGCGATTATTTGCAAGATGCCCCGTTAAACAAGATAGGTGGCGAAGGTGTATTTGTGAGGGAAATACAGGCTGCAGTGCTATCAGGCGAAGCAGATATAGCTGTCCACTCCGCAAAGGATCTTCCATCAATAGAAGTTGATGGATTGACTATAGGTTGCGTGCTTGAAAGAGCTGACTCACGTGATGCTCTAATCAGCGACGCAGATTCAATATTCGATCTTCCGGCGGGGGCGCTGGTAGCAACCGGATCTGTCAGACGGCGTTCCCAGCTATCATGGATAAGACCGGACCTGAATTTCTGCGAAATTCGGGGAAATATCCACACCAGGCTAAGCAAGATAAAATCGTCAGCCGATGCAGGAATAATTGCCATGGCCGCAATAGAGCGTCTGGAGATCGACGAATCTACCATACACCCCATACATACCTCCGTCATGCTGCCTCAGGTCGGCCAGGGAATTATCGCCGTTGAATGCAGGTCAGATGACTACAAAACAAGAAATTACCTTTCTCGCATAAACGATAAGACAAGCTACCTGGAACTCTTGGCAGAGAGGGCATTCTTGCGGATGCTTTCGGGCGGATGCAACCTACCGGCCGGTGCCCTGGCTACAGCTTCAAGCGCCAACCCCATTGCTTCTGTTATTCGAGCTGAACCCACCCAAACAAACGATTCCCTCGGCACCCGCAGTAGCGCCATCATAGAAATGACGGGTATGATAGCCAGTAGAAATGGGAAAGCGCTCATTAGGCAAAGTTTGATAGGAATGAACCCGGAAGAGTTGGGAGTTACGTTGGCTCAGGATCTACTCATTCGACAGGGAGGAAACTCGCTTATGGGCTTAAACACGGAGTATTGATGACTGTTTATCTGGTAGGTGCAGGCCCTGGAGATCCAGGTCTTATCACGCGACGAGGATATGATTTGCTGACTCGTGCAGATGTATTGCTTTACGATCGATTGGTGGATAAGAGATTACTTTTAGCTGCACGAAAGGACGCTATATTGGTATACACGGGCAAACAGCCCGGCCACGCTGACCGCCAGCCGGATCTGAACAGGCAACTAATTGATTACGGAAGCTCTTACGATATAGTTGTCCGTTTAAAGGGTGGTGACCCATTTGTATTCGGCAGGGGGGGAGAAGAGGTTCAAGCTCTGCAGGAAGCGGGCATTAACGTAGAAGTCGTTCCCGGAGTAACTTCCGCCATAGGTGTACTTACCTCTGCGGGAATACCGGCAACCTATCGAAACATGGCAAGAAGCATTACGATCGTCACAGGACATACCGGTGCTGAACGGTCCAATAAAGAAAATCCACTGAAAAATATCGTAAGTCCATCCGGGATCGCTGAGTATGACGATATAGAAGTCCGTACAAAAAAGGGGAGGGAAGACGAAATAGACTGGGACTGCCTGGCAAGACTCAAGGGAACGCTGGTCATACTTATGGGAGTAGACAACCGAGCAGAAATAGCATCTCGCCTTATGGCAGGAGGATTGCCAAGATCGACTCCGGTAGCAGCCGTAGAAAACGGTACTACAATAAACAGGAGAACCGTACATACGACCTTGGGTCACCTTGCAGATACCGAACTTAAAGCACCTGCCGTAATCGCAATTGGGCAGACGGCCGAGCTGGATCTAACCAATTATACCCAGCTTCCCCTAAGCGGGCTGTCTATAGTAAATACTAGAAGCCGCAACCAGGCAGAACCGCTCAGCTCTCTGCTGACAGATGCAGGCGCACAGGTAATAGAATTGCCTGCAATCACCTTCCATGCTCCAGACGACGGTGGTTTGGACCTAAGACGACATGCCGCTTGGCTAAATCGTTACGATTGGATCGTATTCACCTCTTCCAATGCGGTAGATGCATTCTTTGCATGCCTGCGGGATGCTCGTGATCTGGGCAATCTAAAGGTAGCCTCCGTAGGGACAACAACAGCAACTACGCTGCGTGAACACAACATCGTAGCTGATATCATTCCAGACAGGGAACAGAGTACGGCAGGACTGCTGAATATCATGCCGGCTGCCGGCCCTATATCCGGGCGCAAGGAAACTGGAAGGGTACTCTATCCAAAAGCAGCCGATGCACCTCCTGCTCTGGCGGAGGGACTGAGGAAAAAGGGATGGTTGGTAGACGAAGTAATCGCATACAAGACCGTTCCCACATCCAAAGATACCTCCAGGGAGAGTGGTGTCACACCTGAATTGATAGAAATGGCCAAACAGGCAGATGCTATAACTTTCACCTCGCCTTCTGCGGTACATGGATACCTGGAGTTGGTAGAGGATGGAAAAGTTCCATCCGTAGTCGCATGTATAGGCAACACAACAGCAAGTGCGGCCAGAAGTTCTGGAATGGCAGTAGACGTAGTAGCAGAAGAGCAGAGTGCAGAGGGCATAGTAAGGGGACTCATAGATTTCAGAAATAGGCTGACGCGTAAGTGAACTGTCTTCCGGGTAAAAAATATTGCAGTAGTGAAAATGGATTCTACCGATAAACCCAGAAACATAGCTGAATTGTTTGGTAATACGGGAGGATTCCCAGAAAGACGCATGCGTAGACTACGCCGTAGCAGGCCATTTAGAGATCTTCTTTCAGAGACACAGCTAACTGTTAACGATATGATATTTCCTATCTTTGTACGAGAAGACATTGATAGTCCTACGCCAATTGATAGCCTGCCTGGCCATGTTCAGCATACTGCACAATCAGCCGTAGAGGAGTGTAAGAAGCTGGTATCGCTGGGTATACCGGGGGTTATACTTTTTGGTATTCCCGCTGACAAAGATCCACAGGGTACAGGTGCTTGGGATCCATCTGGAATAATCCAAATAGCTATATCTGAGACGCGTAATGCCATAGGGGAGGATCTGGTTATAATTTCCGATCTCTGCCTTGACGAATACACCAGCCATGGTCATTGTGGAGTACTTGATGACAAGGGTAGGGTAGACAATGATACAACCCTGGAGCTTTACCAGAAAATCGCTGTAGCGCAGGCACGGGCGGGCACTGATATGGTAGCTCCAAGCGGAATGATGGATGGGCAGGTATCTGCTATCAGGTCAGCTCTCGATACATCCGGCTTTCCGGATATCCCCATACTAGCCTATGCGGCAAAATACGCCTCGTCTCTATATGGGCCATTTCGTGATGCAGTAAACGTGCACATAAGCGGTGACCGCAAGTCGTACCAGGAAGATATCCGTAACGCGCGCGAAGCAATCTTGGAAACGACTCTGGACATAGCTGAGGGGGCCGACATCGTCATGATTAAACCAGCTATCTCGTATTTAGACATTATAGCGCAAGTCTCTTCCGTGACCAATGTGCCTATAGCTGCCTATCAAGTAAGTGGAGAGTATTCCATGATAAAAGCTGCCGGTGAGCGTGGATGGATAGATGCAGATGCGGTAATGCTGGAGGAACTCACCTCCATAAAAAGAGCCGGCGCTCGTTTCATCATAACTTATGCAGCCAGGGAGGTTGGGGAAATGCTATCATGACCGGCAACTCCGATAATCAGCTTCCACCCATAAGCGCACTCAAGAATACACTTGCGGATAACACTACATATAAAAATACCAATATAGCGTGGTTTGATAGGGCAAAGCACGTAATCCCTGGAGGCGTGGACTCTCCGGTACGATCTTTCAACTCTGTAGGCGGTACTCCTGTTACGGTGGCCAAGGGTCAGGGTGCATATCTATTTGACGTGGAAGGCAACAGATACGTAGATCTGATTCAATCATATGGAGCTATAATCATGGGTCATGCCGACCCGGATACCTTAGATGCAATCAGGAATGCAATGTCAAGGGGTACTACCTTTGGAGCACCCACTACAGGTGAGGTTCTGTTGGCAGAAGAAATATGTTCAAGAGTGCCGGGATGCAACCTTATACGCTTTGTATCCTCCGGTACTGAGGCGGCAATGAGTGCTGTCCGGCTGGCAAGAGGCTATACCGGCAGGAGCCGTGTCATTAAGTTTGCGGGGTGCTACCACGGACACTCGGATGGCCTGCTAGCTGCAGGAGGAAGTGGCATTGCAACTATAGGACTACCTGATTCTGCCGGCGTACCGCCATCAAGCGTAAACGATACGATTATCTGTCCATACAACCAGGTACCACCCCCAGACATCCTGGATGAAAACATAGCGTGTGTAATAGTAGAACCAATCGCAGCCAACATGGGTGTAGTTCCCCCTGTTCCCGGATTCCTGGAAGGGCTTCGTAAGGCCTGTAACTCTGTAGGTGCATTACTGATCTTTGATGAAGTTATTACTGGATTTCGTATTGCTTACAGCAATGCAACTGCTCTGTGCGAAGTAACACCGGATCTGTACTGTTTTGGAAAAATAATCGGAGGAGGACTTCCTCTTGCGGCATTTGGTGGTAGATCTGATATTTTTTCTATGCTTGCCCCGGAAGGCCCCGTATACCAGGCAGGGACGCTGTCAGGGAACCCCCTGGCTACAGCAGCAGGTCTTAGCGTCTTGCGTCGCCTTAATAGGGATGCTTATTCAAGGCTACAGGCTAAGGTAAAGCAATTCGCCACCGAGTTGCAAAGCTGCTTCGTAGCCGCCGGAACAAAGGCATGGGTATCGCAATACGGTACACTATGTAGTATATTTTTCGGCGCCGGCAGCGAGGTACATAATTATGAGGAGTCTCGTATCGCAGCATCAACTGTCACTTCCGATGGTACCGGCATGTACGCAGCCTTCTTCCATCGTATGCTCAAACAAGGGGTTATGCTTGCTCCAGGGCCATATGAAGCAATGTTTATAGGCATGGCTCACAGTGACAGCGATTTGGAATATATACTAAATGCCGCCAAAAAAGCTTCCAGCGGTCTTTGTGCAGCTTAATATTATGTAGACAATGTCCGTAGAGTCAGGAAATGTATTGATTGTCAACTGCCAACAACCTGCCAGTTAGCCAAAATGTCATCCCGGTTGCCGGTAACAACCTTGCCCTCCTCAGCCAACTTTCTCAGGTGTGCCCACAGAGAATAGCGCGCTATCGGATGCAACTGCTCTGCTGTATCACTATAGGCGCTTGGCAATATGTCGTCCAACTGCACCCATCGATCAAGCCCCTTTTCGTGCAGATTAGACAATGCATCCAGCACCATCTGCTCACGCATTTCACGATGGGAGATAACAGAAGATACCACCTCTTGCGGATCGTCCATCCACATACCGTGCCCTGGGAGTAAAGCTACTGGCGAGGGATCCAGGTCACGCACCATTCTCAGGCTCTCTATATATTGCTTCATATCACCATCTGGAGGAGCTATCACTACCGTAGATCCTTGCATAATATGATCTCCTGTAAACAGCAGGTTCTCTTTTACAAGCAAATAACAGAGGTGATCAGACGAATGTCCCGGAGTATAAATAGCACGCAGGGTTACACCGCCTATCTCAATAGTATCGCTATCTGATATATGCCTGGCAATATCAAGATAAGAAAATCCTGAATCAGAAGGTGTGGGACGACCGATAATCTCGGCGCCTGTCAATTCAGCCAAACGTCGTGCCCCGGGAGCATGATCGGGATGTCCGTGAGTAATGGCTATCCGGCTTATCCTCCCATCACCCACTTCCACAAGCCTCTGAATATGCCCAGGGTCGTCGGGACCTGGATCCAATACCAATAGTTCATCTTTACCAATTAGGTAGCTATTGGTGCCAGGACCTGTCATTACACTGGGATTGGGCGCTACTACCCTTATTACTAACGGAGTTAGCTGAGTGAGCTCGCCGGGTACACAGGAAGCATGATAGTCGTATTCCACTTACTATATTATATCCCTCAAGTTGCCTGAAAATAGCGCTGGATCGATTCCCATATCTACCATCGCTCTAAGCACTACATCGGCAAACATATCTGGCTCTGAAATAAGCCATGTATGACTTCCCTCCACCACCACACTACGCACACCGGCGGCACGGCAAAGGCCGGTAACGGCTCCATGGGGCACAAGTCTATCGCGATCAGACCATACTATGGAAATTGGAACACCCGCATTCGATGCCTTCTCAATTTCTTTTAGGAGGTCTGCATTACGTACAATATTTACCACCTTAAGTACTTCAGGCAAGTTCCTCAATAGGTTCGGTACAGCTCCCTCAGCAACAGCAGGGAGAACCCTTGCCGGCGATGAACCGCTTAGCAGATCCACCCCAAGTTCCTGTCCCCATTCCCAAATGGGCCTATTGGACATAGACTCCACTTCACCATTGGGGCCACACCTCACCGGTCCTCCCACAGGATTACATAGAATCGCAGAACGAACACTGTTGGGATAGTCGTGAGCTACCTGTATTGCTATGCCACCACCAAAGGAATGGCCGATCACCACAGGAAAATCACTCATCTCCACAGCCTCCAGGAATCTCATTGCCCATTCGGCGTAGAGCTGAAAGGATCGCTCTCGCTTGGTAAGTGTCGGAGCACCTCCAAATCCTGGAAGCGCCGGCGCAATAACCCTACAGCCGAGACCAGCCAGAGAGGCTACAGCTTCCTTATAAGTCTTGTGACTGACGCCCCATCCATGTAGAAATAGAACCGGTAAGCCTTCTCCTGCAACTGCATAGTTAAAATTCCCTTCCTCCATCTTGACAACCTGCCAATTGACCCTGCCGGTCGACTTGCTGGGATCAGGTGCGGAAGGACCCCATGGAATGGAGACGCGTGAAAACACAATATCCTTAGGCAGTTTTATGCCCATTTTGGGCGTGCTTACCATAATTTATATTATACAACACTCCAGCAAGCACAGTCCAGTATTCTACCAGCATCAACGCCGACCAGCCGCTCCCTGTTCATGCTAAATTATCTATTCATGGAGCCTGACACACTTGGACATGTAAGACGAAAGGTACCTACAGCTTTAATTACCTGGATAGTCATAGTTGTAGTTGGCATAGTTGCCCTTTCGCTTATAGGATTCAAGCTATTTACTTCACCAATTGTCACAAAAGTCAATCCATTCCCCTCGGCATCGCCACATACGCTTAGCTCCATTGGCAATGCATCTATATCCAGCCTGAACAATACTGGAGCATATGAAGTTGCCGACTTGGGTATACCTACAGCATTGAATAATCAGGCTGTCTTGACGGGCAGGTCTACCGGCGGTCAGAATGCAACTGCCGGAAGCAGGCAACTGCCGGAAGTGGCTTTTGTCGGAAGCGAATATTGCCCCTACTGTGCCGCGGCCAGTTGGCCTTTGGTTGTTGCACTAAGCAGGTTCGGCAGTTTCAAAAAATTAAATATAGCTACATCCTCCAGCTCTGAGATCTTTTCGGGTATTAACGGATTTTCATTTTACATGACATCATACAGCAGCAAATACATATACTTTGATGGGACAGAGGAGGCTTCTTCCGTTCCGTCAAGTAATCCATACAGTGGATTCACTCCTTTGGGCAAGCCGGTAACAGCCCTTATGTCCCTTATAATGCACTACGATCAGCCACCCTTCATCAATTCCGCGAAAGCCGGTGAGCTGCCCTTTATTGACATCGCAAACAAAAGCATCTTGAACGGTGCGCTATTTCCGGCAGAGTTACTACAGGGGAAGGGATACGGCACCCTAATATACGATATTGCTCACCCCTCTCACTCATATGCGGGACAGGCAATCCTTACCGCCGCCAATGTATTGACCGCCTCCATATGCACAATCACCGGTAATGCTCCAGAAAACGTCTGCGACTCCACGGCGATCCATCAGGCTTCAGCCCTATTGTGATTACTGCTGTACCTGCTGGGAACTACCCAACGACCACTTGTATCCAAATACACTGCCGTCTACACAACGTGCTTATAATAGGCTATTCTATTTGCCATGGCTCAACACGGTAAATACGGACAAAGAGGTAGAATGGCGGATGAAAGCTCACTTACTGGGCTATCTGCACTTAGTGCACCAAGTCGCGCACCTGTGGTAGGTGCAGGAATAATCATCATAATCGCCATACTGGTAATTGTTCAGATGCTCCGGGGTGTCCCGAGTGCTTCACTTACGCTTACGAGTTCGAGCGCGCCACTGAGCTTTCCTGGAACTCTTCCGGCGCTCCCCTGGTCTCCAACTGGAGAAGAGGCATTGGCAATAAGTGGTATAGGTACTATAGGTACACACGGAGGCAACCAGCCGGAAGAAACCTGGAGCGTGGCAAAGCTAATGACCGCTTACATCGTACTGAAGGCGCACCCTTTGGCACCTGCAACACCTGGACCTACCCTGTCTGTTACACCGGCAGATGTGGCAACATATAACAGCGATGTAGCTAATGGGGATTCTGTCGTGCCAGTTGCTGCCGGAGAGACCCTTACCGAACGCCAGGCTCTGGAAGCGCTCCTTATCCCATCGGGAGATAATATTGCTGCACTGCTTGCTAACTGGGTATCGGGGTCGGAGACGGCATTCGTAGCCAAGATGAATGCCGAGGCAGCCTCATTGGGCATGAACAACACGCACTATGCCGATGCAAGTGGAGTAAATCCGGCTACAGTAAGTACAGCAACCGATCAGCTCAAGCTGCTGGAAACTGTATGGAAGGTACCGACCATAAGACATATTACGGAAATGGCTCAAGTCACCAACCTGCCGGCGCCTTCCAACTGCCCATCATGTATCTACAACAATGATGCTATGATAGGACACTACGGATTTCTGGGAGGAAAAACTGGATCATCTACAAATGGATCTTTTTCTTTCGTTGCACAAAAGACCATTGGAGGTGAATCAAGACTGATATTTGGTTCTGTTATGGGACAAATAGGGCAGTCAACTCCTTCACTTCCAATGCCACCAAATGCCAACGATTCGCTAAGCGTGATCGACCAGGCAGAAGCAGCTGCTTACAACCTTGTACAGGCCATGGGAAGCTTTCCTCTGGGTGAGTCCTCCTTGCCCTCTGGTTCTACGCTCGGTTCCATATCCTCAGCCTGGGCAACCGGGCTCAAGGCAGTAACTTCGAAGCCACTTTCTTTCTATGGCTATCCTGGCATACATACCTCCATGACCGTGCGTAAGGACAAGCTGGGAACGACTTTGGCGGCTCATCAGGTAGTAGCAACCCTCACCATCACCGTAGGATACAATAGTACGACTGTAAATCTTGTCTCCACAAAAGCATTGCCTGCCCCGTCTCTTACCTGGAAACTCACTCGCCTGTAACTCACTCGCCTACAGGCGGAACGACTGGGAGCATAAATCAGAAACCTGTTACGATATAATCTGGCCACAATATACGTTATGGATAATTGAGAATGTAATCACAGAACGTGGTGCGCAACAGTCCGGTACGCAACAGTCCGGCGGACTGTTGCGTGGACGAGATGGCAAAACACGACTTTGCGTGGACAGGCGTAGCGAAGCACGACTTTACGTTTCTGACACCCGCTCTTGGAGCGGAACCGAATCATAGTACCTCCGCAAATGCGCGGTATCCATCGGTGAACTTCATACCAGTCACCTGGTATATTCAACCGCTAAAAGTCTCGGTACTCGATCCGGTTCCTTCCTTTTACCACTATTTCATTATACTCCTATAGCCTCGCTTTTACAACAGCCGGGAGCAGGCAATTTGTTAGAAGTAATCAAAGCAAACGCAGACCTTGGCAGTGAGGTAGCGCTTGCAACAAAGTACAGCTGCCCAAAACCACTAACATATTACTTGGGAAAATATGTCGCCAAATCACTTCCGTTGCCGGTAATAGCCAGATCAAGCTTGGCCAAGCTGGAACCATCCAAATTCCCTCTTGTACAGGCAATTAATTTATCCTTGGCAACCTCAGTCGGCCCATTTTCTCTATTGCCGGCAGCTCCCTTTGGCACATCAGCTTTTGCCAGCAATTCTGAGCCGTCCTTCAGCCTAACAATCACCCTGGAAGGAAATTTCATTGTAAAAGAATCAATAGCACTGGCATCCCACCAAGATTGTTTAGCATCTACTCTTTGGGAGGCACTATTTGTCATAGTATCGTAGTGGGAGCTACTTCTCCTGTAGCCAGGATCTCCGCCAATCCTATCAAGGACACCACTTGGCGCAACAGGCATTCTGGCTGCCGCCCTGGCAGCTGTCTTTCTCGCTATTCCTTTTACCATTCTAGCCGCAATACGAGCTACTTCCAGCTCGTTCATGCCCTGAGGGCGCTCCCTTCCCAGCACAACACCCGCACGCAACAGCCGTCCAATACCGGCATCTGTAGCTACGGACTTAGTAGGTAGAATGTTCTCAAATGACTCAGCTGCCTCGACACTTAAAGCTGGATCGTGGACAACGGTAGTATTTCCAGCAATTTTACGCAACCTAACTGCATTTTTAGCCAGTTGATCCGATTGTAAATCGGTGTAACTTACACCCCCATTGAGCAATGCCAAGGCTGCCATCCAGCGTAGGGAAAATGTCATGGTGACAGGAGTAGGCAGTGCATCTATTCCAGCCAACTCATCATACTCGCTGTCCGGTTGCCGATGTCCGTTCAACCTGGCATACGGCTTGGACATCAAATCCATCACGTAGCTAAGAACGCTGGTCTCTATCCTGACCCCAGAAATCATATCGGAATCATCAATATCCAACGATAGTATCGCATCAATTAAAGTATCTACGTAAGCGCAACCTGGATAAGGCTTTATTGAAATAGTCCTGGTAACCCAAACCTCACCCAGTCCACTC
This sequence comes from Actinomycetes bacterium, assembly GCA_021846515.1. GTDB lineage: Bacteria > Actinomycetota > Acidimicrobiia > Acidimicrobiales > JAMCPL01 > JAMCPL01. The sequence continues at coordinate 43,430 of JAJZWU010000004.1, forward strand.
AGCGCCCCTCTCAATGGAGCCTCTGAAAACGCATGCAGGAACCCGAAACTGCTATCAAGTACATCCAACGGCCCTGTAACCCCCACTGAGGCCAACCTGGCAGCTCGCAAGCCGGCACAAGTAGGTTCAGCCGCTGTAATAAGTTTGGAGTCCGGCATAAAAAATCCTGGAGTAGTCGCCCTGGGCGGAGCATATAGTGACAGTGCCAATGCATGAGCAGTCTGCTTGACGCTGAGTCTCATAAGTCTGGAGCAGACTGCTGCTGCAGCTGCAGAGTGCACAAACGACCACATTTGCCCATTCTGCCGACCTATAAGGCAAGTACCCCCCAGCCGACCTGCAATCTCATTGGCAATCACCTGTGTAATCAACTGTTCAATACCCGTGGATCCACTTTCATAGCCAACTATTGCAGGAACCAAGACAGCCGAATGTCCGGTATGAGCAAAACATAGATAGTCGTCATAATCTTGAGCTATGGACAGAACGGTAGCTGCATAAAGAGCGTCCTCGGCACGCACCGATAGGTCGGTCCCTGCCATAGGAACATTTCCAGGAGCTGACCATTCTTTTACGGCAGCCAGCACTCGCTGAGATGCTGAATCGCCAAGTGAGGCATATATGGCTGCAACTACTGATCTCTTCTGTGCCTGTGCAAGTTCAATCACATCCGGAGGAATATCTTCAATCTTCACCGACTGGATCCACTGTGCCATCTCTTCTACTATCGCCATTACATACACCATTCTACGCTCATATCTGTTACAAGTATCACATAGTAGCGATGTTGCCAAAGCGAGCATAGCGATCCACAAATGACAGCTTTACGGATCCGGTAGGACCATTTCGGTGTTTTGCAATAATTATTTCAGCTGTACCTCTATCCGGTGAATCCTGATTATATACCTCATCACGATATATAAAAAGAACCACATCGGCATCCTGCTCTATGGAACCAGACTCACGCAAATCTGCCAACATGGGTCGCTTGTCCTGACGCATCTCCAACCCTCTGGAGAGCTGAGAAAGTGCAACTACCGGTACATTGAGCTCCCTGGCCAGTATCTTCAAGCCTCTTGATATCTCCGATACTTCAACCTGCCTGTTTTCTACATTGTGCCTACCTGTCATCAGCTGCATATAGTCGACTACAATCATTCCGAGGCCATTGTTTGAAGACATGAGCCTTCGAGATTTTGCCCTTATATCCATGACTGTCAAATTCGGATTATCATCTATAAAAATCGGTGCATCGTCAAGCTTACTTATAGCATTCCATATCTTTGACCAGTCAGATTGGCTCAGGTGACCACTTCTCAGGTGCTTAACATCCACCTGCGCTTCAGAAGAAATTATACGCTGGGATAACTCCAGGTGACTCATCTCCAGTGAGAATAGGAGAACTGGTATCTTCTTGTGAATGGCCGCATTTGTCAATGCGCCCAACGCCCACGAGGTTTTACCCATCGACGGACGAGCACCTACTACTATCAAATTTGACTTTTGCAACCCTGAAAGATAGCTATCTACCTCCGTATACCCAGTAGGTATGCCGGTAATAGCACGTCCCTCTTCTTGTATGCGTTCGAGCGTTTCAACGCTGAACTGAAGCAGGTCTTTGATTGGTTTAAGGCTGTCTATCACTCGCCTGCTGGCAACCTCAAAAATCATAGATTCTGCCCTATCTACCACCTCGGCAACATCCTCGGAATACTCAAAACCCATCTCGACTATATCACTTGCAACAGAAATAAGCTTGCGTAGTAAGGAGCGCTCTTCCACTATAGTTGCGTAGTAAGACGCAGACCCCATAGAAGGTGTGGATGCCTGTAGTGAAAGTAGGACCGAGGGGTCCTCTACTGCTTCTGCAAAACCCTTGCACCGCAATTCCTCTGCCACGGTTACCGGATCAACGGGCTCTCCCTTCCCATAAAGGGAACAAATTGCTAAAAATATCGTGCCATGTACTGGCTTATAAAAATCCTCCGGCTGGCAGTGCTCTACTGCCGTTGCAATAGCATCTCGCGATAAAAGCATCGATCCAATCAGGGCTTCTTCGGCTTCAAGATTATGCGGTGGTATACGACCACCCAACGTACCTGCCTGACGGCGCTTGGGACTATCAAAATGTGGTGTACTAATTACCTGTACCATTAACTACCATCCTGCTCCTTTTGACTGTGGAAAAACAACGGGAAAGTACTGTGGAATGTCTGTGTACTTTGTCCATTCACCTATGGAAAACCTGTGCATTATGTAATTTATAATACAGGTGGCCTGTATCACTAACGTTCACTGGTGCCAAATACGATCAAGGCTACCACTGAAATGGCGACAAAATTGGAGTCCTATAACCTGGCCTGTGCATTGCGTGATCTGAAGAGTGATGTTACGCTGTTTGCCAATGACCTTGCCGTTCAGTTTACAAACAACAAAGCGGAGTCCGACCTGCGTATGGTTAAGCTCCAGCTTTAGCCGTGGAAATGAGGTCAAGATTGCAATGACTCACCTCATACTCAGGTCATGGTCAGGATAAGGCTCAGGACAGTGCTTTTAACAATGCAGCAGCCTCGGGATCTCCAAACTCACTAAAGGCCACGGTAGCAGCATGAACCCTCATGGAATAATCATTGTCTGCATCTCTGGCTATAGCCATAAGAGGGCATAGCTCAGACAGTCCCATGGATCGCATCCTCTGCGACCAGCGCCGTGCTGTGTCAATATCCAAACGGGGAGCAATTCTGGATGCTACAGCCAGTGTTGCAAGGATTTCCTCTTCACCTTGAAAAAATTTGTACGCCCCTTCAAGTAGGCTATTTGCACAGTTCTTCCCTATATTTAGAGCTTGTGCTACTACAAGGCGGCGCGTAGAGGTATCCAACTTAGCAGCAATTTCCAATACAGAACGATTATAGCCGGTGTTTGCTGCGGACTCTCCGTCTGCTCTGTCACCACCTGCAGCATTTGGACTGCCCGCGCCGCCGTCATTCTTGGCATCATTCCCAGTCGTTTTCACCTCGCTAGAATCGTACCCGGTGCTGCCAGCATTGCCGATAACTCCCATAATACATGCGATAATAAAAGATAGTACGTTCCAGGGAAGTCCCTCGCTTGGATAGTTTTGAGGGGGGAACTCGGCATTCAACTGCCCATACAGCTCAATAGCCTTATCAGCATCATCCATCCAGAGAGCTACCTGCAATGCAGATTTCAAGGCCATCCAAGCCAGTACGCCGTGCTGGTCGTCTGCGGAGGCTGCTGCAAGAAGATCCTCCAGCGCTTCGTTAAGCTGATTTGCCGCCCAGCGTGCCTTGCCGATTTTTAATAGCATAATGGCTCGCTCATAGCCGGACATCTGGTAGTTGATCGATTCCTTGATCGATTCCTCAAGTATTGCCAGTTTAAGATTTCTTTCTGCTTTTTTCTTTGAGTCTGCACGCGAAATTGCATATCCGAAATGAATAATTTCACATGTATGATCCTCTTGTATCAGGAGCTGCCGACCGGGTATCTTGCTTACGACTCGCTCATGCAATCTACCCGACCAGCATGCCTCTTCCCTTCTGAACAACCTAACAGCCGGATGAGTTACTGCAGGCGCATCACTCCAGAACACGCTCGACACATCGGCACTACCGTCTACTTCGCCATGGCTACCAACCATCACAGCCCTACTGCTACTATCCAAACTGTCGGCCACCAAGACGTTACGAATATTTACTTCAAAAGCCTGTGCGTATCCATTATCAAGAAGGAGGCGTCGTATCCCATTTTCTACCTTACAATACAACACTTCGTCGGCATCTATTGACAGAATCCATTCCGAGTTACATAATTCAAGCGCCCTGTTACGAGCGGCAGCAAAATCGTCATCCCAGTAACCTTGAACTGTCTTTGCTCCACACCTTCCAGCAATACCAAGAGTTTCATCATGCGATCCTGTATCGTAGACCAATACACTGTCGACCAGACCGCTCAATGACTCCAAACAGGCAGAAATGTTATCAGCTTCGTCCAATGTTATTATACAGGCTTGAAGAAGCTCAGGCCTGATGGACATTATGACTCTCGTCTACCTGTTCGCAGGGCTCGCATTCAAGCTCAAGCGTGGCATGAGCTATCCCATATGACGTGCTCAATACAGTCTTCAAGGCATCCGACACGATTTGTGCCTCCTCAAGGCTCGGGTGCCCCTGAACCACTACGTGACCCGAAAGAACTCTGTATTCACGAGAGAGGCTCCAGATATGTAGGTCGTGCACGCCTGCCACTCCCACAACCGCCTCCATCCCTGCCTGAATTACTGATGGGTCGATATCTGCCGGGGTATTCTCCATAAGAACACCTACGCTCTCTTTCAGTAGCCCATAGGCAATATAAAGTATGAACACTGCAACAAATAACGGCACAATGGCATCTATCTGCACAAATGATGGGTCTATAATGAGTACGACACCGGCCACAATGACAGCCAGTGATGCCATGACATCAGCCACCGCATGAAACAGAGAGGTTCTCATATTGAGATCAAGTGTCTTATCGTTTAGCACAAACGCTGCGGCGCCATTCAGTATAAAAGCACCCAAAGCAGCAAGCATGAGAACAAGCCCATCAACTTTCTCGGGATGCAGCAACCTGACAATACTTTCGGCAATAATGCCTACCGTAACTATACTGATTAAAGCCATATTGGCCAGCGCTGCAAGTACTGTTGCCCGATGTCCTCCGTAGGATCTTCTCTCGTCACGAGGTGCAGCAGCCCAATACACTGCAAACAGAGAGAGAATTATGCCACCGGCATCAACCAAATTATGTCCGGCATCAGCCAAAAGTGCTACCGAATTGGCAAACAGGCCAAAAACGATCTCGCCGGCGGCAATAAAAATCTGCAATGCAACCGCTGCCGTCAAGCGCTGCCTCCTGCTCATCTCCCGTCCTTCCCAGGAAAAGCCTGGGGCCATACTCTTATTTTAGCCACAACCATCCAAGTGCTCCGAAAAGGCATTTCAAAGGTTTGATAGTCGCCAACATCGCCAATTGCACCATTGCCACTCACACTAAGACTATCCGAGCGGTCCAAACCATTTCGTATCAGTGTTTCCACTACGGTAACAGTTGACCAGATGCTCAAACCACTTACTGCTTTCATCCAATCCACCGTTGCGATTACGCCTAAGCCAGAGCGATCTATATATTTCCTGTATATGGGCCAGATTGGAAATGAGTTCGTCGCGTTGCGTACTTGGAACAGATGAAAGACTGCCGTCACGTTCCAGTCTGAAACCGGCATCTTTAATGGCAAGCTTCAACCAGTCTGCTCCAGCTCTTATTTCGTCTACGACATAATCTATGTTCCGCGCATCACCTGCAGCACAATCATATGAGCTACAAGAAGCGATACTCTCGTCTATAAAACAAGCTATTCTTTCCAGGTCTTCAAGTGTAAGGCCGGTGGTAAGACCCGACCCTACCGGAAACTGAGGTAACAACAGATGAAGCACCAACGCAGACATGTTGGGAGGTTTGGGCACAACCATATCATGGACTTGGCCAAGAGAGACCAGCGCTTCTCCTACCTCTGGACATGGAGAACCAAACATATGTATACCTGTCAACCTTCCCAAAGATGAAATATCTATCCAACTATTATCGTTATACGACCATGACATTGCTGCTGCTATAAGCAGGCCGGGAAACATAACGGGAAGCTGCTGATGGTGTCCCATATCTCCCCAGTCACAAATCATGAGCCCCTGTGAACCATACTCTATCCCAGCTTGAGCCGCTTCACTAATATTTCTCAAAGCATTGCTCAATCTGCCGGTTAAAGATAGCCAGCTTGAAGTACCGCAGCAGGTGTAAGTGGGTATTTCTCGTGATGAGAGTTGTTCCAGATGAGAGGCAAACGGGTGCCCGGCATCATAGCCCCATTCGCACACAGTAGTGCCATCCGGCAATTCATCTATCAGATTGGGATGTGAGTTCAAGTAGTCGCCCCAGACCATAACCTGACGATCCCTCAGCGGGCTGGTCTCTCTCAGTCGCTTCAGCCAATCCACCCACTGATGGGAACGCTCTCCCTTAAGTTCCCAGGGCTCATCCATGCCCACATGAGCATAAGGACTGTCAAACAACGGAAGAAGCTCTTCCAGAAGCTGCGATACGAGCAAGAACGATCCTGGCTTCTCCGGATCAATTGTCGTAGGCTTCCGTTCAATGCCAAACAGCCAGTAAAATCCATCTGGCTCAATAGCCAGCTGCCTGTAACGATCGTGTACAAGCCAGCGCTCCATGTGACCCAGGGTATTTTGATGAGGAACCAGATCTATACCAAATTCACGGCATGTTGCCTTCACGTGCTCTATGTCGTCAGCGGTATAGGGATCGGCATATTTCCATACTTCATCGTGTCCGGTGTAGGCAAAAGTATGTTCCATATATAGATGTAACTGATTAAATTTAAGCCTGGCGAGTAGCTCAATAATGTAATCCATAGTTTCGAGGGTAGGAACTTTGGTACGCGATATATCCAGCATGACGCTTCTAACAAGGAAGTCTGGCCAATCCGTAATACGGCAGGCTGGAATCAGATTACCGGAGCTACTATCTCCCTCGTTCCCCCCAGATAGCGACAGGTCTGACAGGCGAATCAACTGCCCCAGGGTAACTTCCGCGTACCTAAGACCATCTTCATCGGCAGCCATAATAGTTACTCCTGCTTCTGCGGCAATAATTCTATACCCTTGAGAGGGTAGGGAGTCATCCATTACTACATTGGTTATCGTCGCACCGACCAACTTACCGGATGGATCGAGATGAACACTACGAGGATAAGGAATTAGCTCAATTTCAGGCATATGCCCACTTTACCATTGCCTGTGGCGCGTAATGTTGGGTTGAACTATTAGCTACCACATGTAAGCAATAAATTTCCCTTGATGGACATCACCACAATGACCCAGGCCTATCTCCTGCCCCTATCATCGCCTGCAGCATATTGCTGACGATCTCAAGGTCAGTCGCATGGGTAACCCCTATACAACGACCCCTACCGGTTAGCACCTTAAAAGTTTCCGCTACGCCTCCTCCAAGCATATCGCCAACCACATCAGGCAAAAGTATCTCCTCGGTACCATTATTGCTGGCAAGCCCTCTCTCTACTGCTGCTGCCAGGTAATCTAACATGCCGGGTTGAAAGCCCCATAGATTCATAGATACCGGCACATCGGGATCGAGCACCGATGGCACAAGGCCGTCTTTTGAAATATACTCGTCTTTATTTATACGACTTACCTGTTTGCGTTCGGTAATTGACCTCAAGGCACCGTCATCACCGACAAGGCATATCCCTCTTGTAACCGGAGCATCAGTAATAATAGTATTGCTCAGGGAAAAAGCCACCAGGCAATTAGAATCGGATGTGTTCAAATGTTCTTTTAGCTTGGCTAAAGCATCGGCGCCATAAATGTCGTCTCCGTTGACTATCCCAAATGGCCCCTTATCTTTCAATTCTTTTTCGGCACATACTATCGCATGTGCAGTTCCCAGTGGTACCTCTTGATGAGCAAAAGACACATCTATCTTCCCTCTCCAACATCGCGATATATGGTAACGGATTGCAGGACCGGTTTTCGGGCCCGTAATAACCGTTATGCCATCAAAGCCCGCCCTTAGCGCGTCAGACGCTGTAATGTCAATAAGGGCATCACCATCAGAACCTACCGGGGCCAAAGGTTTGCAGCCTCCAAAGCGTTTACCCATGCCTGCTGCGAGCATTACCAGTTGCATCCGCAATCAGCCTCCAAAACGCAGCAATGCACTACCCCATGTCATACCTGCACCAAATCCAGAAAGGAGAACTGTATCACCCTTTTTCAATTTCCCCTCTTGAATAGCAGCCACCAGGGCAAGCGGTATGGACGAGGAAGAGGTATTCCCGTAACGATCTATAGTAATCATGGCCTTCTCGGGAGGTATGCCCAATCTCTCTCGGGCAGCTTCTACAATTCGTGCGTTTGCCTGATGGGGAACAAAAAGATCGATACTTTCACTGCTTATGCCGGCTCTACTCAGTGCATTTTGCGCTGAGTTTACAATTATCCTGACCGCCCGCCGGAATACCTCCTTGCCATCCATAAATAGATACCCTCCATGGTCGCAATAGAGAAGATGCTTCAGAGAACCATCAGCGCCAAGATCCCATGAAAGCAACTCACCGGGGCCCTCGGTGGCCTCCAAAACTATTCCTGCGGCACCGTCGCCAATTACTACCGCCAATGTACGCTCATCCATGTTTGTAATAGATGACAGGGTCTCCGACCCTATAAGAAGTATGCGCTTGGCACCTACACTTATAAGGCCATGCGCCACTACCATTGAATAGACAAAGCCCGAACAGGCCGCATTGAGATCAAAAGCGCCTCCAGCGATACCCAGAGCATTCTGAACTGTAGCTGAGGTACCAGGAACACGTTCGTCCGGCGTAGTGGTTGCAAGAAGCAGTATATCTATATCCTCAGGCAATACTCCGGCTGACTCCAGGGCTTCCTTCCCGGCCATAATTGCCAATTCTGCAGTAGTGCCTCCAATATGGCGCTCTTTTATGCCAGTACGCTCGGTGATCCACTCATCGCTGGTATCCAGCCGAGCTTCCAGGTCGGCATTGGTTACTATCGTCGGAGGGAGACCTACTCCCCAGCCGGTAGTCACCGCACCTGAATGCTTATGGTTAGAGAGTGTCATTGTCTTTCAATAATTGTAATACTGGTAGCAGCTGCATCTCCATATACTATACCGCCTGTGTTCACAGCCATACCACATCGGGCATTGGCTCTCTGCCTGGTACCCGATTGCCCGGTAACCTGCTGCACCAGCTCTATAATCTGGAAAATACCGGTCGCACCAATAGGATGCCCTCTTGCCACAAGCCCACCACTTGGATTTACGCATACCGCTGAACCGGTCGGCAGGGTGGCACCGGCCAATACTGCTCTACCCGCCTCCCCGGTTTCAAAATATCCCAACGCTTCAAGTGCATAAAGCTCTTCGGCACTGGTAGCATCGTGCAACTCCAGTACATCTATATCACCATACTCCATACCAGAAACCTTCCAGGCTTCCTGGATGGTATCAGCCAACCTGTTATGATACTCAAACTGTCCTGTGCCGGATCTCAATACGCTGGCTACTACGCGAGGGTGTATAGACGAATTGCTGTTGCCAAGTACCATAGCGGCTGCACCGTCTGTAAATGATGAGCACATGAGCCTGGTCAGGGGTTCTGCTATTACCCTGGATGCCAGAACGTCTTCCACCGTAACCGGCTTGGTATGCTGAGCCGTAGGATTCTCTACTCCCAAATTGTGTGCCTTGGCGGCAGTGGCAGCAATCTCTTCAAGGGTCGTTCCGCGCTCTTTAAGTTGGGTATTTGCCCACTGAGCATTAAATCCCATAAACACACTGCCGGATGCTCGGCTACCCACAGTATCTTTCAGTCCAGGCCTCTCAGCTGCAGTAAGGGCATCCTCTATGGCAGCAATGGTAGCATCCCGATCGCCTGTCCACATTTTTTCCGCTCCCACTACCAGTACAGGAGATTCGTTGGCTTGGACGCTGTTATATGCCATATGAAAAGCTGTAGAGCCGCTGGCACATGAGTTATCGATATTGACCATTCCAGCCCTATCGAGACCGGCGTTTACCAAATATGACTGAGCACGTACACATCCCTGATCAAGTAACTTACCTGCCAGAGCATTAGCGAAGACCACAAGGCTTACATCCCTGGCGTCAATCTCGGCATCTCTAAGGGCAGCAGATACTGCATGCATAGCCATTTCTTCCAGCGTCATGTCACGCCGGTTGCATGAGGTCATTCCTATGCCAAGTATAGATACCATATTACGTAATACTACCTTCCCGTAAGCTCTTGGGCATTACAAACCATTTTGTTATAGCCTACAAACACCCTACACCCGTGGTGAGCCCGAATAAATAGCCGAAACAGTTACCTGGCCACCGTTGCAGGGTGCAATTGAGTCGGTAATAGTCAGGTAAGAGGGATAGTGAAAGCTGCCCTGCGGTAGGGCAACACTGATTTGAGCTGATGAAGGACAGCTATTCGAAGTGCCAGTGGAAATAGCAGAGAATCCTATGGTAAAGGCCGCAGAACTACCTGGATTAAGAGTAACAGTAGTGGGAACTTCAGAGGTAAAGCCATATCCACCATTTCTTACAACCGTCGTCTGCATTGGTTGACCTGAGCTGTTATAGAGTTGCATGTCCGGGTAACCGTCAATCATACAGACAGTAGACGAAACGTTTTTCAGGGTAAATCCCTGACCTACGGTTCCGGCGGCAATATTTGGCGCTGCGTGTGAAAGAGCCAATTGCGAAGCGGTGCAGCGCGTCGAGCTGCTCGAATTATTGTTGCCAGGACTACCGCCGCCGGTAGTGGTCGAACTTGGCACAGTAGTTGTAGTCGTGCTGTTTGGCAGGGAATTGGTGGTAGACGGAGTCTTGGGATGGTGAGTACTGGGGCGACTGGAATGACGTGCCGGGGTTACAAAATATACAGCTGCGCCCGCGGCTACTAGGGCTACGAGTACCACCAGTATGGTTGTACCAAGGACGCTGCCGGCAGAGCCGGTCTGTGGATGGTATGTTCTCACATACACCATCATAGCTTCCTGAAGTGGCCTACATATTGCATACCTGAATGTGACCACCGAAATGTGCCAGGCGGGCCTGCGGATAAATGAACTGAGGATGACCTGCTATATTGTATATTTGAATATGACTACTGATCTTGTGGCTGCTACAATGACGGGAATGTCCAAGAAAACATCCAAACGCAAGCTAAAGAAAAAGAAGAAAGCAAACCACGGCAAAAGGCCCAACTCTTAGTTACGGTGGTTACGGCCTCCAGGCCGCCCCTCTGTCATTGAGTATGCCTATGAGAACGCTTGGCCTATCGGTGATAATACCATCCACCCCCAGGTCGATAAGCCTCTCCATCTTCGCGGTATCATTGATTGTCCACACGTGTACTGCCAACCCATGACTATGAGCAGCTTCAATAAAGTTGGCATCTACTATCGTAACCGAGAAGGTAGGACCCGTAAATCCGGTAGGTACCTGAAATGATACTTGATTCAGCCCGATATTCACTTCGGGATTCTGCCCTGCCTGTAGCTCTCTGACGAAATCTGCCACAAAAGAAGGACCTGCTGCGGTAGAAATTTCTGGAGCATAAGCGTGAAAACGCTCCAATGCGGAGTCTAAAAAAGAAGCTACTATTGTTCTATCCTCGAATGAACTACGGCGAATAAGGTCCGCCAGTCTTTCCTCATATGGCTCCACGTCCGGATAGGTCTGCTTTATGTCCAGGTTGATCAACACCCCGGGGTAATCTTGCATCAACTCAATTACCTCATCCAGACGAGCAATCCTAAAGTCAGGATCAGTCTTTGCCCTTCCCCGTAACGAGTAATCCTCCTCCGGTAGATCTCTTGTAATCTCTCTGCCGGGTGCAAACCAATAGGCGTTGTCCAGCCTGGAAATATCTTTCCACGTCATTGAGGCAATTTTCCCAGAACCGTTAGTCGTACGATCTACTTCCGGGTCATGGCAGACCACAAGGTAGCCATCAAGAGTTGCATGCACATCCAGCTCTATGCCGGTAGCACCCTGTTTCAGTGCATTGCGAATGGCAGACATAGTAGAAGACGGACCCTCATAGCTTCCTCCCTGGTGAGCATATGAGATTATTCTCCTTTGAAGCCAATCGGTAGCCACAAACGCTACGTTATCACATTACATCAAGGTATTTTGTAAGCAGATCACTTGGGAGACGAATACTCCCCAATTAAAGCGCCATTGTCTTCGGCCAATGCCCGAAGGTCTTTCTTGGGCGTAGAGCCCAAGTGAGTAACGGTCTCCGAAGCGCACACGCTTCCAAGCCTGGCGCAATCCACCAGATTGCCACCGTGCAATAAGCCGTAGAGAAAACCAGCGGCGAAAATATCTCCCGCCCCCGTACTGTCCACCACTCTTTCAGCCGGTACGGCATCTATATCAAATATCTGACCAGCCGGACTCACAACCAATGAACCCTTATCGCCCGCAGTCAAAGCTGCCGTAATTCCCGACGCGGCTGCCTCTTCTGCGGCCTTAGCTATATTAGAGACCGAAAATAAAGTAGTAAATTCGCTGGAATTGCCAAACAAAATATCCACATAGCCAGAGATGAATTGAAGTAGTTCAGCACGATGGCGAACTACACACGATTTGTCTGACAAGCTAAGCGCCACCTTGTTTCCAGACCGCCTGGCTTGTTCCATGGCATTGGTAATACCCGAAATGGCCGCCGGTATGTCCAACAAATAAGCTTCTACGTAAAATACAGCGCAATCACTAGCCAGAGTAGCATCAATTTCATCAGATACGAGCGTACTTGCCGCTCCCAAGTTGGTCGCCATTGTGCGCTCACCATCAGGGGTTGCCAACACTACGCAACTACCAGTGGAAACACTACGGTCACTATCCTGATGAAGTCTGTCCTTACGGGATCCGTCTATCGAAGATACTGCTACGGTGGTGACTGGAAAAAACTTAACACCATAGTTGTCCATGCCCTTGGCAAACATCTCCCCTAAGTGGTCGTCTGCGATCTTTCCAATAAAGGCGCTCGATCCTCCAAGCATGGAAAAGCCTATTGCCGTATTGGCTGCAGATCCGCCACAGGACTTTACGCCGGAGCCTACTGAGTCGATAATCTCTCCTGACCTTGCATCGCCTACCAATGCCATCTGGCCCTTGGTAAGCCCAAGCCTATCTATAGAGCTGTCGTCTGAAGTAACTATAACATCTACTATCGCCGAGCCCAATGCCAGCAATTCAAATCTACGTTTTCCCTGTTTATCCGATTCCTTCAGCTTTCCAAGTCCATCCGGCTTTCCTGCCAAGTCCGTCATGCCTTCCCTGTTCCTTTCTTGCTACTGGCATCTTGCATGCCATATGCTTTTTCACAATACCATTTCCGTTATAATAGTACACCATGTACTATCCAGCTCCCAGAATGACAATGCCTAAAAACTTCAGGGGCTTAAGATGAGTGGTTCCACCGATACAAACATTTCGGCTACTACTACTGATACCAGCGCCTACAGGTTGACACGCCTATTCGAGCCAGAGCATTATGTCATACGCCTTAGTCCCGATCTGGACAGTGCAACGTTTGCCGGTGTCGTTAGAATAGAGGGACAAATAACTTCCTCCACCAAAATACTGGAGCTACATGCGGCCGACCTCTCTATCGATAAAGCCTCCATCCAAATAAATCCGGCTCACAAAGAATACGACAGTCCATCCGATGCTGCACTGGATGATGGCCTGCCGGCAGAAAAAATAGAGCTCGATCCCAGCAAGCAGCTACTCCGACTCAGCTTTACCGATTCGCTACAACCTGGCAACGTTGCACTGTCATTAGCTTTTGACGGAAAATTAAATAATGCCCTAAGAGGCTTTTACCTCTCATCCTACAAGGACACCAGCGGAGATGAACAGGCATTGGCTACTACTCAATTTGAAGCTACCGACGCGCGCCGTGCCTTTCCGTGCATAGATGAACCCGACTGCAAGGCAAGATTCACCATCAACCTCGAAATAGACGAAGAACTTGAAGCAGTATCAAACTGGCCAATAAAAAGCACTGTTAAAACAAATAACGGCAAAAAACTAGTCTCATTTCTTCCCACCATGCCAATGTCTACCTATCTGGTGGCCTTTGTGGTAGGCAAACTCGTCTCGAGTAAGACCAGAATGGTTGGCAAAGTGCCTGTTCGGGTAATACACGTGCCAGGCAAAGAAGGATTGACGGACTACGCCCTGGATGTAGCAGAACATGCCCTTGTGTTCTTCACTGATTATTTTGGTATCGAATATCCCGGTGAAAAGCTGGATCTTGTGGGCATACCCGATTTTGCCTTTGGGGCAATGGAGAATCTTGGCTGTATCACATTCAGGGAATCCCTTCTTCTGCTTGATACCGATCGCTCGTCAAAGCCTGAACTGGAGAGGGCTGCCGATGTTATAGCTCACGAAATAGCTCACATGTGGTTTGGCGATTTGGTTACCATGAAGTGGTGGAACGGTATATGGCTGAACGAGGCATTTGCAACCTTTATGGAGTTGCTGTGCGTAGATGCATTCAGGCCAAACTGGCAACGGTGGGTCAGCTTTGGAATTGAGCGTGAGCAGGCAATGGACGTAGACAGTCTTGGCAGCACTAGACCCATCGAATATCCTGTAGGGCCGCCCGAAGAAGCACAGAGTATGTTTGACGTGATCACATACCAAAAGGGTGCTTCTGTCCTTCGAATGCTGGAACAGCATCTTGGAGGCGAAACTTTCAGAAGGGGAGTAAGCGATTATCTGAAAAGCCATGCCTACTCAAATACCGAAACATTGGATCTGTGGAAAGCATTGGAAGCCGCATCCGGGCAACCGGTGAATGCAATGATGGAGTCCTGGATATACCAGGGCGGATTTCCCATAGTATCTATAGACGATACTTATACCAACATTTCTCAGTCACGATTCCGGTATATGCCGGCCGATACAGATGAAGAGTCTGCTGAAAGTTGGCTAACACCGATTGCTGCAAGGCAACTTGGAGAATCAGTGCAAGATAGTACCATCCTATACGAATTGCTCAACGGACAGGATACTTCGGCAGCCAATTCCGTAAAAGATGTTTCCAACGCCGTACTGGCAAACACCGGCAATGCCGGCAACGAGCATAACAACTCATGGATACTAAATGCCAGTGGGTGGGGATTTTATCGGACACGCTATCCAGGCAATCATCTTAGGCACTTGGCAAATTCAATGCCCAATATGGATAGACTGGAACGCTTTAACTTTATCAGCGATACTTGGGCACTACTTATTGCAGAGCACTACGACCTGGAGGATATGTTGGCAGTAATAAACTCCTTGGGATCATACGAGGAGTTGGATCCGGATATATGGTCAGTTGCGATCAAAGCACTACAGTTTATGTCCACGGTATTCCCCGAAAAATCCTCCGAGGCCGATCTGCTCTCTACTTACCTAAACAGGTTCCTTCGCCCCGTTCTCGATCAAATTGGAATCTCTCCATCCGGCGCCGAGGATGAAAGGGTCGCCATACTTAGATCATATTTAATAACCACTCTTGGAACTATTGCAAAAGACGCTGATGTAATCCAGTTTGCAAAATCTACATACACAGATTTTGTTGACAGGCAGGTACCAATATCTCCAGACATATCTGCTGCCATATTACGGGTGGTGGCAAGATGGGGTGGTGCCACTGAGTTCAGTCAGCTGCTGGACCTCTACAGAAAACCGAGTACACCACAAGAAGAAAATCGCTACTTGTACTCTCTGGGTGAATTCCATGTAGAAGAACTTTCGTTACGTTCCTTCGACTTAACAATGACTGAGGTCAGAACTCAAAATGCACCATTTCTCATCCGCGAACTGCTGGCTAATACGAGCTGCAATGAACGAATATGGGGGCAAATAGTGGAACGCTGGGACGACATATTGGCCCGCATCCCGGAAAATACGATCTCGCGTATGGTAGAAGGCGCAAAATCTCTTTATTCCAATAAGGAGCTTGTAGAGAGTGTAACCAGCTTTCTGGCTGAACACCCGGTAGAGTCAGCAAAAAGATCATTTGCTCAGACATCAGAAAAGCTCTCAGTCAATTATCATCTGGCACAACGAATAATGGCTCAGGGGGAAAACGCCCTCCAATCATCTCTGCAATCATAATATGTTACCCGAACAGGCACAACTGGCCAGAGAGACGCGCGGCTTCATGCCCGAGAACGAAGGAATGGCACTCTATGATACAGCATCTACCATAGGTCTTACAGCACCTGAGGATAGGCAGCCGATCATAGTAGAAATAGGTGCATGGTGCGGAAAATCTACAGTATATTTGGGTGTTGGAGCCAAGCAATGTGGGGCACTCCTTATTAGCCTGGATCACCATCGTGGATCAGAAGAGCAACAACCTGGGTGGGAGCACTTTGATGACACAGTGGTGGATTCCGATACAGGACGTATAGATACTCTGTCATTCTGGCGCCGTACGGTTGAACGTGCCGGGATCGAGGATTGCGTAATCGGCATCGTAGGTAATTCGGCTACCGTTGCCGGCATATGGAATACACCGATAGACATGTGCTTCATAGATGGCGGGCACAGCAAAGCCGCTGCATGGGGAGACTTCAATGGTTGGAGCCCCTTTGTACGTATAGGTGGCCTGCTGGCTATACACGATGTTTTTCCTGACCCCAAGGATGGAGGCAGGCCACCCTTCGAGATTTACCAAACTGCCATGGAATCCGGCAACTGGATAGAACATCTATCCGAAGGATCCCTGCGAATACTGAAAAGGGTGTAAGCCACTTCTGGCAAGTGACAGGTGAGTACCGAAGCAGTAGCTATATACATTCTACGATATAATCTTATTGTAGCATATTATGACCGGAAGATGGGCGGGAAAGAAACGGCTGTGTGACATAGAAGCGTAAGACTGTATTGCATGACCACCGGCCATACCCTGCCGGTCGCAGCGTTAAGAAAATGGCGGAGAAAATACCCTACTGGTCGGACTGTCCTCTTTGAGCGAGTCGACTGCAAGAATAATAGCGGCTGCAGTATAGGTAGTGCTCTCACCGACTGGAAATGTCACCTGTTCAGGGTAGACCATACCCGTCCAATATGAGCCATCTTCGCGACGTAGGTTGCGAGACCAGAGAATTAAATCACGAGCCATTTCGCCAAATTGATCTGTGCTGGCGGTCGAATTAGCAGCTCCAGAAACTATTTTAGAAAGGGAGATTGCGCATTCTGCAGTCTCTGCGGCGGTCACCCATGGACCGGTAGATACACATTTAACTCCCAACCCATCCATAACAAATGTACCCCAGTCGCTTTTCATGCGATCGACGGCGGCACCTTGGTCTAGAGCACCACAGAGTACGGGATAGTACCAGTCCATGGCAAACTCTCGCTTCGGTTCAAAGCCCTCATCAAGGTTGCATAACGATTGGCCAAGCATGCGGGCAGCTGCCTTCCAGTCGCCACGATCATAGCCCAAAGTATCCGCAGAGGCTATAGCACAGCGCAATGCATGATATATGGAACTGGATCCTGTAAGAAGAGCGTAACGCCCAGAGTGCCCATCTGGGTCCACTGACCACAGTATTGTACCGTTACTCGTCTGGTAACGAAGCACAAAAGCTATGGCTCTATCCAGAATTTTCCATATCCACTCCAAAAATCCCAAATCACCGGTTACCAGGTAGTGGTGCCACGTACCCACTGCAATATATGCACACACATTTGTATCTATACGCTGATCAACTACTCCGGCAAGATCCGTATAATAGTTAAACCATGAACCATCAGGTAATTGACTAGATACCAACCATTCATAGGCACGAGTGGCCTCTTCCCACATTCCTGCAGTAGAAAGCGCCATAGCAGCCTCTACATGGTTCCAGGGATCACTATGACCGTTCTCGAACCAGGGAATCATGCCGTTCTTACATTGAACAGAGGCTATCGAATACGCTGTCTGCAGCACCTCATCCTGCGTAATTATCCCCGGCAACTCCGGAATAGTAAGTCGATCAAACGGCATTCTGAATATACTATCAGTTAAGTTGCTGCATCACCAGATAGTAGGAGTCTTAAACCATTTCTTCACGTGGGTACTCGATCTATTAAAGAAAAATGCCCATATAAGCAAGCACAATCCAAGCAGAGCTGCAAGGCCGACTGCCCACCACCACAACCAGCCTTTCCATGGCTTACCGGTAGAAACAACCGGCACTGTAGGTTGAATGGTACTTGTATTATCGGAATGGGTCCCAGTGCTGCCGGTGCTACCGGCAGGTGCGGCTGGGTTGTGCGTGGAAGGAGGTGTTACGGTTGTCAATTTGGTTGGTGGTGGACAGGTAGGCTTCTCTGATGTAGCAGACGTTGATGGAGAGGTGCTTGCTACAATCAACTGGCACCCTGCAGGCACATTTACAGAGATCATACATCCATCCAGAAAAACACTGCTGGTCTTATACGAAACGAGTTGACAACTGGGTTTAACTGGGTGATCGTTAATGCTGACGTATCTTATGGTGTGAGGCTGAAGGGTACTTCCACCACTATGTACCACCACGCCTCCCCAAAATGTAGCAATCCCCCCTGGGCCGTCTATAGTAGCACTCAGCTTGCCCGCGGATGAAAGCATAGATACCAACCTTCCGGGTACGCTATCTATGTGCGGAAGACCCAAAATTTGGGCACGTATACTGTCAGGATGAAGCGATCCATCAAGATTGACAAGCGACCAATTGTACCAATAGCCCGTTCTCTGTTTCCATAGCCAGAATGCAGATCCGACCCGATAGGTATTTTGCAGTGAGATTTGATCGTAAAGCCACTTATTCCATGCAGTAGTTGGGTTTGATCCAAATTCATCTACTACCAACGGAGCGCCAAAAACGGCAGCTTCTTGAGCAGCATATGAATACGATGATTGTAGGTCAGAAAATGTGACCGACGAGCTGAATGGGGGAGAGAACACCCCCGTATACATGTGAACTGCATATACGAGATTGGAATCACTGGAGAACTTTACTGCATCTGGCAATGCATCGTTTAGGAAATTACGAATTACTGAAGGTTCAAACCATATAGGAGCTACGATGCCAGCACCTCTCAGGCCATTGATCATTCTACGATAGAATGGGTAGAGTGACTGCTGCTCAAAAATGCCAGGACCGGTAGGATTTGGCTCGTTCATCAGTTCCACGCCCACGATATTGTTGGATCGTGCCGTTGCACCTGCCGCCTTGGCAACTGCAACGGCTGCCTGTAGGTACCACTGTTGCAACGGTTTACCATGAACGGTTATATCTGCCCAGAAATTGCGAAATGCGTTATATACACAGGGTGTATCTATAACGTTGGGAGTACAGGATGCACCGTCGTCTACTACCGCCCATGATGGTGCGCCGTCACATTCACGTCTTGTACAGAGCGTGGCGCTGTAATTATCTTGATGCATATCTACCAGTACTCCGATACCGTATGTAGCTGCCCAGTTGACTACTTGGACTACTTTGTCCAGATACTGTTGATTGATTACACCCGGCGAGGGCATTATCTCGCTCCATGATACAGGCAACCTCAAGAAATTAAACCCCAGGGCAGCCATCTCTGCGAGGTCACTTGAGTCTACGGGCGGTGCTTCACCGTAGTCGCTGGGATACTGGACGAGAGCATTATCGGCAACTCCACGTAGTAGAACGAAGTTACCCTGTCCGTTGGCAAGGTATGGGGTGTATCCGTATGGATGCTCGACGTGCAGACCGGTAACGGTACACTTAATTTGATGACAACCGGAATTGGACACTTGGACAGATGAACTTCCATAAGACGAGGTTACATATTGAAGATGCCGAGGCGCAGAAGAGGACAACTGTGTATATATTGCAGAACTCGGATGAGTGTGTGCAGGAGACACACCTACAGTATAGATACTCAACGCTTCTGCCAGCACGCAAAGACCAATCAGAGAGCCTCTTGCTTTGGTAAATATCTCCATTGGCAAAATAATAGTATAAATTGTGGCTAATTTGGAACGATGGAAGAAGCGAGCAGTCATGAGTGGTGCATATCAGGTAGTAGTGGGAGACAGAGGGCGAGTGGTTATTCCCCAGGAACTAGCTACGCGATATGGTACGCTCAAATTTGAAAGACATTAACCCTTTGGATGAACTCTTGGCCGAACGGCGTGCCAACGCGCTGAGGGAGGAACTCGACTGAACGTGTTTGATGCTTTTGCAAGATAGTTCCCGTCAGAGCTCAGCTTTTGCCAGATCAGCAATCGTGAGTCCCAATTTTGCTGCTGCCGATTGAATGGAATCCGATATACCCTGAGCAGAGATCCCGGCTGATTCAAGAATCTGATCAGGCTTGCCGTGCTTAAGGTGTTCTCTTGGCAACCCTAGGCAGAGGTGATATGGCGGTCTGCTCCGGCTGTCGATTATGCTCAGGCTACCATCTGCACTTAGATCATTAACCGCAACCATGCTACTATTTGCAGCCAGCCTGTCCGAATTAGCGGAAAGAAACAGATCCATAAGCGACTGGTACAGGTAACTGCCTGCGCCCCCATACTTTATTCCATCCTCTACGGTTACGACCAGAGAGTGTCCCATGGCATCGGCAAGCATAGCCGCATCTGGTGGAAATACTGCCTGCACATCCCACAGGGTAGCGCTAATGCCCTGCTGCGATAGCAGTTTTAATGCTTCTTGGGCATACGGTACAACCTTACCAACGGCCATGATGCATACCTGACTGCCGTGGTTGAGTAGGCGGGCATGTAGTCCATCAGTAGAAGGCTTTTCAAATTCAATGGGTGGTGTTTTTGGAAAACGAATAGCCACTGGCCCTCCCAGCTTATATGCTTCTTTCAACATTTGCTCTATATCTTCAGGACATGAGGGTGTCAAAATGGTCATACCGGGAATTGCGGTGAGCAGAGCAAGGTCATAAGCACCGTTATGGGAGGGGCCGTCATCTCCGGTAATCCCGGCACGATCCAGAGTCAGTATTACAGGAAGATTGTGCAGTGAAATATCCAGATTGGCCTGATCAAATGCCCTACTGAAAAATGTTGAGTATATTGCCACCACGGGCCTCATGCCTACCATGGCCATTCCCCCTGCAGCGATCAGGGCGTGTTCCTCGGCAATACCAACGTCAAAGAAACGTTCAGGAAATAAATCTTTGAAGGGCAATAGGCCGGTAGGTCCCGGCATGGCTGCTGTGATGGCGACGACCTCTTTGTGAAGTTTCCCCAATTCGACGAGGGCGTTGGAGAATGCCTCGGTATAGGTCTGGATATGAGACCTGTGGTTAAGAGCTTGCTGTGATGCAGCAGACGGGGCAGTGGAAGAAGTGGTAGATGAAATGGAGATGCCTGATGAGGCTGTGGATAAGGCATCATCTTCGTTGATCGTATTGGGTTTTACGTCATGAAGTCGCTGAATATTATCATTCTCCGCTGGAGCATATCCCTTACCTTTCATGGTCAATACGTGTAATAAAATGGGACCTTGCCAGATAGATGCCCGCCTGAGAGCTTCTTCCAGTTGGGATAAATTGCTGGAATCAATGGGACCTGCATACCTTATGCCCAGGGCCTCAAAGAATTGATGGGGAGCGGCCATTTCGCGCAATGCCGAGGTTACCCGGTGGATGGATTCGTATGCCGCATCACCGATAGCAGGCATATTTTTTACAACTTGGCGAAACCTTTCACGAGTTTTCACGTAATTCGGGTAGAGTCTGAGAGAAGTAAGCCCGCTCGAAAGTCTGGAGATGGTTGGAGCGTACGATCTTCCGTTGTCGTTCAGCACGATCATTACCCGCTCCTGTGAGTGGCCTATGTTATTGAGAGCTTCATAGGCTATTCCACCGGTAAGCGATCCGTCTCCCACAACCGCGATAACTTTTCGATCGTCTGCCATTAGCCGCAGTGAGGCTGCCATACCATATGCATACGATAGTGCCGTAGAGGCATGTGAATTTTCTATCCAATCATGTGGTGATTCTGTTCGAGAAGGGTATCCTGACATGCCGCCGGGTTGCCTAAGGGTAGAGAACTCCCTTGTTCTGCCGGTAAGCAACTTATGAACATAGGCCTGATGACCGGTGTCAAAAAGAAGTATATCGCGTGGCGAGTTGAATACCCTATGGAGCGCGATAGTAAGTTCTACAATTCCGAGGTTTGACCCCAGATGTCCACCGTTTTTGATTACCGTTGCTATGATAGTTTGGCGAATTTCTTCAGCCAACGTGATTAAATCATCATAGGAAACAGTGCGCAGGTCGTCAGGGCTGTTGATTAGCTCCAGCATGTGCAAGTTCCAGTTTTGCAGTTTGTAATGCTCATAACTATAAGTTAGCGCGTTTGGCATATAGGGAATAATCGCCCCTGAATCGACCCTTATTGCCCAACGGTGACTCTCCGTGGCATGCCGTCACTCAATAATGGTTCTTCGTGCTTGCTATACCTGCAGTGACGTCCTCGAGTTTGGAAATAAGTATTTTTATATCCTGTTCACGGGTTGCCCAACCTATTGAAACCCTCAATGTCGAATCGGCATCTATTCCAAGAGCAGAGAATCCGCTGGGAGGAGAGAACGGCTCTGCCGAGCACGACGAACCGGAGTGAACCGATATACCTTCTTTGTCCAGTCCGATCAACACAGCTTCAGCCCTGACGCCGCGCAATGAAACCAATAGGTAGTTGGAAGCCATATTGTAATCGAATGAGAGTAAATCCATATACGGACTCTGCTCAACGAATATACGCAGCGGTTTCAATAACTCACGGTAATTTTCCAGCTCCGAAGCAATAAGGTTGCCTTCTGACAACTGGCGGCAAACAGCGCCAAAGGCATGAATGCCCAGGTAATTCTCCATGCCGGCTCTTCTCATGCGCTCTTGAGAAGCACCTACAATGATCGGCTTAACTCGAATATTCCGCTTGACAATCAATGCACCGGCACCTGGAAATGCACCCAGCTTATGTGCCGTCATGCTCACGTAATCTGCATCACGCAATCTCCCTTCGAGCAGCTCATAGCCGACACCATTGCAGGCATCTACATGAACGGGAGTTTCAAATTGCCTACATATGTCAATTATCTCTTGAAATGGCTGGACGGCGCCAGTTTCATGATTGATTACCTGGCAGTTTACCATGCCCACAGTGACCTTCTTGCGCCTGAAATCTACAAGTATACTTCGTAATGCGTCTATATCTGGCTGTGCTGTAGCTGAATTGATTGGGACGTAGTGTGGAGTTCCCCATAGCTTTGCTGCCAGCCGAACCGACGAGTGATCAAGCTCGGTACACAAAATTGCATTCCTGGGTTCATCAGAATTATGACGAGCGGCATTGTATACAGCCAAGTTGACCGCCTCGGTACCTGAAGAGGTAAAGACTACATTGCGTGCTTTGGCGCCCATAAGACCACCCACGTCTTCACGGGCATGTTCTATGCACTCTCTTATTGCCATTGCTTCATAGTAGTTGCGCGATGGATCGCCAAACTCTCCCATATCAAGAAGTTCAGCTATAGCATTAACTGCTACATTACGAGGTGGAGATGTAGATGCATAATCGAGATAGATACGATCCAATTTCTCATGCTGATAGGCCATGCACCATTTTAACCCAGTGAGTAAAACTGCGGTTATTTTATGCCGCGCACCGAGTACCGACAAGGCATGTCATTCCGCGGCGATGGCCGCCAGGACATCCAACTTTGCCGCCCGGCGGGCCGGCCAACTGGCGGCCACAAGTCCGAGCAGAACCGAGATGACCAAGAAGGCCACCATACTTGGCACGGGTACTACGATATCAGTGATCCCACTTGATTGAAGCGAATAAGCCAGGGCTATGCCGATGCCCGTTCCTACAATAATGCCGATAATAGCTCCGAACATGGAAAGGATTACCGATTCGCTCCGGATCATGGTACGAACTTGTCTCCTTTTCATACCAACAGCACGAAGCAGCCCAATCTCGTGGGTGCGCTCAAAAACTGACAATACCAGCATATTCGCTATCCCTATTAACGCTATGAGTACCGCTAAAGCCAACAAGGCATAGACCAATCCAAGCAACTTGTCGATCTGAGCCAGTTGGGACTTTTCGAACTGTGTTCTGGTTTGAACCCATACATTTGGATAGGGTACCAGCACATGCTCGATTTTTTGCTGAACCGCCGGATGGCCATTGGTCTTCAATAACACTGCAGTCGGAAGTGGGTTCTGATAATGATGCAGGTAAAATGAATTGCTTACAAGGTAGCTCCCGATAAGCGAGTTTGGTTGATAGATCCCGCCAATGCGCATCGTTGAGCGACCTGTAAGTGCAAATTTAACCGGAACCTTATCGCCGACCGAAAGGTGATCGGACTTGGACGTAGAGGAGCTAATGAGCAAGTCGCCAGAGGAAAGTGCCTGGGAGGTACCTGCTACTATATGTAGGACTACTGTACCGGCCAAATGGTGGGTCGACACTGACTCAAGAGTCTCTAAGGTATGCCGGAATCTAAACTGGCCAGTCAGAGGCGTGCCGCCGTAGATCATGTCCGTCGAAACAACACCGGGTATAGTAGACACTGCCTTCGGTATTGCAGAGCTAAATCCGACTGATGCTACACTGCTTGTCCTACTTGAAACGATCAAATTAGCGGTAACGGCGTTATCCACGCTGCTGGTAGCTGTTCCGGACATTGATGCACCAAGAACTGCAACGGCAGATACGACCGCTAAACCGACCATAAGAGCAGAAGCGGTTTGTGCGGTGCGTCTTGGGTTGCGCATAGAGTTTTCATGACCCAGCTTGCCTGCCACTCCCAAGGTTCGAACGAGAAAACTCCCTATTACATTTGCAAAAGGACGGGAAAGCGCTGGAGCAAGCATTGCCACGCCAATGAAAATACTTAGTGCACCAATACCCACAAATAAGATGGTCGATAGCACGAGCCCAAGTCCAAGAGCAGCCATACCGAGCAAAGAAACGAAAGCTCCCCATATAAAACGGTGGTGAAACAACAGGCTATCTGATTGCTGGCCGCCCATAGCAATGACCGGAGAAATCCGTGTGGCACGATGGGCTGGAATGATGGCTGCGATCACCGTCACTCCCATACCGCCTATAATCGACACAACAATGGTACGCGCGGCAATAACCGGAGTTCCAGAAGGAAGCGAGATGCCAAATCCTCTCAAAAGCACCTCGATACCGATAGCAGCAAGCACACCCAGACCAAGACCGGCAAGGGACGAGAAGAGTCCCAGGATCGCGGCCTCCAGAAGCACTGAACTAAATACTTGTCTACGGCTCGCGCCGACAATACGCAGGAGCGCCAGTTCCCGTATTCGCTGGCTTACAATTATAGAAAAAGTGTTTAGTATAGTAAATGCACCGACAAAGAGAGAAATAAGGGCAAAAATAAGCAGAACCGTCGAGAAAAACGAAAGTCCCTGATCAATAACCGTGGTCTCTTCATTTACAACAGTTTGACGCGTTGCCACATCCACACCACGAGGAAGAATGCGATCTATGCTTCGTTCGACAACGGCCTTGTTCGCATTCGGAGCTGCAACCACGTAAATGTCGTTAAATAGACCGGTCTCTCCAAAGATTGACTGAGCAGTGGGAGTATTAAATCCGGCTAAGGTTGCCCCAGCCAGATTAGTGGCAGCACCAAAACGGGTGATGCCAGTTATTGTAAAGGTTCTCGGTGGACCGGCAAGAAGTATTCTGACCTGCTGACCCACCTTGAAGTGGTATTTCTGTGCAGTAGCTGCATCCATAACGACATCGTTAGAGGTCGTAGGCATTCTGCCTTCTGCTACATGTAAATAGGATATATGAGAATTGAGGGCAAGGGACACCCCTATGGTGGGGGCACCACTATTCGATATAGCCTTACCTTTGTGTGATACAAACTGCGCATAGCCTATTACGGAACCACTGGCATACTTGACACCCGGTACTTTCTTGATTTTGGGAAGAAGCGACTCAGGAATAGGATTGCGTACCGCTCCTCCAGCATCGTTGAGCTGGGCAACGCCGCGCACCTGAAAATCGAACCCCTGGTATACATTACTGAAAATCGACGCGAAAGTACTATGCAGAGTGTCATTTAATATGTATGTTCCAGAGACAAAGGTGACTCCAAGTATTATAGCAATAGCAGTCAGAGCTAGACGCATCTTGTGTGCAAGAATGCCTTTTACGGTTATCCTCCACACGTCAGCTTGCCAGGTTCCTCATTTGCTCAAGAACCGAATCGGCAGTGGGGTGTTCGAGACTACCAACCACATTTCCGTCGGCTAAAAAGACGACTCGATCTGCATATACTGCGCTTCGTGGATCGTGGGTAACCATTACTATAGACTGGTGCAGCTCGTCTACCGACATACGTAGAAACGACAAGACTCCGGTAGAGGTATTTGAATCGAGATTCCCGGTTGGTTCGTCGGCAAATACAAGATCTGGCCGATTGATAAGTGCACGGGCACATGCGATTCGTTGTTGTTGACCTCCTGAAAGTTCACTTGGATGCCTGGCAAGCCAATCACCAATTCCAATTTGTCCCACCAAGTAATCAAACCAATCCTTATCGGCTTTCTTGCCGGCAAGATCAAGGGGCAATGTGAGGTTCTCAGCTGCAGTCAGAGTCGGTACAAGGTTGAAAGATTGAAAAACAAAGCCCACCCGATCACGGCGTAATTGAGTCAATTCTACATCGTTCAGACCGCTGATATCTATACCCCCGATAAATGACTTGCCCGAAGTGGGGCTGTCCAGACCGGCCATACAATGCATAAGTGTGGATTTTCCTGATCCCGACGGGCCCATAACCGCAGTAAAGCGACTCTGCTCAAACGCTATAGTAACGTTGGCCAGAGCGTTGACTGCGGTCTGGCCTGTTCCGTAGATCTTATGTAAATCTACCGCATGTGCTGCGGGAGTAGGAGATATATCGTTCAAAGGCTTTTCAGGGGAAACAAAGGTATTCATGATGGTATTATCCAATGCTAGCAGACGAGGTTTCAAGTCAATCTCTCTTCGTGGTATTTCGCGAAAAACACCAATCACCTGGCGCCAGCGAGTGCTCCTTCTTCTCTGAAGGGCAAGCTGACTGCAGTGGCAAGGACTGCATGTGATGAGGAACGTCTCTTCTCGACCGGTGAAACCTGGAAGGTCTCATGACTACCGTCCCTTTGGTAGTTATCACGGCAGCCAAAAATCAGGATATGATGTGAAAATGAACAATCCAATAAAGTCCAAGATGGACTTAGTCTTCCAGCGAATAATTACGGTTTCCGAAGCTACTGAGGCTATTAGCTGATGTCCATTACAGACAAGGACTCCCCTACCAGGATAATTGCCATATCGTCCGGCAAGGGAGGAGTCGGCAAATCTACAGTATCAATCAATCTGGCGCTGGCTATGGCAGAACGTTCGTTAAGTGTGGGATTGCTGGATGCCGATATATACGGCTCTTCGTTGACCAATATGTTGAGCACGAACGAGCAACAACTTACCTCTCATGCCGATAGTTTGGCGCCGCCAATAATTCATGGCATAAAATGCCTGTCGATGTCCATGCTGGTAGAAAACAACCAGCCGATTATATGGCGGGGTCCTATGCTCCATGGGATATTACAGCAATTCCTAACTGATGTAGACTGGGGCGATATTGATTATTTAATAATTGATATGCCTCCCGGCACGGGAGATGTTTTACTGTCGCTTACGGAACTACTGCCACGAATGGAGGTCGTACTTGTAACCACCCCCAAACACGATGCACGCGTCATAGCATCCAGAGCTGCTGCCGCATCCATCAAGCTAAAGATCAAGCTTCAGGGCGTGGTCGAAAATATGTCCTGGCTTACCGGTCATGATGGTACAAAATACACCCTATTTGGTCAGGGCGGTGGCCAGAGACTCGCAGACGAGTACTCTGTCCCCTTGCTGGCGCAGATTCCACTCTATTACAACTCAGATGAAAAAAGCCTAGAGAATAACCGCTCAGAGGATGGTCATAAAACCGACCCCACAACCAAACCGATTATGCTAAGTGCCCCTGAAAATGAGGTAGCCAATACGTACAGAACTCTCTCAGAGAAAATAACTGCGATGAAGCCCTCCAAGATACGTAAGAGAGAATTGCGAATCAACTAACCATCATCAACGTGTACGTTTATTCGACCCCTATGTTTTCGCCTTTATGGGCAAAGTGTAGCGGGAATCTGCTAAAAATCACGAACGGGTAACATCTTTTAATGCCTCCCCGGCCAACTCTATATCTTCAGTGTTAACGGGATTGGGAAAGTTGAAAATAAGGCCATCCAGACCGGCATCGAGATACTCCCTGCACTTCTCTGCAACGGTCGGCGGGTCTCCCCACACAACAGTAGAAAGCTGCGCATCATCATAGCCACGAACCCGTGCCAGTGTTTCCAGCCTATCCTTTGCCTCATTTGTATTTTCGGCGATCACTAGCGCGCTCAGTCTTGTCTTGCATATCTCGGAAGGATCCCTACCTACACGTTCACAATGCCCTGCCAACACATCAAGTTTGCGTCTTATCATTGCCACATCCCCAAACACGTTACATGCATCTGCATACATTGCGGTAATTTTGAGCGTGCGCTGCTCACCCCCGCCCCCCACAAGAATAGGGGGTCCACCAGATTGAACCGGCCTGGGAAAATTAAATGCCTCATGAATCGAAAAATGCTTACCTTCAAAGCTGGGAGCATCTTGGCTAAACATCAACTTGCAAATCTGTACTGCTTCTTCAAGCATACCCATGCGCTGGGCAACGGGTGGAAAATCAACTCCATAGCTCGAATGTTCCACATCGTGCCAGGCTGCTCCTATACCCAGTATGGCTCTTCCCGAAGACACCACATCCAGGGTAGTTACAATTTTTGCCAGTATGGCTGGATTCCGGTACGTGACCCCGGAGACCAGGGTTCCCACATGAATAGTAGAGGTACGGGCAGCCACTCCACCCAAAAGGGTATATGCCTCGGGCATGGGTTCAGTTGCTTGGTCGACCATTGGTATCTGGCGATAGTGATCCATTACAAAAAAGGAATCAAATCCCACTCTTTCCGCGGTAGTGGCCACGGTTACCAGATTCTCGAACAAACCATTCCGAGTTCCATTGGTATCACGCCTGACAATCGTATCGGGGTTATCGGTACCACCCACCGTAGTACCGCCAACAGCAAAAGAAAAATTGGGCACCTGAATGCCTAAACGAACTGGAGCAATCATAATGACATCTTAGCGGTTCACACCATAAAGTTTAGCGCACACATGCCTTAACCCTTCACAATTAAGCTTTCAAAGCTCTTTTTTGGAGACCTTTCCAGAGGGAGTTAGGGGCAATGCCTCTCGCACCTCCACTATCCTCGGCACCTTAAAGGGCGCCATCCGTTCAGAACACCATTTTATAAGCTCGTCCTCACTAAGTTGCATACCGGGACGCAGAGATACCACCGCTTTTGGAATTTGCCCTCTACGCGGATCGGTAGCACCCACCACCGCTACCTGTGCTATAGCAGGATGTTGAGCTACCACGTTTTCAATCTCTGAAGGATATATATTCTCACCTGTCATGATAATCATGTCCTTCAAACGATCTACTATAAACAGATACCCGTCTTCATCCAGATAGCCAATGTCTCCCGTGTGCAGCCAGCCATCAGCAGTTAATACTTCTGCGGTCTCTTTTGGTCTTCCCAGGTATCCTTTCATGTTCAGAGCCGTACGGATAAGTATTTCTCCGCGTTCATTGACCCCAAGTTTGCGGCCGGAGGAGTCGGCAATCACGACCTCTACCCCGGGCAAGGGCACACCTACAGAACCAACCTTTCGCGGCATACCGGGTAATCCGCTGGATGTTCCCGCGGTGGACTCCGTAAGTCCATACCCTTCATAGACAGTACATCCAAAACGCTGTTCGAACTCGTTGATTGTCTCCAGGGGGATAGACTGGCCACCGGACATAACAAACCGAAGCGAGGATACATCGTAGTCATCTACTCCGGGAGTATTGAGTAACACCCAGAAAACAGCGGGTACTGCACCCATTATTGTAGCTCTGTATTTCTGTATGGCGTTCAGGACCCTGTGGGGATCAAAGGGGTCTTGTAGTATAAGTGTTCCTTCACCAAACAGTGTTGGGTGCATCATGGTCATATCCCCGAAGCCATGATAGAGGGGCATAAAGCAAAGTACCCTGTCATCCTCCTGGCGGGGAAATACCTCGCTCAACGTATCCACAAAGGTAACGATATTTCTGTGCGTATGCATTACTCCCTTTGGATAGCCCGTAGTGCCTGAGGTGTACTTGACTTCAGGCACATCATCCCAACCGGAATCATACATCTCCGCTTGGGGCGATCCTGTATTCATTAAGTCCTGCCAATCAAGGGCTCCATTCACCGGCTCTACGGATATAGCCCGGTCAAAACCATCGAGGGAACTCAGCACAGTATATGCCTCGGAAAAACCTTTGGCATTGGTGATAAGAAGTTTGCACGACGAGTCTCTCAGGATGTATTCAATTTCAGGACCCTTCAGTAGGGTGTTTATCAAGACCGCGGTGGCGCCTATCTTTCCGCAGGCATAGTAGGCGATAGGAAACTCGGGTCGATTGTTCAGCATTATAGCTACACGATCACCCGGTTTTACTCCCAACTGTTTGAGTCCGTTGGCCATACGATTTACATTTTCCACAAGAGCTGCAAAGCTCATCTCTTGAACCGGCCCGTCCGCATTGTCCCAGACAATCGCTATACGATCAGGGGAGTTGGCAGCAGCCGATTCCAGGCGTGTTACGTAGTTCATCTCTCCGAATCCCCATTGGAATCCTGCACGTTTATCATATTACGATTACACTGCACAATCATCATAAAATACGTCCAGTCATATTGCCAGCAGCTTTCGGGCGTTATCCAAAATTACCTTTTGCCTGGTCTCGGGTAAAATCTCGAGTGTATCGAACGATTCAAACCACTTAGTGGGATGAATCATTGGATAGTCGGTACCAAACAATGCCCTATTTTGGAGTTCTCTGTTTAGCGCTCTGACCAACTCCCTGCTGAATCTCTTTGGGCTCCATCCCGATAAATCGAGATAACAGTTTGCCTTGTGCATTGCCACTGCAAGAGTTTCGGATTCCCATGGCCAACCGGGATGGGCCAGTATAATATCCATCTCGGGAAAGTCGGCAGCTACATCATCAACATAGATGGGACGAGCATAGTCCAGTTTTATACCCATGCCTCCTCTTGTTCCTGCCCCAAATCCAGTGGTTCCCATATGGAAGAGGGCGGGTACACCCAGGTCTGCGATGGCTTCCCACAGCGGGTAAAATTGGTGATCGTTCGGGCGAAATGCCTGGGCACATTGCTGAAACTTAAATCCCTTCAATCCAAGTTCATTTACTGCTCTCTTGGCCTCTGAAATGGCCATCTTTCCTTTCCAGGGATCTACGCTTGCAAACCCCATAAAGATATCCGGGAACTTGGATACAGCAGAAGCCACATCGTCATTGGAATATCTGGGATTACCGGTACCTGATTCTGCGTCCCATCCCAGAAGAACCGCCATTATGCCCTGGGATTCATAGTCCTGTGCTACAGCCTCCAGCGGCATAGCTATCGGCTCGTCAATCTGAATGCCAAAACTTCGTGCCGCGGCCAATGCCAAATCTCCTCCGGCCGCGTTCATCTCTGCAACCGGGGGATGTACGTGTATGTCTATTGCTTTTATTTCCAAGGCATCTACCTCCTAACTATCGTGATCTTATTCCAGTCTTTTTGTCTCTGCACCCTGACAGCATAATACCGGCATAATACTAATTGGTGCTCTATCGTGATCTTATTACAGTCTTCCAGTTGAGAACCCTAGGCTAAAAGTATCGCTCTCTGCCAAATTATAATCCTGTGCCCATCCTGACGGTCTTCCAGTTGTTGCAACAGCTTTCATGCCTCTAGCTTCATCTCCAATCGTTACTGACTGATCTATCAATTAGTAATTATAGGTAATGTTAAACCAATTAAATAGCTCACACCAGACAAACTCGCAAAATGTGACAGAAGTCCCTTGCGGATTTCAATAAAAAGGTTCAAACTGATAAGATAACCTAATTGATTAGGTTGTCAATAAGGTATTTACAGTGTCCTACATGGGTTCGGAATGGAATGATGTTTTTGCTAACAGAAGAACAAGTTGATTTCAAGAAGTCTGTCCGTAGATTTGCCCGCGACAAGGTTGCCCCACGGGCAGCGGAGATAGATGAGCGGAGCGAATTCCCAAAAGATCTTTACCAATTACTCGGCAACCAGGGTCTACTTGGTCTCACCGTTTCAGAGACATACGGAGGGGCAGGTGGTGACTTAATTGCGGCCTGCCTTGCGGCCGAAGAGCTTGGACGGGCAAGCGGCAGTTTTGCGCCAAGAGTAGGGGTTGCAACCATGATAGCCGAAACTATCATAGAGGGAGGCACCCCAGAGCAGGTCGACCGATGGGTAAAGCCAATAGTAAGCGGAGAATGCATGCCGGCCATAGCTCTTACGGAACCGGAAGCGGGATCAGACGCATTGTCTCTGCAAACCACAGCAATCAAGGGCGATAGGGGCTGGAATATAAGTGGCGCCAAGCGATTCATTACCAATGCAGATATTGCCGATGTCATACTCATGCTATGTCGCTTGGGAAAGGACGGTACAGACGGATTTGGCGCATTCCTAATAGAGAAAGATACGCCCGGGGTCGAGGTAACGACCGTCTATCCCAAAATGGCAGGTGCAGCACTTCACGCCTGCGAAGTCGTGATAGATAACGCGCCTGTATCGGGTAGCAACCTACTGGGCGAAAGTTCTCTACCGCCAGGTTTTATACATTCTATGAGCAAGGGCCGTCTCATTGTATCGGCGGTCGGAATAGGCATAGCCGCGGAAGCAACCGGAATCGCCGCTCAATATGCCACGGAAAGAAAGCAGTTTGGACGCCCAATAATGAGGTTTCAGGGTATATCTTTCATGCTTGCAGACATGCTCACAAAGGTGGAAGCGGCACGAGCACTGCTCTACGAAGCCGCGGCGATATACGCCAACAATCCCGATCGGGGTGCGGGATTTGCTTCGATGGCAAAGATTCTTGCAACAGATACTGCGATGGAAGCAACCACCAATGCAGTCCAAGTGCTGGGGGGGGCAGGGTATACCAAATCATTTCCACTGGAGAGAATGATGCGTGAAGCCAAGTTGCTTCAAATATACGAAGGAACCAACCAGATCCAAAGAATGCTGGTAGCAAGACACCTGGAGCAATGGAATGAGACACTGGAAAGTATATGAACATGTTTTGGAAAATGCCAATACTAACATGTGGGCAGGACATTACACACGGTGATAATACGGGTAGAAACATCTTACGGACAAACAAAGTGAACGGAGGAGCTCATGACAGACAATACCAATACAGCTAACAGCCCAGAGGGAGATATTCCGAGTCAAACCCTGGAGGACATAGCCAAAGCCAGGCAAGAGTGGCTGACCTCAAGAGATTTTACCGGGGTAAGAGAAGCACACACCCTACTCGACGACATTCCACTTGACCTCATATACACGCCGGCAGATCTACCGGGTTACAACTATCTTGAGAAACTGGGCTTTCCCGGGGAGTTCCCCTTTGCGAGAGGAAGCTACCCTGCCATGTACAGGAGAAGGCCGTGGCTTATGAACCAATACTCGGGATTTGGAACGGCCGACGACACCAATGCTCGGTGGAAGCGGTTACTTGCCTCGGGGCAGTGGAGCGTAAATTTAGCCTTTGATCTCCCTTCACATCTTGGTTTGGACTCTGATAATCCGATGGCCGAGGATGAGGTCGGGCGTTTGGGTTGCGCCATCGACACCTTGAGAGATTTTGAAATTCTTTTTGATGGGATAGACCTTGCTACCACACCCGCTTCTTTCAACACTGTGGGTATAGCACCCATCGTAATAGCTATGCTCATAGCCGTAGCCGAAAAGCAGGGTCTTCAGGCTTCAGATGTCATGGGCACTATTACCAACGACATCCTATCGGTCTACTGCTCTAGGGGAACCTGGATTTATCCCCCGGAACACTCCATGCGCCTTGCCACTGATTTGATTGAGTATGCCTGCAGAAACATGCCAAGGTTTAATCCGTTAAATGTCCAGCCTGTATATATGCGAGAAACGGGGGCATCCACGGCACAAGAGGGGGGATACGGTCTGGCGTTCTCATTGGCATACGCAGAAAGCGCAATGGCCAGAGGTCTAAGTGTAGACGAGGTAGCTCCTCGCCTTACCATATTCTTTGGCGCGTCATTTCGTGTATTTGAAGAGGCAGCAAAAATAAGGGCTGCCCGTAGAGTGTGGGCTGACACTATTCAAAGCAGGTATTCACCGGGCAAAAAGTCCTCTATGGGACTACGGATTACCGGATCCTCCGGTGGAAGTGGCTTTATTGCGGAAGAGCCCCTTACAAATGTAATAAGAGGTACGCTTGGATGCCTGGCCCTGGTACTCGGTGGCGTACAGGGTATCCTGCTTGCATCCTACGACGAGGCTTATGCTATCCCCACCGAAGAGGCATCAAAACTGGGGCTGCGCACACAGCAGATCATCTATGAGGAAAGTGGATGTGCCGATGTGGCCGACCCATTGGGTGGCTCTTACTATATGGAGTGGCTTACCGACCAGATGGAGGAGAGAATAAGACACTACTTGGAAGAGGTCGAGAATGCAGGAGGTGCACTACATGCCGTATCGTCAGGATGGCTAAGATCGCGCATGGATCCAAACATAGTAAAACTTCAACGCCAGGCCGAGGAGGGACTATTAAAGATTGTCGGAAAGAACGCATATATAGAAGAACGGCCATCCGAACCAGATATAGAACTATTCAAAGTAGACCCGCAGTCGGTGTCAAAGCAGCTCCAGCGGCTCAATGCGATCAAAAAAGAGCGCAACGAACGTGATGTAAATGAGGTCCTGGCAAAACTTAGAAAGCAGGCCAAAGATTCAAATACAAATTTGATGCCAATACTTATAGAAGCCGTAAAGGCTTACGCTACCGTAGGCGAAATATCAGCAGTATTCAAAGAAGAGTTCGGTGAGTGGTCGGAACCCGCGGCATAGAGGCATAGAAAATTCGAGATCACCAAGACAGGAAGGGAGTATCTATGATCAGCACAGATAGCGTTACCACAACTAATACAACATTCAAAGAACCAGGCGGCACTACAACCAGAGGCAGAATACTGGTAGCAAAACCGGGCCTGGATGGACACGACAGAGGTGCTCGGCTCGTTGCTCTGGTGTTGCGAGATGCCGGTTTCGAGGTTATTTACACAGGCATCAGGCAGACACCGGCAACAATTGCCAGTGCCGCAGTACAAGAAGACGTAGATGTAGTTGGTCTATCCATACTGTCAGGAGCTCACCTATCCCTGAGCAAAAAAGTTCTGGAAGCCCTCAAAGAAGCGGGTGGAGGCGATATACCCGTAGTAGTCGGTGGACTGATACACCCGCCGGATGTACCTGTGTTAATGGAAATGGGTGTAGCCGCAGTGTTTCCAAGCGGCACAAGGCTTGATGAGGTGGTGCGAGGAATAGGCGAAGCATGTACAGGAAGGAGATTGTAATGGAAGCGACAGCGCAAAGCACAACCGAGGAATACTATATAGGATCGGACATTGGAGGTACCTTTACAGATGTAGTTGTACTTGATGCAACCGGCAGGATTGTCCAAGCCAAATCGTCCTCTACTCCTCCAGAGTTCGACAGGGGATTAATTAACGCCCTGAGTGAAGCTGCTACGTCCCTGGGTACCACACTGCCCGGTATGCTTGAAAATACCAAAATTTTTGCACATGGTTGTACGGTAGCTACCAATGTTCTGGTTTCACGCCGTGGCGTCAAGGTGGGGGTTATTACCACAAAAGGCTTCGAAGAAACGCTGGGAATAATGAGGGGGAGTGCTTTTTGCCAGGGATTGCCCGTTGAGGATTGGTACCACAAATCAACCAACGAACGACCCTTTGAAATCGTAGCATCAAACGATATTATTGGAGTAACTGAACGAACGGACAAGTATGGCGAGATACTGGCTCCCCTGGCCGAAGACGAGGTACTGGAAGCCGCCGACCGTCTTATAAACAACCATGGATGTAAAGCCATAGCCGTATGTTTTTTGTGGTCTCACGTCAATCAACAAAACGAGAATAGGGCGGCCTCTTTGATACTGGAGAGATGGCCAGAAATGGCTGTAGATACAAGTTCTTCTACTTTGAAGATTTTGGGTGAATACGAACGCTTCTCCACTACGGTAATAAGCTCCTACGTCAGACCGGAGTTGGAACACTACACAACCAACCTGGCACGCACCCTGAGTGATACCGGTCTTGGTAAAAGGTTGCTAATAATGCAGGCATCCGGCGGTTTGACACCGGAGAAAAAGGCTACCTCCAGAGCGGTAAGCGTCCTCCACTCAGGACCGGTTGGTGGGGTAGCGGCGGCAATACAGGTTGCGTCGCTCTTGGGTGAGACCGAGGTCATTACGGCAGACATGGGAGGTACGTCTTTTGATGTAAGTGTTGTAGCAAATGGGCGTCCTCGCTATGCAACGCGATCGTTTCATGAGAGACATGTAGTAGCCGCTCCAATGGTCGATGTTGCCTCCATCGGAGCGGGCGGAGGGTCAATAGCTCGCGTGGCCGGTGGAAGACTTACCGTAGGTCCGGAAAGTGCGGGCGCCAACCCCGGGCCAGTCTGTTACGGCAGGGGAGGAACCGAGCTCACCGTTACAGATGCAAACCTCGTACTGGGCTATATAAATCCGGAGTTCTTTCTGGGAGGTAAGATGCCTGTACAGGTAAGGCCATCTGTAGATGCAATGGATAGCCTAATAGCAAAACCACTATCTATGAGCACCAGTGAAGCTGCTTATGCCATACACAGAATAGCTAATGCACACATGGTTGACTTGATGCGCTTCTACCTAATACAGCGCGGATACAATCCGGCAGATTTTACTCTGTTTGTTTTTGGAGGTGCTACGGGATTACATGCGTGCAGCCTAGCGGAGGAATTGGGGGCAAAGGAGGCCATTGTTCCCCTGGCTGGTCTGGCCACTGTAATGTCGGCATTTGGAATTGCCAACTCGGACGTGCTTCGAGTCACCTCGGCTGCAAATGCCATGCCGTTTCCACCGGAAGATCCTGAGATTATCCGATCTTTGTATCTCTCTCTTGAAAAGGAGGCTGTATCGGACCTGGAAGAAGATGGGTTCACGGCTTCACAAATTAACATCGACAGGATAGCCTCTATGCGTTACCACCTGCAGCTGACAGACGTGGAAGTGGACATTCCTTCCGGTGACATCAATTCCGGCACCCTAAAAGAAGTAATCAACCGGTTTGATGAACGTTATGCCAAGCTGTATGGCCCGGATGCCGGCTTTAGGGAGGCCGGACGTGACCTTATGGGTGAGTTTGTACATGCCAGAGGTAGGACCCCGAAGGGGAAAATAGACATGTTGCCACTGGAGGGCAGCGACCCATCTTATGCCATAAAAGGCGAACGCGAGTGTTACTTTGGAGACCCAGAAGGTACTACCAGAACCACAGCATTTTATGACGGCGACAAACTTCAACCCGGAGCACATATAGTAGGGCCGGCCATTCTTGAGATGTCCGGTACAACGGTAGTGATTACACCCAGTTTTTCAGCTACTTATGATGAATACCGCAACATCCACCTCAATAAAACCAAGAAGGCTTGAAGCAATGTGTAATGAAACGCTAACGATGGTTAACGGGTAGCACCCAAAAAACCGACAGAAAGGAGAATTAAGATGTTAGTTCGTCAATTTGGAACGCCGGTAAACGATCTTCCTCCGGTAGAAAAATTTACAGTGGAGTATACAGACAAGACCCCCCCGGTGGACGTAGATCCTGCAACCTATGAAGTACTGAGACACCGGCTATGGTGGGCTTTAATAACCGTGTCAGAGACCCTGAAAAAGGTATCAGGGACTATTGTTACCGCAGAAGGCAATGACATGAGCACCTACATATCGCTTGAGGATGGATCTCCAGTGTATCTCGGTCCATACGTGGCGTTGCATTCCGGTATTGCAGACCTGCTAATCTCCAGAACCATAGAGACAGCCGGTGACGAAATAGAGCCCGGGGATATGATTTTGTGCAACGACCCTTGGATGGGGCCCGTACATCAGCCCGATTGCGCGGTGATTGCACCCCTGTTTGTAGACGGTACAATATTTTCATGGGTGGGGGTAACGCTTCATCAGTTGGATATGGGAGGAATTGACCCCGGTGGCCTATGTCCCAATGCCCACGACGCCTTTGGTGAACCTCACATATATCCCGCAGTGAAGTTGGTAGAACATGGAAAGATGCGTCGTGACATAGATCGGATGCTCCGGCGCAATTCACGAATGCCCGACATAGTTGCTCTTGATATGCGTTCCATGGTTTCCGGCAACCACGCCGCGCTGCAGGAATTGCAGTCACTGATTTCTACATACTCCCCGGAAGTAGTGCGTTCGGTCATGATAGAAATACAGGAAGATGCAAAGCGGCAATTTCGCGAACGACTACAGTCGCTTCCGAGAGGGCAGTTCAGCGGAATAGATCGTAATGAAGTGGGCGGCGCCGATCAATCATTGCAAGACGACGTTTATGAAGTTCAATGCACCCTACGCAATACCGGAGAAAAATTGATATTCGACTTCTCTGGTACATCAAAACAGTCCGGTGGCTTTGCCAACTGCGGGTATGGGGGGTTACGAAGTGCATGTCTTATGTCGCTTATGGAATCTGCCGCCCTTAATATGCCCTGGAATGCTGGGGTGTCGTCCTGTGTAGAGATATGGACACAGCCCGGAACGGTTAACAACCCCACGTGGCCGGCGGCGGTTTCTGATGGAATTACAGAGGGTGCCGTTACTACCGCTTTGGCGGCATCACAAGCCGTCTCGAATTGGTTGTTGGCATCAAAAAACATGAAGGACAGAGCGGGAGCAAACGGTGGAAACTTTCTTGGTAATACCCTTGGTGGTATTGATGAGAACGGAAAGCTGTGGGGCACGCTGCTTTTGGACAGCCTTGTACAGTCGTACGGGCCTACGTTGAACAGAGATGCCATTGATATGGCTGGGGCTCCCGGAATCCCATATACCCAAATTATAAACGTCGAGCAAAATGAACAACACTATCCTCTTTTGTACCTATTTCGCCGAACCGGTCGTGGTACGGGAGGAGCTGGAAAGCACAGAGGGGGTAACGCTATCGAGTTCGCCTTTACTCCTCACGGTGTTGATTTTGCGTATCTATTACTGTGGAATCATGGAGCTGAGTTCCCAAACACCGCACCAATGGATGGAGGGCTCCCCAATGGCGCAAATCGCTTTCTTGTGGCGTCGGTACCCGATCTGGCTGATCGCATGAGGCATGGAATGTTGCCCCTTGACTTCAATGAACTCGGTGTAAGGGTGGA
Organism: Actinomycetes bacterium; assembly: GCA_021846515.1. Taxonomy (GTDB): domain Bacteria; phylum Actinomycetota; class Acidimicrobiia; order Acidimicrobiales; family JAMCPL01; genus JAMCPL01. The sequence goes on from JAJZWU010000004.1 coordinate 82,676, forward strand.
TCACCTACCAGCCAAATCCGACCGTCTGATCGTTCCCGGTGACCTTGTGCTCTTTGGTGCACAGGGAACCCCCGGATTTGGTGACCCCCTTGAACGTGATCCCGATCTGGTGGCAAAGGACGTCGCAACAGGGCAATACACCGAAGATGTGGCTCGCTGCCTATATGGAGTGGTCCTGACGGAGGCCAATTTGAACGGGGGGGGTGATTCAGCAGGTTCTGGAACCACCAATACCCTACGGGCAGACGGACAAGCCACCGAATCCCTCAGAAAGGATTACATCACTGCCCGCCTGGCAGCGTCCAGACCGGTAATGGAATTAAACGACATGACTACCTGGATAAATACAGACAAACTGGGATGGGACTCTCTGTTGGACTACCTTTCGCAGGCAGAGAATAAGGCAGGTGAAACCATACTTAACGGCAACGGCAATCATCCGATTGACACCAACGAGAAAGGTGTATCTAACGGAAACGACGTACTGGTAAGTTATGGAGATTCTTTGCAGTTGTATTCAAACAAAGACGGTTCCTATGCCTGGAAATGTGCATCATGTGGAAATACCTACTGTGATCATACCGGTAATCCAAAACTGCACTCCAATGTAGTGGTGTTGCCATTGAATTCGGTACATCCCTGGGCAAGCACGGTAAGGTTGGACAATCAACGGTTCTTCTGCAGAATATACCTCTGCCCGTCGTGTGGCCGGTCGTTTGCCTCCGAAATAAGCCGACCGGATGACCCCGTAATTCCTGATGCGCTACTGGACACCGAGTGGTTGGAGGATATTGCACCTGCCGGTGTCTGATCGGTGTCTGACCCACCACTTGCCAACGAAGGGATGGCCTTCGAAATAAATATCCGACCGTTAAAGTTTCTCGAGTAGTTCTTCAACTAGCTTGTCTATATCATCTCTGATCCTTCTTACCGCATCTATGTCTTTGCCGGACGGATCTTCAACGTCCCAACTAAGATAACGCTTTCCCGGGTAAACGGGGCATGCGTCGCCGCATCCCATAGTAATGACAATATCGGCCTCTCTGGCATCTGCGTCGGTAAGTAGTTTTGGTTTTGCCAATGACATATCAATGCCGATCTCCAGCATGGCTTCTACGGCTACCGGGTTTATCTCACTGGCTGGTGCCGATCCAGCAGAGCGCACATCTACTCGGTCTTTTGCTCTCACTTTCAATAACGAGGCGGCCATCTGTGATCTGCCCGCATTGTGTGTACACACAAACAACACCAAAGGTTTGTTTTCGGTATAACTGTTACCTTCTACCACTTTATTCTCTTGTTATCGATTTACCAACTACCACTATCTTAATGTGTTCTACCGCCGCGTTGCTTCCTGGACGGGAGTCGTATGAGGCGTCGGCTGGGGGTTCGCCTGCTTTTGGTAGTTTACTCATCGGACTGCTGGTAGTACTTTGACCACCCGAAAAATTGCTCTTTTCGATTATTTCGTTAATTCTATCTATTATATCGCAATATACAGTTTTTATATAAGCTGCTACATTGGTGTCACTGGCTATAATTACCATTTCATTCCCGTGTATGTTTGCAAATGCAACTTTTTCGTTTAACGGCTCTCCCCATATATTATTCCAATTAGCCATAATCACTTTTACCAGGTCAAGCTGTTTATCTCCATTGTTTCCTCCCTCCTCAGAAGTTTTATTGATGGCTTTACCTGTGCTTACAAGGTGATCGTTACTGTCTTCACCTAGATTCAAGTAGGTATAAATTGATTCTTTTATGCTCCTCATTATAAGTATATTAGTATCCGCGCTATTTTTAATCCTTAATCCTAATTGGCATAAGATAGTATTTAAAGTTGCTATCATCAGGAGATGATATTAGGGCAGCATACTTACTATCATCAAACGATATTTCTATAGTATCCCCATCCAATACTTCCACTCCGTCGATTACGAAATTGGGATTGAATCCTATGCTAAAGGATTCGTCCCCTTCATATGTTGCTTCTACCTGTTCGTTTGCTTTTCCCAGTGTAACAGAGTTTATATATAACTCTATTCCTATCTCTGACCAGGATAGGTTTACTTTTGATGTATCGTCTTTTGCCAGTATACTAATCCGCTTAAGAGAATCGATTAGGTGTGATTTACTTATAGTAATTTTATTCTTGTAGGTATGATTGGTTACCGACTCAAATGAAGGAAACTTTCCATTAACCAGCCTACTGTATATTTCTATGTTATCAAATATAAAGTTTATGTCTGTATCAGAAACGTTTATAGATAGTTTGTCTTCACCGCTACTGTCGTTATTGGATGAACCAATTAGTCTAGCCACATCAGTCAATACTTTTGATGGAATTAGGATTTCGCTATCCAGAATTGAAGTGGTGTCTACTCCGGACATTCGTGCAAATGAAAGTCTATAGGAATCGGTAGATGTAAATTGCAATTCGTCTGTTAGTGCCTTCATGTGAATGCTTGTCAGTATTGGCCTTGTATCATCTTTAGACGATGCTTTCAGTATTTGGCGTGTCAGGTTAACAAATGTATTTTTTGGCAATTCAATAGGGTTACCCGTAGGAAATACTATGGGAGGAAATTCATTGATATCCATAGTTCTAAGTTCAAACTGCATGTTCTTTTCCTTAACAAATAACATACTGTCTACAAGCGAAATTTCTATTGCACCAGGGGGCATAGCTGCTACTATGTCTGCCAGTAATCTAGATGAAACTACACATGCACCGTTTTCTGAAGACTGTACCCGTACTGAACACCTGGTTGCTGAATCCAAATCGGTGGTAAGTAGATTTAACACGTTATCCTCCATGGTAATTCGTACAAGGCCGGGTAGTTGGCTGAATTGAGAACGTGTACCACCCTGTCTGGATACCTTCTTCATAGCATCAGCTAAAATAGACTGTTCGGCTATTAAATTCATATTGTGTATATTCTCCTAAGTAATCTATATTTATATATTAGTAGTAGTAGTAGTAGGTGTGAATTGTGCATTCTTTAACGTATTACCTGGTAATTACAATACTTTCACTTTCTCAACCAAGTGTACTGATTGTGGAAAACTATCAGCTTTAGTAATTACACCTTGATCATATGTGTATATACACCATATTATACATAGTAATATCCACAGGTTTACCACCATATTTTAACTGTACTCTTTTATCATTTTAGTTAACATCATAATTTGATTGTATAGTTCCCGATCATTATTCATATCGTTGGTTATTTTTTCTACGGCATGTATTACAGTGGTATGGTCGCGATCACCAAAATGGCGTGCGATTGCCGGATAAGAGTAATCAGTGAGTTCTCTTATGAGATACATAGCCAGCTGCCTGGCGCGTACAAGTGGACGATTTCGTGCTGGACCGGATAAATCTGAAGAGCTGTAACCCAATTGTGCTGAGACTATATACTTGATTTTTTCTGGAGTTATTATTTGAGTAGCGGATGTAAATATATCGGTCAGTGTCGATTTGGCCAACTCTATATCAAGCGTTTTGTTGGTAAGTCGTGCATAAGCAGTTACGCGTGTCAGAGCACCTTCCAGTTCACGTATATTCGTGGTTATATGGGTAGCTATAAACTCGTATACATCTTGTGGTACCGGTATTGTCAAGTTGTCAAGTTGTGATTTGTTTTGCAAAATGGCTATTCTGGTTTCCAGCTCCGGAGGTTGTACGTCTGTTATTAAACCAGACATAAACCTACTGCGTAAACGATGCTCCAGGGTAGACAGGGAACTTGGTGGTTTGTCAGAGGTAAATACCAATTGCTTTGAAGCGCCGTATAGGTCGGCAAACGTATAAAAGAACTCCTCCTGTAACTGTTCCTTACCTCCAAGAAATTGAACATCGTCTACCAGAAGAACGTCGCACTCACGATAACGTTTTTTGAAAAAAATCTGAGTGTTGTTTCTTATTGCTTCGACAAATTCATTCAAGAATTGTTCTGTTGATACATATCGTATTATACTATTAGTTGTGCTGTGTATGTAGTTTCCTATTGCGTGTAAGAGGTGTGTTTTACCAAGTCCAGTACCCCCGTGAATTAGTAGTGGGTTGTACGACCTGGCTGGTGATTCAGCTACTGCCATCGCTGCTGCATGGGCAAATCTATTGGAAGAGCCTATTACAAAATTGTCAAACGTATAACGAGGGTCAAGTTCGTTATTGTCTCGAGATACAGCTATATGGTCTTGGTAATTATTTTGAATGTCCTGAGTTTCACGTCCCTCATGCTCCCCTGTTTGGATATACTGCAATTCATCGTACTGATTTCCGTTGTGTTGCCTCACCAGAAGCTGTATTTCAGGAGTACTTCCAAGGGTTTCCTCAACGGCTTTATGTAGTAACGGTAAAAACGCGGATTCTATTTTTGATTTAACAATTCCGCTTGGCAATGTCAGGATTACGCGTGATGAAGATATATTATCGCATTTGATATTTGCCAACCAGGTTTTCCAGACAGCATCAGAAACCATTGTACGTATGGTCTGTGTACAAAGTTTCCACAGCTCATCTTGATCACCCAACTCGGATAACTTGGTGCTTGTGTTGATGGTATCCACAGCTTTTCAACTCTTGTGGAAAACGTACTTTGGTATTCCCAAAACCACCCTAAACATGTCAAACCATGACACAAAATCGACACCCTTGTATGTATCGTAGAAACGTCTGAAAATATTAATATTCACATGTTGGAAGTTACACCACCTGAGACCGACTTGCTAGCGGATCGTTAAAATCACCGTGTAACTGGCAAAATACCATGCTGTCGTTTATCTTGGATAACGTTCTATGGACGGGCAAGAACAAAAACCCGTACTGCCCGCGATGGGTGTTTATTTCTGGTATAGTGAAACAGTGTGCCGAGAGCATACCGGGTGCTATAATTTTGGCTCCCGTTGGTACTGTAAGAAGTGGTATATATTTTAGATTAAAGGCAAGACATAGTATGAAAAGAACTTATCAGCCAAAGACACGCCGCAGGTTGCGAAAGCATGGATTTAGACACAGGATGGCAACAAAGGCCGGAAGACGCATTCTTCAAAGCAGAAGACTGAAGGCCAGAAAAAAGTTAACGGTCCAACGAGCAGCGTAAAAATTGGTGCAGTAAGCGACCAAGCTACCTTCAGACAGCTTCTGCGCGGCGCCAGAGCTATAAAGCCAGGAGTAATGTCGGTAAAATTTGCGCCAACAGAAGAGCCCTTTACCGGTGTGCGTGTTGCGTTTTCTGTACCGGCACGAATTGGTTGCGCTGTAGTAAGGAACCGTATAAAGAGGAGAATACGAGCTGTTATACGTCAAAACGGTGATCATATAGTCAGTGGCGCTTATTTGATAAGGGTTCACGATAGATTGGATGGGTTAAATCACAGTGAACTATCTGCTTTGGTCAATCAGTTAATGCGTGAGTCCAGCATAAAACCAAGATGTTCCGTAGGCAAAAATAGAAATGAATTACTTTTAGGTAAATAAAAAGTTAGTCGTGAATAAACAATGAAATTATTAAAAAATAAATCTGAATATAATAGTTCAATAAGTGTAATAAAAAAAGAACAGCTACCACTAACTACTAGTATTGGACTGTTGCCGATAAAGGTATATAGAATTTTACGTGCGGGTAGGCCATCGCCGTGTAGGTATATTCCGAGCTGCTCGGAGTATACCTTACAGGCTATTACTAGATTTGGGGTGTTGCGTGGCTGGTGGATGGGGGTTTTACGTGTTACAAAATGCAGACCGGGTGGTGGGTTTGGCTTTGATCCCGTGCCCGATAAAGATTCGATAACCGATAAAGATTAAGGAAATGTTGGCGTGATAATTGCAAGTACACTAGGGCAAATATTTCAACCAATTTTTGAACTATTTGCATATACAATAGCATTTTTTTATGCAATAATACCTAATTACGCAATAGCTATAACACTATTAACTATTGCGGTAATGGTAATAACTGCTCCACTAACCATCAAGGGAACCGTATCCATGATGGCCATGCAAAGATTTGCTCCCGAGATGAAGAAGATTCAACAAAAATACAAGGGAGACAAGGTAAAGCAAAACGAAGAGCTCATGGCGTTGTACAAGAAGCATAACATCAGTCCCATGGGGGGATGCCTACCGCTACTATTGCAATTACCAGTATTTTTTATACTTTATGGGGTAATTGACGGACTTATTAATACAGTACGCAACAAACACCATCAGATTGTTGCAGAACCCAGATATATAGGACACAGTACGTCTCTTTACCATCATCTGATAGTTACCCCCGGTAGGATCATGTCGTTCGGTATTAATTTGGCCAGTAAGGCACTTGCCCATCATTCATCGGTTGTGGCATCACTTCCGTTTTGGCTGCTTGTTGCTGCTGCTATAGCTGCACAGTACTACCAGATGCGGCAAATGAATAGATGGAACCCAGATGCCGCCAAAGCAAATCCACAGGCCCAAATGATGCAAAAGTATATGCCGGTAATTATGGCAATAATATATATCAATATTCCTGCCGGAGTAAATGTCTATTTTATTATATCCAGTTTGTGTCGTATAGGCCTGCAAGAGGGCATTTATAGGTTTGGCTGGGGAATGAAAGCCCTGAATGCCGAGCAGTCAAAATCGGAATCGGACAATCCTGATAAAGTGGTTAATGGTACGGTAAAACCAAAACGACCATCTATTATGGAGCGCATGCTTGAAGCCCAACAGAGAGCCATGACCAATTCTAAACAACTGGAAGAGAAGAAACAAGCCATGTTGACCGAAGCCAGAGATGTTAGGAGTGACGACGGTATAGTTCCAAAAAACAATAACAGTGCAGATAAAAATACGCTCAGAGATACAGAAACGGGCACTCAGGATACAAACGGGCACTCAGGAAAAAACGGAGCGCCAGACAGAGAGTCAGGTTCATCTTACGGTGCTCCTCAATCGGACAAACGTATAAAAAATATCCCTACCGATCAATCGTTGGAACGGAAAAACGTCCATCCACGTTCCAGGGATAAACGTACCAGAAAACCAAGGTAAAATGGTGCGGGTTAAACAAAACGATAATCGTGTGTGTTGCAAAGTAGGCAACATGCCAGCTTTATGTTCTGAAGTTTCACGTTCTGAGTCACAAACTGGCTATTCATTTCAGAAAGTGCATGCACCCACAAGGCGACGTCTATTACCCAATTATATGGTAGCAGTGCAAGCTTATTGGTTGATAGGATAACATAGGAGAAGAGTAGTGATGGATTGGATTGAAATTAGCGCAAACAACCTAGAAAAGGCCAAAATAGACGCATCGGTAAGCCTTGGGGTAGCGGTAGGGGACATTGAAGTTGTTGTATTGGAAAACAGGGAGGGATTATTAAATCGAATTTTACATCACGGTGTAAGAATTCGCGCAAGAATAAAACCGCTTGAAGCCGCCCCTACACGTCGTAAGAGCCGTGGAACAAAGCGGAGTTTACCCGACAAGACCACCAAAGAAAGTAATGGCAGGGAAAGTACCCGTCGGTCCCCGAAACAAGACACCTCAACTAAAGCCAAAGAACCTGCCGGGGAAAATAAGTCAAAAAACAAGTCTAGAAATGCAAACTACAAAGAACGAAGCTCACCACAGCGCAAAGCTGGAAACTCTACCACCAACGTAAAGGCCATCGTTAAAGAGAACACGAAAAAGGAAGACATAATGAACAGTAATACCAATGAAAATCAGACCCCAGAAAATAATATTGCAGAGACCAAAGAACAAGCGGAACAAATCAGCAATTTTTTGTTTGGGCTATGCAACGTAATGGGACTGAACGCACACTCACGAATTACAACAGAAGGAGAGATGTACGCCGTAGAGCTGCTAGGCGATAACCTCGGTGTACTTATAGGCCGACACGGAGTAGTTTTTAATGCAATTCAAGACATTTCACGTACAGTAGCTCGTACCAAAAGCAATCAACCCCCTACCGACGTTACTGTAGATATTGCAAATTACAGAAACAGGCGAACCACTGCCTTAACCGAGTTCGTTACCAAACAGGCTCAGCGTGTGCTGGAAACCCAGAAACAAGTTGTTCTTGAGCGCATGGACTCAGCGGAACGAAAGATAGTACATGAGGTGATTAAAGGGATAGAAGGGGTATCTACCAGGTCAGAGGGGGTTGAGCCCAATAGGGTAGTAATCATAGTTGTTGATAACACGGGCAACGACAACCATGAAGGTAGTGGTGGAGATCCTCATGGTGATAACTATCGGGATGCAGGGGATAAAATAGACAATAGCAATATCGAAAGCAGTGACACTACTAGCTAAAAACGTATGCCTTAGCCACACACCAGTAATGACATTGGTCATAAATAGTCATGTCGGTCATCTTTAGTAACTTCACGTTATTATAAATCGCATAATGCACAAAGTTAAATTATCTCTTCCAGATGAGATAGAGAGCTGGATTGACAGAAATCCATCCCTTCCCAAGATGCTACAGCTAAGCAAGACACGGGGGTTTATTGGCAAGTCTACTGATATTCGTGATGCCATTCGCCACTCAATAGGCTACGCTGTAGTTATCGACTATATTCTTGGTTTTGCGAACGGGACAAGCCGTCATGGGTGCAACATAATAGATGTAGGAAGTGGAGGTGGCCTACCTGGCATTCCATTGGCGTACTACCTGGCCCGCGAGCATGGTGGCGAGCATGGTGGTATGGAGATTACCCTTTTAGATGCGAGCTTAAAAAAAACCAACTTTCTGAAATACGTATTAAATATAGCTTCAAACGAAGAGCATATATTACATAACACACTGATTGTGAGTGAGCGAGCAGAGCTATTTGGCCGAGAGCCGTCACGTAGGAACTCATTTCGATTTGCTACAGCACGTAGCCTGGCCAGACCGGCAACTACAGTAGAACTTTGCTCCCCACTCCTACAGCCCGGAGGCCATCTTATCGTTTCGTTGGAGCAGCAGAGCGTATCGTCATTGCAAGCATGGTCCGACGATGGTCTTGATAAGTTTGGTATGGTGAAAATTGATGAAGTAATTGTAGGAGGGTACGGGTATATTGTCATCGCCCAAATATCGCCGTGCCCCAATGACTATCCAAGAAGGACGGGTATTCCGTCAAAAAAACCAGCATGGTAGTGTTTCACGTGAAACATACTTGACTTTCTTGATTGACTGTAGCAGTATATACTTAAGGCAGTAGGTGCTAGAATATACGAATGTATCCAGTTCTGTCGACGTAGCTACTTTACCTTGACGGGCAGATCAGTGGAAGGATTTCAGTGAAACATGGAGACAATGGATATGCACTCAAATGATAATAAGCATATACATCACGATACCCGAATAATGGTAATTGCCAACCAAAAAGGCGGAGTTGGCAAAACCACGACAGCAGTTAACCTCGGAGCTGCACTTGCTGAATTGGGTGTAAGGGTACTTGTAATTGATCTTGATCCACAGGGTAATGCAACTACCGGACTCGGTATAGATGCCAGGACGTTTGATGTTTCAATATACGACGTAATGGTTCGTGATGCCAAAATAGAGGACTGCATAGAGCCCACCGGACTAAAGAATCTTTTTATTGTACCATCCACGATCAATCTAGCGGGAGCCGAAATTGAATTGGTTCCTGTAATGAGCAGAGAGTTAAGACTTAAAAGGGCGATAGAGTCAGTTACGGATGATTTCGATTACGTTTTGATTGACTGTCCACCATCGTTGGGTCTGTTAACGTTAAACGGACTTGCAGCAGCTAGAGAAATAGTGGTTCCTATACAGTGCGAGTACTATGCACTGGAAGGATTGGGACAGCTATTGAAAAATGTACAGTTGGTAAAAACAAATCTTAACTCAGAGCTTGAAATAGGGGCAATTATACTAACCATGTATGATTCGAGGACCAAACTTTCTGATGAAGTAGTCAAAGAGGTAAGGAAACATTTTGCCGACAAAGTATGTAAGACCATGGTTCCCCGTACAGTGCGCATATCTGAAGCGCCATCGTTTGGTCAGCCTGTAATTGTCTTTGATCCATTATCAAAAGGTTCTTTGGCATATCGAGAATTAGCAAAGGAGATTCATTATGGCGAGGCGTAGCGGACTGGGTAAGGGACTTTCTGCTCTTATACCGGCAGAATCTGTCAATTATGGAAATGACATGCTTAAAGAAGTACCTATAGGAAATGTGCGCCCGAACCAGTTACAACCCAGAAGCGTTTTCGACGAAGAGAAGATGTCGTCATTGGCTTCTTCGATTCAAGAAGTAGGTCTATTGCAACCGATTTTGGTCAGGCAAATTGCACCGGAAGAATATGAGATAATTGCCGGTGAACGAAGATGGCGAGCAGCCAGAAGGGCCGGGTTGCAGACAATAACGGTAATCATTCATGAGGCTGACGAGAATGCCAGTCTGGAAAAAGCACTTGTTGAAAATCTACACAGAGAAGACCTGAATGCGCTGGAAGAAGCTGCAGCTTTTCAGCAACTGATTGATGATTTTGGCTATACTCATGATCAGGTAGCAAAAAGAGTTGGCAAAAGTAGATCGGTAGTGTCAAATACGCTGCGACTACTACAATTACCTGCAAATGTTCAGAGGGCATTGGCAGAGAATAAGATTACCACCGGTCATGCGAGAGCACTTTTGTCTACACCGGATAGAGAATTGCAAGAAAAACTGGTAGAGCGCATAGTTGCAGAAGAGCTCACAGTTAGAATGATCGAAGACACAATAAGAGATTACGCACAGAATCAGAATAATAACTCTATAGAAATAGACGAGCTTGGAAGTAAATTGACGGACAACGAAGATACGCGTGCGGTGTCTCCAGACACAGAATATATATCTTCAAAAGATAGGAGCAATCACGATCAAGATGATTTACCGTACAGGACCAAAGATGCTGGCGTACTGGAGCTGGAGCACCTACTTGGTGAATACCTGAACACAAGGGTAAGGGTAAATGTTACCGGTAAAAGAGGGAAGCTGGTTATAGAGTTTTCTAGTATTGAAGACCTGGAAAGAATATACAAATCGATGATTGTCCAGGAATAAGCCGGACACCTTGGTATGTAAGTATATAGTGGACGCTTACGCTAAAGAGGCTATACAGGTTTATGCACAGCATGTGGATAAACCTGTGGATAAACATAGAATCGACATACATACCGACCGTTAGTGGACCAGACGAATAACTGGCGCTAGTGAACCTCCTCACCCTCACGGACGAGGCTTCTATCCCCATCCATTGGTCAGAGTTACCGGCAAACACTTCCATCACGCTACCACGGCCAACGAGCCTAGCTCTTCCGAGCCGGTAGATGATTTGGCTTTAACCAGCTTGCTTGGTACAGTTTCCTAGCACCAGCCACCTGTTTTCTTTATTCTTGCTCATATCAATATTATAAATCCCATCTTCGGGACTTTTTGCAAAATCTCTAGTTTTCCTTAAGAAATAATTTACATATTACCAGTTCAGAGGTATTAGCATGTCTTAACTGAGGTACCCTTTTGGGGTACCTCATGGTATTGTCTAACCTATGTATGTACATGTATCCAAGTACAGAAACACAGCCAGGGTACGATTACTACAAAAGGTAAGGGTTGACGGCTCTGTAAAGACCGGGCTGGTAAAGCACATTGGCAATGGCAGCTTGATGGGTGCTACAGTGACATAGAAGGTGGACCGAATTATGGGGGCAAGCCAAAAAGACCACAGAAACGATCTTCCCCAGGTGGTATTGGGGCTGTGTGTTAACGAACTGGGCATGCCCTTGTCCTATCGCCTGTATCCCGGCAATACCTATGAAGGAACTACTTTGGGCGATGGCATTAAATACGCCAAGAATAAAGCCGGAGCACGTTCAATGACCGTTGTTGCTGATGCAGGCATGCTGTCCAAAAAGAACCTGGATATTATAAGAGACTCGGAGATGAAATTCATCGTAAGTGCCAGGATAAAGAATCTGAATGCCAACGTTACACGACAAATCACAGACCATGACTTTGTGGCAAACCCAATAATGGAGCTTGACTATAACGGTGATCGCCTCGTGATAGCCTACTCCAGGAAAAGAGCAGCAGCAGACAGAGCCAGGCGCAAAAAGTCAATCGCCAGGCTGGAAGGTTTAATAGCGTCCAATAGAGCTGTGAGGAAACACCAGTTTCTAAAGATACCGCTTAGGGGTAACCCTTCCATAGACGCTATGGCAGTTGAAAGGGCCAGCCAATTTGATGGCTTAAAGGGATATCTAACCAATGATTTTGAATTATCCCAGGATAAAATAATCGAGCACTACAGCTACCTTCCCAATGTCGAGCAATCCTTTAGGATGTTCAAATCCGATTTACGGGTAAGGCCTATGTTCCACCAAGTTTCTCAAAGAATTGAGGCGCATGTAGTTCTATGCATGGTCTGTCTTTGCCTGATGAGAATTCTTGAACAAAAGGTTAAGCCACTTGGCTATACCTACAAGCAGGCCTTGAGCATAATAACGGATGCTCATAGCGTTCTGATAGGCAACACCAAGAAAACCTACCTCATTCCCCCTCTTCTAAGCAACGAGTTCAAGGCAATCCAACAATCTCTGGAAATCGGTGAGTGATTGGGGTACCTAATTCCCGAAGATGGGAGGTGGAAATGAGGGGTAAACGGTTACTTTGATAGCACAACACAGCTGATCCATGGTGGTATATATACTACAGGTAAAACAGCTTGGTATGGTTTTATTTTCCCCTGGTGCTCCAGATGGTAAAAGAGGGCATCATGGAGCACCTTGGAAACAGCTCAATATAATAGGGATAATAGTCTCACTAATTCAGTAATCCCAGATATACGTGTATTAGTTGTTTGGGTCTTCATTGGTTGTATCGCCTCTTGGTGAGTTATATCACTGTTGGTCTGATTCTGCTGGATGATCCTCTGGTTGAGTTTGTTCAGGTGGTAGTTGCTCTGAGTAAGAGGTAGGTGGTGGATCGCTACCTACTGCAGGTGGTGATTGATCGATGTTCGCGATAGGGTCATCTTGCTGCTGGGAGACATATGGTGGCTGGGGTTCTTGGTTTGCAGGTTCTGCTACTTGTTGTTGCAGCATAGGCATAGAGGGAGGTTCGTTGGATAGTATGCCTCTGTTTCTAAGTATCGTCTCTCTCATGGTATGTCCAGGCCAGGGATTCATCTCTGCCTCGTGTATCTCCTGGGGGGTAGGTGGTGGATCTAGTGGGGTCTTTTCTTCTTCAGGTGTACGATTTTCCAGTTTTGCAGGAGCATAGTTAATAGTTTGAGTGGCTTCAACAAGAGAGCTACTCCCTGCAGGCTTGATTGACAGCTGCAGTAATCCCTTGACATAGGATGCCTGATTAGCTCCCAACGCGAAAGATGCCGACAATACCCTTTCTCCCACAGTCGTGATCTCGACCGGAGCAAACTCAGAGACGATCCATCTCTTTACAGCTTCCACAGCAGAGGCATCTTTAAGCGTTATCTTTATAACATTGTCCGGTTGTGGCTGTTGGATTCCCGGACCGCTTATCTCTGCACCCTGGCTAACTTCCAGTACTTGCAGTGGTACCGCAGGCGTCTCGCCGGAAGCGCTATCGGTATGATGGCCTAAGTTGGGAAATGCCGTTGGCGGCAAACGATATATATGCCGTCGGTACCAATCCCGCAACACCAGAATAATGATGAAAGCTGTAATAGCTGGAAAGCCAAGGACCCCACTTAGGAACCTGTCATGCAATCCACCATTCGGACCAGAACCTGACGCTGCAAGATAACCCATATAGGAAGACCAGACAGCGAACGTTACTACAATAATAGCCAGTAGCGCTAATACAGTCAGAAAGACAACCTTTTTCCATCCAGACAGTGACATGGCAAGTTATGTGTTCATGTATATCTAGCACGCATAGATTAGAGCAACAGCAGATGCGCCCACAACAGCCATAGACACAAAACTGAGCTCCATTGGTACTACTGCAGGAAATATCCCAAGTACCCCAAGCTCGTCAGCAAACACGCCTAAATAAGCCAATAAAGGAGTGATGAAAATTGATTCGTTCCCTCCCAACACTCCATCTTCAAAATCGGTCAAGGCTGTCGATGAAGAGATGCACTGGCACTCTCCGGTGGGGTCGGTATTGGAGACGGGGTTGTCACCTGCATACTGGTAGGGCTGATGGGTCACGTTCACCAGGGGATCGACACTGATGAACTGTGCTGTAGCCGGATCATACCATCTCGCTCTTAGGTAGTAGAGCCCGGATGCTTTGTTCAGGTACTGTCCTGCAAAGTAAAAGGGATTTGCATTCAGTGCGCTGGAGATACAGGTGCTGGATGGTCTGGATTTTGATCTTACAGGTAGACTGCTGTCAGATCTACGCAAGCAGTATTTAGTTGTTTGGGTATTCATTGGTTGTATCGCCTCTTGGTGAATTATATCGCTGTTGGTCTGATTCTGCTGGATGATCCTCTGGTGGAGTTTGTTTAGGTGGTAGTTGATCTGAGTAAGAGGTAGGTGGTGATTGATCGGTGTTCGCGATAGGGTCATCTTGTTGCTGGGAGACATATGGTGGCTGGGGTTCTTGGTTTGCAGGTACTGCTACTTGTTGTTGCAGCATAGGCATAGAGGGAGGTTCGTTGGATAGTATGCCTCTGTTTCTAAGTATCGTCTCTCTCATGGTATGTCCAGGCCAGG
>JAJZWU010000061.1 GCA_021846515.1 Actinomycetes bacterium
GTTCTACCATGAGTTCAACATCACGGCCACATCTGGCATAGTGCAAAATACGTATACCTTTCAAGCCCACCATGGCCTCAAGAATCTCGCTATGATTAGTTAAGATGAAGGTGCTTCGGTTTTGTGTGTTCATATATCAATATTGGAGCACCTTTGTCCGCGATTGGTGGATAGATACCCTGGAGGCACCCCGCTAGAATCCGAAGAGCCGGAATGCCTATAAGGCAGTACAAAGACGGTGTATTATGACACCATGGAGAGTGTCGTAATACGCAGGGCGAGCAACACTTTTAGAAAGGGAAGGCGTAGTACTCTGATAGTACTACTGATATTGGTTGTAAGTCCGGCGCTCATAGGAATGGCTACTGTACCACAGGCATGGGCACTACATACTACAAGATTTCTGCATAATACATCGCAGGAGAAAACCCCGGTATTAAGTTTTGGCCAGGAGTCCACAACACCGCCACGTATCCAATCTGGTGTTACTACCACTACCACAGGCGGTTCTGCAGCTGGGGTTGGTTGGGTAGCGCCCAACCCGGAGCTTTATCCATCGGGTGGCATATTCTCTTTCGGTAATGCATTTTCACCGTCTGCAAACCTGGCCAACCAGTCGCTTGGAACTTCGATTGTCGGTGGTGCTGCCAGTCCTGCCGTAACAGGTAACACCCAGGGGCTATACCTGGTTGGCTCCAATGGATCTGTCTATACCTTTGGTGATGCCGTCTATCAGGGCTCACTTGGTGGCGTACCACTGGGCAGTTCCTCTTTCCCTGCTCCAATCGTAGGCATGGCAGTCACTCCTTCTGGCAATGGATATTACCTCGTTGGTTCCAATGGATCTGTCTATACCTTTGGTGATGCCGTCTATCAGGGCTCACTTGGTGGCGTGATCCCAGATGTTCCCATTTCTGGAATGGCGCTCTCAGCTACAGGTCTCGGATACTGGTTGTTGAGTCCGGAAGGCATCAGGACAGTCTCCCCCTCGCCTGTAGGGACAACATCTAGCGCTCTTGGAGAAGCAATTGTAAATACGGCGTCCAGCCAGATCGCTCCGGCCAGCATTCCAGGTACATTCTGTAATCCCTACGGACCGTGTGAGCCTTGGTGCGTGCTTTTCGCTACATGGGTGTGGAGGCAGGTTGGAATACAGATTCCGCTCTACCCTTTCGTTGGAAGCGTTTATGACTGGGGTGCAAGCAACGGACATCTAATGTCACCTTCATCGTTACCCCAGCCGGGAGATGCGATTCTTTACGGAACAGGTCCCCAAACTGTCCAGACGGCTGTTCATATGGGGATAGTGGCACAGGTCTGGCCGGATGGCTTTATCGACACCATTGAAGGAGATGCGGGTCCTGGCAACAATGGCGAGTATGGAGTTGTTATGAATGGTCCATTTTTGCCATCTTCTTCCTCTTGGTACAATGGGTTCCCCGTCTTCGCCTACGTAACCCCCTGAACAGGCCAATAGAAATAGGCCGATGGATAGGATAGCGCCCTGCACTTAAGAGATAACGCTGCAACGATGTACTCAGGCATTAGCTGAACACCCGGTAGTCACTATCGTCGGGCCGCGCTAACCGGGAAAAGTACACTGGTTCAGTCATCATTCCCAGATAAGCCTTTGCCCTCCTCCTCATCCCAGTCATCACCACCACCTTCATCCCAATTCTCGTCATCCTCATCATCATCACATTCATCCCAGTCCTCTTCCTCCTCCCAATCACGCCAACCAAATCGGTAAGAAATACGACGACGATGGCATTCGTCACATTCGGAAAACCATGGAGCGCATATATTTCCACAGGATATACATCGTGCAATACCATTCCTTACAGCTCGATCCAGCTTGGCGTTCAACGACTGCGCCACTGAGTCCAGCTTCCCTACAACCTGCTTATGGCTGATGCCACCAATTCGATCCGGAAAGGCCAAGGTCGCCCAACGTAACGCCGTCAATACCCTCGCACGTTGCTCAAGAGTTTCGATAGTGGCCGTCTTCGTCTTGATATACAGCATGGTACCCAGTTCGTGCGACCTATCGAGAATGGCTTTAGCCGTCTCAATCAGCGTCCAGGTATCCAACTGATCATCCATATCGAGGGGCGCCCTTGCTAAATGCCACGCGTCGTCCAGACTCATTTCTGTAAGCAAACTTGCCGACTTCATGCCCTTTTTGGATTGACCTTTCTGCTTCTGCTTACGAGAGAGGACCCTTAGCCTACTGATAAGGGGACGCAAGTCAGCTACTCTGGCCCAACTGAACTCAGCCAGAGCATTGACAGCGCTAGTAGACCACTTATTCAGAGCTTCAGCAAGTTCCTCCGGTTCAGATACATCCAGATCATCCAGAGTAGGTGCCACAAGCCCCCACTTTACCTCCCTGTATGCCGGCCTCCCCTCGATCAACTTACCGGGATTCTCTATCCTCTTTACCAATGATATATCAGCATTAAAACCGACCAGTCCCTTGACCACGCCGACCTCTCCCTTGGAGGATAGTCCATACCTTCCCGCTCTCCCCCCTATCTGCGCTATCTCCCACGGAAGCAACGATCGCCTTACCTCTCCGTCGAATTTGGAGGTTTCGGTAAAATAGACTGCATCGCAGGGCAGGTTCACACCGTGGCCAATTACATCGGTAGCAACACATACCTCCGCCTCACCCGATACAAACCTGGCAACCTGCAACCTACGAGCCTCTGGGGGAAGTGCTCCGTAGAGCACAGCCACCGATCGCCCAGATTGAGTTAGAAGCCCAGCCACATGATGTACAGCCTTCCTGGAAAATGCCACCACCACCGATCTGTCCGGTACGTTGGAAAGTTTTACCGGCTTATGCGATACGGTAAGTGGTGACAACCTATCACAGAACTCTACTTCTACACCGACATCCCCAAGAACAGATCTCACCAGTGGCAACGCTCCCACCTCTCCTGTAAGAACCAGTTCATCGCACTCGCACCCAGCAAGAAGCCGTGTCCATGCCCAACCTCGTTCGGGATCGGCTGCCCACTGAACTTCATCCAATACCAAAGTCTTGCATCTCATCGGCGCCATCTCTGCGGTACGGCAAGTTATGGGCGCATCTTCGTTGATTCGTTCCTCGCCGGTAACGAGCCCGACATTTTGATCACCCAGTCTGGCCGCCAGTCGCTCATAACCCTCCCAGGCAAGCATTCGTAGAGGAGCCGCGTACACACCTTCACCACTGGCCACCAGGCATTCAATACCTCTATGTGTCTTGCCCGAGTTGGTAGGACCCAAATATGCAACCATGCGACCGGGTGGGTAGCTGCGAAGAGGCATCCGGACATGGATCTGGTTCTGACGTGTGATCTCTGCTCCTCCCTTTCTAGCTTGATCTAAGTATACAGCCTTGTTTTACAATAGCCATAAACGGTAAACTACCATACATGAGATACAACATATTTATAGAGCCTCAACAGGGTGCCACATACGACAAAGAGTTGGAGATTGCCAGGCTGGCTGAACTACTTGGATTCAACGGATACTTTCGTTCTGACCATTTCTTGAAGATGGGCAATGTCAGCGGACTCCCCGGACCGACCGACTCCTGGATATCTCTTGCAGGAATTGCCAGAGAGACCTCTACCATAAGACTGGGAACGCTGCTCAGTTCGGCAACCTTTCGCTACCCCGGGCACCTATCAATTATGGTATCGCAAGTCGATCATATGAGTAACGGTCGGGTGGAGTTGGGACTGGGGGCGGGATGGTATGAAGACGAGCACAGTGCATACGGGATACCCTTTCCAGATCAGGGTACCCGCTTCGAACGTCTCGATGAACAACTGGCTATTCTCACAGGCATATGGGGTACTCCCAGTGGGGAAAGTTTCTCGTTTGACGGCAAACACTATCACCTCGAAAGCTGCCCTGCCCTTCCAAAGCCACTGCAGTCACCTCATCCACATCTCATAGTAGGTGGTCTGGGTGAAAAGCGCACACCGCGAATGGCGGCTCGTTATGCTGACGAATACAACCTGCCCTTTGCCTCGCTGGATACCTTCAAGAGCCAACAACCACTTGCAGATGCTGCATGTGAGCGCATCAGCCGTGACCCCAGCTCGTTAGAGCGCTCTATCGCCCTGGTGGCCTGTTGCGGCACGAGCGAAGCCGAGTTTATCAAGCGTGCTGCGGCAATTGGCCGGGAGCCGTCAGAGCTCCGTACCAACGGCATAGCGGGATTACCGGGAGAAGCAATCGAGAAGCTAAATCAGTTCAGAGAGGCTGGCGCTACCTCCATCTATTTGCAGGTGTTGGATCTCGATGATACCGAGCTTATAGAGTTAATAGCGAACGACATACTCCCCCACGCAAGCTAGACGTAGGCTACCAGACGACCAATCACTTGCACAATAGTTATAATAGCGATATAGTCGATATAGATGTATCGCAGCGATAGCGGTTATGAGCTATTCAAGTCGCCGTACGAAAAAAGAGGCCAATAATGCCAAGAGTTGCAAGAGTTAAGAGCAGGGAGAGCAGATCATAAATGGCAGCAGATAGCGGTAGTACGGAAGAGACAAACCCCGAGAAATCGAGTCAGCAGGCATCAGCCGGAGAAACCTCCTCTGGACAGGCTCCAAACGACCCAAGATATGGATCATTGTTCTACGGTCACCAGACGGACCAGTCTGGGGGATCGGAGGCGAGCGCTGGGCAGGCATCCCCTTATGGGAGTTCGCAGGATAGTGCAGGTGGAGGTTATCAGGGCACCACCCCACCTTACGGGTCACCACAATACGGCCAACAGCCACAAGGGTCACCGCAATACACTGCTTACCAGGGAGCTTGTGCCCCCTATGCTGCTCCCTACGCCCCCCAGGGCTATGGACCGGGCTTCCAGGGCTATGGGCCACCGGTGTATGGTCAGGTATATGGGCCACCGGGTGGCTACTACCCGCAACCACCTGCAGCTCAACCCACCAGCGGACTTGCCATAGCTTCTCTCTGCTGCTCGGTCGGTGGAATATTATTCTTTATCGTCTGGCCGCTTACGGCGCTGGTAGGCATCGTACTTGGTTTTATGGCAACATCGCAGATAGATAAAAGTGGAGGCGCCCTTGGAGGAAAGGGTCTTGCTATTGCGGGAATCATAGTGGGGTTTTTTGTGGTAGGAGTAACGATCATCATAATTGCAGTCATAGTATCAATAGCTTCTACCTGCCATACAGGTGCGAACGGTCATCTGACCTGCCACTAATACTTCAAGATACAATCCCATCGTAATAAGATAATAGACAAATTGCCATAGTATTGAAATTTTTCATATATAAAGCATTGTCGATGAAATTGTAGTAACGTAATGTAGAAAACATCTAGACGAGACACTGCTATATAAAGGAGGATTCATATGGTGATATGCCCAAATTGTGGAAATGAGAATAACGACAATGCAAGCTTCTGTGGCAGTTGCGGGTCGCCAGCACTTCCGGTGGCAAATAATCCTGGGAGTTCCCCAGACATTGGTCAAGTATATGGTCAGGGCAATCCCCAAGGGCAGGCATATGAGCAGACTTACCAGCAACAGAATCAACCGGGGCAGTCTCCGGGACAAGCCTCCCAGTATGGCTATGGGCAGACTGCACCCAGTCAGTATGGCTATGCACCAGTTGCTCAACCATATCCTTCGACATACGGTCAGGTTCCTGTTGCTGCAGCAAAAGACAAGACCGTAGCAATACTCTTGGCGGTGTTCCTGGCTTTTTGGACATGGCTTTACACCTACCAGCGTGATGCAAGCAAATTCTGGGCTGGATTGGCTATTTCTATCGGAGGCTTCATAATTGGAGTATTAACGCTGGTCTTCTTCGTAGGCATAATTTTTCTCTTTGCTCCTACAGCGGTGTGGATATGGGCAATAGTGGATACTGCATCCAAACCCCAGGAATATTATCTTAGATATCCAGCAGGCTGATAACCATCATGATACAATATGTTGACCAGATTGTACTGCCGTTACAGGTAGCCATGCAACGCAACATAAGGAGGTAATTGATGACACACAACCGGATGGTTCACCTATGGGCGGCCGCTGCAAGCTATACATCCACATCTTCTGGAGCAGCTACAGGGGTAAGTATGGTGATTGTAATAATTTACATTGCCATATCGGTGTTTTACGCAATCACTATGTGGAGAGTCTACGAAAAGGCAGGGCAACCCGGGTGGGCAGTGATAATACCAATCTACAATGCATGGGTATTACTCAAGATAGTTGGGCGTCCCGGTTGGTGGATCGTGTTATTGTTCATTCCCTTCGTAAACATAGTATTTTCTATTATCATCTTAAACGACCTATCCAAGAGCTTTGGGCACGGCGGTGGATTTACCGTAGGGCTACTGTTTCTCAGTATCATCTTCTTCCCGATCCTGGCTTTTGGTAACTCACGTTATTTAGGGCCTGCTGCCCTACAGGGTGTATCGCCATCCGGATATCCCGGTTCATACGGCCCCGGCCCAGGTGGCCCAGGCTATTCCGGTTCCGCACCGTACGGCCATACACCGTACGGTCCTACTCCATATGGCGGTTATCCTGGAAGTGGGCAGCCATCTGGCGGAGGTGGGTTTGCACCTGGCAATCCGTTCGCCCCCCAAAATCAATATGGCACGGCTCCGGGTCCTGTCACGACAGGAGGACCAAGCGGCTCTCCGGCGGGGCCGCCGCCCGGATGGTATGGCGATCCCAGCGGGCGCCACCAGCAGCGCTACTGGGATGGAGCTACTTGGACGGATCATGTGGTAAGCAACAACGTCCAATCAATCGATCCTCTCCCTCCTGCCCAATAGGTATAGGAAAAGGCAGCTCACCAGGGCTCTGTTCTGGATGATTGGCGCCGACTAAATCAATAAGTCCCCGTCCCATCTTCGGGAATTAGGTACCCCAATCACTCACCGATTTCCAGAGATTGTTGGATTGCCTTGAACTCGTTGCTTAGAAGAGGGGGAATGAGGTAGG
>JAJZWU010000023.1 GCA_021846515.1 Actinomycetes bacterium
ACACTTAATTATATGAGCTATCCCCTCTTCGGTGGTTTTCAGCTCCTTACCATTCTTGTCGCGCCAGTATTCATCGCGGGGAGGACGATATGGTCCTTCTAAGTGTTCTTCGGTTACTTGTTCTAAGGTCTTTACCGGGAAGTGGTAGTTCGGGTCGTTACTATCGGTCACCCAGCCGTTCTTTTCCTGCACACATCCATTATATCATCCGCAACCTCAATTAGGTCAACAAACGCCGGATGTTATACTCGAACTGCTTACGGACTTCTGGCGGCCGTTGCAGATACCATCTATCATATGTCTGTGACAGTGAAACGTGATCGTAAGCACTTCGGCACTATCCGACAGATGTCATCGGGTAGATTCCAGGTGCGCTTTACAGACACAGACGGTAAGCGCCGACCCGCCCCCCGCACATTCCTCGACCGCAAACAGGCCGAGATATGGCTTGCACGCAAACGGGTCGAAATCGAGGACAGAATATGGAGCCCACCAAAGCCAGATGACAAGACGGTAGTTGAGTGGGCTGAACGGTGGTTGGTGGGTGCTCATATTCGAGAGAGTACCAGACGAGGTTACCTGTGGTTGACGCGAATAGTAACTGAAAAATGGGGAGACACACCTGTCAGTGAGATCAAGAAAGCTGATTTGCAGGCTTGGCTTGGAGAGATGACAAGTCAGGGCAGATCCCGAGCAACTATACGACATATAGCGGGTACCATGAGACGCATCCTCACTTATGCCGTTGAAATAGGTGGACTTGAGTCAAATCCAGCAGAACGGCTGCATATTGCTTCCGCTCGTCCATCTGAGGTAAAACCTCTCACTATTGCACAAATAGAGGATCTGGCTGAAGCCATCTCTCACTCCGACTTGCATGTTGGTGGAAATGGAGCCACATCCACGGGACGTGCCGAGCGTCCTGATCTGGCGCTGGCGGTAAAACTTGCAGCCTACTGTGGTTTGAGGGCAGGAGAGGTGTGGGGATTACGGCGTAGGGACATACAACTCGAAAGTTCTGCCTTGATAATAGAGCAATCTGTAACAGCAGGTGTTACTGGCAAACTAGTAATTGGGCCTACGAAGAGTGGACGTGGGAGGAGAGTGCCGATACCGAGACAGATGATAAGTGAATTACAAAAGCATCTGAAACACGAGGTAAAGACAGATCCGGATGCATTGGTGTTCACGTCTAACGCTGGAACTCCAGTCAATCATGGAACTTTTTTCAAACGCTACTTTCGTCCTGCCCTTATTCGCGCCGGACTGTCACCTGAAACAAGGTTTCATGATCTGCGCCATAGTTATGCCTCGTTACTGATCGCTGCCGGAGGTCACTCGAAGGCTATACAAGAGCGCTTGGGGCACAGCTCCATCACTGTCACTCTTAACACCTACGGCCATCTGTTTCCGAGTTTGGATGAAGCTCTTACTGAACGCCTGGAAAAGGCCATCGCAGGGCATAATCCAGATTTTGAGGGCACGATAAGGGCACAAATGAAGAGACGTGAAAAGAAAGAGGAGTAAACACTAGGTCTGACCAGGGATTATTCAGCGGTCCTGACGGGATTTGAACCCGCGACCTTCGGCTTGACAGGCCGACGTGCACTCCAGGCTGCACTACAGGACCACGTACACCGAGGAATCTGACGGCACCCTTACGTATTTAATCGCAGTGTGACCAGCAGATAACCCTTTTGTGAACAGAAGCATAGTATAGCACAGTTTGCCCACTACGATTCCAACGCGTCAAGATCGTCAGCCGCTTTTCAAGTGTGAACTTACCCAGTTTGCCAACTCATCGATCCCAATCTCCCCAGCGGCGACCCGTACCATAGTTACTACAATGTCATCTACCGATGTCGTAACCCAGATTCGGTTGTTTCGCGAAACGAACTCCCTCAATGTCGCGTATGCCGTTCTCTTGTTTCCATCGGGGAGCGGGTGGTTCCGGATTAGATCCAAAAGCAGGATCGCGGCTTTACGTTCAAACGTTGGATAGAACTCCTAGTCTTCGAAGGATGCCTGTGGAGCAGCAAGGGCGGAGTCCGCCAAGCTCATCCCTATCCCGCTTGCCAGAGTTTTGGCATCAATGTCTAGAATATACTCTGCAATAGTGAGGTAGTCGGCAATGTCCAGATACTCTGTCAAAGCTGCGCTAGTCGTTCAAAGATTTCACGCTCGGAGCTGAAAAGCTCCTTCAGGCGTTCTTGGAATTCAGGATCCTTGCGTCGTGCCTCAATGTGCTCAACTATGGCTTGGCGAACCGACTCAGAGATCGAACGATTGTCGGCCTTGCTTACAACCTCCAGAGCTTCTGCCATTGGCCCAGGAAGTCGAATGGTGGTCGTATACGTATTCATAATACCATTATATCAAATAATCAACCCATTTGCAGCATTGATTGCAACAACTTATACTACCACCTACCCACCTGCTACACCCCGCTCACGCCGCCGCCAACCCACCTACCACGCCGCAACCACCCACGCCGTCAACCCACCTACTACGCCCCGCTCCGTGAAATGATATAATGATAATTAATTCGTGAGTTAAGGAGCATATATGACTTTACTTGATAACAGGTCAGACGTGGATAGGTATATCGATACCGCAATTACAGAGATCCGAGCCATGCCATCTCGGCTTGGGTTTGTGAGGAGACGAGTGGTCGGGATGGATGTATGGGTGGAGTGTCCAAACGGCATGAACCATGCCATCGATCAAGCAAGAGAGAGCACCTCCGGTACTCACTTACGTCTTGTGGCAGCACTGGAAGGGGCAGGGATACGCGGGACATCTCGCAGTAACGAACATGCCGTGTTAAGGCTAAGATTTGTCGCCCGCCAGGATGATTCACATATAACAGATGAAGCCGTCTTTGAGTTGCTTGCCCGCCTTCCAATGCAGTTGCACTGGTCTGACCTCGTAAAGCTGGAAGAGTTCGATGGCGTACCGGCCTATGCACCACTTCCACCCCTGCAATAGCCAATTGGACCCGAGCAGGAAACACGATCACCTCAATACGTCACACCCAAGATACAAAATAAGGAGATAAATAATATGAGCGATAAGAAAAGTAAGCCCATTCCGGTTACCGTTGCTTATGGAGACGGTATCGGCCCGGAAATTATGGATGCTACATTAAAGATTATTACAGCCGGTGGTGCAAACATTGACATAGACGAGATACAGATAGGAGAGGCAGTCTATGAGCGAGGCATAACGGCTGGAATCGAGCCGGGGGCATGGGAGTCGCTTCGCCGCAACAAGGTATTCCTGAAGGCGCCTATCACTACTCCCCAGGGTGGCGGATTCAAGAGCCTGAATGTGACCGTTCGCAAGGCATTCGGGCTTTTTGCCAATGTACGGCCGTGTCCTTCTTACTCTCCCTATGTTGCTACCAAGCATCCAGGTATGGATGTAGTAATAGTTCGCGAAAATGAGGAAGACCTCTACGGGGGAATAGAGCACCGTCAAACCGAAGATGTTATGCAATGCCTAAAGTTGATTACCCGTCCGGGAAGCGAACGGCTTATTCGCTATGCGTTTGAATACGCACGCCGTTACAACCGCTCAAAGGTTACCTGCTTGACCAAGGACAATATTATGAAGTTGACCGACGGATTATTTCATAAAGTATTTGAAGAGGTTGCCGAAGAGTACTCTGACATAGAATCAGAGCACTGGATCGTAGATATTGGAGCCGCTAAATTGGCCGATACTCCGGAGGCCTTTGACGTAGTCGTATTGCCGAATCTTTACGGAGACATACTTTCCGATGTAGCTGCACAGATAGCGGGTTCGGTTGGATTGGCAGGCAGTGCAAACATAGGAGACGAGATTGCCATGTTCGAGGCCATTCATGGCTCAGCTCCCAGACGTGCCGGGCAGAACCTGGCTAATCCGTCCGGTCTGTTCTTGGGTGCTGTGCAGATGCTTGTACACATAGGCCAGGGCGACGTAGCTACCCGTGTGCATAATGCCTGGCTAAAAACCATAGAAGATGGCATACATACTTACGATATATACAATCCATCAGTATCTACAGAGAAGGTGGGTACCTCTGAATTCGCTCAAGCAGTCATAGAACGGATTGGAGAGAGCCCGAATACATTGAAAGCAGTTGAGTATCCATCGCATACAGAGCCTATTAAGATTGCGCTAGCAGAGAGGCCGAGGGCACACAAGGAGCTTGTGGGTATTGACGTATTTGTGGAGTCTACTCAAGCTGTAGAGGAGATAGCCAAGGTGCTGGAGGCCAATGCCGGACCAGATCTTCAGCTTGTGATGATTACAAATAGAGGGCAAAACGTCTATCCGGGTGGCGTACCAGAAACATTTTGCGTGGATCATTGGCGTTGTCGCTTCCAGGCAATTACGGCCGGAGACCAGGTCCCCTATGAACAGGTTATATCATTGCTGGGAAGGCTTGCTGCAGCAGGAATGCCCTTTGTAAAGACTGAAGGATTGTTCACCTTTGACGGTAAACCAGGATTCTCTCTCGGCCAGGGACAGTAGGGCGGGCGATCTCAGCGGTGCCGGCAACATGCGAGATGCGAGCCACAGTTGTATATGAAAAAGAGTTGGCAGACGGCCGGTGGAGCTGGCTTACTGTATGTTTCGCCAGGCAGGTCGTGAATGGATATGACAACGAGCCGGTGGAGCTTTACGTAGGACCTTACATATAATGGCCGAATCAAACGCCATTGGTAACTACGGGGTGTTGCAAGATCAAGTGACTGCATCCAGGCACTTCTACAATGCCAGAGTCGCAATGGTTGGTGCCGGCCAACTCGCTCGGATGACCCATCAGGCGGCTGTAGACCTCGACATCGAGTTACTGGTACTTGCCGCTTCTGCAAATGACAGTGCGGTATTGGGCGGTGCCGGTTACGTATTGGGAGTGTCCGGCAATTTAGCTGACCTGGAAACGATAGCATCGGGAGCAGATGTAGTAACTTTTGATCACGAACTTATATCTCCCTCCAATCTGGTAGCCATGCAAGAGCTGAAATATAATCTTCAGCCCCGCCCTTCGGCGTTGTATCTGGCTCAAGACAAACTGGAGGCACGCCGGTCGTTATCGGCCAGAGGTTTTCCCTGTCCTGCTTTCATCCCGGTCGGATCCACCGATGAGGTAGTGGGCTTTGCGGAAAAATACGGCTGGCCGGTAGTACTGAAGGCTCGACATGGTGGTTACGATGGCCGGGGGGTACGTGTGGTGCATTCTGCCGATGAACTTAACTTGGCCGGTATTCCGGAAGGTATATCGCAGCCGGCGGATGTCGATTTCTCAGATCGTACAAAGAGGTATAGAGAGAGCAGTACGGATGGTAAAACAAATATACATACAGAGAGTAACGCAGATAGTCATGCAGAAGGACATCTAGATGGTTACAGATATAGTCATGCAGAAGGACATCCAGATGACTACAGAGATGGTGATACAAAAGGATATGCAGGTGGCGACCAAGCCATATACGTCAACGAGCCAGCTTATATCGTAGAGGAGTATATAGACATCTCGGTTGAGCTGTCGATTATCGTCGCCAGAAGTCCAAGTGGTGAGGTTGCGGTGTATCCTCCCGTGCAGACTACCCAGAGTGACGGTATATGCAGGTACCTGGTAATGCCGGCGCCACTTCCTGAGCGGCTGTCTAAGCAGGCGTGTGAATTGGCCAAGTCCATCATTGTAGAGATCGGCGCAACGGGGATAGTGGCTGTCGAGATGTTTGTAACCAGTGAAGGCAGGCTTCTGGTAAACGAACTGGCATTGCGCCCGCACAATTCAGGTCACGCCACCATAGAGGCATCCATGACCTCCCAGTTTCACCAGCATTTGCGTGCTATCCTCGATTGGCCGCTGGGTAGTACTGATATGCGTGTCCCGGCTGCAGCTATGGTCAATTTGATAGGTGGTGATAATTGTGCCGGCAGCTTGTCAGCCGTGCGAGCGGCCTTGGCCATCCCGAATATAAATATTCATTTGTATGGCAAGGATCTGCGTCCTAGAAGAAAATTGGGGCATATTACAGCAACTGCATCCAGCGTAGAGGAGGCACTGCAGAGCGCATTTCGTGCAGCAAGTTGTTTTGGTGTAGCAGCGTGAATTACGGCATGCAGTTATATCGGGTTACACTCTGCTGAGAGCCGCTACTCGTTTCAGCCATAGATCAGGATTGTCCAGTTCTTCCAGGGAGGGCAGGTTTGCCGGCTCTTGCCATACCAGAGAGGTGATTTCATCGCCTCCCTTTAGCTGTAACTCTCTTATGAATGATGCCCCCTTTTCATATTGCAATAGTTTAGCCTTTATGCCGAGCAACTCCTGAAAGAAGCGTACCAGTATGTTGCCACTTTTGCGCCTTTCCTTGAGCACCTTCGAAAATATCTTCGCTTCTTCATGAATATCTGTCGCGGCATCGTCCATTACAACGTCACCGTGACCCTCCAGAAGGCTCATTGCCGCCTGTAACTTTTTTATATCGTCCAACTGTTCGTCGCTGGCAAACAATGTCGCCAGACCCCCCTGCGAGAGTAGATCACTGCGAGAGGTGGCCGAAGAGGTAGCCCTCTTTATTGCAGCAGATAGTCTCTCCGGGTCTGGAACCACCATTGCCCCAAGCAGGTGATCGACAATTTCCAGAAGGTACGATCTCAGCCATGGGACGCCTTCAAGCTGGCAACGATGGGTAGTTTCATGTAGTGCGATCCAGAGACCAAACGGATAGAGGTCGAACCCATGTCTTCTTTGAAGGGAGAGTATATTTGGCCCCACGTAATACACTGAGCCTGGAGCGTCCAATGTAGCTGATTCGGCTTCATATCCGTACCCCCCACCAAAAATATCGTATTGACCAAGTACACGGTAGGATAGCCACCCTACAGATATGCCCAACTCCATTCCCGTTATCCAGGACGAAGGTCTAAGGATTAAGTTGCTGGAGAAGATGCTACTATATATGCCCTCATGAGTGCTACTGCTGGCAAAGGCATGATCCAGAATAGATTGAAAGGTATGGAGATTTCGTTCTGACCACTGTTGGCGATCCAATACTTCAGCACATGGTACCCCCGTGGTGGACGGAACCAATCCGGTGTGCTCGACAACCAGTTCTTCGGCTCGTATGCTTATCTTGGAAAACATCTCTTCCAGATAGTCTTGTTCAGATATGCTTACAGGATGGAAGCCCTTTTCGCTCTTTGGCGATCCAAGTGGGCAACTTGCCGCCCATTTGGATACTCTGGTGGCAACATCCCATGATATAGGTGCTTTTGTGGGGTTTGAGCTCATGGCGTTCCTGCCTTTTTGGTCGTGGCGGTGACAACGTACTGACCGCAATATGAGGTTTGGGATGTAGTAGAGGAATACCCCCAGTTCTCGGTAGATGATGTTTGTACGACTGTGCCGGTCATAAAGCCAGTCTACAGCTTTTTGCTAAGAATGTGATTCGTGGTGAAGCTACACTAGACTGGTCTATGTGGAATCAGGAGAGTCAACCTTATTGCAACGACTTAGCATGCCGGAGATAAAAGAGTTTGCCGACTCGCTACTGGAGAGATGTACCCTTCCTCCAGCTGGCAGCTCTCTGGATTGTGCCGTGTCAGGAGGTCCGGATTCGGTTGCCCTCTTGGTGCTTGCTGTTCATGCAGGTTGCCGGGCGACTGCCATCCATGTGGATCATGGGCTCAGGGAAGGATCGGATAGGGAGGTAGAGCTGGTAAGTGATATTGCTAATTCACTTGGCGCCAGGTTCAAGAGTATGAGTGTCCAGATAGACGTAGGCCCCAATCTGGAGGCAAGGGCAAGGGAAGCCAGGTTTAATGTACTTCCTCTAGGTACGGCTACAGGACATACTATGGACGACCAGGCAGAGACCGTCATTATTGCTCTATTGCGTGGTTCGGGCATGGATGGGGTTGCAGCCATGAAACCGAGTATAAGGCACCCCCTGTTGCGTGTTCGTCGGAGTGATACCGTTAAGCTCTGTAACATGCTGGGAATATCCACCTTTGACGATCCTACGAATTCAAGCGATCTATTTCAGCGTAACCGGATTAGGCATCACCTGATACCGCTCTGTTGCGATATTGCCGGCAGAGACGTAGTTCCGCTACTTGCCCGTCATGCGCAGTTAATGACAGAGGAGTCTCAGTTCTTGGATGATCTGTCGATGTCGGTAGATCCTACTGACGTGAAATCAATCAGATCTGCCGGCAAAGTACTTGCACGGCGGGCGATAAGGAGATGGCTCCGTAGCGGCGATCAGGGATATCCTCCCGATCAGGCGGGTGTAGAGCGCGTATTGGAAGTTGCATACGGGTTCTCTAAGGGTACAGATGTGGTACCCGGGATTCATGTAAGCCGCTCAAGGGGGGTACTCAGCAAGGTCTATATATCCGGCCAGCAGGCAGACTCCGGTAGCATGGTCGATAGCACAACCGTTGCCCGGTAAGTGCCGGTAGTAACGGTTGGTGGACGTTTATTGTTTACGGTGGATAGGTACTACAGGTGGGAGGTATTGAGGTGGATAGGTGTTACAGGTGAAAGGTGTTGCAGGTGGTGAAAATGGATAAATGCTATTGGGCAGGAACATCGATCGGATAAGGATAAGGATAGGTACAACCAGTTGTCTAGTTCAGGTAATCGTGAATTTGGGTACGAGTTGGGAGAGGTGGTGATACCCGAAGATGCCATTGAGAAAAAAGTTGCCGAATTGGGAGCAGACATTGCCGTAGATTACCGTGATCGCACTCCCTTACTGGTAGGAGTGCTTAAAGGTGCAATGATTTTTATGAGCGATCTGATTAGAGAGCTTGACTTTCCTCTGGAGGTGGACATGATGGCCATATCTTCCTACGGATCGTCCACGTCAAACAGTGGGGTGGTCAGGATACTCAAAGACCTGGACACCGATCTTACCGGTCGTCATGTCCTGATAGTGGAGGATATAGTAGACAGCGGACTCACGCTCTCCTACCTGACACGGAACCTGCTTTCGCGGAATCCAGCTAGTCTGGAAATATGCTCGTTGATAGTAAAAGACGGACACAGCAGGCAAAGTAGCGAGATAAGATATGTTGGGTTTCATATACCACCCGTCTTCGTTGTCGGTTACGGATTGGACATTGGCGAGCGCTTTCGCAACTTACGGCAAATATATAGTTACGACGTAGAAGACAGCCAGTGATAACAACGAAAGAATGCCGTAGATCGGATAAAGGTAATCATACGAGGAACGGAGAGAACGGTAGATTATGAGTATAGATTTAGAACGAGCAGAAAAGGCAGTTAGGGAGCTACTTTACGCTATTGGGGAGAACCCTGATCGCGATGGTTTGCAGAGTACTCCCAAGAGAGTTGCCGCAATGTGTGAGGAGATATTTATCGGCATAGACCAGGATCCTTCGCAGCATCTGGAAATTACCTTTGATGCCGGCCACGAGGAGATGGTTATGGTGAAGGACATCCCCTTTACATCGACATGCGAACATCATCTTATCCCCTTCCTGGGAAAAGCCCATGTGGCATATATCCCTAGCAAGGAAGGAAAAATCACCGGACTCTCCAAGTTGGCACGTCTGGTAGAGGGTTATTCTCGAAGGCTACAGGTCCAGGAGCGCATGACTACCCAGATAGCGGATGCAATAGAGAGCATTCTTCTACCGAGGGGGGTATTGGTGGTTGTCGAAGCTGAGCATCTTTGCATGGCCATGAGAGGGGTGAAGAAATCAGGAACACTTACTGTGACATCGGCCGTAAGGGGAGTATTCCGCGACGACCAGAGAACAAGGGCTGAAGCGATGTCCTTTGTACATGGCGGTACCAGCTAAATATAAGATGTTTTTATGAGTGACGGAGTATAGACAATCATGGCAGGAGCGCAAGCACCCGTTTTTCCCCCGAGGAATGACGCTGCCGGAGAATCGCCCCATCAGGTGCGTGGCAGAAAATCATGTCAGATTATGGGTATTATCAATATGACACCCGATTCTTTTTATCCAGAGAGTAGGTGCATAGAACCGGCCGCGGCAATCGCCAGAGGCATAGAGATGGTGGAGGCCGGAGCAGATATTTTGGACGTTGGAGGGGAATCTACGAGACCCGGGGCATCGCCGGTTAGCGATGGGGAGGAGATGGACAGAGTGTTGCCCGTGATAAGTGCACTCTCTGTCCATGCCAGAGTGTCTATCGATACGCGAAAAGAGTCTGTGGCCAGGGAAGCCATGAAAGAGGGCGCAAGCATCATAAACGATGTTTCCAGTTCGCTCTCCCAGGTTGCCGCAGATACCCAAGCTGTATGGATAGCCATGCATATGAAGGGAGATCCTCGAAATATGCAGGATGCTCCTTCATATACAAACGTAGTTGATGAAGTAGAGCAGTTCCTTCTGGATGCAGCTGCCAATGCGGTCATAAGTGGAGTGAGTGAGATATGGATAGATCCGGGAATAGGCTTTGGAAAGACTCTTGAACACAACATTGAGCTGCTTAAGGCATTACCGAGGTTCGTTGCGCACGGCTTCCCTGTTTTGGTGGGTACCAGCCGTAAGAGCTTTTTGGGGACGTTGGCCAGGGAGTGTATGTGCGGGGAGATCCCTGATCCATCAATGCGCCTCCCCGGATCACTCGCCACGGCTGTGTGGGGAGCTATCAACGGAGCGAGCGTGGTGCGAGTGCACGACGTATTGGCCACAAAGCACGCGTTCAAATTACTTGATGCTTCGTATGGAAGCAGTTTACACTAGTGTGTATTTTGGATGTATCTGCCAGTATGCAGTAATATATTGATTATTATGAGTACCTTACGAGGAAAATGGGCGCAGGGCATAACGCCAAAGAATTTTATGTGGATCTTAGCTGATCAGGTGGCTATTAGTGAGCGGCCTGGTGGTATAGGGTCAGCCCATCGCAAGGTAAGGAGAGAAGAGGAGATAGTATGGCTGCGTGTAAACGGCTTTACGAGGGTGATTTCGTTGCTGGAGTCGCCGCATAACCTGCTCGCCTACGAGGAAGGGGGGTTGGGGTACCTGCATATTCCCCTGCTCAGAGCGAACAAACTACCCTCATCTCTACAGGTTCTTTACATGAGCATGGATAAATTGACTGCTGCCCGGGAAAAGATTTTAGTGCATGCTGATGGCCTGGACGACAGGCTGATTGGCGCCTTGGGCGGTTACCTACTTTGGTCTAAACGCCTTACCGATACTGTTCGCGTTATAGAAGTAATGGAGCACTTGGCCAGGATTCATTTGACGACGCAGGGGAGGAATATAATTATGGTGGCCAGCGAGTTGGCATCTGGCAATATGGCAGCAACACCTGATAGTGGTGCGGACGGTGTTAGTGGTGCGGGCGCTGTGAGTGGAGAGAACGGAGCTCAATCTTCTGACTCTTCTTCGCTTCAGACCAGGCAGAGCGGTTAATGCGTATTTGTCTACCACAAGATCGTGCATTTGTTATTGCCGATTTCACTGAGGCGTCCTGGTGGGCGTGATTATCAATATAGATTCGGTGAGAGCTTTCGGCCGCCATGGCTTAAGTGATGAAGAGAGGTCGCGTCCCCAGCCTTTTGAGGTGGATTTGAAGGTTTGCCTTGTGAATGACGAGGCAGCTCGGAGCGATAGTATAGAAGACACTATAGATTACGATAGTATTGTGTCAATAACTGTTGAGGCTGTGGAGAGTACCCAGTGTAAACTTATAGAGCATCTTGCCGGTTTGATAGGTGGGCGTATCATGGATAGTCATGGAGACAAGGTAGAGAGCGTATCGGTTACGGTTCGAAAATTGCACCCTCCTATGACCTATCACGTAGGCAGCGTCGGTGTCTGTGTCGAGTCCGTCTCCAGTGACGCTAAATGAACAAAACGGGAGCGCAATCCCCCGTTTCCACCCCACCACGAAAACGGCGGGAAGTCTACCTCGGTATCGGATCAAATATGGGTGATCGTATGGCATTTTTGGCCGGTGCTGTAAGTGGCGTCACGGCCATGGCCGGATCTGAGGATGTAAAATTATCTCCCGTATATGAGACTGAGCCGATGGGCGGGCCTCCGGATCAGTATCCCTATTTAAACATGGTTGTTCGATGGACGACTGAGCTTTCTGCGTGGAAGATACTTGAGTTCGCCAGGGCGCTGGAGGAGAGAGCTGGGAGGGTACGCAAGGAGAGGTTTGGCCCCCGTACCCTGGATGTCGATGTGTTGTTTATTGACGGCGAGAAGGTGGTAACGAAGGAATTGGAGGTTCCTCACCCGCGAATGTGGCAGCGGAAGTTTGTCCTTGCTCCTCTACGGGATTTGGCGCCGGAGCTTGTACCCGATAGTGTGTTTGCAGCAGCTATGGGCGATGTGCGCAAAGTAGGCATACTTGATGAGCTGTGTTGATGAGCTATCTGCACCCTGAACGATAAGATGGCTGAGGATTGGCAGTTGGTTATGTGTGCCGTTATGATGGTAAATGGAGTATAATATACTTAAGTATAGGTAGTTAATTGACAGCTTGGAGCGACCGGTACCGCATTTTTGAGGACTGGAGCGCATAAGGGAGTAAATGAAGAATATACGTATAATAGGTGCCGGTAGGGCTGGCAAGTCCTTTGCCGGAGCACTACAAGAGGTTGGATATCGGGTAGACGGTCCTTACGGTCATGGCTCGGATTTGGGAGCGCTGTCATACGGCACGGATATCCTTATGCTGGCTGTTCCCGATAGGGCAATTTCAGAGATAGCCAGATCAATAGAGCCGGATCCAAATACATTGGTTGTGCATTTATCAGGCGCCACCAGTGCAGATGCCCTGCTTCCCCATCCGCGTAGGGCGGTATTGCATCCGTTTGCTCCACTTCCTGATCCCACAATAGGCAAAGATCGCTTGATGAGTGGTATTAGATTTGCCATATCAGGAGATACGGCGGTAAATGAGATAGTGCATGATCTGGCAGGCAGGCCGATCCATATAGATGACAGCGCGAGGGTGCTGTACCACGCCGCAGGCTGTATAGCTGCAAACCACCTTGTTGCCCTAATGTCTCATGCAGGAAGGGTGGGTTCCCTGGCCGGATTGGACATGGACGCGATACTGGATTTAGCCGGTTTTACTCTGGATGACATCCATTCTATGGGCGTAAAGAATGCCCTGACCGGCCCAGCATCTCGTGGCGATAAAGATACCATTGCAAAACATTTGGCTGCCATGAACGATGAGGACAGAGTAGCCTACCTTGCAGAGTTGCAACTGGTCGAGCAAATCACCGGATTGACAGAGATTGGTTTGGTCCAGGACAACGGGGCACGAGACAACGGGCTGCAGGATGGTGGGGCACGGAACAACGCAGTGCGGGATAGTGGGGTGCAGAGTGATGGGCGGCCGAGTAGCGGAACGCAGATCGGCACGGCACAGGATTTACAGCAGGTAGGTAGCAACATGCAGGTGATCGAAAAGCCGGAAATGCTACAGAGAATGACGGAGGAACTTGGGGCTGCAGGTATGCAGATCGGCCTGGTGCCAACCATGGGAGCGCTGCATGAAGGCCACGGGTCGCTTATAGAGCGAGCCAAGCGGGAGTGTGACGTAGTCGTGGTTACCATTTTTGTCAACCCGTTGCAATTCAACGATCATACCGATCTGGAACGCTATCCCAGAACGATAGATGAGGATTTGAGTTTTTGCCGAAAGCGTGGTGCCGATATTGTGTTTGTTCCGAGCGTGGGAGATATGTATCCTGGCTATCCGGCATCACCTGGAAGCGTTGTGCATGTGTCAGGTATCTCGGACATCCTGGAAGGAGCTTTCAGGCCAGGTCACTTTGATGGAGTTGCTACCGTGGTAGCCAAGTTATTTACTATTGCAGGTAGATGCAGGGCTTATTTTGGCGAGAAGGATTATCAGCAGATTGCAGTTGTTAGGGGGTTGGCTAGGGAGATGCTCTTTCCGGTAGAGATTGTGCCGTGTCCAACTATAAGAGATGCTGACGGACTTGCCATGTCGAGCCGCAACAGAAACCTGTCACCGGAGATGCGCAAGACAGCCTTGTCACTCTATCGCGCCCTATGCGCCGGTAAGAAGGCCATCCTTGCCAATGCCAATATAGATGTGGCCAAAAAGGCTATGGTTGCAGAGATAGAGAAGGAGGAGGGGGTGCTGCTGGAGTATTGCGAAATAGTATATTCAGATAGTTTTATGCCGGCGGGGAGCGGACTTGCCGGAGCGGAAGGCACGATAGAGGCAGGCGGCATCCCTCTTAGGCTTCTTATAGCAGCCAAGGTCGGTGATGTCAGGCTTATAGATAATGTCGGAGTACGATATAATTACGAGATAGGAGAGATGGTACCAGGATGATAATGATTGCATGCCGGCACCGCTGCTCATTCCCCGTCCGGTTTGGCCAGACGAGGAGGGGTGACGGTAGGATGATAATGATTACGTGCCGTAGAGAATATCAGAGAGGAAGTGATTTACCAAGATGAGAAGGCGTATGCTCAAGTCCAAGATACACAGAGCCACCGTTACGGAGGCGAATATAAATTATATAGGATCTATCAGCATAGGCCCAGCCTTAATGGAGTTGGCGGACATCATGGAGAACGAACAGGTGGCGGTGCTGGATATTGATAACGGTTCCCGATTTGAAACCTATGCGATAGAGGGCGATACGGCACAGATTTGCCTGAATGGCGCCGCAGCCAGATTGGTTCATCCCGGAGACAAGGTGATCATCTTGACCTATGCCGACTATGAAGAGGCCGAGCTGGCCAACTATAGCCCCAAGATAGTACATGTGGATGAAAGCAACCGCCCCACCCTCATGAAAGTCCCCATGTCGGATATTGAGGCGCAGACACTGAAGCCGCCGCCTCGCCTCGAGAACGGCATATCACACATTAATGAAGCCTGACCCACATTCCTCTTCGGTGTTGAGCCAACCGGCCTACTTTGACGTACTGGTCATAGGTAGTGGAGTAGCCGGTCTCTTTGCTGCACTTTCATTGTCTGTAGGCGGCGCGGCCGATATGAACATGGGGGGAGCAAGAATGGTGGATGCTACGGCCGGTGCTGGTGGCTCTGGGGGAATGCGTGTGGGCATTATCACAAAAGGAGAGCTCAGCCAATCAGCAACTCGCTGGGCACAGGGTGGGATAGCGGCCGTATTGCCCGGTGACGAGGATAGCATTGACCAACACCTCTCTGATACCTTAAAGGCAGGTGATGGACTGTGCGACCTGGATGCTGTTCGTATTCTGGTAGATGAAGGGCCTGATGCAATCATTGCTCTGGTGGCTGCAGGCATGTCATTTGATCGCGATAATGCAGGGAATTATCTACGGGCGAGAGAGGGTGGCCATTCTGCTGCCAGGGTTTTGCACGCCGGCGGGGTGGCTACCGGTGCGGAGGTAGAGCGTGCCCTTGTAGAGGCTGTGTGCGCAAGCGATGTATGCATTATGGAAAGATGGTTCAGTTTTGATCTGATTATAGAGTCGGGGATTTGTAAGGGTGTACGCTGCATCGATCCGGACGGCAACTTGACAGAGGTGAGAGCAGATGTGGTTTTGCTGGCCACCGGTGGAGCCGGGCAGCTCTATTCCGTTACTACCAATCCCCCCGAGGCTACCGGAGATGGTGTAGCCATGGCGCTGAGAGCGGGAGTTCCCGTTGCCGATCTGGAGTTCTTCCAGTTCCATCCTACTGCTCTATATCATGCTGTTACTCCCCGACCGCTGCTGTCTGAAGCTCTTCGGGGTCATGGTGCAATATTGCGCGACAAAGACGGGAACAGGTTTGTAGACGAGCTTTCTCCCCGTGATAAGGTCAGTAGGGCAATAGCCTTGAAAATGGCAGAACAGGGTATGTCCCATCTTTGGCTGGATGCTACCGGCCTGGGTGGCTTCGACGAGCGTTTTCCTACAATATCGGCCATGTTGACGAGCTGCAATCTGGATCCTGCAGTTGATTGGCTGCCGGTCTCTCCTGCTGCACACTATGTGTCGGGAGGGATTCTTACCGATCTGGATGGAGCTACCGGCTGTGAAGGTCTTTTTGCTGCCGGAGAGGTTGCATGTACTGGAGTGCATGGCGCCAATCGTTTGGCATCCAATTCTCTGTTGGAGGGACTGGTGTATGGCATAAGGGCAGCTGGAGCGATTGTCTCGGGAAAGCGAAGAGCAGATGCAACTGGAGCTATCGGAGCCTGGTTGGGGGCAGATAGCAGGATTGCATGTACAGGGGTGGATGAGTTTGAGGATCTACGCGGAATACCCTCTATGGGCACTTCCAGCTTGGGACAAGAGAGTTTTGCGATTTCAGGATTAACAGATTTTATAGTGGGTAACAATCCTGCTATAAGCAATAATCTTGTCAAGATGAGAGAGCGCTTTCAGGAAGAGATGATGCTTAATGCCGGCGTTATACGTTCTGCGGACGGTCTCAGCAGAATGGAGCAGATAATACGAGATACAGTTAAGCTTTTAAGAGGTCAGGGATATGCAGCTGATGAGAGATCTGCAGGGGGTCAGGCACCCACGAAGGATCAGGTGCACACAGAAGGACAGGGGCACACAGGGCAGCGGGAATTTGCAGGGGGTCAGGCACCTGCGACAGGTAATGAATCTTTGAGCGACACGGGTACTCATAATCATGTCCATATAGATCGTAGCGCCATAGAACTTGCAAACATGTGCATTGTTGCAGATGCGCTGGTGAGATCTGCTTACGATAGAAGAGAGACTAGAGGCGCCCACGCAAGGATGGAGTACCCTGATGCCAGCGATACCTGCCTGGTCAGGATTGTGCATGGGAAACTATCGGTGTAGTCTTTCCAATATGGACAAAATCCCAACACAGCTTGACCCACCTATAGATGCTGTTCGCCGTGCAGTTCGGATAGCCATAGAAGAAGACCTGCTGCCGTTGGGCGATGTGACTGCGTCGTTGATTCCCCCAGAGCGCACTGTAAGATTTTACATTAAATCTCGTCAAGAGGGCATTGTCGCGGGGAGGCTCTGTGCCATTGAGGCATTTATACAGGTAGATAGCTCCATAGACGTGAAATGGATGATTCCCGACGGAGGGGAGGTGTCCAATGGCTCGGTGGTTGCCGAGGTGTCGGGCAACCTTCGTTCAATCCTTACTGCGGAGAGAACGGCGTTGAACTTCTTATGTCATCTTTCTGGGGTGGCGACTCTGACCAGCCGATTTGTTGCACGGGTCAAAGTGCCGGGCAGCAGGGCCGTTGTTCTCGATACCCGCAAGACCACTCCCGGTCTAAGGGCGCTTGAAAAGGCTGCCATCCGTGCAGGCGGGGGGAGAAACCACAGGGGCAATCTATCTGAAGCGATCTTGATAAAGGACAATCATCTCGCTGGAATGTCAATATCCGAGGCAGTAGTAGCTGCGCACATGAATTGGCCGGTTAAGCCGGTTGAGGTGGAGTGCGATACCGTGGATCAGGCTGTCGAAGCACAGGAGGCCGGAGCCTCTATGGTGCTTTTGGACAATATGACACCCGCGGAGGTGGGTAAATGCGTAGAGTTATTGGATTCCCTACGGAGTAGCGGTCGTGTACTTGTGGAGGTCTCCGGTGGTATAAACATAAATAATGTTGCTGATTACGCATCAGCTGGTGCTGACTTTATATCGGTCGGTGCCCTTACTCATTCAGTAACCGCTCTCGATCTGGGGCTTGACGTAGACGGTAGCGTGGTGGTCTAATAATGCTTCTTGCGATAGATGTAGGTAATACCGAGACTGTTATCGGACTGTTTGATCTTTCCGGCAACTGCGTCGGTGGAGATAAAGATGCCGGCGCCGGAGATGGTGGTGGAGCGTCCGGCGGTGGTGGGAGCACAGGTGGTGAGGCGGGTGATGGCAGGGTAGTTTACGACGGCAGGACAGGCGACGGCGACAGTGCAAGTGGTGATGGTACCGACGATGAGAGGGGGCACGTCACTTATCTGGCGGGGCTTGTGCATCATTGGCGTACCAGTACCGTTCCGGAGAGGACGGCAGATGAATATGCCATGAATCTTTTTCATCTGCTCAGCCTGGTCGGTCTGCAGATTGATTCTACCGTCACTGGTATAGTGGTGACCTCTTCTGTACCCAGTGCTGCGGCCGCCCTGAAAGAGATGGCTTCACGCTGGCTCCCGGGAATAAAATTGATAGTATTGGAGCCCGGTCTACGGTCAGGTATGCCTATATTGTACGAGGATCCGAGAGAGGTCGGACCGGACAGGATAGCCAATGCGATCGGAGCATTCAGTATTTACGGAGGCCCGTGTATAGTGGCTGATCTTGGTACGGCAACTACTGTGGACGGCGTATCTGTTGATGGGGAATACCTCGGAGGTGCAATCATGCCAGGGGTATCCATCAGTATGGATGCGCTCTTTGCCCATGCCGCCGCCCTTCGCCAAGTTGCTCTGACTAAGCCAAAGTCGGTCATAGGCCGTTCTACGGCCGAATCAATACGGTCAGGTATCCTGTATGGCTATGCCGGCCAGTTGGACTCTATGTGCAGTCTGTTTAGGCAGGAGCTTGGTGAGCATACAACAGTAGTGGCAACTGGAGGACTTGCTGAGCTGATAGTGCCATATTGCCAGAGTGTAGACTACCTGAACTCATGGTTAACCTTGTATGGATTGAAGTTGGTATATTTGCATCATGCCGATAACCCCTCCGGCGCCGGAGGCCAGCGCATCGCAGCCATCCCCGATCCCGGCAACTCAGATAAGACCGGCCACATCCCCGATCCCGGCAACCAAGAGACCCCCAGGAGACCGCAGGATGCAATTTAATAAGACCGCCAGTGCAGCTATGGTGCATGAGCAGTTTTCCGATCTTGCACCCGGGGAAGAGAGCGCATCGCATCACAGCGTGGCAGGAAGGGTGATGTTGCTTAGGACTCAGGGTAAGGTGGCTTTTGCCACTCTGGTGGACTCTTCAGGGCAGATACAGCTTTTTGCCAGAGTTACCGACACGAACAAGTTTGACGACTTTACCCATCTATCACTTGGAGATTGGGTAGGCGCAAGTGGAAAGGTGGTCAAAACCAAAAGAGGAGAACTGTCGATACTGGTAGATGAGTGGGTACTATTGGCCAAAGCCAGGATGGCGTTTGGAGACAAGTGGCGCGGCATCACCGACATAGAGATTCGCTACAGGCAGAGGGAGGTGGATCTCTGGGCGAATGAGCCTACCCGTGAGACGCTACAAACTCGTTTTACGATAATAAGGGAGACAAGACGCATTCTCGAAGATCAGGGATTTATAGAGGTGGAGACACCCATACTTCACCCAATTGCCGGTGGGGCGCTTGCCAGGCCGTTTGTCACCCATCACCACGCGCTGGATATGGACCTGTATTTGCGGGTGGCGCCGGAGTTGTACCTGAAACGATTGGTAGTGGGAGGATTTGAAAAGGTATTTGAGATTGGCAGGGTATTCCGGAATGAAGGGATATCACCCAGGCATAATCCCGAGTTCACCATACTCGAGCTTTACCAGGCATACGCTGATTACGAGGATCTCATGGTGACCATCGAATCGCTTGTGAGCGATATTGCACATAGGCTGCTTGGTACCAATAGCATAAGTTACCAGGGAAGGGAGGTGCATTTACAGCCACCCTGGCGAAGAGCGACGCTGGAAGAACTTGTAGAGGAGAGCACCGGTCGCCGGCTCAGTGTACATAGTCCCAAGAGGGAGTTGTCGTCAGTCTTGCAGGACATGGGTGTACAGCCAGACCCTGAATGGGGGGAGGGTAAAATACTTATGGAGATATACGAGAAAGCATGTGAGGGCAGCCTGTGGGGTCCTGTGATAGTAAGAGATTTCCCCGTGGAAGTCTCTCCTCTGGCAAGGCGGCGTAGCGACGACCCCGATCTTGTGGAGAGATTTGAAGTAGTGATTGCCGGGAGGGAACTTGCCAATGCGTTTTCTGAACTTGCAGACCCTGATGATCAGAGGGCAAGATTTGAGGAACAGGCAAAGATGAGAGCCAAGGGAGATGCAGAAGCGATGACCGTAGATGAAGATTATTTGAGGGCACTTGAGCACGGCCTTCCCCCCACTGCCGGGTTGGGCATAGGCATGGACAGGCTCGTAATGCTACTGACCGACCAACCGAGCATCAGGGACGTAATTGCCTTTCCGACATTGAGGCCACAGGCGTGATACCCACAGTCCACCACAACGGCATAATGCCGCGCTATTCTTAGAGAAACCATGAATATGCCATTTTTGAAACCATTACGGACCCTTAGTGACGTTAAAGATACTTTGGCGTGGAGTTCGTCGGCTGAACGATTACATAAGCTGATCGGCGGCCAACTTGGCAATGATCAATCACGCAATGGCAGGGCAGATGGTAACGGCAAGATAGATGGTAGCGGCAGGGCGCAGATAGCTAAAACTCCGCGTGATGTGGCTGGCGATGGTGTAGCTGGTTATGCCAGGTTGCTGAGTGGCGAATTTAATACTGAGATGGAAGCACCACCTGTGAACCTGAGCCCAAGACGGGTTAAACACACGGTGAAAATGGAGCATAACGTGTTTATCGTGGAAGGTCGGCGCCTGCGCTATGCAGTAAGTGACAACTATGACGATACTCCACTCATCTCACTGGCGCCAGCCAAAGATACGCCAAAGAGTTCCGCAACCCGGGTTTCCGGTAGGGTTTCCGGTAGAGCCTCCGGTGACAAGAGCAAGGCAATGTGGGTAGTGAGTTTGCATGGGTTTTTTGCCGGCGGAGGAATGTATTGGGAGGAATCTCGTTATTTGGCGGAGGGGCTTGGGTTGCGGGTACTTTCTCCCAGCCTTCCCGGTTTTGGAGGTAGCGATCCGTTGCCGTGGGCTAAGGTGAATGTATACGAGTTGGCCGGCCAGGTTCGTCTTTTGATGGATCACCTGGGGATAGAGAATGCGCTGCTCATGGGTCATTCTATGGGAGGGGCAATTGCAGTTGCTTTTGCGGAGATGTATTCCGACCGCACCCTTGGTATAATATATCGTGATGGCGCCGCTACCCCGGCATGGCGGAAGCGGAGCGGGCTTATTGTGGATGTATTGAAGCCATTTGTACCCGATGTGGCCAACGTTGCAGATCTGGTCGCTGCATTGGTGGCGGATCTGCCGGATATGCTTGTAGGCAGGCGGAGGGCAGAGACCATTAGGGCGCTATTTCCCGACTTCAGAAGGAACGTCAGATCCTTGGGGCGTACTATCCCGGTAGGGGCTATGCTGTTCACCATAGATATGACAGGGGATGTTCGGGATCTTGTCGAAAATAGCGAGATACCGTTATTGCCTGTATGGGGATGTTTCGACAGGATAGCCAATTCTGCTACTGCGGAGGAGTTCGAGGAAGTCAGTGATCATAAGGTGCTTTGGGTGCCGGGTGGTCATTCGTGGATGCTTGCCAGACCAAGTGCGCAGTTTGACATATTGACAAGGACTTCCAGAGGGAGAGCCTTTCTGGCTGACGTGATGTTACGCAGATCAATGGTGGAATAGTGGCAACGTCGTCAGCGCTTGTTCTCAGAGAGCCCCGTAATCTTGTATTGGAGGAGCTCCCGATACCCCAAGCGAGAGAGGACGATGCCCTGTTGCGGGTGGAAGCTTGTGGGCTATGCGGTACCGACCATGAGCAGTATTCCGGTGAGCTCCATCCTGGCTACCCCTTTATTCCCGGCCATGAAAGTGTGGGAGTGATAGAAGAGATAGGAAGCGTGGCAGCTGATAAGTGGGGAGTTTCCGTGGGAGACAGGGTTGCGGTGGAGGTATTTCAAGCCTGTGGCAAGTGTGAGATGTGTCTTGCCGGTATATATCGTAGATGCACTAAGCACGGCATGAAAGATATGTATGGATTCGCCCCTTTAAGTAAAGAGCCCGGTCTTTGGGGAGGATATTCTCAGTATCAGTATCTGACTCCGGACAGTATTATCCATAAGGTGCCCGCCAATCTTGACCCGGTAATTGCCACCATCTTTAACCCTCTTGGCGCAGGGATTAGATGGGGAGTGACAGTTCCGGATGTGAAGCAGGGAGCCGTTGTTGCAGTGCTTGGGCCAGGGATAAGGGGTATATCTGCCTGTGCGGCATTGAAGGAGGCTGGTGCAGCATTTGTGATGGTGACCGGGAAGGGGGCACGTGACAGGGAACGCCTTGAACTGTCTACCCACTTTGGAGCCGATCTCTATGTGGACGTCGAGCATGACGACCCGGCAAAAGAACTCTTCAGGCATACCGGAGTGCAGGCAGACGTCGTGGTAGACGTAACGGCCAAAGCTCCTGCGGCACTGGCTCAGGCAATTTCGGTGGTAAGGGAGGGGGGTACCATAGTAATGGCCGGTACTCGTGGATCGGCCGATACTCCTGGGTTTTGGCCGGATATGATCGTATACAAAGAGATTCACATTATAGGTGCGCTTGGTGTGGATTCTGCGGCGTACAGGTCGGCGCTTGACTTGCTGGCCAGCGGCAAGTATCCCTTTGAAGAATTGCCGAGGAGGACTGCTTCTCTGGCAGATGCCGCAGCTCTAATAGAGCTCATGGGCGGTCTTTCACGCGATTCGCACGGATCGGATTCGCACGGCTCGGATTCGCGTGGTAAGGACATTGCCGCCGGTGGAGATGAAGCACCTCCAATTCACGGTGTGATACTACCCTGGAGCTAAATACTGTAATGTTTGGTGCCGCGCAATGTCAGTGTCAGTTGTCGAGACGCAATACCGATACAAACGCCTCCTGAGGTATCTCGACGGACCCTATGGCCTTCATGCGCTT
The DNA here is from genome assembly GCA_021846515.1 of Actinomycetes bacterium. Lineage (GTDB taxonomy): Bacteria > Actinomycetota > Acidimicrobiia > Acidimicrobiales > JAMCPL01 > JAMCPL01. The sequence goes on from JAJZWU010000023.1 coordinate 22,784, forward strand.
CTTCCCCTCCTTTTGTTGCTCGAGCAGCTTCCGTTTTCTCGTGATGTCCCCTCCGTAGCACTTGGCGATCACATCTTTTCTCCGGGCCTTTACGGTCTCTCTCGCTATTACCCGTGTACCGATGGCAGCCTGTATCGGAACGTCAAAGAGTTGCCTGGGTATAAGATCACGTAGTTGCGCTACCATCTTCCTCCCATAGCTGTCTGCCTCCGACTTGTGCAGTATTGTAGAGAAAGCATCGACCGGAGAGTGGTTCAGCAGTATATCTACCTTGACCAGTTCTGCGACACGGTATCCGCCCATTTCATAGTCCATGCTGGCATAGCCTTTTGTACGGCTCTTTAGCTGATCGAAGAAGTTGATGACTACCTCAGCCAGGGGGATCGTATATACCAGTTCCAGTCTTTCCGGAGAGAGGTATTCCATCCTCTCCAGTTCACCTCTCCTGGATTGGCAGAGATCCATTACGGTGCCGGTATATTCAGCGGGCACTATCATAGTTGCCCGGACGGCCGGCTCTTCGATGCTTTCTATCCTTACACGATCTGGCATGTCACTTGGGTTGTCAAACTCTGCTTTTTTACCTCCCGCCAGGTGTGCTATGTACTTTACCGAGGGTGCTGTAGCTACAATGTCGAGAGAGAACTCCCGTTCAAGGCGTTCACGTACTATATCCATGTGAAGGAGGCCCAGAAAACCACAGCGAAAGCCGAATCCCAATGCCTTTGATGATTCCGGCTCGAAGGTAAAGCTTGCATCGGAGAGCTGCAGCTTTTCCAGAGATTCCCTTAGCAGGGGTAGTTCGTCTCCGTCCATAGGATACAATCCGCAGAATACCATTGGCTTTGGCTCCAGGTATCCGGCAAGGGGTTTGTTTGCGGGATGGACTGCATGGGTAAGTGTCTCTCCCGATCGGATCTCACGCAGGTCCTTTACCCCGGTAATTACATAACCCACCTCTCCCGGACTGAGCTCATCTACCCGTAACTGATCTGGCGTTCTGACTCCTATTTCCTCGACTTCGTGGGTCTTCCCGACCTGCATCGCCATCACCGCTGCATTTGACCTCATGATCCCATCTACTATCCTTATGGAGTTGATTACCCCCCTGTAGCGGTCATAGGCTGAATCGAAAACCAGTGCCCTAAGGGGTAAATCAGGGTTGCCGCTTGGAGGAGGGATCCTCTCGACTATCGCATCCAGTAAGTCAGCCACTCCATCACCATTCTTTGCCGACACCTGTAGTATGGACGATCGTTCGATGCCGAGGACCCCCTCTATCTCATCGGAACATCTCTGCGGGTCGGCGGCCGGCAGGTCTATCTTGTTCAGCACTGCCACTATCTCCAGATCGTGCTCCATAGCCTGGTAGCAGGTGGCAAGGGTTTGTGCCTGGATACCCTGAGAAGCGTCTACCAGGAGTACTGCTCCTTCGCAGGCAGCGAGTGAGCGGGATACTTCGTAGGTGAAGTCTACGTGACCGGGAGTATCTATGAGATTGAGCACGTAATCCTTCCAGGTTACCCTTACGTTTTGAGCCTTTATTGTAATTCCACGCTCGCGTTCTATCTCCATTGAGTCGAGGAATTGATTACGCATCAGCCTGGGATCCACCGCTCCGGTCAGTTCAAGTATCCGGTCGGAGAGCGTCGACTTGCCATGATCGACATGGCTTATTATAGAGAAGTTTCTTATTCGAGACGGTTGTATCATGATGTTGCCGGCACCAGTCTACCATCTTGACCATCTTGACGGGAGTGGGGCTGGGAGTGGCATAAGGAGCAGGATGGCGTAGTGTAGCGACTGGAAGAGAGGGTGAGGGCGGGTGCAGGTGGGCGGAAGATATTAGGCAGGTGTTGGATGCGGTACCAATTCTAGCACTGCATCCATTTGTCCTTCTATCTTACTTATTTTGTTGCCCTGAGCCTCAATCTTGGTTCCAAGCTCTTTGCCCTGAGCCTCAATCTTGGCTTCCAGCTCTTTGCCCTGAGCCTCAATCTTGGCTTCCAGCTTGTTACCCAAAGCATCAATCTTGTTGTCCATGTGCAGAAACAATGTAAGCATCATTACGCCAAGAGCGACAAATGTTCCTAACGTAACGCCTAGTATTGTCCACAACTGCGCTATGTTCATGCTTCCACTATATCATGAATTTGAGCCACAGGGAAGCGCAATCCGCTTTTGTGAGGGAGGGGATCGTCCAGCTTTGATCTGGCCAACAAGATATCTGAACCACTTACCGGCCGTAGCTGGGTATACAGATTGTATCCGTTGTCGTATGAGGAGATTTGCGCTACCGGCAGGCAAGAGGCCAAGAGGAATCTGGGTCGCATGATGCGATTGGGCACGTTCCCGGGTATGTGGATGGAGGATGAAGCGGCTGCCATACGGGAGCTCAGTAGCCTGACATCCGGGCTCCTGTACAGGGATATTCTGGAGTTTGAACGCCTGAGGCGAGCTCCTCTTATTATACGGTTGTTGCGGGCGCTGGCTCTTCAGCTTGGAAGCGAAGTATCCTATCAAGAGTTGGCATCGTTACTGAACGTAGACATCAAGACTGTTGAGCGTTATATCTTTTTACTTGAAGAGGCATTTGTTATATTTCGCATGCCCTCCCTTAAGCGCAATGCTCGCAACGAGGTGAGCCGTCTCCGGAAAGTATATTTTTACGATCTTGGTGTACGTAACAGCCTGATCCAAAATTACAATCTTCTGGAATTACGTAACGACATAGGTCCGCTCTGGGAGAATTTCTGTATCGTGGAACGTCTCAAATATAATGAGTATCACGGAGTCTTTGCCAACTACTATTTCTGGAGGAACTACCAGGGACAGGAGGTCGACTTGATTGAGGAGAGAGTTGGCAGGTTGTCTGCGTACGAGTTCAAATGGTCCAGTCGGCAGAAGGCAACAGCCTTAAAGGTACCAACCGGCTTTGCTGCCGCCTACCCTGAAGCCAGCTTCCAGCTAATCTATCACGATAATTTTGAGCAGTTATTCACCGATGAGACGTGATTCCTGCTATTTGAGCGTGCCCCAGAACTCCAAAGTCGTGCTTCGCCACGCCTGTCCACGCAAAGTCGTGCTTCGCCACGCCTGTCCACGCAACAGTCCGGTGGACGTTTGCGTCCCACATGTTGTGGCCACATCTCCAATCACTCACAATATATTGTAATACGATTATATTGTAATATTGTTCTGGGGCGCGCTGCTATTTAGTCCGTATCCGATTCTGTAGCTTGATTTCACTTCTGGGACTTCTGGTTGCCCGGTACCAGTAGATTACTCTTTATGTTCTGCCGCTGAGGTTTGTTCTCCAGATGGGGCGGAGTACCGCCATCTTGATGCCGGGAAGCTCTGTATGAATATCCAGGCTTATTTCCAGGCTTGTTGTCTGGACGCTTGGACTTGTAGCTCGGGTGTCTGGGGTCATCAGGAGGCACAAAGTCTCTCTTTCCGGTACCTTCTACCAATTGCCAGTCGAAATTGGTCTTTAGGTCATGGTGATAGGAACAGAGACGATCGAGACTTGTAAGGGTAGTCTTGTGAGTATCTGCCCAGGGTTTTCTATGATCAATTTCCAGAAATATTGCACATTCGCATCCCTTCACTGCACAGGTTGGATACATCCACTCAAGAGCAGTCACCTGTGAAGCAGTTGGCTTTCTCCCGAGATGAACTACCGAGCTTACCTCTTTTAGTTTGGTGATAACCATTGCAATGAACGGATCGTCGTTGTTAATTATCTCTCGAACTACAGAAGGTGCAATTGGGCCAACTCCTGAGATTTCGGATACCTCGTCACCTTGTGTATATCCACGTAGAAGCGCACAATGATCTATCCGTATAATGATCTTGTATGAGGCTTTGGCCTTTTTGGTGTCTCTCTTCTGGGTAGGTGAGTCTGTATGTTCGTCACCCTTCTTGGCAGGAGGTGGGCTTGTATGCCTATCGGAAGTGCTGGTGAGCGATTGGTTGATGGTATTGAGTTTGCCAAGAGCAGGAATGTGTGTAACGTTTATGGAAGGGTGTGTGCCGGGAGGTGGGCTTGTATTTTTGGCGGTAGGTGGGGTAGGTAAAGGGTTGCCAGCTCCGGCACCAGTAATACCGGTAATACCAGCAGCACCAGTAATACCGGAACCAGCAACAGTAGCCCCAGTAATACCGGCAATACCAGCAGCAGCGTCAGTAATGTCGGAGGTGGTTGCTGATTTGGTGTGGCCGGTAGGTGGCTCTGTAGCAGGCGTACAAGTGGAGTATCCGCTGTCGGTCCCAGGGTGGTTGCAGTCTGGGGGTAATTCTGTAGTAGAACTGGCAGCTTCTGTAACTACATTTATAAACGCATCAAAGCCATAGTTCTCAAATGTGTCACGCCTGCCATTGGACCTGGCTTTTTTGAAGATGACCTCACGTTCTGTGGCAACGGCCTGTTCTATGTACATGAGATATTCAGGGTTCCCTCCTGCACGCAGGTGCCTCATGCCATCTTCGTCTGTAAAACACTTGAAGTAGCGCTTTTTGTGGATTTTCTTGCGTTGTACATCTGGGCCTACCGCTTCCAACTTCGCCTTGGTGCATATCTTTTTAAGCTCAAAAAGAGATGCTGAACCGGCAGTGTCTACCAGTTCTTTTTCCAGCGAAGAATCAACCTCGACTACGCCAGATATAGATGCTATCTGATTGGAAGAGAGCTGACCATCAAGTGCCTTTTTGGCCAAAAGTGAATGATTGGTAAGACACCTACCGGTAGAGATGATGTTTTTTCCTCCGTAATAGTGATGTTTTCCATCTGGGCAAGCTTATGTGCATCTGATCTGTCAGATGGGCCTGCAAGTCTGTGGGCTTCTGCAAGCCCAGAGGCCACCATGGCCTTTGCGGCACCGGAGAGTCTCTCTATTTTGCCAAACGACGAAAGAAATACAGATAAGTCCTCATGGCTGTATTTCCCCGGATCGAAACCAGATAGCGCTTCTTGTAGCAAGCGCTCTATCTGGTGGATCTCGTCCAGCTTGTCATTGGAATCAGACATGTGTCTAATTATAGAGAGGGGGTGTGTCACTAACGATTGGAATACCCTATTTAACTGCTGTGAACTGCGACGATTTACTGGCAGCGGGGAGTGGAAAGGGGGCAGAGGCAGTGGGGTGGATGGGTGGAGCTGGTGGCGGTGGAGTGGAGACAGAGGGAAGAGGCGGCCGGGGAAGAGCGGGGCATGGACGGTGCGGCCAGGGGGCAGTGCGGGGGGAGTGGCAGCAGAGTGGGTCGGCATAGTGGAGGCAGGGGGGAGTGGGGTGAGAATAGTGTAGATCGGGAGGTGGGAAGAGGTGGCCAGGGGGTGCGGGGGAGCGGAAAGAGCGGGCAGCGGGAAGTGGAGGGGGGTCAGGGGTGATTGAAGGGGCGAGAGCTGGTAAGCTGGCAGGGAGAAGAGGGGTCAGCGGAGTGCAAGTGGCCGGAAGAGAGAGGGGGCGACAGGTAAGGCGAGAGGGGGTCAGTGGAGGTGGAGAGGGTGTAGACGTAGGAGACGGGGGTACGTCTGCGGGCGTAGGTGTGTTCAAGCCGGGTGATCGATCTGGAGCCATGCTGATAGTATTGTGATCGACCCGGCTGGAGTCACGCTGATAGTATCGGTGCTATGGACAGTATTGCGATTTACGACACAGAAGAGTGGCGCGCTCTTGAAAGGCACTATGAATCAGCCAGAGATCTGAGTTTGCGTCAGCTACTGACGGGAGATTCAGGTAAAGCTCGGGTAACCAATATGCACCTTGAAGTAGGGGATCTCTACTTTGATTATTCACGACATCTTGTGACCGATGAAACTATTGATATGCTGGTAAGGCTGGCGGAAAGGGCAGGCTTACCTGGGAGGATAAGCGCCATGTTCTCCGGTGCCCATATAAACACCACAGAGGACAGACCCGCTCTTCACGTTGCACTGCGTATGCCAGATAGCGAAAGCCTGATTGTCGATGGTGTGGATGTGGTCAGGCAGGTTCATGAAGTGCTGGACAAGATGGGGCAGTTGTCGGATGAGATACGGTCTGGTTCCTGGCTGGGATATACGGGTAAGCCGATTCGCAATATCGTAAATATCGGTATAGGGGGTTCCGATCTGGGGCCGGCTATGGCTTACATTGCACTACGAGATTATGCCTATCCAGCGCTGGAGGTGAGGTTCGTATCCAATATAGACCCCATAGCGCTATGGCAGGCAATTCATGATCTGGATCCTGCCGAGACGCTATTTGTGGTCTGTTCGAAGACATTTACCACATTGGAGACATTGACCAACGCACGAAAGGCGCGAGAGTGGTTGCTGGAGGGGCTTGGTGCTACAGACGAGGCCGTAGCCCGTCATTTTATTGCCGTATCGACAAATGAAAAAGAGGTGGCACGTTTTGGGATTGATGTCTCTACAATGCTGGGATTCTGGGATTGGGTAGGGGGGCGTTATTCAGTCGATTCTGCTATTGGGTTTTCTCTTATGTTGGCTATAGGCAAAGAGGCATTCAATGATTTCCTGGCTGGCTTCAGGATGGTGGATGAGCATTTCCGCACCGCTCCTCTTAATGAGAACATACCGGCAATACAGGGAATGCTGAATGTGTGGTACAACAATTTTCACGGAGCACAGACCCACGCCGTGCTGCCATACGGCGAGAGGTTGGCGCGGTTTCCCGCCTACCTTCAGCAGCTTACTATGGAATCAAATGGCAAGTCTGTCCGGTTGGACGGTACGCCGGTGGGATTGCAAACGGGGGAGATATTTTGGGGAGAGCCGGGAACAAACGGGCAGCATGCTTTTTACCAGTTACTACACCAGGGAACCAAGCTAATACCGGCTGATATCATACTGTTCAGTGAACCGGCGAGAGATCTTGGAGATGCCCACGATGCATTATTTGCCAATGGTCTTGCCCAGGCAGCGGTATTGTCACTCGGTAAGGATGCCTCCGAGGTAGCCGCAGAAGGTGTGGCTGAGGCGATAGTGCCACATAAGGTCATGCCCGGTAATCGCCCGGTTACGGTCATAGTTGCAAATAAACTTACCCCTTCTGTGCTCGGCCAGCTAATAGCATTCTACGAACATACCGTCTTTGTGGAGGGGTGTATATGGGGAATAGACTCATTCGATCAGTGGGGAGTCGAGTTGGGGAAGGCTATGGCTGCTCGGTTGACGCCGTTGTTGGCCGGTGATGGTGGTGCACAGCAGGAGAGGGACAACGAGGTCGATGCCGCCACTGCCTGCCTGATAGACCTCTACCGTAGCCAGCGTGGACGGTGATGGCGGGAAGGGTGCCGGTAGCGGGAGGGTAGCCGGATGATGACCGCTATGTCTGTGGTGGTAGTGGTCAAACCCAAAGTAGAAAGGTAGTGGCAAAAGATATACGTTGAGGCTAGCATTGGACTATGGCATGGACATTCGAAACCGACCCCGACTTTCAACGACAGCTGGATCAAGCCAGAGAGCTGATAGAGCAGGAGATATATCCCTTAGAGACCCTTGATATAGATTACGATACTTATTTGGAGGCCGTACGCCCATTGCAGGCAAGGGTGAAAGAAATGGGGCTGTGGGCGGCCCATCTTCCGCCCGAACTGGGCGGTATGGGATACGGGCAGGTGAGGTTGGGGCTATTGAACGAAGTAGTGGGAAGATCCTTTCTCGCTCCGGTGGCGTTTGGAAACAATGCCCCCGATTCAGGTAATGCAGAGCTCATAGCCGTAGCTACGGAGCAGACCGGCCGCAGCGATCAACGTGATAAGTGGCTTTACCCGCTGCTTGATGGCCGGCTCAGGAGTGGATTTTCTATGACAGAACCGGGTAATGCCGGCTCCGATCCGACCCTTTTGGAGACTACGGCTGTCAGGGATGGAGACGAATGGGTAATAAATGGGCATAAGTGGTTTACCACCAATGGATCCATATCGGACTTTTTAATCGTTATGTGCGTTACCAACCCTGATGCAGGTCCGTACAATAAGTGCTCCATGATCATTGTGCCTACGGATACAGAGGGTGTCCATGTAGTGCGTGACGTTCCCACTATGGAGCATCCTCATGCTTCTACTGGGAGTTTTTGGGGGCACACGGAGATAGTGTATGAAGATGTCCGCGTGCCTGTGGACAACCTTTTGGGCATAGAGGGGGAGGGCTTCAAGCTTGCGCAGGCGAGGTTGGGACCTGGTCGTATTCACCATGCGATGCGTTGGCTGGGACAGGCTCAGCGTGCTTTCGACATGTTATGCGAGCGGGCGGTATCGCGCTATTCTCATGGCTCTTACCTGTCGGAAAAGCAGATGGTACAAGATTTTGTTGCACAGAGCATGGCCGAGATCACCTCTTCCCGGCTGCTTACTCTATATGCTGCATGGAAGATGGATATGGAGGGTCAGTCTGCAGCGAGAGTGGAGATAGCAATGATCAAGTACCATGGAGCAGTGACGCTGTATAACGTCATTGATAGAGCAATACAGGTACACGGTGGACTCGGCTTCTCTTCCGATATGCCATTGGAGTCTATGTACAGAGCAGCTCGTGCAGCGAGGATCTATGATGGTGCAGACGAAGTGCATAAAATGAGCGTCGCCAGGCGTGTTCTCCGGGGATACAAGCCGGTAGAGGTTCCTACGGAATATATTCCAGCCAGACGAGAAGCGGCACGGATCAAGTTTGCCGACCTGCTCGATAAGGCTACTATGGACGATTAGTGTTAGCATGGATACTGACTCCGAGGGTATGGCAGTTATCAAGATTGTATCGTAATAGGGTAATGACCTGCGTTCCGAGCTGGATGGGGACACAATGCTGGATGGGGACACAATACTAATCGTATGCCGAGTTATCATGATCGTGGAATAATCCTTAAGACCATCAAGCTGGGCGAGGCTGATCGAATCGTTGTTTTCATGACGGAGCAGCACGGTAAGGTGCGTGCAGTGGCGAAGGGGGTGAGAAAGACAACATCCAAATTTGGTGGGAGGTTGGAGCCCGTAGGGCACCTTTCTATAATGTGCTGGAAGGGCAGGGATTTGGATATAGTTCAACAGGTAGAGGTGCTGGATCCCTTCCAGGCGGTCAAAGAGGACTATGATCGCCTTAGCCAGGCTGCAGCATTATTGGAGGTGGTAGATAGGCTGAGTCTGGACAATCACAGTGATCCGGCTCTTTACAAGATGCTTTTGGGTGCTATAAAGGTTATTGAGGCGGATAACCCACCGGTCGTAAGGGGAGCCTTTTTCTTCAAGGCTTTATCTCTGGAGGGCGCCGCACCCATTGTCGATCGGTGTGCAAGTTGTGGCAGCGGGGATGATCTGGTGGCTTTCAATCTCTCAGATGGAGGTCTGCTCTGTGAGAACTGCCGGAGGGGGTCACACGTTTCAGCTGAAGCTGTTGGCGGGTTACAGCTAATTTTAGGGGGGAAGCTGGCACGTGCACTTGGTGAGATCGTAGACTCCGTTGCTGAAGAGCTGAATATTTTGGGCAGGACTGCGTTGGAGGGCTATTTGAACACTCGCCTGCGCTCAAGATAAGGGGGAGCGTATTCCATCGTCTGCCTCAGTGCTCTTTATATAGTTTAGGATAATTGTCTATGGTCAGATAATTTTTACTTGAGCATGGTGTCCAGGCGCTTTTGCCAGTCGTTGGTCGCGTGTCAATAATGGCGCTTCAAGCGCTTCGGCCAATGCTACGTATGCAGCATCGTAGGCTGTAAAGTTGTTTCGTAATTCCCATATACGAGGTAGGATGAAATTATGTGGATACCTGGTAAGCGGTATATCGTTCAGATCGACAAGCGCCGTCTTGCACCGCTCGGCATCAACCTGTCCTGTAGAAACATATCTACGTAGAACTTGTGCCACCTCAAGATCAATCAGATGAGGACTATGAAGCGTCTCTGTGGGATCAAAAACTACAGCCTCCAATCGTCCTGCATCCGGTGTACGCAACAACACTTCCAAGGCGACTGAAGCATCGAGAACGATCAATGGCTATCTCGTTCTGCGCGTACAGCTTCGACCGGAGGTATGGATGGAGATACTGGGGTGCGGCGAGTAAGGCGCTCACGTAATTCTCCTATAGTTGGACGTTCGGCTACTAATTTGATTTCCCTGAGCAAATAATCCGATAGGGACATGCCGGATAACGCGGCGCGTGCCTTTAACTTGTGATGCAAGTCGTCTGGCACGTTTCTGATCTGTATCATCATGGACATGTTGATAGTATAGTTGCATGTGCTATACATGTCAATCCATAGGTAAAAGCACTTATAAGTTAGTGAGATTCTAGACCTAGTTGCTGAACGGTTGAATGTCTATAGGTGTGCATAAACCCTCGGGATATTTGCTTAATCTGCCTGGTAGAAACTTTATATAGTTTGTGATAACATTATAAAGTTATAGAATATCGTAGTCAACTTCTATCGATTTTGAGTGCTTCTGGTTGGTCGCAAGAGCAACTCGCTCATTCTTTGGGCGTTTCGTTCGTAACTGTGAACTCATGGATCAATGGGCGTTCGGTTCCCCGGGCAAAAGCACTGGTAAATATCGATAAGCTGTACCTCGATATAGTCGGCGTGGATGAAGTAGATCCTGAATCTTTGGCTTTGGCCAAGCAAGATGCCCTGCGGTTGCGCACTACAGCCAAGAGTCTGGTGGCGGACAGGGAGTTGCTGGACAAGCTGACACTCTATCTTACATATCACACCAACACCATAGAGGGCAGTACCATGACTCTCTCTGATGTAAAAGGGGTTATCTTTGAGCACAAAGTACTCACTAACCGTACATCAATCGAGCAGGCGGAGGCGCGTAATCATCAGGCGGCGCTGTATTGGCTTATTGACGAAGTTGCGAGAAATGGCGAAGACTGTATCGTCAATGAGGACTTGATTCTCGGCGTCCACCTGAGGCTTATGAATGGAATCGTTGGCGATGCCGGCCAGTATCGTAGACGCTCTGTTCACATTGCGGGTTTTCGTGTCCCCCTGGCCAATTGGGTGAAAATACCCAGTTTAATAAATGAGCTTGCAGCCAATCCGATGAATCCATCAGAAGACACCATTGCGGTGTTGGCGCATACTCACGCCAGATTTGAAAAAATCCACCCATTTAGTGATGGTAATGGAAGAACTGGACGGCTGGTCATGCCGGTACAGGCGCTAAAAGCTGGACTTGTGCCACCACTGGTTATCAAGGAACGCAAATACGCCTACT
>JAJZWU010000062.1 GCA_021846515.1 Actinomycetes bacterium
CTCTCGCTGGAAACGCTAGACACCTACCAACCTATAGATAACGTGTGGTCGACACCGGCTTAACCTGTGGTCTATCTCGTAATCATCTCGTATTTGGGCAGGTCATAGCCAAATGTGAAGACATCACCACAGTACTTGCATGAGATCCCTCAAGTAACCATTCAGCACTCGAGCCTATCACACAGCTGTTGGGGAGCGAAGAACCAGTAATGTTGGCTGTCGATATTATCTATCTCATACAGACGGTAATAATGATAGTGCATTAAAACATGAGCGAGCCAAGCTGTCCGGGTGCCGATTCTTTTCCTCAAAAAAGCACGCGGCGAGCAGAACAGGTACTGTGGTTGGAGCCCTAGTTGCTCTTGGAGCAGTAGCAGTCACTAGAAAAAGAGTGTGCATCAAACCCGCGGCGGCGCAATTTTACGAAACCGAGCTTGGCAGCGTGGACTGAGTCCACCCCAATTTTTCTATCGCTAAATTGAATGCGAATCTGTCTGTCATCATGGCAACATAAGATACTGCCCTTCTGGCTATACTTTCATCCGTAGGGTAGCTGGAATATCTTTTGTAGTGCCTGTGGTTGTTATCGCCACTGATGTCGTGTGTCATTTCTTCAGGATGTTCAATAAAGTAATTTACTAGGCTCTGTAGCATCTCTATAACTATCTTCCCCTGGTCGACTGATTCCTTACGGTTATATATGTATTCGTAATTGAAATGACGTAATTCTCCAAGTGCATGTGCTACTTCCGGGCTCATTCCGACAACGCCTTTTGTTCTGATGCAGCCGATAATATCTCCAATAAAAGTGTTCAACTGCTGTGAACGCGTGACGCCCGCAACCTCACGAACACTTCTCGGCAGCCAATCCAGAGAGACTATCCCAGATCTTGCGGCATCTTCCAAGTCATGAGCGCAGTATGCACACCTATCCGCCCAGCGTACAACCATACCCTCAACTGTCCCGGGGGACGGTCTTGTCCAGGAATGATTGCGTATTCCATCAAGTGTCTCGGCACACAAATTGAGTGGGGACAGGGTTACATCAGCACCCCATGGTGCATGGTCGAACCCTTCAGGGAGGAAAGTACTCAATGCGTCCTCACTGGCGTGTCCCCCCGGCCCATGTCCACAGTCGTGACCCAGGGCTATTGCCTCTGTGAGGGATATGTTCAGGGAGGCCGCCCTGGAAATTGCGGTGGCTACCTGCGCAACCTCCAGAGCATGAGTAAGCCTTGTGCGTTGGTGATCTTCTGGAAAAATAAATACCTGCGTCTTACCTGCAAGCCTGCGGAATGCGGCAGAATGAATTATACGGTCACGATCTCTTTCGAAGCAGGTTCGCTCACGATCAGGTGCTTCCGGGGTTCTCCTATTCCCTGCCCCTGTAGCCCGTGTGGCCCCTGCAGCAAGCAATGCGTCCTCAAGCTGTTCCCGGGTTTCTCGCATGGCCACAATTGGTGATCCATGACCCGCTGCTTGAAAGGGCGCTTGGATATAGGGTGTCGAAACGGCATCTTCTTTTGCTTTGGTACTGAATGGCAGCGCAATACCGTTTTCTGTCACTATCGATTCCATCGTTCCTACCCAGTTGGCAGCTCTTCTCATATTCATAATATTCATATCATTAAGGATAGCAGTACCTTGTATCACTAATAGATTGCGTGATAACCAGGTGTGGGCGCTTTCGGATAGATTGGTCGTACTGCCGTTGCTCTGAGGGCGGTTATAATAAGTAAATGAGCGAAATTATAAAAGTTGGTGTTTTGGGTGCAGGCGGCAGGATGGGTCGAGAGATATGCAAAGCCATTACCGATGATCCGGAGCTGGAGTTGGTTGCGGCTGTGGATCCTCGCTTTGCCGGTATAGATATAGGTCAAGTGGCAGGATCAAGCGTTGCCGGGCTGGATATAGCCGGTGATATTAACGCCCTTTCCAGGGCGGGTGCAGAAGTGGTTATAGATTTTACTATCGCCGATGCCACCAAGCATTCGATGGAGTGGTGTGCATCAAATGGGGTACATATGGTGATAGGCACTACCGGGCTGGGCGATAAAGACATTGATCAAGCCAGACAGATGTTTGAGCAGTCCTCGGTTAATTGTTTTATAGCAGCCAACTTTGCCGTAGGGGCAGTGCTGATGAATAGGTTCGTAGAGATTGCTGCCCGGTATATGGATGGAGCAGAGGTAATCGAGATTCACCATGACGCAAAAGTAGATGCCCCCTCAGGTACTGCCTTACGCCTTGCTGAGGCCATCTCTCAGGGTGTATCTACGGCTGTGCACAACGGGAAGCAATATGGGCAGGACAAGACTGAGCGTACTGTGATAAAAGAGGTGCGCGGAGGCGTAACGGATGGAGGTATACGTATACATTCCCTTAGGATTCCCGGTATGGTAGCCCATCACGAAGTGGTATTTGGATCGGTCGGGCAGTCGCTTACCATCAGGCATGATGCATTTGACAGGACTTCGTTTATGCCGGGGATAATTATGGCTACGAAGGCAGTGAGGGATCATCCTGGAGTGACTATAGGTTTGGATGAGCTTCTTGGTATATGATGTCTGGCAGTTGCACTTAAGGTGTTTGGGCTAAGTCTGTGACCAGGAATCATGGTATAGATGGCATCCACAGGACAGATCAGGTTACTCAACGCATATTGGAGGCTGCCTTTAATTGCGTTGTGCGTTGGGGGGTGGCCAAGACCACCATGGAAGACGTCGCGCGTGAATGCCATACATCCAGAGCGACTATTTACAGGTATTTCCCGGGAGGCAGGGATGAGCTTGTAGAATCTGTAATTGCATGGCAGGCCGGGCAATTTCTCGCTGAGCTTTACGAAGTCCTCCACGGGTCACAGTCCCTACAGGAGATTTTGGAGAGGTTAATCCTTTTTTCTTCCGGTTATTTGCGGAACCTGGAAGTGCTGAATAGGCTGCTTGCGACAGAACCGGATGCTGTTATTCCGAAGTTGACTACTGAGATCAATTTGATGGCATCCACAGTTTCTGGCTTTCTCGTACCCTACCTCAGAGAGTTTGGGGTCGATGACCAAGTCAACATTCATGAAGCTGCTGATTATCTTGCCAGGATGTTGTTCTCATTTATCTCTTCTCCGGGTGATCTTGACCTGCAGGATCGTACAGAAGTCAGCAATTTGGTGAGGGTAGAGCTGTTGGGTGGCATTGCGCACTAATTGCCTATTGACAATGAGACATTTTGTGCTATAATGTATCATATATGGGAACGGTAAGGAGACTGGCTATGCAACCTGACGGCACTAGAGGTGTTACTCGTGTTCCCGGCCCTGATGCGAAGGAAGAGCACGATGCTGCTCTAGGGGAGAAGGGCGTGGCGCTTGTTGTTCCCATATCACCTTACGATCAGCCTATTTATCTGTTGCAGGGAGCATCGTTGCGGCAGGAGTTGGAGAGTGGTGTCCTGTCTTCTCAGGATAAACGGTTGGCGGTTATTGAAGCGGCACTGACTATTATAGCGGATAGAGGACTTCGAGGATCGGCACTTGACAGCATTGCCAGCGAGTGTGGATGCAGCAGGGCGACACTGTACAGACTATTTCCCGGCGGTAGAGATACCATTTTAGCTGCCATAGTAAGTACGGAAACGGCCAGGTTGTTCAGTGCTATTGCATCGTCTATGCTACCTGCCGCCAATGTCTCAGAGGCAATTTCGGCAGGTATATATGAAGCTGCGTGTTTTCTCGAGGGGCACAGAGCGCTGCAAAAATTGCTCAAAAATGAACCCGATGCCATTCTTCCGTTTCTTGCGTTTGACGGCTTCGAGAGCATGCTCGACCAGGTCGCGGCATTTGCCCGTCCCTTCCTGGAGAGATGGATAGATAAAGAAGCTGCAAAAAGGGTAGTATTGTGGTCGGCACGCCTGACCGTTTCTTATCTGCTGTGTCCTGCAGAGGGTATTGATTTAACTGACAGGAATACTGTTACAAGGCTGGTAAACACCTATATTATGCCTGGAGTAGATATTTTGGTCGCTAACGGCTCGGAGCAGGGAGGCTCTTATCGAGAGTCATTTGCCGGACGAATGCATCTTCCAAATGCTACCGCCAACCGGCCAAAAGCCAGTTCAAGGCAGATCGGAGAGCGGAGTAAAAGGTGATTGGCGGCTGGGGGTAGCTATGCCCGTAGTATGGAAAGTTTGTTTTTGAGCGTGTGCAGAGATAAAAGAAATATAGGGACATTGAATTAAAGGAGATATTCTAAATGAGCCTATCTAACGACGTAAAAGAAAGCAGGGATGAAAGTGACATGGCTGACCTGGTGACAGAGATGAAGGATCTTGCACCTGAAGAGCTGGAAGAGATCATGTCGGTGGTCAACCGTGACACGCAAAGCAAGATGCATAACGTGGACTCTCATTACGATACTATATATACATGGGAATACGATAAAGGTGCTCGCCCTGCCCTTGATAAGCTGTACGAGAAGGCGAAGAAAGCTCAATGGAATGCCCAGACTGACGTCGAGTGGTCGATCGACGTTGACCAGGAAAAGGGGATTATGGACAGTATGGCTGCCGGCGGCGGTTTTGCCGGAGTGAACACAGCTACTTTGGACTTGTCTGGTACGCCGTTTCAGAAGTGGGGTGAGAAGGAGTGGGTACAGTTTGGGATAGAGGCTCAGAACTGGACGCTCTCTCAGTTCCTCCATGGTGAGCAGGGAGCGCTGGTTTGTACGGCCAAGATTGTTCAAACTGTTCCGTGGATAGATGCAAAGTATTATGCATCTACTCAGGTCATGGATGAGGCTAGACACGTAGAGGTGTTTTCACGCTATCTCGACGACAAGCTTTCCGGCCACTACCCGGTAAACGTTCACCTCCAGTCCCTACTGGATGCTATTGTCGAGGATGGTAGATGGGATATAACATATCTCGGAATGCAGATCATGGTGGAGGGGCTGGCTCTCGCAGCTTTCGGCTTTATCTATCAGCTTACCAACGAACCGCTGCTGAAGCAGATACTTAAGTATGTAATGTCTGACGAGGCTCGCCACGTTGCCTTTGGGGTTATATCGTTGAAGGAGTATTACCAGCAGCTTACCTCTGCGGAGATAAGAGAGCGTCAAGAGTTCGCCTACATGGCTGCTACTGCAATGCGCGACCGCTTTCTCCAGCAGGAGGTATGGGAGAGGATGGGCATAGAACCAAAGAGCGTCGTTCCACTGTTGAATCAAGTGCCTGAGCGCAAGATGTTCCAGGCAATGTTATTTGCGAAGATTGTGCCAAACTGTAAAAAGCTGGGGCTGCTGGATGCCAACAACGGATGGTTGCGTGACAGATTTACCGAAATGGGCATAATAGGTTTTGAGCATCTTGATGATACCGGTTCTGAGTATGAAGAATTGCAGGTTGTTGGGGGGGTTTGATGTGGCCCTATGATTTTGAACACCCGGTTATCATTACAAGCATTTTACCATCATTTAACATTACCCTTAATATTATAAAAGTAATCTCTTATCATAATATCATAAGGAGATAGAACACATGACCAACAAAAGAAAAAAGTACACCAGCGAGTTAAAGCTCTGTGGCGCTTGCTGCACTGAGTGGAGAGAAGTCAGTATCAAAGGTAGCTCATGACGTATACCCAACCGTCCACCGGACGTTTGCGCTAAATGAATAGGGCCGCATCTGCCTCTTACATACAGGTCCGTGGGATAACTATAAAAAACCTAACAAGGTGGCCTCTTAATGTAGTGAACTCCAGCATGGTATACATTTCAGATTGCAATATGCTGAGTTCTGGCAACGCGAATCAATTTGCAGCTGGAAGCTCTCATTGTTGGGCATCAAGATGCACAATAGCGAATATACCTGATTATGGCTTGGCGCTCTATGGGGGTGTGACCGATTCCGGTATTACCAGTTGTACGGCAAATAGTTGTGCTCCTGGTTTCGGAGTGCTGAATGATGCTGGGCAACCCGCCGTATGCAGCAATGTGGTAATTGCAAATTGCGTTTCTACAAACAGCCAAAATAATCAGCCTAACTTTATTGTTGCTACCAACGAAGGCGGAGATGGGAATAACAGCCAGGTCACGGTATCTAACAACGTATCTGTATCGGGATCGGGCGGTGGCTTTGATCTTTCTGGATTGGAGTCAGGCTCTATAGTTGGTAATATGTCGCACAATGACTCAACCTTTGGATTTGATATGGGTGATACGAGCCAGGATTTTATGTTTAGTTCAAACATTGCTCAGGGTACAACCTATGGTGTCACGGGTGGTTCAAATAATTCTTGTATGTTTATCGGGAACTTTGTGCCAGGTTCCAATTATGATACGTCTGGTGCTAACTGTATCATAAACGATTTTAACCTAGGCTTGTAGCCGCATTATTGATTGTTGTGGGAAGCTATTAAGGACAAGAGGAGAGGAACTAACATGCATTTGTCACAGCTAAAGGTATTACGTACTAGTAGTACTAGAGCATATGTAATATCAAAGACATCGTCAGCAGCCAGGATATTTGTTTTCGTGACACTATTGGCAGTTCTGGCTGGAATCGGGGTTCTACAGACAGCCAGCATTGCCAGCGTTGCTCCATCCGTAGATACATCGTCGACATTATTGTCTTGGGAGGTACAGGCAGCTTATCCAGCAGCGGTTCAATCTTTTAATGGCATATCCTGTTCTTCAGCGAGCAATTGTCTTTCAGTGGGCAGCAGCATCACTGGGGATGTATTGGCATACAGCACCACTACTGGTGGACAGGCATGGTCAAACGATTCTCGGCAGCTTCCTTCTTTGTCCGGCGCGTTGAAAGCGGCTTCCTGCATCTCCAGTACCTTCTGTGTGGCAGTGGGCAGCAGTGGCACGATCCTGTCATACAACGGCTCTACCTGGTCTGAGCAGTCTGCACCTTCAGGTGTTAGCA
>JAJZWU010000063.1 GCA_021846515.1 Actinomycetes bacterium
AATACCCCACAGGCCTCCTTCATCTGGTCTTAACCACAGTTGCCAATCATCACTATCAACTTCATTATAGACACATCAGGAGCGTCTCGCGGCAATTAGTGGTCTGTACTGCAAATAGGACCACCTCCGTTCCAGACCGCCACGACCACCTATTTCCAACATCCAACACTGATTTGGTCAAGCGCATGAACTTGGTGATCCAACAAGAACAGGGCAGGAATTATGACTGACTTCATGCGTGTATAGAGTCCACACAATGTAGAACACTCCCAATATCTACATTGACCTGCATATTTTTACCAGTCGGGAAGGCGGGATTTGAACCCGCGACCTCAGCGTCCCGAACGCTGCGCGCTACCAAACTACGCCACTTCCCGCTGTAGCCACTTGAGAGCGACAGCAAGTACATTATACACCGTTAAGTGCACAATCTCACCCACCAGCAAGCATCAATGCCATATCTCCGAGTCCACGTACATCATGGATATCCCCGGCCATCAAGGGAAGCTTGACTACCGTACAGTTACTATGGGCACCATAGCGAGCAGTACTACCGGTATGTGAGTCATTGATCTCACTATCTTCCCCGGTAAGATGAGAAGCTAAGTGAGCATATGTAGACAATTCGTGTGCGGATATAATTTTATATACCAAAAGATTCCTCATGAATACATCGAATAGGATGTCCGGGTCGTCAGCACCTTGGTAACTCTTCTCATAATCCATGTTCAGCCTATCCTCAGATGCCCAGATGGAAGAAACTGCCTTTACATTTGGCATCTCCTCAGGTGTCAAAAGCGACTTCCCTACAGTATCAAAGTCAGGTAATACACGATTGACTATCAAAGCATCTATGTCTATATCCATCTCCTCCAACTTTTGCACAAACCAGTCAGCCTCGGTTACCGCATCATCACGAGGGGTAGTTACCAGTACAAACCCAGTGGTAGGCTCCCTTATAAGTACAGACATCTTCTGTGCCCGGCTACGAAAGCCCTCCTCCATCCCTTCAAAGGCTTGGAAAAAGGCTACAGCATCCTCCACTATCTCGCTTCCTGCAACTTTTGATATAGTGCGCAGGAGAGCCTGTGTGGCAACGGATACAGCCTTTAGATACATACGCGTGGGCATAAGCAATATCCTGAACAAACGATGCTCGAGAAAGTGAACCAGCCTGGTTGGCGCTTCAAGAAAATCTATTGCATTACGCGTAGGCGGGGTGTCCACGACAACAAGATCGTAACCGCCATCTTCGACCAATTCGTAAAGTTTTTCCATAGCCATGTACTCTTGAGTACCAGAGAGTGCCGATGTCAACTCCTTGTATATACGGTTTTTCATAATCCGCTCAGCTTGCTGACCACTGGGAGAATAGCGATTCACCAGGTCATCAAAGGTAGCCTTGGGGTCCAACATCATAGCCCAAAGCTCCCCCTTGGGCTGTACCTTCAATGATTTTAGTTCAACGCACACGGGTGTATTGGTGAGGGTATCTATTCCTAATGCATCTGCCAATCGCTTGGCAGGATCTATCGTGACCACACATACCTTTCGTCCATTCATCGCGCCATAGAGAGCAAGCGATGCAGACGTAGTCGTCTTCCCTACACCTCCCGAGCCACAACATATCAACACAGAATGGTCAGATATAAGCTCATCTATGCTTTTGCCGACTGGGGAGTTCTCAGTTTGTGATCCCTTTCCAGAAGCACCGGAGCTACCCCCCGATACACCCTGATTAGATACACCTTTACCCGATACATCCCTGCCTGATGAAGTATCCGCAACCTGTGACTCTTCCTCCAGATCATCCCTAAAGCTGATAGCGTCATCAAATGTCTTCCGCATATCCAGACGATCAGATGCATCGCCCTCCTGCGAATAACTCTCTTGCGAGTAGCTCTCCTCCGAGCCGACTTCTCCATCACTTACTGGCAGGCTTTCTATTCCACGAATCAATGCATTGGACAGTAATTCAAGCTCTTCTACACCCTGCACCGGGCTGAAAAGATAAGGAAGCTCTAGCTTGGGTAAGGGTAACTCATCTGCCAGTTTTTCGAACTGCTCAATATGCTGCTTTCTCCTGCTCTCGTGAAATACCGCTGCACTTAGCATAACTTCTACTATCTCAGAAGAAGGTATTATCGTCTTGTGTATAGGCGGCGGCATATCATACCTCTTCCTCAGGGACTTGATAAAGGCAGATCTATTTTCCCTGCTCAAAATATCTACCGGGGGAAGAGGTGCCAAGCACTCATTGACAACTACTTGGCCAAGAGTGACCCCTACCCGATCTTCCAGCTGAAAAGCAGCTTCTATGGTTTCGGAGACCGGCATCTCCTCCGGAATGGTCACCAACATGACCCTACAGCGTGTTCCATCCGATAAGAAGTCCACTACTTCTTGAGCTTGAGTACGGATAGGTCCTGACCTGGCAGCAGTCAGAAGTCCACTTGCGGAAGTCAGAAAGGTAATTGCATGCCCCGTTGCAGGGGCATCTACGATTATAAGATCAGCCATCTCGCGGCGTTCCAATTGCTTGATCTTGCCCAGCACGAGTATGTCCTTTATGCCAGGTATGGCAGTAGAAACCACCTCAAGAGCACCAGAGCTGACCAAACGTTTTGATATCCTATGGAAACCATGATCAGAGAGATACTCCAAGAGGGCATCATCGGGAGTAATCTTTCTGGCTCTCACCATCCCAGAACCGCCATTGTACAATATCTCTTCTTCGTAACCTAGCGCCCCAGGTAGACCAAATGCCCCTTTGATAGCCGCCTTACCCTCCAGATCCACTACCAGTACTGACAACCCTTGGTGTGCTGCTGCCATAGCCAACGCCGCTGAAACCGTGCTCTTCCCTACGCCGCCTTTTCCGGCAACAATAAATACCTTGCTCTGTCTGTAAAAGGTTTCGGGATCCATAACTATTGAGCGTATCAAGCAAAGCCGCACAATTGCACGGCTATCGGTCGATTAAGTATACCAGAAGTCGACTACCACATATGTAGTTATAAAATGGCTGTTCAAACCTATTGAAACTTTTCATTATTTTCATTATTCTATAAGTACGGTACTTGAGAGAGAGGGATAACTATGCTACAAACCAGATACGAGTTGAATTGGCGAGAAAAAGCACTCTGCAGGGGACCTCAGGCAGAGATGTTCTTTGCCCCGTTTGTGGGCGAAGGTCGGAACGAACGGCGCAATCGTGAGGCAGCAGCAAAGGCAATTTGCGCGAAGTGCAGTGTAAGAGCTGAGTGTCTCGATTATGCCATCCAAATCAGAGAGCAACACGGTATATGGGGAGGTACCAACGAACGCGAACGCAGGAAACTTTTACCTTCCGTCTCCTGACAATGTTCCTAACGATCGTCTGAGCGATCTTCCAAACAATCTTCTGGAAGGTTCCAGCGGTATCCAAGCCAGCACCAAAGAAATGATCGATATAACCAGTATTGGCAAGTCACCGAAGCGTTCATAAATAGTGTGACCATCTCGTAGAGCAACATCACCTATTAACACCGTTCTACGAGATAGCGCGCTTTGCTGCATCACATTTCCCTGGTTGTCTATAATGGCAGAGTATCCTGTAGGTGCCGCCTGTACCAAGTCACGACCTTCTTCTATGGCACGAAGGCGCGATGCAGCTATCTCTTGACTGGGCATCTGGCTGTTAGCATAAGAGTTTGTATTGGTGGGGACCATCAGTAGCCTTCCACCTGCCCTGGTTGCCGCCCTGGCTCTTCGAGCAAAAAAGGTCTCGAACGAAATCATAATGCCGATCTTGCCGTCGGGAGTATTCAAAACAGCGGGGCCGTGTCCAGGTATCGCATCTCTGGGAATATCTTTCAATGATGCAAGATGCTTGAAAAACGATCGGTACGGTACGTATTCTCCAAATGGAACCCGATGAATCTTCTCATAACGGCTAACGATCTTACCAGATGGCGATATAGCAACAGAAAAATTCTTGAATCTGGTCGACCCCACTGGTTCAGTGACTCCGGCTTCAAGGGTAGCATGAAGTGATCTTACAAGTCCTTGAAGTATTGCCAGATGCTCGGAACCTTCCAGCCGCCCGTCAAGCGCTACAGTATCTTCCGGCCAGACAATGAGCTGAGGCGGCTTCCTCTTGTCTATTTTTGGTATTTCCTCGGTGGCATCTACCTGAGCATAGAATACCGTCAAAGGGTTTACCTGCAATGCTGTCGTACCACGTTTTCCTCCACCCTGTATGGCTGCAACCCGAAGGTGTCCTATCGGAGGACCTCCATCTGGAGCAAATACTCCTGCAACAACAACTACTACGACGACTCCGAGTGCAATGAGCCCAGCTAATCGACGACTTCTCTCCCTACCGCCTTCCTTACCAGGCTCTCTACCGCCTTCCCTACCAGCTTCCACGGTTATGCCCACCGTATGCCCATCTGATTCCCCACTCCCATTTACATCACCTACAACATTTTGATCTGCCCTACCGGTCATCCGCAGCAATTTTCTCAATAGCGTATGTATG
Organism: Actinomycetes bacterium; assembly: GCA_021846515.1. GTDB lineage: Bacteria > Actinomycetota > Acidimicrobiia > Acidimicrobiales > JAMCPL01 > JAMCPL01. The sequence continues at coordinate 4,523 of JAJZWU010000063.1, forward strand.
AGCGTATGTATGCGTGACGAATAAGTGGGTTCTACACCCTGAAACTGCAACCGCGGAAAATATGATACAACAAGCAGCCCAATCCCTGCTCCAGCCAACCAGACAAGCCACACGATGAGAAGGGGTCCACCAAGCCTACCAACCAGGCCAACCGGTGAAGCTGCTTGTCCCAACTCTATCCCTCCTATGGGCAACCCACCAAATGGCCATCTTTCACGAAAATATTCTGCAAGCACCATAGCAGCTGGCAGGGCAACTACCCTTGCTCTATTCGCTGGCACTACTGCAGCGGCAGCAGCTATGAAAAGAGACTCCGCTACCATCAGCACCACACCACCATAGACATTGAATGCAAACGACCACCACAGCCCCGGCACAAACATGCCCATACCAAATACCCAACCAACAAGAAAGCGTCTTTTCCATGGAATCCCCTCAAGCGCAACATAAGCAATTGCACAAGCAGGCAACACAAGCGGCCACCAACCCCACGGAGGTAGTGATAAGGCTGCCAGCAACCCGGCTATGGCGGAAGCCAGCAAGCGGTAACGGCGAACTGCTTTCTGATGGTGCAATCCATGACTCATCGGGCTAATATCAGCCTTTAAGAGGCTCAGTGGATAGACAATCCCGGGCTTGTCGTCCCCCTGACTTCGCATGACAATCGGTAACCATGACCTTGTGGCGTGAGCCGGTCATGGTTTGCCGTCGTCGGGCAGGCACTCCACTGCCTCTCCTTCTTCGCCTTGCCCTGCTCGCCCGGACGAACGACTCCCTGATCCAACCTGCCTATTCGCTGAGCCTCTGAGCTGCTCGATCAGGGAGGATGCTGCTTCGTAACCACTTTTTATGCATGCCGGGATCCCCACTCCTCCATATGCCCCTCCCGCAACTGACATTGGACCTGCCCTACTTATCTCTTTGGCTATCTGTTCCACCAGAGATAAATGGCCGACACGGTACTGGGGGAATGCCTTTTCCCAGCGAACCACCAACGCATCTTCCAGCTCTAAGGATAACTGCAGATCTCTTTCCAACTCATAATGCACTGCATCGATTAAATGCTCATCATCCATATATAGATGGCGGCTGTCGCCGTAACGGCCAGTGGATACTCGAAGCAATACAGAGCCCTGCGTAACAATATGTGGCCACTTTTTGGATAAAAACGTGCATGCGCTAACAAGCCTTCTACCATCAGCTGGGACAACATATCCTGTTCCTTCAGGTAGATCCTCCGCTGATACCCCCTTTATGCGTAACGTGATCACAGCAACGGAAGAATATGGTATTGATCCGAACAACCGAGCTGCATCTGTCGAGAATGATTCGACCAACCCAGATGCTCTATGAGCCGGAAGAGCCAGCACGACACCTGCATATCCATCTACCTCCCTTCCGTCATCAAACAGCAACGCCCATCCCTTTGATGTCTTTCTCAGCACAACCACATTAGTATTCTCATGGACGACTACACCCTTTTGCAGCAAGTCATTCTCCAATGCCCCGACCAGAGATGCCATTCCTCCCCTGACCGCGTAGAACGTGGGAGGTGGGTTGCCCTTCATGTCCTTGGCTCCCTGACCCCCCGACGTACCCTGACCGACCGACATGGCACGAGATAGGTTTACTGCAAGGCTGCCCTGCTGCTTACTTGCCTGGAGTATAGGCGGGAACAAAGCCGCAGCACTCATACCATATATACTGCCTGCATGTATTCCGCCAATAAGAGGATCAGCAAGCTTAGCTACGACTTCACGACCCATATGATGCTCTATCAACCTTCCCAAATCCACATCGTAACTTGAATCCGAATCAGCAGATAATTTATGCAAAGAAGCACCGTACAGGGCACCCTGATGGCCGGCACCGTATGATGACATATCGGGTGGAGTAGGAAAAAAGTACCCTACAGCCGCTCGTGACATGCCTCTTACCGTCAAGATCCGATGTTCCACCACAGAACGAATTAAGGAACCCAGCCGAACTGGTACTCCAAGAGCAAGATCCGAAGGTATCTTCCTCAATTTATTGCCTACAACGATAAAGGCACCCTTCACCCCTGAAGCCTCCAGATCACCTGATATACCAAGCTCTCCACAGAGTTTGACAGCCTCCGGACGTCGTGCAAGGAATGAATCAGGTCCAGTATCCACGTAGGTATCGCCAAACTTTACACTGTGCAATTTACCACCCAGACGAGAGGACGCCTCAAAAAGATCTACCTCTATATCCGATATGTCGCCCGATATATAACCCGAAGCCGCTACAGAGGCACCTGCCAGCGCCCTGGCAGCAACCATACCGGATATACCACCTCCAATTACTGCTACTCTCATGCAGCCAA
>JAJZWU010000005.1 GCA_021846515.1 Actinomycetes bacterium
AATCAGCGATACCAGATAAAACTCTGCCGTCTTAAGCCATATCTTCAGGCTCCAGCGAGAAGATATTACCAGTGACAGTACTGCCGAGCGTACAATTAAATCTACTATAAGCAACCCAACAAACATCGGTATTGAAGCAGACCTGGCGACAAGCAGTTCCATGTCCGACAGCAATCCCAGAGGAGGAAGCGCTACCTCATGAATCGCCCCCGGCCATAGTGGAATTACTCCGCTAGCCAGAAGCACCTCTACCAGGCAAATGAGAGCTACAAAAGGCCATATACGTAGTCTTCCGGCGCCGTCGCCACTATCGGTACTATGCCAGTAAGATGTGCCACCGAGGTTGGACGGGTGCCTTTCTCTAGAGAACTGTTTATCCCATCGCGGCGCCCTGTTTCCTGGCATAAAAAGATACTAGCCGCTCAACAACACAACAGGGCATATAACCAGATAATATTCACCTCAAATGCCATATTATGCGATCATGGCTGTATTCCATTATTGATAAAGCCCGATAAAGCAGGCAGTCCCGTGAGGTTTACGACGGAAAACAGTATCAGCTCATGAGCATCCGCTGGTTGTACCGCAACTCGTGCATACATAGCATGATCCGGAAGGTTGCATTACATTGCCGCATTCATAGCACATCGGAGCATCTTTTGCTTTATTCCCCACCAGCGCAGCTGTATCGGCAGTGCTGCTCTCTCTGACAATTGGAGTGGCTGCGCCAGATACCATAGGTACTCCCGGCATGAGATCATCCTGAATACCGCTGGAGACCACTCCGGCATCTTCCATCCCCGGTAGCGTTGGCTGCATACGCTCAGATGTAGACAGGACTCCCAACTCACTTCGCTCGTCTTCGCTCAGATAGTCAAGTGCCAGTCTTCTGAAGATATAATCTACAAGGCTAGTTGCAATTCTCAAGTCCGCATCGTCGGTAATTCCGGCAGGCTCAAATCGCATATTCGTATATTTGCGAACATAGGTAGAGAGTGGCACGCCGTGCTGTAAACCGAGGCTGACCGCTATCGAGAACGCATCCATAATTCCTGCCAGAGTAGACCCCTGCTTGGATACTTTCATGAATACCTCACCAGGACGCCCATCATCATACTCCCCTACGGTGACGTATCCTTCACAGTCGGCAACTTTGAACGCAAAGGTAGATGAGCGGCGCTTTCTCGGCAACCTCTCCCTTACCGGCCTCTTGACGGCAATCTCCCTGCTGGTCAACCTTTGCTCTAGGTCTTCTATCCGTGCAGCCAACTCACGATCATGCGCCTCAGCCGGCGAACCCGGTGGAGCATAATCACCGCCCACACCGACACGGCCATCTGCTTCACCGTTCTTGGTAACTGTAAGTGGTTGAGATATCTTACAGTTATCACGATAAATAGCCACAGCTTTCAGCCCAAGTTGCCATGCCTGCAGGTGCAGCTCCTCCACATCATCTACCGTAGCATCTTCAGGCATGTTCACCGTTTTGGATATAGCACCTGATATAAACTGCTGAACTGCAGCCATCATCTTCACGTGTCCCATATAGTGAATTGTATTGTCTCCCATAGAGCAGGCGAATACATCCATATGCCCAGGATCGAGATAGGGAGCACCCACTATAGACTTGTGCTCATAGACATAAGTTACTATATCTTTCACCTGATCATCGGAGTACCCCAACCTTGAAAGCGCTCTTGGTACCGTCTGATTTACGATAGACATAGTCCCTCCACCGACCAATCTCTTGGTCTTTACCAGCCCAAGATCAGGCTCCACGCCGGTAGTATCGCAATCCATCAACAGCCCAATAGTTCCAGTAGGGGCCAGGACTGTAGCCTGAGCGTTGCGCACACCAAAGCTCTCAGACAACTCCACCGCCTCATCCCACGACTCTTGAGCAGCAGAGAGCAAATCGGTCGGGGCCAGATCCTCATCTATCTTGGACACCTCTTCTCTGTGCTTCTTGATTACACCCAACATTGCATCACGATCTGTATGGAATCCGGCATAGGGACCCATCCTAGAGGCTATCCTGGCTGACGTGGAGTATGCCCTACCGGTCATCAGCGCCGTTACCGACCCTGCCCATGCACGACCGGCATCGGAATCGTAGGCAAGCCCCTGAGCCATGAGAGCTGCACCCAGGTTGGCGTATCCCATGCCGATCTGCCTATAACGCCTTGAGTTCTCAGCGATTTTTTCTGTGGGGTAATCGGCATTTCCTACAAGTATCTCCTGTGCGGTGAATACTACATCTACGGCAGCCTTAAATCCCTCGGTATCAAATTCACCATTATCGTCCAAGAACTTCATCAGATTCAAAGAGGCCAGATTGCAGGCTGAATTATCCAGGTGCATATACTCCGAGCAATTCCGTACTACCACACCGTCTACAATATATGAATGATTACGAGGCTCTGAAAGATTGTAGGTCAACTCGACCCCGTCGTCGGTGCGCTCGACAAGGCGGACGGTTCGGGACTTGTTGTAAAAGCCGATAGGCTCGTCAGTGACAATCTCCGCCAACTTCGCCGCCTTGCTTGACAGAGAAAACCCGACATGGCGCGCAAACTCGACAATCGAGGTTGAGGATATACGAAGGTCATAGGAGGCCTTCTGACCATAGCGGACAGGTGTACCGTTCTTCTTGACATACGAAAACGCCCCATGTTCTGATGCATCACGTACTTTGTATATGCGGCTCGACACTCCACAGGTGGAGAGCAGAAGCTGTACGCCACTCAGTAGCTCACGTGACACGGAGCTAAGGCCGACATAAGATCCCTTGGAACGATCAACTCGCACACATCCATCTGCGTCGAAAAGCCCTTGGAGAAAGGCGGAGACGGCGTATTCCGGGGCCTGCTCAATGGACCAGGGAACTGACTTAAAAGGGCCCGTGACCGACTTCACTCCGAGTCCCTCGAGAAACAGCTTGAAGCGCCGACGAGAGAGACGTAACTGGGCGGTCCCATTGGCCTGCTCGGAAACCTTGGGCATTACACCCCCATTTATCCGGGCAATCAGCTCGGAATGACGAGGAAGAATCTCTACCCGGTCATAGGCACTGCCGTATATCGTCGACACAGTAGCTCCCGAGGTAGAGCCGTCTCCTATCAGCCAGCCTATATAATGGGCGAATTCAGCCGTCCACTCTTCCGGAAAAGCCAATGAGTTGGATCTGTCGCCCTTCGACTTGTAACTTTCGGGATCTACCGATACGGGAATACACGAGTCGGCAGCCACCGCCGGGGCATTGACATCGAGTATCTTTATCTCATCGTCGGCAGTCAACTCGCCTGCTTGTACGTATCCGCGGTTCACGGTGTAAATCTTGTGCCCCGGTGTGCAGTGCAACTCGGCACCATTGTCGAAGCGAAGCCGGACGACCTCGTTGAAGCCTGTAATCATAAAGGCATCTGGGCTGGTAAGTTCGACCTGCTCGGCAGGGTAATCTTCATTCGTCGCGTCATGTGTATACACCTGAAACGCCTCGCCACCATTGACACGATCAACCAGCTCCACAAAGGGTATGAGCCCCTTATCGGTATGCACCTTGGCAGAACCTGGGAAACAGGGGTTGGATGCATTTATGCGCCCGGCATTTGGCGCTGTGTGCCACCTGTTTATTGTGGTATCGAACTGCATGCCGGGATCCGCACATTCCCAGGCACTGTGAGCAATCTGGCGGAATAGATCGCGTGCTCTAACGCTCTTGGACACCCTGCCGTCGCTACGCCTTACAAGCTCCCATTCCCCATCGTCAATCACCTGTTGCATGAACTCATCGGTCACCCTGACAGAATTATTTGCATTCTGATACTGCACTGAAAATGCATCCGCCCCGTCCATATCCATCTGGAACCCGGCATCTTTTAGCACTCGCGCCTTTCGCTCTTCTATGGCCTTGCACCAGATGAACTCTTCAATATCTGGGTGATCTACATCCAGTATCACCATCTTGGCTGCTCTCCTCGTCTTGCCGCCACTCTTGATGGTACCCGCGGAGGCGTCGGCACCTCGCATGAATGACACCGGGCCGGAGGCGGTACCGCCTCCCGCCAAAGGTTCGCTCGATGCCCTTATGGATGAGAGGTTTACCCCGGCACCGGATCCACCTTTGAAGATCATACCCTCCTCTCTGTACCAGTTGAGAATCGAGTCCATTGTATCGTTTACCGATAGGATGAAACACGCGGAGGCCTGCTGCGGCACTCCCTTTACACCTATGTTGAACCATACCGGAGAGTTAAAGGCGGCTTTTTGATGAATAATCAGATGCTTAAGTTCATCTACAAATACCGATTTCTCGTCGGCATCTTCAAAATACCCGTCTCGATCCCCCCACTCGGCAATCGTATTTACAATCCTATCGACCACCTGGCGGAGAGAGCGTTCTCGTTCGGGAGTTCCGAGCGTCCCTCTAAAGTACTTACTTACCAATATGTTTGTTGCGTTCTGGCTCCACTGAGCGGGTACCTCTACGTTATCCTGCTCAAAAGCTACCGTCCCATCCATTCCATTTACAATTTTGGCACTGCGTATATCCCACTCGACTTCATCGTAAGGATCTACCCCGGCGATTGTAAAATGTCTCCTAAGACCCACCACATTGCGTTCAGGTGCAATTGTCATCCTTGCCCTGCCTCCTTTCTAATTACCTTCCTTCTATTCAGTCTATGACCTTAATCCAGTGATTCTATCCGCAAGACACAACATGTTGTGTCTTGCTGCTTAGCATACACAAGATACTGTGGTAATTACATCATAGTATCTCGACCCTGTCAACGCTTTTATAAAAAAATCTTCTGACGTGCACCAATTGGTATATGGGCGACCGTGCAAAATGATACCGGCTCAGATTCCGCTCCTTTGACGCGTGGAGTTTGCCGCGCTCTCTCAGTTCGGTCAGATCTCTCGACGCCCGCGTTGGAGGTGACTGAGCTGATCGGCAATGCACCGGCGAAATCGTTCCGGAAAACCTGGGGTCTCATCTGCCGCCCATTCGATAGCAGATGGAACAGCATCAATCAATTGGTCGATTATATCTGTGGCTCGCAGGCGCGACATGCCCCAACCTACTGCCTCATTGACGATTCGGTCAGCTGTCACCCGGTCCATCCGGCGAACGTTGTCAATGTACATAGCCAACCGGCTGTCTCCATACGCCAGCGTGGACATCAAATCATAGGCCGGAGCCAGCCGTAGCCTTCCAGGGGAGTCATATACGAGCGAGAAGTTCTTGGCGTGAGCATCCCCGTTGCCGAGCACTATGTTGAGCGCCACTATCCGGAGGAGCGCCTCCACTGATGCGAATGAGGCAACCGCCTGAACGATGCCGGCCATTTGCCGCAGAGAGGGACCCCCATCCTCCTGGTACTTACGGCTCGGAGGAACTCCGATAGCTTGGCAGAAATCCTCCTGATGAAAACGATGCACCCTGCCATCGGGATCGACAGACCGGTCATACCTCTCAACCACAATCAACTTACGACCACCAATCACAATTGTCTCAATACCCGCGGCAACAATTCCAAGCCGTTGAGCCATCCGCATACAAAAGGCCTCGTTTTCTACGGTATGAGGGTAAGCTGCGACTTCCGGCTTGAGAATATGGGTAGATGGCGTTCCATCTACAGGTCTACCCCAGCGTCCATCGGGCATGCGGGTAAGCAGCAGCTTTTCCTGTACTCCGGCCAGAGAAATACGTACCCGACCACCAACCCCGAGAGGAGCGCTCCGAAGGTTTGCAACAAGCCCAGCGATCTCATCATCAGTTAAGAGCTCGGCAGTAACAGTTGTAGCAAAAGGGGGGGGCGGGTCATCGACAGGCTGAATCACAAGCGCACCGGCACAATCACGACCCAAGGCGCGAATAAGCCCAAATGTATCATTTTCCGGCAGACCAAAGTCTCGCGCGATCACTCTCCGGGATTCACCCTCTGGAAGCAACCCATCCAGAAAAGCACTGACCAGCCCCTGGGGATACGGTTCATCAGTCAATGGCATAGACAGGGAAAGCAGCGGGGTACCAAGCGGGAACCGTTCCAATGCATCAATGGTGTACGACATACGCAGCCGGTTGCGGATACGGGACACTACGGCCACCTGGGTGCCGTCAAGCCATATTGCCAATTCGCCGGTCGTCACCAGTCCGCCCGCTGCAAGGTCATTCGCACGCCCAGTTCCTTTAGAATCCGAACAACGCGGCGGAAATGTTCGGTATCTTGCCCGTTCTCGAGGCGGGAGAGGTAGGTCACAGAGACACCAACCTGCTCGGCAAGCTGAGCCTGGGTTATACCCGCATTGTGGCGATAATGACGAATGGCCTTGCCAACCGATGTTGCAGTGTAAATTCGGAATGGCCGGTTGTCCTCAGGTAATAATGGGGCGCGAATAGAGTAATGCTCTGGCAATGTTGCAATGTAAGGCTGGAGTGGCTCGTTGTCTTTAGGTATGTTATTGCTCATATTCACAATATAGCACATGTATGGAAATAATTGCTGATTTTAGCAACTGACGTGACTTGCGTAAATCAGCAACCTATATACGAATCCAGTAACGCCATCTTTAGCGCAACAGGTGAGGTGTGTGCACATGGACGCGCCACGACCACCAACGACCTAGAGCCAGCCAAGCGTCACGGGAATCATGTAAAGACCGAATCCTATGACTACCAGGCAAACGGCTGTAACGAGCCAACGATATACACCCTTAGAGCGATACTTGGCCGGCAGGGCACGAGATTCCAACGCCAGGAGAAAGCCAAGCACGATAGGAAGCAGTAGCGCATTCATCACCTCTACCGCGATGACCAGGCTGACCAGATTGAAGTTGAGCAGCACTATGACCGCCCCCAGAATATGAGCAAGAGTATAGGTAACATAAAACTTGACTGTCTTCCGGCTCGGTTTGGAGTTCAGTGAATGCTCCCATCCAAACGCCTCAGATATCCCCCAGGCAGCAGCCAACGAGGCTACAAGTGCAGCTACAAGTGCAGCACCAATCAACCCGATGCCCAGAACCACCTTGGATCCCTCAATACCAAGAGCCGGAGTCAATGCGGACGCAAGTTGCCCTACCGTTTGCAGCGAGGGGGCATAGTGCCGCAAACTTTCAGTGGCGGCAAATGCCATTATTATGACTACCATAAGTCCCTGAGTGATCACAGCCCCTACTGCCGTGTCACGGCGCTCGCTACGGATATGATTATGTCTGAGTTCTTTATCTATTACTGCACCCTGCTGGTAAAAGATCATCCACGGCATGATGACGGCGCCTACGTTGGCAGCCAGCAATGTCATATACGAACTGCTTCTAACAGGAAACTGCGCCAGGCCATGAGCAACGGCATGCAGATCCGGATGAGCAAGCAGCATTGCCGGTATAAAGACCAACTCTGCCAATCCGAGGGCTATCCCTATCCGTTCCGCTCTCCTGTAGCTGCCGGTAAGCGCTATACCGACCAAAAATGCTGCGGCGACTGGAACAGCCAGGTCAGGAGTAATGCCAAATAGCTGTCCTACCCCTGCAACGCCTACAAACTCGGTGATAAGAGCACCGGCGCTGGAGAGAAACAGGGTAAGCGCCGACAGCGCTGCCCATCTACGCCCGAATCGCTCCCTTATAAGTGCACCGTGCCCCTTTTGTGTCACGATACCAAGCCTCACCGTCATTTCCTGGACGACATATAATATCGGAATAAGAATTAGTTGTGGCAGCAGAAGGCGGTATCCCCAGTCAGCTCCGGACTGTGCAGCTGTGATAGTACTTCCGACGTCAGTAAGATCGGGCATTACTATCAGGCCGGGTCCCCAGATTGCGAAAAACCCGATACGCAACCACCTCAGGCGTCGTATCCGCCCGCCGGGAAGGCCTTTCTCTGAAGCATCTTCCACTGTGCCAGCTTCTCTGATAATCCTCATATATAGTTAGATTAGGCTAACCTAACTATATATGTCAAGTCCGGTGCTGTAACGATATCTTAGGCCAGCTTTGATGCTATGCTGGACGCTCTTTCAAGCACCGACCCGTCAGCTCCCTGAACGCTGTACGAAATCGCCGTAGCGTTCATAGCTTCAGCAACCATGTCGTCAAGCAACTCAACAAACCTCCTCGGAGGATCTATCCACAGGTACCTGGCCAGCGAACCGGGTATGGAGTTAACTTCGTTCAAATAGAGTTCGCCCTCCTTCCAAAGAAAGTCCACCCGGACAATACCTCGTATAGCAACAATATCTATAAGCGATGCAGCGATTGACCTAATGTTCTTTATTACAGATTCATCTACATCGGCAGGTAACTCTCTCGGTGCGCTTACCATTCCCTCCCTACCTGAATACTTGTCCTCATAACTTAGTATCTCGCCCGACTTATCCCTCCTAAGTGGACGCTCCACGGCAGATATCTCTACAGACGGGAATGTCCTTACCCCTACATTCAAATCAGACAAATCAGGCCGATATGGTTCAAGCACAGCCCCTCGCCGTAGGTATGGACTCACTCTTGCCAGATCTCGCGCAGTACCAAGATCGTTTACTACCTCTATGCCAATAGAAGAACCACCAAACCTGGGCTTGACAATATATGGCGGGTCAAACGGCACATCTATATCCACCTCGCCTCTCAGCAAAACACGCGGTAATACAGACAGGCCAGCCGCTGATACGGCGCCGTAGAAGGCTACTTTATCCATCACCAGAGACGCTCCGGCAACACCCTGGCCGGTATACGCTATGCCAGCCATCTGCAACATACCCTGGAGAGTACCATCTTCTCCCGGCCCACCATGGCAGCAATTGATAGCTGCATCCAAGGGTAAGCGCTTCTTGGATAGTCTGGAGTTTGTAAAGAAACCCCCATTACCACCTACTTCAAACGCCAGTCGACCGGCCTCTTTCGGCACCCCATTCATGAATGCGGCGGCTTCAAGGGACGCAGGTATGCTATAAAACTCTCCGGATTTGGACCAGTAGATGCCATACACGATCCTGGCCGACCTACTGATTTCATGCAACACTTGAAGCCCGGTCAGCACCGAGACATCGTGTTCGTCTGAAGGGCCGCCGAATACCACTCCGGCAACATAATTATTGTCTGTATTCACCTATTTTGACCTTTCTCTGGAACCACCTGCACATCACAGTCAATGTTATTCTATCCGCCCTTCGGAAGGAGGCTGCGTTCCGACCTATCCAACCGACCCGGAAAACAATAAGCACAAATCATCCACAAGAGCGGAAGGGCATCAATAGGACACACTATACCAAGTATGCAACGGATAAGAAATCTATTCCAGCGGATGTAAGCCATCCTTTGGTAAGCTGTATACGTGAATCCAGAAGCAGTACGTAATTATCCAGAGCAGCAAAGCAGCAAAGACAGCAAAGACGAAACTATCACGCCAGGTTACGACGAGTCGAGACTGGCTACCATACCCAATCTTGTAACGGCTGTGCGTATTGCCTGCATACCGGTATTCATCTGGATGACCGTATTCGCCCACATGCTGGTCGCGGGCGCAATCCTGCTGGGAGTCCTTGGCGCTACTGACTGGGTGGACGGTCAGCTGGCCCGTAGGCTGAACCAGGTATCCAACCTCGGTAAATTCATCGACCCCACCGCGGATAGGCTGCTTGTGGTATCCGGCGTAATAGCGGCTATTCTCACTCATGCAGTACCGGTATGGCTGGTCGTCGTGGTACTTATCAGAGAAGTGCTGGTCAGCCTGGCTGTACTGCTCTTAATGTTCATCGGCGCCAAGAGAATAGATGTACTCTTCGCCGGCAAGGCAGGCACCTTTGCGATCATGGTGGCTTTCCCCGCATTTCTCATATCTTATGGACATGCAGCGTGGCAAACTCCATTCCACATAATTGCCTGGGTGGCCACTGTAGCCGGTCTAGCGCTCGGTTGGATAGCCGTACTGGCTTACATCCCCGCAGCAAAACATGCTCTGGCAACCCGAAACAGTACAACATAAGGAGATAGAGAATGAAAGCAGTTATCATGGCAGGTGGTGAGGGAACTCGATTGAGGCCGTTAACGTCCAATACTCCCAAACCCATGCTACCAATGGCAAACAAACCTATGATGGAACACATACTGTCATTACTGCGCCAACACGGTATAGAGGAAGTTGTCGTAACCGTGGCGTTCATGGCAAATGCTATAAGGACATATTTTGGAGATGGCTCAGAATTCAACCTCTCAATGGTCTACGCGACCGAAGAAAGCCCCCTGGGAACAGCAGGATCCGTCCTCAACGCCGCAGAGCAATTGACCGAACGTTTCCTGGTTATATCGGGTGACGTATTGACTGACATCAATCTATCTGAGGTAATAAAGTTCCACGAAGATAGGGATGCCCTATGTACTATCGCACTAAAGTCGGTAGAGAATCCTCTCGATTTTGGAATCGTAATTACCAGAGAAGATGGCTCCATAGAGCGCTTCCTGGAAAAGCCTACCTGGGGACAGGTATTCAGCGACACCATAAACACCGGTATCTACGTGCTCGAACCGGAGATATTCGATTTCATTGAACGAGGACGCCCTGTCGACTTCTCCGGAGATGTGTTCCCGAGAGTACTGGAAAAAGGCAAGCCCATCTATGGCAATGTGGTCGATGGATACTGGGAGGATGTTGGCACCCTGGAAGCATATCTCAGGGCACATGAGGATGCCCTCGATCAACGAGTGAGCATCCAGATAGATGGCTTCTCCCTGCGGCCGGGTGTATGGCTTGGGAAGGGCGCAGAGGTGGACCCAGAGGCCAGAATAGAGGGACCTGCGATCATTGGAGACTATTGCCGCATAGAGGCAGGAGCAAGAATCGGTAGGTACTGCACTCTGGGCGCAAACGTCAAGATGGGAAGTGATACATTCATCCAGCACTCAGTAGTACACGACAATGCATATCTGGCGAACCGGACGAGCATAGAGGGAGCTGTGCTGGGTAAGGCATGTGACATCCGAGATGCCACACGGATAGAAAATGGTGTCGTCATGGGAGAGGGCTGCGCCATAGGGGCAGATACCATAATACGCTCAGGAGTAAAAATATACCCATACAAGACAGTAGAACAGGGAGCAATAGTAAACTCATCAATAGTCTGGGAGACAAGAGGATCGCGCGTAATATTCGGACGTGACGGAGTAAGAGGATTGGCAAACGTCGACATCAGCCCAGAATTCGTCATCAGGCTCTTTATGGCCTGGGCAAGTACCCTTGAAAAAGGGGCACGGATTACAGCTTCAAGAGATACCAGTAGAGCTGCTCGCGTACTGAAACGCGCTGCTATGGTAGGCTGCAATGCCGCTGGAATAACTGTAGATGACCTTGAGGTGGCAACCATCCCGGTCACTCGATTCATAATACAATCTGCCTCCAACCAAGGTGGCTTTACCGTCAGGCTCGCTGACGACGACAGGCACTCCATAGTAATACGCTTCTTTGACGAAGAAGGGCGTGATATGGGCGAATCGATGCAACGTAAGGTAGAGAGGATGTATCACAGAGAGGATTTCAGGAGGGTGCCCGCGCCTGAAATCGGAGATATATCATTTGTATCCAGAGCGCTTGAGCAGTACACCGAAAAATTGCTCGACACGGTAGATGTGGAAGCAATCACATCAGCCAATTTCAAACTTGTTTTGGACTATTCTTTCGGCACTGCCAGCTTCCTGATGCCAAACATTCTAGCCAAGCTGCAAGCCGACGTACTGGTATCGAACCCGTATGGAGCGACTGCACCAGCCACCTCTACCGATAGATGGTCGTCCTTGAAACGCGTATCAGACCTAGTAGTAGCATCCGGGGCTGATCTTGGTGCGATAATAGATCCGGGAGGCGAGAGATTGACGATCATAGACGATGGGGGCAACGTGCTCACCGAGACGCAGTCTCTCATGGCACTACTGGATCTCGTCCTCAAAACCTTCAATCGGCCTCATGTAATGCTACCCCTTAGCGCACCTACAGCGGCATTGGAGGAATGCCATAGAGTCGGAGCCAAGCAGAGCTGGGTGAAGCTCTACTCAAATGAATCTGCCTATCCCCTCAAGGGCGAACAGGTAACCTTTGTAGCCGATCATTCCAATGCTTACGCTTTCCCGGATTTTCTGCCTGCTTATGATGCTGTATCCACATTGGTAAACCTGCTGGCAATGCTCGGGGACGCTCACACCAGCTTATCTCAAATAGTATCGGGGCTACCGGACGTGCAGATCGTACACGAGGAATTGGCAACTCCCTCTGACCATAAAGGTATTGTCATGCGTTCACTTATCGAGCAATCCTCTGAACGGGACGTCCTGCTAATCGAGGGGATAAAAATTACCGAAGATGATGGGTGGACGTGGATACTACCGGATCCGGAAGGACCCATCACCCATGTGTGGGTAGAGGCGCCTACTCACACAGAAGCACGATCTCGTGCGCAACAATACGCCTTTCGTATACGCCAGATGTTACGTTAGTTTACCGACCAAGTACCTGACGATTTAAGCAACGTAGCGATATCGCCAATCCCCTTTTTACCTTCTATGTCCGCAACTTGGCGAGCTACTTCAGAACCGTATTCGGGACGTTCCACGGATCTGAATACGCCGATAGGAGTTGGCTCATGCGGTCCCCTGGCGAGCCGGGACAGTTCAAATGCCTGACTTGGGTTTTCCAGCGACTCATCGTGGATTAACAGTGCATCCTCTCCTACCTCATCTACTCTCACCAGACGAAGATGGCCATCCTCGCCTCTGGCAACTCCATATTCGCCTTCTTTCCCGTAGCGAGTAGCCTGTCCATGCACCAATGGAATTAGGTAGTCCGCCCTCCTGTCCTTGCCGGTAATATCGCTGAATGCGCCGTCATTATAGACATTGCAGTTCTGGTAGATCTCTACAAACGATGTGCCCCGATGATCGTGAGCACGTCTCAATACCTCCATCATATGGTTACGATCCATATCATGGCTACGGGCAACATAGGTAGCCTCAGCTCCCAACGCCAAAGATACTGGGTTGAATGGTGCATCTATAGATCCATAAGGAGTGGACTTGGTAACTGAACCAACCTCCGACGTAGGCGAGTACTGGCCTTTAGTCAAGCCGTAAATCTGATTGTTAAACAGTACGATATTCAGATTGATGTTGCGTCTCATGGCATGGATAAAATGGTTACCCCCAATCGAAAGAGCATCGCCATCGCCGGTGATAACCCATACATCCAGATCAGGCCTGGCAATTGCAAGCCCACTGGCTATAGCAGGAGCCCTACCATGTATGCTATGGATACCGTATGTATTCATGTAATAGGGAAACCGCGAAGAACAACCTATGCCCGAGACAAATACGGTTGATTCCCTGCGAGCACCTATGTCTGCCAGCAATGTCTGCATAGCAGCCAAGATGGTAAAATCGCCACAACCCGGACACCAACGAACCTCCTGGTCGGATGCCCAGTCCTTCCTGGAGGTAACCTTGCCGTTTTCCGTCGCAACATCAGTCATTGTCTATCACATCCATTATCGCAGCCTCTATCTCCGCCGTCTTGAATGGCAATCCCTGCACCTTGGAGAGAGATTGGGCATCCACCAGATAAGCAGCCCTCAACATAGTACACAGTTGTCCTGAGTTTATCTCAGGAACCACTATCTTCCTGTAGTGGCCAAGCACATCACCAAGATTAGAAGGGAATGGATTCAAATGGACAAGATGTACCATTGCAGCTTTCATTCCTCTTGCTCGTACTCTCTTTACTCCCGCCATTACTGCAGAATAAGTAGATCCCCAGCTCACCAGCAGCACATCAGCGCCTCCCAAACCGTCTGGATCGTTTACTTCTACCTGTGGTATATCCCTCGAAATAGCTTCCAGCTTTGCTTGGCGTAGTTGCACCATTCTCTCGTGATTCAACGGGTCATAAGAGACACTACCTGATCCATCCTGATGCTCCAGCCCACCTACTCTGTGCTCTAACCCGGGAGTACCTGGCAGTGCCCATTGTCTTGCAAATGTCTCGGGGTCGCGTATATATGGCCAATAGGAAGATTTTCCTTCGTCGTCCACATGATTGGGCTCCTCCAAGAAATTAGGGTCTATAGGCTCCATATTGCTTATATCTGGAAGCAGCCACGGTTCAGAGCTGTTTGCTATATAACCATCTGAAAGAAGATAGACCGGTGTACGATACTTTACCGCCATCCTGCATGCCTCAATGGCTGCTTCGAAAGCATTACTCGGAGACATTGCTGCAACAACCGGTACAGGGCTTTCACCATGCCGACCATATACCACGGCCAAAAGATCAGACTGTTCGGTCTTGGTAGGTATACCGGTTGAGGGACCTACCCTCTGGATATCCACTATCACCAGAGGCAGCTCCAAGTGGGCTGCCAACCCTATAGTCTCAGCCTTAAGATCTATACCCGGACCACTCGTGGTGGTGACTGCCAGGCTGCCGCCAAAAGCTGCTCCAAGCGCAGACCCAGCACCGGCAATCTCATCTTCGGCCTGGAATGTCTTCACCCCAAACTCCTTTAGCTTTGCGAGTTCATGGAGTACGTCAGAAGCTGGGGTAATGGGATAGGAACCGAGAAAAAGCGGCATCTTTGCCAGCCTGGAAGCAGCAACAAGTCCCCAAGCCAAAGCAGTATTACCTGTAACGCTGGTATAAGTACCCTCACGAAATGACGCTGCCGGCACTTCGTATTGCGACTCAAACAGCTCGGCGGTTTCACCAAAGTTATAACCTGCCTTGAATGATCTAAGGTTGGCTTCCCTCACCAGTTCGTTCGATGCAAACCTCTTTTGGATCCAATCAATGGTCGGCTCTACCGGTCTTGTGTACATCCAGCTCACAAGTCCCAGCGCAAAGAAATTCTTTGACCTCTCAGCATCACGTGGTTTTACACCGGCATCCTTGCATGCCTCCAGAGTAAGCTTGGTCATGGGTACTTTGTACACACGGTATGAACTGAGCTCATCATCCTCCAACGGATTCGAGCTGTAGCCGGCCTTGGAAAGCGATCTCTCATCGAAGGCATCCACGTTGGCCAAGATCACCCCCCCTGGCACCAGAGAGGAAAGGTGTACTTTTAACGCAGCCGGATTCATGGCCACCAGCACATCAGGCTTGTCACCGGGAGTTAGAATATCGTGATCAGAAAAATGAATCTGGAAACTTGACACTCCGGCAGGAGTACCGGCAGGGGCTCTGATCTCAGCCGGAAAATCAGGCAACGTAGCAATGTCGTTCGGAATAAGCGAAGTTGCTACAGTGAACCTATTACCGGCAAGCTGCATGCCATCTCCTGAATCGCCCGCAAACCGGACGACGACCTGATCTAATTCCTTCACACTGTGCTGGGTAGTTATATCTGTCACTGTTTATTATTTTATATCCACATGACGGTAGCAATGCCAATCCTGCCGAAAATTGTTTGCACGCTGCTTCCAGATCACCCTGAGGTCGGTTTGGAGTTATACCCGAACAGGTTTGCAACGAACGCCGAAGGTCAACCTCAAAGGCAGGTAGTGCTATTGCGATTTTCTGGCAATAATATGTATGTCTATCTCAGCGTTGCCTGCTTCCTTAAGCAGGTTCCGGATGATGGATCCCCGCCTCATCTCCTCGAGACGGCTCCTCCCGGTAGATCCTAATACGATCTGAGTGATCTGGTTCTCACGAGCAAACTCTACCATTGCCGTAGCGGGATTATCCGAATTGAGCACCACCCAGGTTCCCCCAAGATCGTGAGTAAGCTCTTCCAGCGCGGCCAGATGGCCATCTTCACGGCGCAATCCGTCAGACGATACCACATGTACGGCATGCAGCTCGGCTTTTGATCTCGCCGCCATTCTCGCAGCCCTGCGCAGTACGTTGTCAGAGCCTGGGGAGCCGGTGACTCCCACCATAATGCGCTCTGCAGTATCCCACGGCATCCCACCACCACGGGTCTTCAGGTAGGCGAGCATCTCCTCCTCTGTCTCATCCGCTACAAACCTCAATGCCAGCTCACGTAGGGCAGTAAGATTCTCACGCTTGAAAAAGTTGGAGAGCGCCAATGGAACTCTCTCCTTAGGATATATGTTGCCATGCAGCATCCTCCTACGCAGCTGATCCGGAGAAGAGTCAACCAGCTCTATCTGGTCCGCCTTTCGTACCACCCAGTCCGGCACACGCTCCCGCACTTTTACACCCATCATCTGCTCCACTGCGTCAGCAATACTTTCGAGATGTTGTATATTCACTGTAGTAATAACGGATATACCGGCATCAAGCAGTTGCATCACGTCTTGCCATCGCTTCTCGTGATCGCCGGAACCCGGTACGTTTGTATGTGCAAGTTCATCGATAAGCGCCACTCTTGGAGATCGTTTTAAGATAGCGTCTGTATCCATCTCATAGAGTTGCTTTCCTCTGTATTCGACCATCTTGGGTGGCACCACATCAAGACCGTCAATCAATGCGGCAGTCCTCTCTCGCCCGTGGGTCTCTACAAATCCTATTACGACATTAGTTCCCCTTAACCTCCGTCTATTCCCCTCATCCAGCATGGCGCAGGTCTTGCCTACACCTGGTGCAGCACCGAGATATACGCGAAACTGTCCCGCCGGAGCTACTTCAATCCTCTCGGGATCAAATGCTGGAGATACGTTGCTGATCAGTGCCGCTACATCTTCACCGCCACCTACCTCGTATTCAGCTTCGGCTACCTCCTCTCCGGCATTCGCATCAGCTGTTTTTTCATGACCATCTTCGGCTTCTACCATTTCATTCATGTCAATCATATCTGCTCCGGTCGTTCTTATCTTCAGGCTGGAACCCCTCATGGGATAAAACGGTATCCTATGCCCGGCTCGGTATGAAAATACCTCGGTCTACTTGGATCTGGCTCTAATTTATGGCGAACCTGGACCATGAATACCCGCAGGTAGTTGGTCTCTCTGTCGTACCCATCACCCCACACCTCTCTCAATAGCTGCTTTTGCGATACAATGCACCCACGGTTACGAGCCAGCATCTCGACTATTTTCCACTGTGTCGGCGTAAGCCTTATATGACCACCCGAACGGTCACGCACCTCCATTGCCGCCAAATCTATAACAAAATGATCGGTTTCGACACATCCAAGAGGCTCCTGCGCAGATATAGCACGTCTCAATAACGCACGCATCCTTGCCAGCAACTCATTTATGGCAAATGGCTTTGTAACATAATCATCGGCGCCATAATCCAAAGCTGCAACTTTGTCACTCTCCGAATCACGTGCCGAGAGCACAAGTACCGGCACACTCGACCATGCACGGATAGCAGCCAGCACCTCAATCCCGTCAACGTCGGGCAATCCCAGGTCCAAAATAACCACATCCGGATGCCTTGAGGCTGCCAGCGCAATAGCCTCATCACCGCTACTGGCAAGATCCAACTGATAACCATGCGCCTTTAGAGTAATACCCAAAGCCTTCAGGAATGACAACTCATCATCCACCAAAAGCACCCGTTGACCTGATCCTGGCGCTGAACCTGCCATATCCCGTACTGCCAACTTTCCTGTCGGAGCATTCATCCTGCAGCATCCTCCCCTGATACAGTTGCGGCATCTCCCAATGCGGGCAGTTCTCCTGACCCCGGCAGCTCTCCCGATGCGGGTAATACTATCTCTACCGTACAACCACCTCCGGGCGTATCGTGTAACGATACTGTGCCGCGCATAGACTCCACAAACCCACGAACTACTGCCAATCCCAACCCTACCCCCGTCCCATTGGGAACATCACCGAGCCGCTGGAATGGCTTGAACACCTCATCTCGTTTATTGCGACTTATACCGGGGCCAAAGTCCACCACGCGAATATATCCCTCGCCACCGGATATCCCAGCCTCAAGTAATACCCTGCCTTCCTCTCCCGAATACGAGAGCGCATTTTGCAGCAGGTTTGCTATTACCCTCTCCAGCAATACCGGGTCAGCCATAATACCCTGTGCGTTGCCGTTCACCTTGAGCGTCACTCTACCAGAGTCATCCTTTAAGTAATCCATCACGCCCGGTAATATATCGTCCAATGCAATAGGCATAATATCTACATTAAGGGAACCGGTTTGCAGGCGGCTCATATCAAGAAGGTTTCTCACCAGCATATCCAATCTGTCTGCCTCTGAGTCAATGGTCAATAAAAGCTCTTTTGCCAATTCCGGATCATTAACCATACCCAGGTCAAGCAAACTCGTTGCAGCAGCCTTGATTGACGCCAATGGGGTGCGCAGATCGTGCGACACTGATGATAATAATGCAGAACGGAACTTATCCCCCTCCTCCACCAACTTCATCTTTGACCTGTCGAGTACCCTATCGCGCTTCTCTGCAGCAAGTCCAAGCAATATGCACATTGCATGCAGAAATGGCTGAACTGAATCGTCTATACGATCAGCCGTCATACACACATATCTATCGTTGGCAATAGGAATTGCTATGGAACTGCTGTCTGGCGAATCCGGGGCATTACCCCATCGTACAACAGACTCATATCCACCCCCAGCCTTCATGACTACCGAAAGACCATGAACAGGTAGAGCATTCCTGAACAACCACACAGCAGACGGTACCGGATCGTCATTGTCAAGTATAATCGCCGATGCACTAGACAGGATCCTTACCTGCTCTGATGGATCCGGCAACGCTGATGATCGTCTGGACAGCGAAAGGAACGGCCACTTTGAGAAGCGACGATGAGTACTGCCTACAGTGCTGGGGTGTCGCGTGACATCATCATCAATGGATGGATGTCTGCTGTTCTCGTTGCCGGTAGCGCCGGGGGATATAACTATGACATCCACCTCCCCGGCACAGCTACGGATCAGGTCATTTATTACAGAACCGAATAGCGCATCTGAAATACGTGATCTGCGGCTGGCCCCGATAACCAACCTAGTTGCACGCTGCACCCGGACAAAGTTGGCCAGAGCACCGGAAACATCGGATCCAAAAATTTCATGATAAGAACCGCCCAGGTTCAGAGTAAGCTCCTTGAATGACTCGAGCCTATCTACAGATCTACTTCTTACACCATCGTCTCGTGATACATGTACGGCAATAAGCTCGCCATTCGACCTTGATGCCATTCTCGCAGATCTTCGTATAAGACTGTCACCGCCACTTGCACCGGTAACTGCAACCACCACCCTCTCCTTGCCCTTAAAACCAGCATAGGGAGAATCACTTTCGGCATATTGCCTTACATATTCATCTACCCTGTCGGCCACCCACAACAGTGCCAACTCCCGTAAGGCAGCAAGCCGCGTAGGCCGAAAATAGCCAGCAAGTGAAACATCGACATCCTCTGCGGGAAATATATTACCGTGAGCAAGACGCCTGACCAGTGCTTGTGGGGTCATATCGATCAGCTCTATCTGGTCCGCAGAACGAACAACTTTATCCGGTATAAGACTGTCAGGCACTGTACCGGTAATCTTAAATACTATATCAGCCAGTGATTCAAGGCGATCTACATTCAGAGTAGAGATCACATCTATGCCGGATTCAAGGAACACTTCGACATCCTGCCAACGTGCTATCCTTTCGCATCCAGGCGGGTTGGCATCAGCCAGATCATCTACAAGAACCACCTCAGGAGACTCCTTAAGAATAGCAAAAACATCCATTGCTGGGCCGTCATAAAAACCATAATCATGTCCTTGTTGCATACCACCCTTCATGCTACCGCCGGGCTTATTGGCAGGGAGGGGAGGAACTACCCGCAGTCCTTCAATCTGTGCTTCGGTGACCGGACGATGGCGGGCATTTACCCAGCCGGCAACTACGCGAGTACCGCGTTGCTGCCTACGACGTCCCTCGTTGAGCATCGCATAGGTCTTTCCGACACCTGGAGCAGCTCCAAAATATATTCGCAACTCTCCTCTACCTGCATGAGGTGAAGCCATAATAAAAACTTTAGTATAGAAGTGCAGCAATGCAGTGCAAGTTGCATGCCTTCCTCTGGTTGCGCACACACAAGTGACCAAGCGGGAGCGCAAGCCTCGTCCATAAGGGCGGGGAGGATGTCACCACCGCCACATTCCCGCAGCTGAATTGATTATTCGTCTATTGCGGCCAAAACGCTGTCAGGGATGTCAAAGTTGGACCACACATTTTGGACATCATCATGATCATCCAGTGCTTCCATCAGTTTAATGATTTTTTTGGCATCGCTCTCGTCCTCGATACCTATAAGGTTGGAGGCTGTCAATGCCAATTCGTTTGACTTTATCTCGATACCGGCGTCATTCAGCGCCTTGACTGTAGCCTGTAACTGCGCCGGCTGGCATGTGACAAGCCATCCGTCATCATCTTTTACTACATCTTCGGCACCTGTATCCAGCACCACCATCATGACTGCATCCTCGTCAATGGATCCGTCTACATATATCTGACCCACTCTGTTGAACTGCCACAACACCGAACCGGGTTCAGCCATGGATCCCCCATTCCTGCCAAAAATACTTCGTATATCTGCACCGGTACGGTTTTTGTTGTCGGTAAGGCATTCTACAACAATGGCGACACCACCATGACCGTATCCTTCGTACGATATTGCCTCGTAGTGCACTCCCTCCAGCTCACCGGTTCCACGTTTGATTGCCCTCTCTATGGTATCCATGGGCACCGAAGCGGCTCGTGCTTTTTCATACATGGTTCGCAGGGTGGCATTTGCGTCTACGTCTCCCCCACCTTCACGGGCAGCCACCTCTATCTGGCGAATCAACTTTGCAAAGAGTTTCCCGCGAGCCTTATCCACAGCAGCCTTACGGTGCTTGGTGGTTGCCCACTTAGAATGCCCCGACATACGACTAGATGCACCTTACCTTTCCAAACAACTTATTACCTACGCTTTATTTTCTACGCTTCATTTGATCGACAAACATTGAATGAATGCTCCGATCCGGCGTCAATTCAGGGTGAAACGTACATGCCAGTATCGACCCCTGCCTGCACATTACCACATCTGCTCCGTCATGACCAGCTACACCCTCAATGGCTGCAAGCACCTCCACATCCGAGCCGGCTTTTAGTATACGCGGCGCCCTGATGAAGATTGCATGAAAGCCGCCCGTAGAGAGCATTATGTCTGTTTCAAAGGATTGGAGCTGCCTACCGTAACCGTTTCGTTTGATGGATAGATCCAGCATCCCGAAGGATATCTGGTCGTCACGACCATCTACGATCTCCCCGGATAGAATAATCACCCCGGCACATGTGGCCAGCACCGGCAACCCGCTATTCAACAACCCCATGAGCGGCGCATACAGACCGGAAGATTGGATAAGAAGCGACATGGCGGTCGACTCCCCGCCTGGAATAACCAATCCTTCAATACCATCCAAGTCCGATGGACACCTGATAAACCTTACATCTACAGAAAGATCGTCAAGAGCTGAAGCGTGTGCAAAGAAATCACCCTGCAATGCCAAAATGCCAACTAACACTATACCAGTATACTACCAGCCTCTTTCCGCCAGCCTGGCGCCATAAGATGTATCGTCCAGACCACGCATGGCTTCCCCCAATCCCTTCGATACCCTGCCAACCAGCCCTGCGTCGTCATAGTGCACGCAGGCTTCCACAATGGCGCGTGCCCTCTCGGAAGGATTGTCACTCTTAAATATACCTGAACCTACGAAGATGGATTCAGCCCCCAGCTGCCTAACCAAAGAAGCATCGGCGGGTGTAGCTATCCCTCCCGCACAAAACAGTGGTACAGGCAACCATCCCGTATCAGCCACCATCCTCACCAACTCGTAAGGTGCTCCAAGTGATTTCGCCCAGGCGTACAGTTCGGCATGGTCTGCACTTGCCAACTTCTTGATATCGCCTACAATTGATCTCAGGTGATAGACGGCTTCTACTATATTGCCGGTACCGGCCTCACCTTTTGACCTGATCAAAGCTGCACCCTCAGATATCCTTCTCAATGCCTCACCCAGGTTTGTTGCACCGCATACAAACGGAACATCAAATTTCCACTTGTCTATATGGTTCTCGCGATCAGCCGGTGTAAGCACCTCACTCTCGTCTATGTAGTCGACACCAATAGACTGCAGGATCTGGGCCTCAGCAAAATGACCTATACGGGCCTTTGCCATTACCGGGATTGTTACAGCCTCCTCGATCTCCATAATCAGAGCCGGATCACTCATCCTGGCCACACCACCTTGTGCCCTTATATCAGCCGGCACCCGTTCAAGCGCCATCACTGCCACAGCTCCGGCATCTTCGGCTATCTTGGCATGCTCAGAAGTTACTACATCCATAATCACCCCGCCTTTTAGCATTTCGGCAAGACCGCGCTTGACCTGGAAAGTACCCGTAAGGTGATCGTTGGTTAAATCATCAGTCATATCTACCATGCTACCACGCGAAACTGTTGCTCGATACATGCCATGTCGGATACATTGCAGCCGACATACCGGTGGAAGCGCATAATTAGCGAGACACTACACTAAATCAGTAAAGCTCCTGAAGGGCGGACATTCTCACGTAGGGATGATCAACGTTGTTTACCTGGTTCGTCGTCTCTGGCCGTTCCCCCAGTGGCACTGTCCAGAGGTACTTCGTTGCCCTGCCGGCAGCCGTCTTTAAGAGTCTCGTCTTCCCAGCGCTCTCTGACATCAATTTCAATGCCGAGTATAGCGAAGGCGGATGGCGAGTAAGGGAGACGGCTCTTATGTCAGCCGGCAACTCACGACCTTTACCGGAAACCCAGTAAACCACCTTCGATATGCCAGGAACCACAACAACCAGCGGCAATGCAGCAAATGCAGCCAGGGTGCCGACCGTAGCTTCCCTCGAACGCAAATGCAGTATCTCATGAGCCATGGCTGCCTCGATCTCGAGTGGGCCAAGAGTATCGGCGAGGGCACTGGTAAAGACAAGTGATATATTCTGCTGTGACGTACCCGCAGACAGCGCATTGATGCTTGGATCATCGACTACGTAGAGATGGGGCAATCCAATGCCGACCGAATCACATATACCCTGTATAACTGTTACGACGCGCGGGTACTGCCCGCTGGTTACCGGAGTACAACCGATACTCCTCAGTAGCCATGACGTACATTTATTCCACAAAAAAAATGCACTGGCAGCCACTATGCATACTCCAACGACAGGACCGACGATCCAACTACCGGTAGCCAATCCCAGCAATGCAGCCGGCACGGCAGGAGTGCCACAACAAATTATCACGATCTTGGCATCAATTGCCCGGTGATGCCTGGTAGATGCCTCCCATGGTGAGGTTGTGCTATACGGGATGACGGGAACCTGCTGCCGTATGCCCTGCGGACGGCGATTATTTCTATTCTTGTAATTTTTCCGGTAACCTTCAGCCATATCCCTTCCTAGCAATATCCCTTCTTAGCAATATACAAACAGATCAGAAAAACTATTATATATCCTATCGCTCAGAGAGCGACACCACATTTTCATATATTTCCGCATAAGAAGCAGCAAGAGCATGCATGGAATACTCTGAAGCATGTATTTTGGCACGATTCAGATCCTCCGGAGAAGCGGGAGGCTTGCCGTTTTTTACCGCATCCAATCCAAGCATCAACCCCTCGGAGAGCAACCTGGCATTCCCGGGCGGCACCAGAATGCCGTAATCGCCAATTACAGCCCTGTATCCCGGAATATCGCTTGCAACAATTAGCGTAGACGCTGCCATGGCCTCCAGTGGTACCATACCAAACGACTCTCCCCCCAACGATGGAGCGCACAGGATATCTGCTGCGGCAATTTTATCAGCCAGCTCCTCGTCACGTAGTACTCCAAGCCATATTACCCCCGGATCGTCTCCGTACATAGATTGAAGCATGGCCGTCTCAGGACCTTCGCCCACCACCCATAGTAGTGGTTTTTCTGGAAGGCCGGAAATATCCCTGAAGGCTTCCAGCAGTACCTGCAACCCCTTACGCTTCTCATGCCTGCCCACAAAGATTATTACAGGTGACGTTGAATCAAGAATACTGCGTGTCCCCGTAAAGCGTCTTGTATCAATGCCGTTCCATAAAACCTCGATAGAACGGCTATCCTTATTATCCGGTAGGTAGCCCTCTCCCAGCGCAACACATGCCGTCTTTGCAGCCTCGTACGATACTGCACAGAGACGATCTATCCTGGAAGCCCCGTAACGAGCCAACGGAGACAGTAGCCGGTAGGAAAATCCTGCCCCCGCCCTATGAAAAGTTCCTACCATAGGCAACCTGCATTTCAGCATACACATATATCCGATGCCGGGAGCAAACGGCTCATGTATATGCACAAGGTCGTAACCTCCCTGCCCGATAGAGTGAATGCCTCTCATCCATGAAACCGGCGATAGGTCTACGGGAGCTACTGAGCCATTTGCTCTAAGCGGTATGCTCTTGCCAACAATTCCTATCGTACCACGCCTGAGCATATTGGAATCCTCCAGATTGCAAATAAGCTCACTGGACGACTCATCAGGCACCTTGCCGGATCGTTCTGCGGTTGTATGCCGGGTAGCATTTCCACCGGATCCGCTGGCTGGAGCAAGTACCCGCACATCAATCGACATCTCTGAAAGTTCCCCGGCCAATCCCATAACCTGTCCCTGTACGCCACCTGGAACATCCAGAGCGTAAGGGCAAAGAAGTACTACTCGCAATATCGGGTACTCACCTTGTAACATCGGTCAATACCATTGCTTCCTCTATGCATAAATGGCCCAAGTAGACTCATGGCATTTTCTTTTATGATATATCCTTCTGGGATACCCAATTTGGACTGAATATATACCACTGATCCGGAGCTCTTCTTATAAGCGACTCCAACTTGCAAATAATCTCCTGCGTATAAGCCGCTACATCCTTACGCAAATTGCCGGTAGGAGCGTACTCCACCGGAGCGGATATTGTTGCTATATGCATGCCGTCATGCCCCTGGTAGACCACCGCCGGCAACACGGATGCGCCGGTTCTGAGCGACAGCAATGCAGGGCCTGGCGGCAATAATGCCTTATCTCCAAACAGGTCTACCCCTACTCCCTGCCCGGTAACATCTCTATCGCAGATCAACCCAACCAAGCCACCACTATGCAAATTGGATGAGAGCTTTCCGGCTGCACCCTTATCCAGTGGAATAACCGTAATGCCCATAGCCTCTCTTGAAGAGCTGAACCATTCAAAAAGCTTCGGGGGATCCAGCACTTCAGCCACTGCGGCAAGCGGCATATCCTGGCGAAACAACCAAGCCCCTCCCCACTCCCAGCTGCCCATGTGAGCCAAAGCAAGGATAACACCGTTACCTCGCTTGTAGGCGCCGACCAGGTGGTCCATACCGGAATCTACCATCATCCTGGAATCTATATCATATCCATTCATACGATTAAGCCGTATTCCATCCACCCAGTAACGCGCATAGGCTCCGGACACTCTTGCACTCCATGATCTGATTTCCCTCTCAGAGAGTCCATCGCCCAGCATTCTGCGGACAGCCTCTTCATAATAAAACCTGTAACCGGCATTCCATTTCATTACAATATGCGAGACCAAAGATGCCACAAAGATTGCAGCAGACTCAGGGATAAGCTGTAGTACGGCAGCAATACCGCGATAAATAAGGTACTTTAAGTCAGAATGCACTCAGCCAATCAAGCCTGTCGGGTAGCTTTCGACGATGTACGCCATGATTTGATCTTGTCTACCTGTGATCTCCACTCCCCGTTACGCCGAATCCGTCTGTCCTCCCTTTTTGCCCTATGGGCATCTTTTGCTACCCTCCTACGATCCAGGCGCTCAATGCGCCATGTCCTGAGCCTCTCCTCGATAGGCTCCCGCCTCTGTGTGGTAGATACCGGCTGGAATGCTCTTCCTGGCAGCCAACCTCTCTTGTACGATCTCGCGGCCCCGGCAGAGGTGGCAACATTTGCAGCAGACACCCATACCAGCCTGAACCTGCCAATTGCAGTAATACTGACAAGACCCAGAAATACCCAGAGAACCGGAACAAGACCCTGTGGTGACAGGAATGCTACACCAAGCAGGATAAAACGCTCCGCTCTTTCCATCAATCCACCCTTGGCAGATATGCCCAGTGATTCTGCTTTCGATCTCTGGTAGGAGATAACATAGGTTACAGACAGGATAGCAACCGGCAACAGGGCAAGCTCACCCTCATGTACCCGTATCAGGTACCACGCAACACCCGAGAACATCAGGGCATCGGACACACGATCAGACACCGAATCGAGGAACGCTCCCTGCACGGAAGCACTTGAGGAGGCTTTCGCAACGGGGCCGTCAAATAGGTCGGGAAGACCCGCCAGAAAAAGCAATGGCACTCCCCAGATGAGATGGCCGCTTCCTACAACTACTGCAAGTACCGCCGACATGACCAATCCAAATAGCGTCAGGTGATTGGCTCTTATACCGAGCTTGACCAGAAATTGGCCGACAGGTTTGGTCGACTTATCGACACCCTTACGCCACCGGCCATCAAGCATTACATATCCTTACTATTTTCAACATAGCCTTATTGATAGTATACCTCAGCCTTAGATGCCCTGCCAATTCTCTGCCAATTGGATGTTGTGAGATTACCAAAAAGGCTGCCCCACGTTCATGCGCGGCCGCTTGGATGCATAATGAGCCGCACCACTGGCAAAGTCTGCCCAAAACGCGTAGCATATACTATATAAGAAACAGCCTAGTAAGGGAGGTACCTGATGGAAGGATATCAGCCCAGCAGGATACGCAATGTAGCGTTAGTTGGACATAACGGTAGCGGTAAGACGACGCTCTGCGAGTCTCTGCTTTTTACCGGTGGAGCAATACCCAAAAAGGGGTCGGTCGATGCCGGTAACTCAGTATGTGACTTCGAGCCCGAAGAGATCAATCACCATATGTCTGTATCAATAACGCTTGCACCGTTCGTATCCGAGCAGGTAAAAATAAACGTAATCGACTGTCCGGGGTACGTTGACTTCTTTGAAGAAGTAAGAACCGCTCTGTCTGTAGTGGATCTTGCTGTGGTGGTCATATCTGGAGTGGAAGGAATAGAACCACAGACCAGGGAGGTGTGGGATTACCTGAACTCATTGCACCTGCCAAGAATGATATTTGTAAACAAGCTCGATCGGGACAACTCCGATTTCAACCGTATCCTGGACCAAGCAAGCACGGAATTGGGTGAAGGCATCCTCCCTGCCCAGCTACCCGTAGGAGCAGCTTCCGGTTTCAGGGGAATAGTCGATCTCGCCGGCAATACATACATCGACTACGACCAGGGTAAGCCGGCAACAAGAGATATACCGGCCGAGTTGGTGGACACTGTCGGCAGTATGCGGGAGAAGTTCATTGAGGGAACAGTAGTAGCAGATGATAATTTGATGGAGAAATACCTTGAAGGCATCCTGCCAGACCAGGAATCGTTGTCCAAAACACTTTCCAGGGCAGTCTCTGGATGCGACGTTTTCCCTGTGCTGTGTGGATCGGCTGCAAATGATACAGGGGTTGATCTGCTCACAAAAGCCATTGTTTCTATAGGGCCTTCGCCGGATTCGATACCCGGGCCCACGGCCATAGCCGGTGATACCGAGGTGGAGGTACCCTGCGATCCCAAAGAAAAAGAGGTATTAAGAGTATTCAAGACCTTTAGTGATCCTTATGTGGGCAAGATATCAATTATGAAAGTACTTTCCGGTACTGTCAAACCTGATTCTACGCTGATCAACTCCACCAACCACACCGAAGAGCGTCTTCACGTCATTGAGTTACTGCGCGGAAAGCACTCTGAACCCGTCTCGGCAGCTATGGCAGGTGACATTCTGGCAGTTCCCAAGCTGGCCAACGTCTCCACATTTGATACCCTGAGCGCCAAGGGGTTCCCAATCACAATCGAAGCACCTCCCGTGGGATACGCCAATTATGCTGTTGCGATAGAGCCGCGAACAAAAGATGACGAGGACAAACTGATGACCGCTCTCCACAAGTTGCAGGATGAAGATATAGCGCTTCGAGTAGAGCGAGTGGATGAGACACATCAGACATTACTATGGGCAATGGGAGATACGCATATACACATATTGCTCGAACGGCTGGCACGTAAAAACGGCGTAGAGGTATCGGTAACTGAAGTAGCCATTCCATATCGTGAGACCATAACTCGCCAGGCACAGGGTGAGGGAAAGTACAAGAAACAGACCGGTGGGCATGGCCAGTATGGAGTGGCGAATATACGTATTGAACCCCTAGAACGAGGAGGAGGATTTGTATTCAGTGACGAGGTGGTAGGTGGGGCTATTCCCAGGCAGTATATACCGGCGGTACAAAAAGGCATAGAAGAATCAATGGCGCAGGGAGGAGCTTACGGGTACCCCGTAGTAGACATACATGTGACTTGCTACGACGGTAAGTACCACCCTGTAGATTCATCCGAACTAAGTTTCAAGATGGCAGGAGCATTGGCTTTCAGGGAGGCGCTTTCAAATGCCGGTCCCGTCATGCTGGAACCCGTATCCAAAATTCAGGTGAGTGTCCCAGAAGCCCTCCAGGGAGACATACTCGGCGACCTAAGTTCCAGGCGTGGACACGTACAGGGATCAGAACCGGGATCACTTGACGGCATCGCCAGCCACATGACGACGATAACTGCTTTCGTGCCCACATCAGAAATAACGCGATATGCACTTGACCTCAGGTCACTGACAGGCGGTAGGGGAAAGTTCCGATCCATCCACGACCACTACGATACCCTGCCCTCCAACCTGGTAGACAAACTTAAAAAGTCTTAATAAACTATATTCCCCTACCGGACAGCAGGCCGCCTATTACTCCACCGGCAGCACCGGCAGTCATATCACCACCTGCACTGTTACCTGGGAGGTACGGTGCAAGGGCACCGGCAAGCTGAGGCAAACTCATAGTCTGCAGCCACACCGTGCCCGGTCCGGTAAGTGACGCCAAGAAAAAGCCGTCCTTGCCGAATAGTATATTAGATACCCCGTGTATTCTGGAAAGGCTGCAGTTCACGGATGCGCTAAAGGCTCCGACATGGCCCGGATGAACGAGCATCTGCTGGCCGGGTTGCAGGTCGTATTGGATTATCTCCCCGGAGAGTTCCAACCAGGCACGACCGGCACCATCCAGCTTTTCGAGCATAAAGCCGGTACCGGAGAAGAGGCCACTCCCGAAACTCTGCTGGAAACCTATGCTTACCTGTACATCCGGAGTTCCACACAACCAGCCATCACGGTGGACCATGACTGACCCGGTAGTGGATAGATCCACCGGAAAAATCCTACCGGGGAGTTTGGCGGCAAAAGCTACCGTTCCGGGTCCATTGGCTGCCTCGTAACGCGTTACACCAAAACCACCTCCTGCAACGGCTCTGGATATCCTGCCCATAATACCCTGGCCCTTCTGGGGAGCCATGGCAATGTTCGGCGACATCCAGGAAAGCTCACCATGTTCGGTAATAACAGCCTCGCCCTGCTGGAGTTCGACAACGAGTACCGGCATGGTGGTTCCTTCAATATGATCTTGCATTGGTAATACCTCCTTTATGATAAGTTGTAATTTCTACTATCTCACATCTTTTCTACGACATCACGACTTGAGCATATATTCTCCACCCAGGCTATACATTAACTCGCTAACTCACTGCAAGAGGAGCACCGCATGATGTGCAAAACGATACCCCTGGTGCGTTTTGGTTGCCGCAGTGTGGACATTGCAGCCCTGAGGGTTGTGTGGGTTGCGGGGAGGTCGGTGGTGTACCAGCGGGTTGGACATAATATTCAGGCTGCACTGGGGGTTGTACCGGCTCCTGGGGTACCGGCTCCTGGGGTATGCCTACACCCTGATAGGGTACCTGTTGCTGGTAACCGGGTTGGGGGTACCCCTGCTGCGGGCCAGACTGGGGGGCACCCTGTTGCGGATAGCCTTGCTGAGGATAGCCGGGCTGGGGAGCACCCTGTTGCGGAGTTCCCTGAAACATACCAGGAGCAGCTGTGCCTGCAGGATAATTGCCAGAAACCTTGGATATTTGAGCAAATTGCCATGCGCGCCACTCCCCCCAGGCTGCATAGAGTACACCGATGGCAAGAAGCAGCCCCAGCCATGCAAACAAACCGTAGACATAAAGCACCAGGCCCATGTGACTGGTAAGCAGGCTCAAATTCGTGATTACACGCAACAGGCCAAAAAGAAATACCAGACCACCAAGAACCGCCGCTATCAAGCTACGGTAGTGGTTGGGGATAGGCATGGATATCCTGGCAAGCCGGATACCAGCCCATATAAAAAGCAAAAATGCGAAAACTCCTGCGGCTGCACCCGCACCACCCCATCCGTTCATCGAAAAAGGAGCAGAAAACGACATTGACGATGATCCATATGGAACAGTAAAGGTAGACTTCGTCCACGGCAGGAACAAAATAATGAAATAAGCTATGGACAATCCTGCAATAAGCCCATCTGACGCAACAGGTTGAGCAGGGTATTGTTGTATACCACTACCCTGTGGCATACCCGATGGTGATCCTTGCATATATAGCATCTCCTCTCTACATAATCGTGTCTCGACTAAAAATAAAATCATATCACACCCCCAAAGATGGTGCCCAAGAAAGAAGAGAATTATTTTTCAAATGCCCTGTGATGGTCGACCCAGTGCAGAACCATCAACCCGGTTTGAAGAGGTGGTGATAACGCTCATAATACAGCAAGCATTGTCCATCGGATTGCTCATCATACTATAATGCAACTATGCAGGATACCTCCAAATCCGCTGCCTACGAACACAACAAAGCACCGGCTCATCGCCCGGCCAACGTCGCTGTAATAGGCGTGTTGGGCAATCAGATAGAGCTAATATGCTCTGAAGCGCGCACTGCACTGGAAAATGCAGAATGTATCTGCGGATCAAAAATGCTACTTAAGACCATGCACAATAAGTTTGGGCCAAGCTGTGAGGGAATAAAAACGGTCGAGTATGGTCACAATATGTTTGCCGCATTGGAGATGCTCGCTGAATGGGCATCCAATGGCACGAGGATAGCCATATTGGCGTCCGGTGATCCCGGGTTTTTTGGAGTATTGCGAGCGCTACTACAACTGGTCAGTGGTGAATCAATAGCTGTATACCCGTCTGTATCATCGATATCCATGGCATTTGCCAGGATAGGAGTACCGTGGGACGATGCTACTATCGTATCTGCGCACGGGCGGCCAAGTGAACTGGCTATCCCTCGCATACTGTCATCTTTCAAATCGGCAGTACTTACTTCTCCATCTTTTCCACCACAAGAACTGGCCAGAGAGTTGCTGGCCAGAAATGCCCATGTATCAAAAGCGTATGTGTGCTCAAATCTGTGCACAGAGACAGAGTATGTTGACGAGCTCAGCCTTGAAGAGATGGTGAAGGGACAGTTTGATCCTGTATCGGTGAGCATATTTCTCGGAATAAATGGAATCCCTATAGGTGGCTATGAGCCGGCTTCGCTCGAAACCCGGCGATTGGATGAAGCTACAATCAGCTTTACCACTGAACCCAATTCAACTCCAATCAAATTCGGTCTGCCGGATAGCTCCTTCCAGGCCATTGGAGGTCAAATAACCGGCAGCGAGTTGCGAGCGATTATCTTATCCAAACTGGAATTGCCGGCACACGGAGTCCTCTGGGATGTCGGCGCCGGTAGCGGCTCTGTAGCGATAGAATCGGCAAAGCTTTCACCGGGACTCACGGTACTGGCCATAGATAAAGAGGAGCAGGCAATCAGGAATATACAGGCCAATGCCCTATCTCATAGAGTGCGGGTACATACGATACATGGACTTGCCCCGGATGTATTCAGTGGGCTGCCTGCGCCCGACAGAGTGTTTGCCGGGGGGGGTAAACTACCTGTACTGGAAGCACTGGTAGGGATGAGTCCCCACCCGCAACGAATCGTGGCCAGCTATGTTGCCCTGGATCGTGCGGCAGCGGCGGCCGAGATACTGGGATCGATGGTTCAAGTCTCGGTATCAGAGACCAGGAGGTTGCCCGATGGGTCACTCCGGCTGGTACCAAACAACCCGGTATTCCTGGCATATGGAGACCTGGGGGGCAAAGCAGGAGAGACAGGCATGCCGGGTAACATGCCTGCAACAATTACCCACATCACCAGATGATCTTCACGGGCGATACCTCAGAAAAACCACCAGAATCTGCTATGGCCACCACCAAGATAACCTACAATAGCCTGCTATGACCAAAATATTATCAATCGTATCAGGAGAGAGCACTACGCTGTTGGCGAATCGGCTTCCCTATGAGGTAAGGGTTGGAAAGGCTGCAACGCTAATCGCCGAAGAATGGCCACGATGCGACGCTATGGTAGTGTTCCTGGCTATCGGCGCACTGGTAAGAATAATCGCTCCACTGCTCTCCGGTAAATATGATGACCCGGCAATTATATGCGTAGACAGCCATGGGAATTTTGTCGTACCAGTACTTGGGGGTCATTCCAGGGGAGCAAACGATATTGCACGTGAGGTAGCTAAAAGACTTGGTGCAACCGCCGTCATAACTACCGCTACAGACCACGACTCCAAGTCCACAATGGAGCCTCACGAATACATTGCTTTACACCCAGAGCACGCTGTCCTGCCTCCACATGGCAAAGAGCGGCACCTCATTACAGAAGAACCTCCCTGCGGGATGGACAACCCGAACAAAGCTACAGCTTCAGATAGACTCCTTACCATAGGAGTCGGACTCTCTACACCGTGCAAGCCGGAGGATCTCCATCATCTGGTAAGTAGTGTAATAAGAGACAAGGAGCTGACCGCCGACTCAATTGAATCAATTTCGACAATCGTTACCAGAATGTATCATCCGGCAATGGAGTATCTCAGTTCGCAATATCCCGGTATACCCGTGCGCACCTATACGGCTGAAGAGCTATCTATGATAGACACGCCAAATCCGAGCCATGCGGTAAAGCAGGCGGTAGGAACTCCAAGCGTTGCAGAGGCTGCTGCACTGGCGGCAGGCGGGCCTGGAGCTGAATTGGTAGTGGAAAAACAGGTCGGGAACCAGGCAACGGTAGCAATTGCAAAGCGTATTCGTAAACGCGGATCGCTCTCTATTGTAGGGATAGGTCCTGGAGATGTCATGTACCGTACGCCGGCCGCCACCGAAGCGATCGAGAGCGCAGGGTTGGTAATCGGATATGAACCATATATCGACCTGTGCTCACCTCTGCTTGGCCGTTCCCAGCAGGTAGAACGCTCGCCCATAGGTGCTGAAATGGCAAGAGCCGAACGTGCAGTACGATCAGCCGCCGGTGGAATCAACGTGGCGCTTGTTTGCTCGGGTGATCCGGGAATATACGCCATGGCTTCACCCGTATTCCAGGTGTTGGACACGATACATGATGATCCCTGGGTCCAGGATATGGATATCAGAGTAATACCGGGCGTATCGGCGGCACAGGCAGCTGCGGCTCTACTTGGAGCCCCGCTCGGCCATGATCATGCTTATATCAGCCTATCCGACCTACTGACACCGTGGGAGGTGATCGAGAAGCGGCTTATTGCCGCCGCATCTGCAGGATTGGCTATAGCAATATACAACCCAACGTCATCAAAGCGCCCAATGAATCTGGCTATGGCCCGCGATATACTGCTAAAGGTGCTGCCTGCAGGTACTCCCGTTGGAATCGTAGACCAGGCAGCCAGGAAGGGTGAAAAATACAGCGTCATAACCCTGGGTGAGCTGGATGACGACTGCTGTACTATGACCACATGCCTGTTGATTGGGTCACCTCAGACTATAACGCATGGCAACACTATGTACGCACCCAGAGGATACCAGAGAATGCAGTTGGGTGGGTAGCCATAATTGGTAAGCTGGTAGCATGAGCGTCACCACCGGGGATGTTACATCTATACAGCTTGATTACTCTCGTTGCCGGGGTTGTGGCGACTGCATAATCACTTGCCATACACGGGCAATCCGGATTAACCTGGGCACTCTTTCCATAGATTACTCGCTCTGCGATATCTGTACGGAGTGTGTAGAGGTTTGTCCGGTAGATGCCTTCTCGACTATTATGGATAGCATAGAAGTACACCCTATCGAAGCAGAAAGTTATTCTATAATCCAGCCCATGCTGGAGGAGCTCAACGTCTCTCGTGAGCTGATTCCCCTAGCCGCAAGGGTACTCCATGCAACTACAGACAAAGAGCTTGCCGGATCGCTGTGGTGCAGTCAAAATGCAGTAAACCAAGTAATAACAGCGCTGCACGCAGGTTACCCAATAATTACCGACGTGGAGATGACCCGATCAGGATTGACTGGAGCGCTAAAGCAAAGGGCAATCTGTGCGCTGTCGCTGCCGGATCATCCGCATACCAAGAGAGGCGATACTACAGATGCCCCCAGCACGCCGGCTGAGGATCTGATTGCTGAGCCACAGGACAACAGCACCACCAATACACCAAGCCTTCCAAATATACCGACTGTATCTGCCGCCTCTATGTTTGAAGCGGCAAGCCAATATCGTGACAACGCACTTTTTATAATCGGCTGTGCTCCTACCGCACTAGAACAGCTAATGGATATAACAGAATCAGGGCACTTAAGACCGGCCGGAGTGCTGGCTCTGCCGGTAGGGTTTGTCGGTGCGGAACAGGCAAAAAACCGCCTTATGAATCTGTCTGTACAGTACTCATTCCCAGCCATAACAAATGTGGGGCCAAAGGGTGGCTCTGCCGCTACTGCTGCGTGCATGAATGCCATATACAGGGTCACCATAGAGAAAAAGAGGATGCCCTATGAGTAAGGCAGAAACATATCCTATATCTTTTAAGTCCGATAGAAGCACTAACCCGCTAAACGGTATGCTGGTCATTGGACATGGCACCAGGTCACTTGAAGGTGCCCGCCAGCTAAGAGATTTCGCCAACTCCGTACAGGACGCCAGGCCAAATACCCCGGTCGCTTACGGTCTTATAGAGTTCGCACAAGAGACCGGCAGCCCGACACTGGAAAATGCAATAGATGCTTTGGTAGATATGGGGTCAAACAGGATAGTTGCCGTTCCCTTGGTGCTGCTCGGGGCAGGGCACATGAAAGATGACGGGCCTGCCATACTAATGAACGCACGCAAGTCGCATGCTGGGCTTCATACTGTGTACGCACGCAACCTCGGCATACACCCTTTTGTACTGGACGTTACTGAGAAACGGGCTATCGAAGCCAATGCGGATAAATCCGACGCCGTGGTATTGGCCGGTCGTGGCTCTACTGATCCCGATGCCAACTCCGACCTGGCCAAAGTAGCCAGACTACTGGCAGACGGCAGAGGATTGGGTTCAAGGGAACATGCCAGAGGTATTCCAGCCATTGCCCCACCGGAAAGTACAGTACCGCCAAGCATAGGCATAGTCGAGCCGGCTTTTGTGTCGCTGGCCGCCCCTGGAATACCGGAAGCACTCGAACGTTGCTACGCTCTGGGAGCCAGAAGTATATCGGTCGTACCGTACTTTATCTTCACCGGCTTGCTCTTGGACAGGATTAGAGAGCAGGCTGCAGAGTGGTCGTCCAGCAAACCGGGAACAACCGTTGCCGTAGCCGATGAACTATGGCCGGATAAGCGCCTGGTGGAACTGGCCTGGATACGCTACGATGAGGCGCTGTATGGTAATGCTACAATGAACTGCGATTGCTGCATCTACAGATACCCATTGCCTGGTTATGAGGACAGGTATCAATCCGGATAACAGCCCACCATTCACACGTCGTCTCAGCAAAAGGCCACCTAATTAAGTGCCTACCTTGGGAATCAACGCTGGAAAGATTTAACCTGAAGATATTCCTCCAGACCAAAATGGCCGAGCTCACGACCTACACCAGACTGCTTGTAACCGCCGAATGGTGCAATGGGGTTGAAACCGCCACCATTGAGGTCGACCTGCCCTGTGCGCATCTTACGGCCAAATTTCTCTGCAGTCTCCAGATCGCCAGCCCAGACGGCGCCTGCAAGACCATATATCGTATCATTGGCTATCCGCACGGCATCATTTTCATCCTCGTAGGGCAGTATCGAAAGCACAGGACCGAATATCTCTTCTTGAGCAATGGTCATAGAGCTGTCGACTTCTGAAAAGACCGTGGGCTTAACGAAAAATCCCCT
This sequence comes from Actinomycetes bacterium, assembly GCA_021846515.1. Classification (GTDB taxonomy): domain Bacteria; phylum Actinomycetota; class Acidimicrobiia; order Acidimicrobiales; family JAMCPL01; genus JAMCPL01. The sequence continues at coordinate 36,205 of JAJZWU010000005.1, forward strand.
ATCGATACCCTCAGGCTGCTCTGCACCACCTGCAATCAGCTTGGCACCCTCGTCAATCCCTTTTTGAATATATCCACGTACCCTGTCGCGTTGGGCGGCTGAAACCAGCGGACCTATACGAGTAGTAAAGTCCATTGGGTCACCTACCTTGTAATTCGCAGTCTCCGCGACCACCAATTCCTCAATCTCACCAAGTATACTTCTCGGCACTACCATCCTGGTCAGTGCAGAACATGTCTGCCCGGAGTTCAGAAAACACATTGACACCCCACCTGCAACCGCTGCAGCCAGGTCGGCACTTGGCAATATGACACATGCCGACTTACCGCCAAGCTCAAGGGTTACCTTCTTCACATTTTCGGCACCCAGTTGCATAACCCTCTTTCCTGCTCGCGTAGAGCCGGTAAACGACACCATATCTATATCCTTGTGAGATGCAATAGCCTCACCAACCACCGTACCGGGACCACTCACCAAATTGAACACCCCTGGCGGCAATCCAATCTCATCAATAATCTCTGCCAGCAAAAATGCGTTAAGAGGCGCAACGTCGGAGGGCTTTAGAACTACCGTACATCCCGCAGCCAGTGCAGGAGCTACTTTTGCAGCTATCTGATGCAATGGGTAGTTCCAGGGAGTAATGGATCCGGTAACCCCTATAGGTTCACGGACGACAAGCGAGTTGGAAATTTCCTCTTCAAAACTGAACTCAGAGAGAAGCTGGGCCATTGAGGAAAAGCTCATGACAGGCAAACCAACCTGCACCAGGTTGGAGATTGCTAATGGAGTTCCCACCTCACCGGAGATCAAAGAAGCCATCTCGTCAATACGCGCAGATAGCCTCTCTTGTATCATGGAAAGGAACTTTGCCCGTTCATCTCGTGAGGTGTTTGACCAATCATTGAATGCCTCGACGGCCGCAGAGACGGCTTTATCCACATCCGCTGCATTCCCCATAGGAATACTTCCCATTGCCTCTTCGGTGGTAGAATTGATGACTTCCATGGTAGAAGAGTCCGTAGGCTCCACCCATGCCCCTCCGATATATAGCCGATCACGAGTAATCATATTTACGCTCCTTTCCAGATATCATCTTAAAGTATAGCCTGCCCGTCTTCAGAGCTTTGCCAAACCGTATGCCTGTAGTGCAAGTCTACCATAAAATGATCTATTTACAAATATGACGGCTGAGGCAGATCGTAGCATTCTGCTCGACGCTTATGACAGGACTTAATCTCCTGTTCTCGATGGATCTAAAACGGCATCCGGCCATTGATAGAGTACCGGAGATAATGACTACCAGTCGGGAATCTCGTCGTCTACCAGTAAACCACGCAGATCGGGTTTTAGTTGCAACACGCGACCTCTCACGCCTACGCTCTGCAGGATGCTACTTCCCTCTGCCACTATCGTCGCAACATCAGAGGATTTGCATATAGCGAGCAACGTCGGACCGGCACCTGACCAGCAGGAGGCCAAGGCTCCTCTTTCGAGCAGGGCAGACATGATCTCAGGGGCTTGCGGAAACAATGTACTACGATAATCCTGGTGCAGCCTGTCTGCACATACATCTTTGGTCAATCTCGACATGTCACCAAGCCCTGCAAGCAACATGGCCATCCTGCCCATGTTGAAGGTCACATCAGCACGATGTACCATCTCCGGAAGAACTGATCTGGCTTTTTTGGTAGAAAGCGGCTGATCAGGCACTAAAGCAACAAATGATATCCTATCGTCAAGCGGGAACCTGGCTACTTGAACTTTATTTCTGATAACAGTTGCCGACACAAGACCACCGTAATATGAGGCGGCAGCGTTCTCAGGGTGCCCATCTATCTCCGCACCGACCGAGAGAGGATCACGCGATCCTGCAGCTGCAGCCGCCGCTATGGCCAAAGCAGCAGATGACCCCAGTCCTCGCGCTACCGGGATAGAGGAACGAACTGAGATTGCCAGCCTATCATGACCGGCAACTTCAATGGCCACCATAGCTGCAAGATGGTTGGCATCATTTGCAAACTCAGCACCTTCTCCGGCACTTCGAACTATCAATCTATCCGCAGGCTCTATCTCCACCTCTATATACAATCCCAGTGCAAGCGCCAGGACATCGAATCCCGGACCTAGGTTGGCTGCTGATGCAGGTACTCTCGCTCTCATGCTTTCCTCTCCTCACCTTTTGCCTTACACACTTGCCTCATCGCCTCACACTCTACCTCTCCACCGACCACTTGACCGTTTAAAACTATCTCATATAGTCGTTAAGCTATCATATATACCGATAGTAAGATGAAAGTACGTTTAGCTATAGCTGCAGGACTCAGTATCGCAATAGTGGCAGTGTCTGCCCTGCTTTCCGCTGGCAGTTCAGCGCCGACGTCAGAGTATACACAATTATATGCCGTACCCTCCAGCGGGTTGATCAGAGCGTTGCACGCACAGATCGGCACACTGACAATCCGCTATGAGCAATCGCACTATCCTGGATCCAGCCATACGCCCAATAAGCCATTCACTGCCAACCCCAAAGAAAGTATGCTCACCTCAGTATCGTCCGGCGATCCCGCCCGACCGGTAAACTCCATCCAGCTAGTCTCCAGCATAAAGGGCATCCCCTGGCCTGCCACTGGAGAGGCTGCCGTTGGGGTCGAAGGGTTGAACTTCATAGAGAGCAACCTGCCTGACAATCCACCCGTACCGATAGCAAGTCTTACAAAAATGATGACAGCGTATGTCATCTTGCAAGATCACCCACTCTCTCCAGGTGAGAATGGACCGGCAATACGTGTCGACGAAGCCGACATAGAGACTACGTACAACGACGAGTTGAATGATGAAACCATCGTTCCAATTGTTCACGGTGAAGTACTGACCGAAAAGCAGGCACTGGAAGGACTCATGGTTCACTCTGCATGCAACCTTGCGTATGTACTTGCTCGCTGGGACAGCGGCACTGCATCTGCATTCGTGGCAAAGATGAATAGGACAGCCAAAGCATTGGGCTTGGCCTCCACCAGATATGTAGGCCCGGCCGGTTTTTCGCCGGGATCGGTCAGCACAGCGGCTAGCTTAACCAAACTCGCTATGGACGCAATGTCAATACCGGCATTTGCGCGCATTGTCGACCACCCTGAAATCAACCTTCCAAACGCTGGAGTACTGGAAAATTATGTTAGCGCTATAGGCCAAAACGGAGTAATCGGAGTAAAATCTGGGTTCACCTACCAATCAGAAGGTTGCGTGGTACTGGCCGCCGTCCGCTACATAGGGAACACCCAGGTTACTATGATCGCAACGGTTACAGGTCAGGGAGGCATGGATCCATTGGGCAGCGCTCAAAATACCGCACTGGCAATAATAGACTCGATACCCTCTCGTCTGTTTATTGATAGCACTGACCTGAGCGGCTACATTGTGGGCAACATACAACCATCATGGCTGAAAGTACATTCCGGCAAAAAGGCACAATACAGCATTGTAACCTCCGGAAATCTGAGTTTACTGGAATGGCCTGGAGCCGATCCCAGGGTAACCATAGAGTTCGGCAAGCGGTACTACACCTGCAATATATTGCATCCCAATATACAAGTAGGAACCATGACGGCGTCGCTGGGCTCCTTTACTTCAGAGGTGCCGCTTGTGCTCCCTCATGCACCACCATGCCGATAGACACATGCCCAAGCATCAGCCGGATACTCTCTTCTTCAGCACTTATACCTTCAGCGCCACTCCGATAATATGGGGAGATACGGGGACACACATCAGACACGGCTGAAAACGGAATCTGCGGACTGACTGTATTACAAAGCCACTCTGCTCTATCACCTTAAGTGTATCTCGTGATGTATGACAACCGGCTCCCACATATGGCCAGAATGTATCTACTGCACGCTGGATAGATGCCAGCGTCCGTTCATTGGCCTGTACGTGTTCGTAAAATCGTAACTCGCCACCCAGCCTCAATGCACGATACATCTCCGCGAGGGCCACCCGCTGATCCGGTACCGAACAAAGCATAAGGGATGCAACTGCCACATCAAACGTAGCATCCGCTACCGGCAGGCGAGAATCCAAACCACCCACGACCGCCACCCTCACGGAAGCATTCAAGGAAGCCTGAATGGCTGCCTCACGCATATGCGGCTCCGGCTCTACGGCCATCACCCCGGCCACGGCATTGCCGTAATGGCGAAAATTAAGCCCGGTGCCTGCTCCTACTTCAAGCACCCTTCCGCTTGCTCCAGAGAGCAACTCTTCCCGGTGATTGGCAGCCCCCAGCCTCTCGGCACCGGGGGCAAACCGCGAATACATATAGGCAAACACCGGATGAGACATACCGCCATGTCTACCTGGCATCCGAGGGGGACTACTCACGCAATCTCCCCCTACTGCCGGCGCGCTCTCATTTCGGACAGTTCTTCAGGGGTCATAAGAACAGCACGCGCCTTTGAGCCCTCAGATGGACCCACGACACCCTTGCGCTCGAGAATGTCCATAAGCCTACCGGCTCGGGCAAATCCAACTTTTAGCTTACGCTGTAACATCGAAGTCGAACCAAGCTGGGCATTTACCACCAGCTCAAGAGCGGCATTGACCAGATCATCGTCGTCCTGTGAAGAGGATGATGACACTACAGAAGTGTTGGCATCATCCAGATCTATCTCATGTCGTACCGATCCCTGGCGCTTCCAGTAAGCAACCACACTGTGTACCTCACGGGTATCTATCCACGCTCCCTGTATGCGTCTTGGAACCGACGATGAAGCTGTCAGCATCAGCATATCCCCCTTGCCGATCAAACGCTCCGCACCTGGCTGGTCCAGGATAACGCGGCTATCGGCCAATGAAGAGACCGCAAAAGCCAGTCGTGACGGTATGTTTGCCTTGATCACGCCTGTAATGACATCTACCGATGGACGCTGAGTTGCAAGTACGAGGTGTATACCCACAGCCCTTGCCATTTGAGCTATACGGCAGACCGACTCTTCCACGTCTCGCGCTGCCACCATCATTAGGTCGTTCAACTCATCAACGACGATGACTATGTAAGGTAACGGTTCCAATGTCTCCTCATTCTCCAACGACTCGCCGTCCTCCAACGACTCGCCACCCTCCGGAGGTACCTCAACACCCTGCGACGACATATCCTCGCCTCTCTCCGGCATCTCCTCATATTCCGAAGACTCGCCATATATCCCAACAGGCTCAGAGTTCAGTGCATCTACAGTTTCGTTGTAGCCTCCAATATCACGTGCGCCCACACCTGCCAGCAATCTGTATCTCCTGTCCATCTCCTCTACTGCCCAGGCAAGCGCGTTGGCCGCCTTGCGCGGATCTACGACCACTTCGGTGAGAAGGTGAGGAAGGCCTTTGTATGGACCCAGCTCCACTCGCTTTGGATCAATAAGAATGAGCCTTACCTGCTCCGGGGTAGCGTTGAGTAGTATCCCGGTGAGCATGGAGTTTATAAAGGAGGACTTTCCCGAACCAGTAGCTCCCGATATGAGCAAATGGGGCATATCCGCAAGATTGGTCATTATGCTCTTTCCCGATATATCCCTGCCCAACGGTATACTCAGTGGATGCTTTGCAGCCCTGGCATCTTTTGAAGAGAGGAGGTCGCCCAATGTAATCAACTCCCTCTCCCTGTTGGGTACCTCTATACCTATGGCCGACTTACCGGGTATTGGAGCCAGAATACGCACATCGGGAGATGCCATTGCATAGGCAATATCTTTAGAGAGACTGGTCACCCTTGCCACCTTGACACCGGGACCCAATTCCAGTTCATACCTGGTAACCGTAGGACCGACCGTAAATCCGGAAAGTCGTGTCTCTACTCCATGGGTAGCCAACGCACCGACCAGAGCACGTCCTATGTTGCTTATATCACGCTTGTCGACAGTTACTTTGACCGAACGTGACAGCAACTGGATAGGAGGCAACTTCCATGCCCTCTGCCCCTTAAGGGCAAATAACCTCTGTTGGATGCCTTCTCTGTCGCTATCACCCGAACCATCTGTATGGCTGGCTACCCCGGCAATCTCCCCTATCTCCGTACCCCCTCTATCCACGTGACCGGAATATGATGTGTCGGCACTTAACCCGCTAGCACTCAACCCGTCACCGCCACCCACCTCGACTACCGTCTCGGCATAACTACCCAACTCCCCCACCACTGCGGCCCCCTCATGGTCTGCATCCATGCTCGACATACCCGAACTCGAATCCGGCATACCGGAACCGCCAGCCGGAGTATCTTCGTCTACATGCAATACACCCCCAGAATAATCTGAATGTTCGCCCTGCCGGGAATCAGCATAATCATTCTGCAGGTCACTATTTACCGCGTGCAACCATTCAGAACCATATACGGCACTGGCAAAGCCGGTAGCCTCAGCTTCCTCCGACATACCCGAGCTGAATCCATCGGCAGAATCTACAGATAGGCTCCCATCTGGCTGATCGACAGAATTAAGCGGCTTTTTGGGATAGAACAGACTCCACAAACCGGCAACCACCCCGGCCACAAAATGAAAGACCTGACGTAGGGTAATCCCGGTAATTATCAATAGGGAAAACAACCCCAATGCGACAAGGACAATGACAGCTCCGACGCTTCCTATTCCTGCATTCAACACTCCCCCAATGCCTACACCCACCCACCCACCTGCTTCCAGCAATTTACCGGCTGGATGCACAGAAATACCCGGCAAACCGCCAGCAATATCGGCAAGCCCGGACAGGCACCCCATCACGACAACCGAGGCTCCAGTCTGCCAGGGTAGATCTTTCACTACCCGTCCGTTGAGCAGACGTGCGGGTAGTACGATATACACTGCCACAATAAGGAATAATGGGGGAAGGGCAAACCTGGTAATCCCCATCAATACGCCGAGGTAATGTCTCGACAGCACTCCAGCCGGGCCCAAAGAGCCGGCGTAAAGAGATATCGCCAGTAATATCGCGCAAAGACTAATTACCAGAGATATCAGGTCTACCTTGTACCGCTTCGACATAGCCAAACCTTCACCCATACCGCCATCGGGGAACTGAGCCGGCTGATTACCTACCGAAACCGCACCTGCTACCTTGCCGGTATCAGCCTTACGTGCAGAAACACGCTTTCCGGAGAGATTGCCTGTCGTGCTACGCGACCCATTCTTAATGCTATGGCGACCGCGAGCAGTATTACTGCTGCTTACAGCTCTTCTGGTAGTTGTCGATTTGGCCGCGACTCTTTTACGGCCAGCCGCCCTGCCGGAGGCCGTATTCTTACCGGTGTTCCTATTGGCAGTCTTCCGCTTAACAGATGTTGTAGTCATGGCGTCCAAGTATATACATACAGACACCAGTTTACACGAGTGTAATTCACAGATGTTGAATACAGGGAAACGCAAGCCCTGCCAGTGCCGACAGGGAAAGCCCACTGCGGCAATTCACATAACTACTACGACAGGTACTATAAGGGGACGGCGTTTGGTACGCTCGTTTACGAATTTGCCCAATGCCCTACGTACCTGCAGATGGAGGGTTTCATCGTCTTCCGCTCCATCGGCCATAGCCTTTTCCAGGCTGTCATGGACAATGTTGGCAGCCTCCTCCAGCATGTCCTCAGCCTCTTTGGCATGAACCCATCCCCTGGTCACCACTTCGGGAGTGCCGATCACCTCTCCGTTGTGTATATCCACCACCGCCATGACTACCAACATGCCCTCTTCGGCAAGCACTCTCCTGTCACGCAATACCCCATGACTGACATCGCCCACGGTGCCATCAACAAAGAGAAATCCTGCCGGTACATCATCAATCCTGTGCAGCCCTGTGGCATCCAACCTCAAACTAGTCCCATCTTCACAAACGGTTGCCTTTGAGTCATCTACACCTGCCCGATTGGCGAGTTCGACATGGCGCACCAAGTGACGCAATTCGCCGTGAACCGGAATGAAGTATTCCGGCTTGACAATAGATAAGAGCATCTGCAGTTCGTCACGGCGTGCATGCCCACTTACATGGACATCTTCGATGCCGGTATGTATGACTTCCGCCCCTCTCCGGGTAAGGCCGTTTATCACGTTACCAACAGCCCACTCGTTGCCGGGAATAGGATGCGCACTTATTATCACAAGGTCATCCTCACCCAACTTCATCATCTTGCTGTCTCCGGCAGCAAGCAACGCAAGTGCAGAGAGCGGCTCACCCTGCGAGCCGGTACACAGGATGCACAACCTGCCGGGATCCATACTTCCAATAGATTCTACAGGAACCTGGTCGTCTTCCGGCAGATCGAGTATTCCAAGCCTTATGGCAAGCTCAATGTTCTTCTCCATCGACCTTCCCAGCGCGACAATTTTTCGTCCGGCGTGCCTGGCTGCATCGGCTATCTGTTGTATCCTATGGATGTGGCTGGCAAAGCAGGCCGCAACTATCCTCTTGTGGGAGTTGGTGGCTATTATCCTGTCAATGACCTCTCCCACTACAGACTCCGAGGGAGTATAACCAGGCTCGTCGGCATTGGTGGAATCGGAGAGCAGGAGCCTGATCCCACTTGATCTGGACAGCTCCCCTATCCTCGCCAGGTCGGTAAAGCGCCCGTCAACTGGGGAAAGATCCAGTTTGAAGTCTCCCGTATGCAGGATAACCCCCTGATCTGTATGGAATGCCACAGCAAAGCCGTCCGGCACCGAGTGGGTGACGGGGATGAACTCCACACGAAACGGCCCTATCTCTATGGTCTCGCCATCCTGCACTACCCTATACTGCGCCCTGTCAGCAAGTCCAGCTTCCTCTATCCTGCTGCCGACCAACGATAAAGTAAGAGCAGAACCGTATACAGGAGCTTTCAATTCTCTCAAAAGATAGGGTAAGCCACCGGTATGATCCTCATGTCCGTGGGTCAATATGATCCCATCTACAGAGTTGGCCCTGTCGTAAATATAATCAAAATTGGGTAATACAAGGTCCACCCCCGGCATATCCGGCTCAGGAAACATTACCCCGCAATCGAGCACTACCATCCGGCCGCCTGATTCTATGCAGGCGCAGTTGCGTCCAATTTCGCCCAGCCCACCCAAAAACGTAATAGTTACCGGCTCGCCCAGCCCGCCACGGGATTCCCGCGACGAAGCGCTAGTCACGACTGCTACCGGCCGTAGTCTTCTCTGTCACGCCGATTTCCCCGGTGCGTTCGATTTCCATCGCAATATCCCTATGTATCTCAAATATCTCATCACGGATGGCCGCTGCCTCCTCGTATCGTAATTCACTGGCTGCACGTTGCATTTCTCGCTCAAGAAGCTCCAACCGGGCTTCCAGCTCCAGCGGGATCGAAAGTGGGATCGCACCTGCCATATTGCGCATGCCGTCGCTTAGCTTTACCTTACCGCCTACACTATCACTGTCATCACCGGAGGTGGCGCCAAGAGGGGATACATCGGCATCCAAGGCATCCAATGTCAGCCTACCGCCCCGAGCCGGCACTTTCGGCCCCGCCTTTCTGCCATGAGCATTTCTACCTGCCCTTACGCCAGTGCCGGACGCAACTTGAGTGGAGCGCATGGAATCCAATATGTCAGAGACCGCCTTGTGCACGGTGACCGGGTTGATCCCATGCTCTTCGTTATAAGCCTTCTGAATAGAACGCCTTCGATCTGTCTCCTGGATAGCCTGGCGCATTGCACCTGTAATGGTATCGGCGTACAACACCACCTTACCGTCTACATTACGTGCTGCACGGCCGATGGTCTGGATCAATGACGACCCGGATCGCAGGAAGCCCTCTTTATCGGCATCCAAAATGGCTACAAGTGCAACCTCCGGTAGATCCAGTCCCTCTCTGAGTAAATTGATACCGACCAGAATATCAAACTCCCCCAAGCGCAAGTCTCTTATTGTATCGATCCGCTCTATAGTGTCTATATCAGAATGCATATAACGCACCCTGAATCCCGCCTCGGATAGATATTCAGTCAGTTGCTCAGCCATCTTCTTGGTAAGAGTTGTAATCAACGCACGTTGAGAAGCCGCCACAGCAGAAGTAAGGCGCTCGCGAAGATCGTCTATCTGGCCGGTAGTGGGATGTATGGTGATCTCCGGGTCGACAAGCCCGGTCGGCCTGATCACCTGCTCTACCACTCTTCCGGAAACCTCCAGCTCATATTGGCTGGGCGTAGCCGACATAAAGATCATCTGAGGAACCTTGCCGACAAACTCGTCAAAGGTAAGCGGCCTGTTATCGAGCGCCGAGGGCAACCTGAACCCGTGCTCTACAAGCGTGAGCTTCCGTGACCTGTCACCCACAAACTGCCCGTGCAGCTGAGGTATTGCGACATGGCTCTCATCTGCAACGACTAACATATCTGGAGGGAAATAATCAAGCAACGTATAGGGTGGCTCACCGGCCTCCCTGCCGTCCAGATGGCGGCTGTAGTTCTCTATGCCGCTGCAGCTACCCACCTCCGCCAGCATCTCCAGATCGTGCTCGGTGCGCATCTTCAGTCGTTGAGCTTCAAGCAATTTCCCCTCTGCCTTGAATTGCCTGAGCCTTTCGCCAAGTTCCGCCTCAATCGACGTTATGGCCTTTTTCAGGCGTTCTTCACCGGCAATATAGTGCGTGGCAGGCAACAATACAATGTCGTCCAACGATTCTAACGCACTGCCGGTAACAGTATCGAATCGTTTTATAGATGTAACCTCATCGCCAAACAACTCTATCCTTATACCATATTCCTCATAAGACGGATGCAATTCAATAATGTCACCCCGCACTCTAAAGCGCCCACGGCTCAAATCGATGTCATTGCGTCTGTAGTGCAACCTGACAAAACTGCGTAACAGCTCTCGTTGATCTACGGTAGAACCAACCGTCAAAGCCACCATATTGTCTCGATATTCCTGGGGAGACCCAAGTCCATAGATACAGGAGACCGATGCAACCACCACTACGTCATTGCGCAAGAGTAGTGCTGAAGTTGCACTGTGGCGCAACCGATCAATATCTTCATTCAAAGATGAATCTTTCTCTATATACAGATCGCTGGTAGGCAGATATGCTTCCGGCTGATAGTAGTCATAATACGATACGAAGTATTCGACGCGGTTGTGGGGCATGAGCATTCTAAGCTCGGAGGAGAGTTGAGCTGCCAATGATTTGTTTGGTTCTATGATTAGAGTCGGCCTCTGAACCGACTCGATCACCCAAGCCATAGTTGCTGTCTTGCCGCTACCGGTGACCCCGAGAAGAGTCTGGTACCGGATACCCTGCTTTACGCCGTCCGCAAGTGACTCAATGGCCTGTGGCTGATCGCCGGCAGGACGAAACTGCCCTACTACCTTAAACTGCTCAGCCATAGCGCTTCTCTTACCATAACCTGCTCCAGGCAGCACACCAAACGACCGAAGCTACCTTAAACTGCTCAGCCATGCCCACAACCTCTCTATCTCGTTATCCAGCTGCGCAAGAGAACCTGAGTTGTCCACGACAAAGTCAGCCATCGCCAGCCTTTTATCCCGATCCATCTGTGCCGCAATACGCGATTGTACGTCTTCATCGGTCATATTTCTTGACTCCACAACTCTCGAAATAGCAATCTCAGGAGGACAATCTACCACCACTATCTTATCCAGTCTGAGTAGCTCACGGTGGTAGGGCTGCAATAATGGTATGTCAAAAATGCCTATTCCACCGGTTTCGTCCAGCGCAACTCTGCGTTCCACCAAAACCCTGCCGACTTCTGGATGTGTAATCGCGTTCAGATCGCGAAGGGCTTCTTCATCTCCAAATACCAGGGAAGCAAGCTTCTCTCTGTCCAATTCACCACTGCCGGATACAACTCCCTGCCCAAAGCGATCCACTATCGCGTAGAAGGCAGTAGAACCATTCAGGCATACTTCACGAGCAATTTTATCGGCATCCACAATTGTCGCGCCACGACCACCAAGCGCTTTGGAAACGGTAGACTTGCCGCTACCTATACCACCGCTCAATCCGGCAACGACCAAGTTGTGACCCATCTAACGGGTACCGGGGAGATCATAGTGAATGGGCTTGCTTACCATGGCAAACAGCGCGAGCGTAGTGTCATCAATCTCGTTTGTGACGTAGAAGTCATCTTCGGAGATGCCTGTCAACCCACCTACATCCTGCCTGGCAACCAGCCTGTAAGCAAGTGGCAGTATTTTTTCATAAGTAGCCACATACCATGACCGAGGTATCTTGCGGCGAATGCCGAATATGTCCAGTGCCAGCAGCTTTCGCGCACGAGAGCGTCGCCTGGCAAAATCCTCCTTCACTGCAGAGGACCCATCCAGTCCGCCAATCCACACACTCGAAAAGTACCTACCGAGCAACTTCTGAAGGCTATCCTTCCTGAAAGGATAAACATGAAATGGATTCTCGAAATCGGCAGGTTCGTTTGGCGTAATGAAAAAGGCGGTTCCGGACGGCTTTAGTACTCTGGCCACCTCCGAGACATGATCTTCGGGAGTATAAAAGTGCTCTATAAGATGAGAGGAGCATGCCCAATCAAAACCGCCACGCGGAAGACCAAGTTTTGTAGCATCCATAGCGGCAACCTGAAGCCCGGACTCACTGTATTGCTTCCTGGCGGAACTGAGGGCGTTATACTCATAGTCAACACCGAGCACTTCACGTCCCGGCGCCGCAAACCCCGCAGAGGCAAACCCTTCGCCGCAACCCACATCCAGCAGCCTCCCGGGTCCAAGCCTCAGTCTTACCTCTCTATATCCGGCCACATGGAATGCCAGCAGCGAATCTGGGGTACGCCCCGGTAATGGCCGCTCTCCGGTCAAATCTGCCATATTAAAGGCTCCAACAAATCTTTGCCTGTGAACACTATCATCTACAATAATCTAGTGTAGTGCTCCGGCTAAAATAAATCGAACAAACGAAATGTTACTCATACAAAAGTCGAGACAAGCATAAATATGATCCTTATATGAAAAACGATATAGCTCAATGACAGAATCAGCCATAACGACGGGCACTGTTTCATCGGTATCCCAGCCGGATAAAAAATATCCTGCATTTATGAGATCTGCCCGCCACAGGCAAATGAATACCCAGTCAAGGCTATCCAGGGTAGCCGAGTACCTTGTTATAGCACTGATAGGGTATATTCCCCAGTTGGCCTCCCGTCCGGGAGTGGTGGTGTCGGACACAAAGAGTTACCTCTATCTGGACCCCGGTAGGTTCCTGGTGCAGTCTATGTATATGTGGTACCCGAGCATGGCGGCAGGTACCGTCACCCATGAGCGGATAGGGTACCTCTTCCCAATGGGTCCATTTTTCCTGGCGGCTCGCTTCGCCGGTATACCACTATGGGTAGCTGAACGCCTCTGGATGGGCAGCATACTGTTTGGTGCAGGGGCAGGTGTCCTGTATATGTGCAAGGTTCTGGGTATACGAGGCCCCGGAAGGCCGGTTGCGGCGCTGGCATACATGATATCGCCGTACTTCCTGCAATATGTCGGGAGAGAATCAGTCATCACCCTGGCTTGGGCAGGCCTGCCATTCATGATTGCCTATACGGAAAAGACCCTATCATCTAATCGCAAGCAGCCGGGGAGTTGGCGCTACCCGGCCCTCTTCGCCATAGTAGTTGCAACGATAAGCGGTATAAACGCCACAGCCGTACTCTATCTGGGCCTGGCGCCCGTACTATGGATCCTCTTCCAGGTAACGGTAACCAGGGAGCACACTTGGAAGGAGGCCTGGAGGGCTACCTGGAGAATAGGAATGTTGACAACCCTGCTTTCCCTGTGGTGGGTTGGCGGATTGTACGTGGAAGGCGCCTATGGCATCAACGTCCTCAAGTACACAGAGACTGTCCCGGCAGTAGCTTCGACCTCTCTGGCTTCAGAGATACTGAGGGGACTTGGATACTGGTATTTTTACGGCAGTGGGAGGCTGGGGCTGTGGGTAATAACCTCATCAGAGATGACCCAGCAATTGACAACTCTGGCATTCAGCTTTGCAGTTCCTATCCTTGCTTTTGTGTCAGCCATATGGATATCGTTCAGATACCGCTCCTATTTCGCATTCCTGATCGCATTCGGCATGATCTTTGCGGTAGGTACTTATCCCTATACGCATCCGTCTTTCATAGGGGAACTACTCAAGTTGTTTATGACCAAAACTACTGCAGGATTTGCCATACGCTCCACAGACAGAGCTACCCCAATGGTCATATTGGGTACATCGGTACTACTTGGACTCGGGATAACGGCACTATATCGCCATACACTATCCCGTTACAAAGAAAGTGGCACAACAAGGCATAATTGGCTCCATAGCAAACTCAAGTATCTGGTAGGGGTCGCAGCAGCACTTGTATGCGCAACTATCATAGCACTCGCAAATCCGGCAGTATGGAATGGAACTACCGTTCCAAGCCATTATACCCAACCCCACCCTCTGCCTTCCTATGAGTACAAGGCAGCATCCTGGCTGGACTCTCACTGCAATGGAAAGCGTGTATTGGTGGAACCCGGTGAGGACTTTGCCGCTTACAGGTACGGGGACACCATTGACACCATCTACCCCGGCATATCCACCTGCCAATTCATACTCAGAGAGCAACTCATCATGGGGTCTCTCCCTACCGCCGATATGATGTACGCGATAGACAGCCCAATACAGGAAGGTGCTTATAACTGGAAGGCTCTTGCTCCAATGGCAAGGCTGTTTTCCGCTGGTTATATCCTGGTCCAGAACAATCTTCAATACGAACGCTATGGCCAACCACACCCACGCATACTCTGGCAACATTTTGCCTCAGGCATCCCAGGGCTCGGCAAACCTGTAGGTTTTGGCAAACCAACACCAAACATATCGTCAATCCCCTGGGTGGATGAGCAGGTCCTTAAATCTCCCGCAGATCTTCCCTGGCCATCCCCTGTGGAGGTACTGCCAGTAAGCGACCCACGACCCATAGTAAGAGCAGAATCTACCAACAGCGAATTGCTGGTAGATGGAGATGCATCCGGCATAGCCGATGCAGCCAGTGTAGGACTGCTCAATGGTAATAATGCAATTTTATATGCCGGCACCCTGGACAAGCACAAGAGCCAGCTCGACAAGGCCATCAAAAATGGTGCCGTATTGGTGGTAACCGACTCCAACAAGAAACGTGCATTCGCCTGGGACTTATTACATGGGAATGTTGGATACACCGAAATAGCCTCGGAACACTACGCTGCCAGCCACCCCAGCGATGCTCCACTTAGAATCTTTGGGAAACAACCTGCATCGGCCATGACGGTTGCCCAGTTCACCGGCAACGTTGCCTCGGTTACAGCATCTTCCTACGGCAATGCGATAGCTTACAACCCCGAATACCAACCGGCAATGGCACTGGACGGTGACCTGAATACAAGCTGGCTGGTCGGTGCATTCGGCGTAGGATCCGGGCAATGGTGGCAGGTGAATTTGCGCCATTCAATTACCACGGACAAGATAAACTTGGTTCAGCCACTTGCGAAGTCCGACCGGTCCATTACCAGGGTCACCCTGTTTTTCAGCAAGTCGTCAAATCCACAGTTTCCGAACGGTTCTACCGCTCCACAACACGGTATAACTGTTGATATGACAGCGGCATCGCTCACTCCGCAGGGGCAGACTATAACCTTTTCTCCGCACACATTCAAGACACTCAGAATAAGGATAGACAGCACCAATAGGAGCCAGCTTGGCTCAAAGGCCGCCATACCGCCGGTGGGGTTCTCGGAGGTACGCATACCGGGTATATCCACCACCCGCAACCTGTTGATGCCAAAAGACCTACTTAGCGCCGCAGGCAGTGCATCTATCCACAATCAACTCGTAATCATCATGGACCGCCACAGGCTATCTCCATATCCTCCTCACAGCGATCCGGAGCACCAACTTAGGCGCATAGTATGGCTCCCCGATACAAGGAGGTTTGGCATATCCGGGACCGCCAGGATAAGCGCCCTCATACCTGACAACATGATAAATGAATTGGTGGGTGTACCGGGATCGAATGGCTCAGGGGTAGTCGCATATTCGAATGGGAGATTGCCCGGTGACCTGCGAGATACCGCATCCGCAGCGCTTTCTGCAACACCGGGAGGGAAGTCATCCGTAATGTGGTCCCCCGGCTTCGGAGCATCATATCAGGTGGGAGATTGGATACAGGTAAACACTCCTTCACCGATGACCATCTCCCATCTGAATATGAAGATCGTTGCAGATGGTTTTCACTCGGTACCTACGGCAATGCGCATTACCAACGGCAGCAGGCAGCATGTCTATGTAAAACTTCCACCCATCCCAAATCGCAAGGGAAGAGATGTCGCCACTCCGGTCACTATCCATTTCCCAAGTATTTCCGGGCGCCACCTACGTTTTACCTTTACTGCAGTACGCTTTGTATATACCAAGGATTACTATTCATCTACACCTATTGCCTTGCCGCTCGGTATAGCGTCTCTCGGTATCCCCGGGGTTGTTATACCGCCACCGCCGGCCAACATCCCTGCAGTATGCCGCAAGGGGCTTGTATCGATCAACGGACAACCGCTATGGCTGGAAATCACCGGATCTTCATCTACCGCCCTCTCGGGTCAGGGTCTCCGGATTGAGGGATGCGGTCCTGATGCTTCCGGCGTAACATTGCGTGCCGGCAACAATACAGTTGTCTCCGCAAACGGCCATGTAACCGGTTTCAATATAGATAGACTCGTACTTGACTCTGCTCCCGGTGGATCAGCTGAATTACCCCTATCGGGAGGGGGTGTTCCATTCATGAGTACGGCACCGAATGGGCAACCGACTGGCAATACCCCAAAAGTTACCGTTCTATCCAAGACACCGGTATCTATGAACCTCAGGGTAACCGGAGCTACCCGGCCTTTTTGGCTGGTACTGGGAGAAAGTTACAACCTGGGATGGCAGGCGAATATACATGGTGAACACAGCGGAAAAGACACTATCCTCTCAAAACCTGAACTAATAGACGGATTCGCCAACGGCTGGCTGGTGGACCCAGCACCAGGCTCATCCGGCAGTTTGAACATTTCCTTGGACTGGAAGCCCCAGACACCGGTTTGGATCGCATTGTTACTTTCTGCGGTAGGCATGCTGCTATGTATATTAATTGTATTACTATCCTACCTGGAGCGAAAGCGGCTAAAAAGACTGGCAGGCCGAATCTTGGGAACAAACCGCATCCGGCTTCGTAATAGGCCAACGACCACCAGTAACGTTATGCAATATAACGATGCTACTGGTACGGGAAAACGTTCAGAGGAATCTACTGCTGTTGGCCGTACTGGCCATGCCGGGAGTACACTGGCAGGAATTACAGAGGTTGAGGAGCCTACCCTGACATCACCATTTACCTGGAATCGCAGACCGCTCTCCACAGGAAAGATACTTATATTGGCAGTTGTAGCCGGGTTGTCCGCAGGAAGCATCACCAATCCATGGATAGGCATTTCTCTGTTCTGTGCGGTACTGGCATGCCTGGTCGTCTCATGGGGACGGACGTTTCTCACCATGACGGCATTAACAACCATCGTATCCACTGGGGCATATATGGTATACAGGCAGGCTGTGGAGCATTTTCTTCCAGGATCATCCTGGGCTCCGCAATTCGCGATTGCAAGTACACTCACCTGGATTGCGGTAATATTTCTCGCAGCCGACGCTATGATAACCGGCATTTTTGGGCGCACTCCTCCCATTTATCCAGGATCGGAACAACCTTATTACGTTTCACCGGTATCGTCCTCCTCTTCGTCGGAAATGCCTCCGGCCACCGGAACTCCTTACCCTGCCACTTCCGCCATCCCGGCCTCTGGAACTCCGACCACACAGGCACCCCCCTCTGTCGCAAAAGAGAACATGCAGGCTGGCAGTGATGAGGAGTAATATGGCCTGATGAGTATATTGGTTATTGACGTAGGAACCACTACTGTTCGAGCTGCCCTGGTTACACCGGAAGGACAGGTCAAGAACATGCGGCAAAGAAAGCTGCATTCTGTATCATCTGCCCCGGGAATGCTCGAATTCGACGCGGCTGCATTGGCGCGAGATGCCATAGAGCTCGGATCAGCCGTTGCCGGGGAAGCCGGCTCAGTTGCAGCAGTTGGAATAACCAATCAAAGATCCACCACAGTAGTATGGGACAGAAAGACAGGTAAGCCGGTAGCACCGGCAATTGGATGGCAGGACTTACGTACCGTAATAAGATGTATAGAGCTTGTAGAGCAGGGCTACCATACCCCACCAAACGCATCCGCAACCAAGATTGAAGCCATCCTCGACAACATAGACCCAGACAGAGAACAAGACCTATGCTTCGGCACAATAGATTCCTGGATAGCCTGGAACCTGTCTGATGGTGATACCCATGCCTCAGACCTGAGCAATACCGCCATGACCGGCTTGCTGGACAGCGATGGATCCGACTGGAACAGCGATTTGCTTGCAGCCCTTCGCATACCTGAGTCGATGCTACCGACCATAGTGAACACCTCAGGTGTAACCTGTATTGCGAGCGCCATCCCAGGCAAACCACCAATTACCGCCATGGTCGGCGACCAGCAGGCTTCAATGGCAGGGCAGGGTTGCACGGTACCCGGTTCGGCCAAGATTACCTTCGGTACGGGAGCTATGCTCGACTGCTGCACCGGAGCCAACCGGCCGAGCTTTTCTTATATGGGGCCCGACGGTGGAACCATACCAATCATTGCATGGCAACAAAACTCAACTCCCACTTGGGGCGTGGAAGCAATCATGCTCTCCGCCGGCTCTGCTATCAATTGGCTCATAGACGACATGGGCATGTTGAAATCACCCGATGAATCCGATACATTGGCCGGCCAATGCGAGGATACCGGGGATGTCTATTTCGTTCCCGCCTTGATGGGACTTGGCTCCCCGGTCTGGGACTTCGGCGCACGCGGTGCATTCTTTGGCATCACCGGCGGAACCACAAAGGCTCAAATGGTAAGAGCGGTGCTCGAGGGCATAGCTCATAGAGGCGTCGATCTGGCTGAAGCTGCTCAAATAGACACGGGATTTACGATAGACAGCATAAGGGTAGACGGTGGCATGTCACGCAACAGCATATTCGTGCAGTCACTGGCAGACCTGTCGGGACGCTCCATACAGGTATCCGCCGAAACGGAAGCCACCACCCTGGGAGCCGGGCTGCTTGCAGGCATGGCGGTGGGGATATGGCGCGATACGGATGAGCTTGCAAGCATATACAAGCCCACTCTGGAAATCCAGCCTGTGATAGGCGAGAGTGACCGGCTGGCACGCCGTGTTCGCTTTACCGAAGCGCGCAACAGGGCATCACGTACTATACCGGAGCTGTCCGAACTCCACTTTTAGTTCAAAGTTTCCCCTGGATACGCTCGATACGCTCAGTTATCTGTTGTTCAAAATCTTCCAGTCGTTTTGACTTTTCGGTTACTTTTAACCGAACACCCTCCAAAATAGCTATTGCCTTGAGGCGAATCTCTCGATGTCTCTCCTTCTCCACCCCTCCGGAATTTACCTCTTCTTTCAGGAATGCCAGCTCGTCTTCGGCAGCCAGTATCTCTTTAATCTCATCGAGATTGAATCCCATAAGTGACTGCAACTCGCGAATTCGTAGCACCCTCTCTATGTCATCTTCACAGTAGCGTCTTTCGCCGCCCGCAGATCTCTCTGCCGGCGCAATCAGCCCCACCTCTTCGTAGTACCTTAGCGTCCTGACGGACGTATCTGCCGACTTGGCGGCTTTACCTATCCTAAAACCTGCTTGAGCCATATCCAATGAGATGTTATCACCAAACATATCGTGTTGGATGCCCAGGCGCAGATGTGTAAGCGTAGGCTTGTACACTGAGGCGGTTGAGCAACTGCTGGTGCAGGGATAAGATGCTGAGAGAGTTGTATAAAATTACCACAATATGCGTTATATCAAACGCCAGTCGATACAATATATACTATTAGTAAGGAAAATAATAGCAGGCAACAAGTTTTTACGGCTATTGGTATTGACAGCAGGTCAAAAATAGTATATAATTTCTACGGTAAGTGTATTGGGAGATTCTGCACAACAAACTAAGCAGACAAAATAGCCACGAAAGGGGGCATTTTTAATGCCATCAAGTAATTACAGTTCATTTGAGAGTTCGGATATAGATAGCTCAGTCGGTGACCACAGTGAGCCAGGGGCGATATCGCATAGCAACAAGCATGGGCTATACAGACATGGAAAACCGAACTGGAGGGGACGCAACGCGATACAGCGCGCCATGCGGGCATCGTTGGCGTGGCTTGCCGCGTTCGGGGCGGTGCTATCTATCGTCGGCGGAGCGCTTATCGCCACCGGATCGGTAGCCAGCGCCAGTACTACAGTCAATCTGGGCAATTGTACTTTTAAATCGCCAGTTAACGGAAATAGCTACACATCGAGTAATACCAAGATAGCTGCGTTCCCGACAAAAGCAGGGGGCTCAGTCGGAATTTCTTGTTCTAATATGAATCCTGGTTCATCGGGCTATGGAGATGCCATTGCCGCCGGTGAATCCAGCATGGCTACAGCTATAGCAAAATGCAACGGTGCAACATGTAGCGGTACATCAAGCCCAACCATTGAGGGTATTGCGCTTAACGAAGCTGACGTTACTGCAGGCGATGCACTTTGCAATACGATTACAGGTAGCTGCAGCTCTTCAGAGAGTGGTACCTATAGCGAACCAAGTCCCTGGAAGGCAGGTGGTCAACAGACAGAACCAATTATCGGGCAAATCGCATGGGGAGCCGGTGACCCAAATGCCTCGTGTCCTCCATCTCAGCAATGGGTCAATATTGGGCTGGTAGGTTGCGGGATCGGTGTAACAGATACCAACGGAGATGTATTTGGGTTGGTAGTAGACCAATATCCAAGTCAGCCAACACCGCAAGCTCCGAAGATTGAGCTGAACGGATCGACGTCTACTGCTTCAGTAAGTGCCGGTGGATCGGTGAGCGTAGCGGATCAGCCCTGCACGCCGTCATCTTCTACTGTGTGCCCATATTTTTGGGGAGATCCACTCAGCACTGTTCCAAATAATGGAAGCAGCCTTGACGGTGCTACATTGCCAGGTGCCAGCCTATACATAGAGCTCTGTCCTTCCAGTGGCTCATGTATAAATATCCCTGATTCCGCTTCATCTCCAACTGTCAAGGTAAATCCAGCAGTTTACAATGTCACCTCTGCGCCCTGCTATATATCTTCTCTGTCTAGTAACCAAGAGGGTTGCACTGACAGTGGCAACACCGGAAGCTTCAAAGGATCATTTACCTCATACCCAACTATAGGAGGTTCATTTACGGTACCAAGTAGCACACCTGCAGGCACATACACCGTTGAGATACTTGAACAAAATGGCCTTGGTATTGCCACAGGGAATAGCACCAATTCAAGTTACCCGAATTACATTGAGGCAACCGCAAGCCTGACCGTTGGATCATCGTCATCGACAACCCCGACAATTTCGTCGATAAACCCAACCTCTGGGTCGACAGCAGGTGGAACCAGCGTGACTATTACAGGTACGAACTTCACCTCATCTGCGACGGTGAAGTTTGGCTCGACAGCTGCAACCAGTGTGAAGTACAACTCAGCCACTTCACTTACTGCAATCTCTCCAGCAGAGTCCGCGGGTACGGTACAGGTGACAGTTACTACCTCCACCGGTACGTCCAATGGGGTTAGCTATACATATACATCCTCTACATCGACAACCCCGACAATCACCTCTATCACCCCTGACTCATCTCCACTTGCAGGTGGTGGTACAGCTACAATTATAGGTACCAACCTCTCTGCTGCATCTGCAGTCAACTTCGGGTCAACTGCTGCAATCAATGTAAAGGCTGTATCTTCGACCGAGATTACAGTTACTATACCGGCAGCCTCATCACCTGGATTGGTAGATGTCACTGTGCATGCGTCAGGACAGACATCTGCAGGAGCGGGATTCATGTATGTGACAAGCCAGATTCCCTATACCCCAGTCACCCCATACCGGATAGCAGATACCAGATGCTCGGCAAGCCCACAACCGGCATTCTGTTCAGCTGAAAATCTTCCAACAGTCAACCAGTCGCTCTCTTCTCCACCTGCTGGTGGCAGTGTTACTGTACAAGTAACAGGAACAGGCTCCGGCTCAGACTCAGTACCGTCCGGTGCGCAGTCAGTGGTGGTAACAGTTACAGCAATTGCAGGATTGACGGCAAAGAATGGATATCTAACTGTCTACCCAGCAGGTACCAATCCACCTACTGCATCATCTCTTAACTACGCACCCGGTATGGCAATACCAAATCTGGTGACAGCTACACTTGGATCAGGTGGTGCAATAGATATACTCTCGTCTTCTGCAAATGTAAACATCGTGGTGGACGTAGAGGGATACTATATGCCATCTACATCTACGTCGACTTCTACAA
Organism: Actinomycetes bacterium; assembly: GCA_021846515.1. Classification (GTDB taxonomy): domain Bacteria; phylum Actinomycetota; class Acidimicrobiia; order Acidimicrobiales; family JAMCPL01; genus JAMCPL01. The sequence continues at coordinate 58,682 of JAJZWU010000005.1, forward strand.
ACAAGTTCACTCCACTGCCACTACCGGTAAGATTGCTTGATACCAGATGCGAAGGAGCACTGGCTGGCAGCTCCTACTGCACAGGACTCAACCTTCCCACCGTAAACCAGCTAACGGCTCCCGGTGCAGATAGCTACATCAAAGTGGAGGTTGCCGGGCTGAATAGCATACCTGTATCTGCAACCGCGGTCAGCCTGGTAGTCACTGCGGCAGGTCCCAGTTCTGGTGGGTATCTAACTGTATTCCCGGCAGGTTCATCCACTACACCACCTGAAACTTCCAATGTGAACTTCCACAAAGGTATTCCATCTGCAGACTCTGTGACAGTAGCGGTAGGTACAGGTGGGTTCATATACGTCTACAACTCTGCCGGCACTCCCACCAATGTAATAGTGGATATCAATGGATACTTCTCTCCCAACGGATATACCCTTACTCCATCCTCTCCGGTAAGGATATGCGACACAAGATCGCTCTCACCTGGAGATGTGGTATCTGGAGTAAGCGAACAGTGCGCCAACTCTGGCACTGCGCTGGATCCATCCACAAGTTCCACAGATCCAATTACCCTGCAGGTAACCGGCATTGCAGGTATACCGTCTAGCGCAAAGGTGGTGGTTGCAAACATCACTGTTGTAAATACAATAACAGGCTCTGGATACTTAACTGCATGGGCAGCAGGTGCAACCCAGCCCACTACCTCCAATATTAACTGGGGCAAGGGTCAGGTAATGCCAAACATGGTTATATCTGCTCTTAACTCCTCTGGTCAGATGGAGATCTACTGCTCCTCTACTGCCAATGTCATAGTGGATGTGGTTGGGTGGTACTCCTAGGACTATAGACTACAAGTCATTATATAGACAAGAGCCCCCATCACCACCTATCCCAGGTGCAGTTGGGGGTTCTTTTGTATCTGCTACAAAATGATTTAGATTATAAACAGATACACATATTTTAGCTAGAAACCGTCATGCTTATTGTACAGTAAGTCAGTAATGTGCTAGAATGCAACCAATGCAAGCCATCTGATTAGCTGGCTTACTTGAAGGAACGGAATATTAACCATAGTATATTGAGATATAAGGAGAGTGGGATCCACAGATGATCAAGCCTAATATAAAGAGCGTGACACGAGTAATGATATTAGTTGCAGCAGCTTCCTTGGCGCTGGCAGCATGTAGTAGTTCAAAGTCGACCACTACAACAACTTCAAAGTCGACTACTACAACAACCAGTACCAACAATCCCTTAAATAGCAAGGCGAATGTAGCGGCTCAGGCAGCGCTACAGGCCAGTGCAACCAAGACTGCAGCGGCGGGCGGCGTAAATCTATCATTAACCTTTAACATCACTAACCCCTCTGCCAACGGTCATCCTCCATCTGTCGCAATTGCAGGAAGCCTGTCAGGTACTTACAACATGTCCAGCAACGAGGGCAACCTAACCGTAGATATAACTACCCCGCTAACAATCTCCCAACTGATTGGCGGTCCACTGCACCTTTCTATTCTCAACGGAGAGGCATATTTTATACCACCTTCCACGCTGGCAAGTACCCTTGGAACCAACCCAGGCCAGTACGCAGAAGTACCACTCTCTACTCTTGCTACCCTCCTTCAGCTCGGCAAACTGGGCAGCAGCATCATCAACCCTTCAGGACTGTTTAACCTGTTCAACACAAAAGCCATGCTGGTAACAAACCTGGGTAGTGCGACGGTAAACGGAGTAGCGACGACGCATTATACTACCAGCGTAAACCTTGACACGGCTATTGCCGATGGCGGCCCGGCAAAATCAATATATGAGGGACTCAAGTCGACATCACCAAAAGAAGCAAGCGCCACCTCCCAGGTATGGATCGGTACCGCGAATGATCGTCTACGCCAGATATCGCTTTCCATAGCTGATTTGCCTTCAGGACTGGTATGGAACCAGGGCGCCACTATGGGCATCACTCTCGATATCGCCCAATTTGGTATACCTGTCAATATAACTCCACCTCCAGCAAGCCAGGTCAAGCAGGTCACCCTCTAACCAAGTGGACAATCCAAGCTCCCATCAAAAACTGGTATTGCAGGCACCCACTACCGGGAGGGTACTTAAACGATACCTGCCTGTTGTCGTGCTTGTAGCAGCTTTCTTCGCGATAATTGGGACACTACCAAGTACCATATCCACGGCATCCACCTCTACAAACATACCCAATGTACATGTAACGCCACCTGCTGCCCCGGGAACCCCAGGTACCACCGTAGGCGGAGTAAAGTGCAAACCGGGAGTTAGGCAACTACCATGGTCTCATTATGCTCCTATCTGCATTCCAAAATGGACTGGCAACAACGGAGGAGCTACGGCTCCCGGAGTCACGGCAAAGACCATCACCATAACCTACCGCTATGCTGTAAGCCCAAGCGAGCAGGAACTGTACTCCCTGGTAGCACCGTCAGTTGTCGGTACCAATGCTGGGACCATACAGGCTATGCAGGCATATATAAAGATATTCAACAAATACTTTGAGCTGTATGGAAGGAAGGTTGTACTAAAGCCCTTCACCGGCAAGGGAGACTTTCTGAAAGAAGATATGGGAGAAGATGCTGCTCAGGCAGAGGCTGATGCCGCTACCGCAAAGAGTTTGGGAGCTTTTGCAGATGTCTCCATACTGGCATCCACTCAGCTATATGACCAGTACCTTGCTCACGAACACATTATCGCTATAGGAGCCACCCTGATGCGCCAATCATGGTTTAAGCAATATGCTCCCTACGAATACTCCCCGAGTGCTCCATGCGGTGAGCTCTCCGCCGGAGCGGCAAACTTTATAGGGAGGGCTATGGCAGGCATGCCGGCAATATACGCCGGGAATAAATCAATGCAGACAGAAACAAGAAAATTCGGTATCCTGTATCCAAGCAATCCCCAGTACACCTACTGTGCCCAACAGGCTGTCAAAACTCTGGAAAGCGTATATCACGTGCATCCGGTCGTAGTGGCTTACTCTATAGATGTAGCAACACTAGCATCGGAGGCAGCCAGCATAATGGACAAGATGAAGGCTGACGGAGTAACCACAATTATGTGCGCCTGCGATCCGGTATCTCCAATCCTGCTTACCCAGGACGCCAATGCTATGAAGTACTACCCTGAGTGGTTCTGGTTTGACATTGGTAATGCCTTTGCCAGGCTCATGAACCAGGCAGAGTGGGCACATGCTCTCGGTGGGGGTATACCCACGCCTCCGCTCAATCAACAAGGCGCCTACAAGGCATTTGAAATGGCCGATCCCGGAGTAACCCCCTCACCTACTTTTTCGGCCGTATACGAACCATTACTTCTGCTCTTCGACGGGTTGCAGGCGGCTGGCCCCGATCTGACTCCTCAGACTTTCGAGAAGGGATTCTTCAAACTGCCTCCATCTCTACCTGGCGGAATGTTTGGCTACTGGAAATTCGGCCATGACGTATTCGCCCCGGTATCAAGCGACGGAATCGTATGGTGGAGCCCTACTGCTATTAGCCCCGTCTCTGGTAAAAAGGGCGCATGGTTACCCTGCAATAATGGTAAGCAGTTTGCAGAGCTGGCTGGTGTAGCACCGGGTCTTTCCCTGCCACCTGCGCATCAGCAACTTCAATGCTTTGGGAGATAGCCAAGTGTCAAATGCGCACAGAAAGAGGGGGAGTTGACAAAGATCCTAAGGAACGCTAATACCGGATGGCTGGTTGGCCTTCTTATTGTACTCATTGGTGGGTACTTCATAGCCAATAGTACATTGCCAAGTCACATACCCGGAGGAGTGATAGTACTGGGTATCGTCTTTGGAAGCCTGTATGCGCTGACCGCATTGGGGCTAGTGCTAATCTACCGTACTGCAAAAATAATCAACTTTGCACAAGCAGAAATGGGTGCGATAGGAGCCTCTTCTGCCATCATCGCGGTAACTGCATTCCATTGGAACTTCTACATTGCCCTCCCGGTAGGTATTATTATCGCAATGTTGACAGGATGGGCGGCAGATGCTCTTATATCATGGCGCTTCTCGAAAGTACCGCGCCTAATACTTACTGTCGTTACCATAGGTTTACAGCAACTATTCGGCGTTGTGGCAATAGTAATGCCCACCCCCTTCCATCATCTGTCCCCAATCACCAGCTTCAGCGTGCCATGGCACCAACCATGGCATGTTGGCCCGGTAGACTTTAACGCGAATGATCTGCTGGTAATTATTGCGGTCCCTGTGGTCTTGATAGCCTTGTGGTGGTTCCTGGAAAAGACTCCAACCGGTACTGCCATAAGAGCCAGTTCTGATTCGCAAGACAGGGCTTTGCTGCTGGGTATCCCAGTAAGAAGGCTGTCGCGGATAGTATGGATGCTGGCTGCCGGTATCGCCGGAATAGGAGCAATTCTAGCTGCACCAATTACCTTTCCCAGTCTGGGCGTCATCGCCGGACCATCATCATTGCTAATACCTTTGGCTGCCGCAGTAGTAGGAGGGATGGAAAGCCTGCCGGTTACGTTTGTGGCCGCTATAGTACTTGGGATATTCCAACAAGCTGCATTCTGGTCATATCCGAAGGCCCCCTTTGTGGACCTCGCGATGTTTGTAGTGGTAATCGTATCCCTCCTCGTACAGCCATACACGCCCATTGCAAGGAGACGAAAGACCAGAGTAACAGGGGATGAGCTTGGAGATTACATAGCAACTCGTGAAGTAAAACCGATCCCCCCGGTCATTGCCAGATTGCCGGTAGTACGCATCTCCAAGGCAACCCTGATAGCGCTCCTACTGGCAGCAGCAATATTCATACCGGTTGCCATGTCCGAGAGCCAGCTCGTACTGGTCGCAAATATAGTCATATTCGCAATCATCGCAGTATCACTTGTAATGCTGACCGGGTGGTCAGGGCAGGTAAGTCTGGGGCAATTTGCCTTCGTAGGTGTAGGATCAGCCGTAACGGGTGCATTATTGGTCCACGCTCATGTCGACATGTGGCTGGCTCTTGTTGCATCTGCCCTAACGGGAGCCATAGCGGCACTGGTAATAGGTTTGCCCGCACTTCGACTTCCGGGACTGTTTCTCGCTGTCGCTACACTGGCATTTGCCGTGCCGGTCTCTACCTGGTTGCTCAATTCCAGCCAATTCCCTCTGCTGAATCCAAATGATGTTCCGCGTCCGGTATTGTTTGGCAAGATCCCGCTCACCTCATCTCTGGCTTTTTATGAGCTATGCCTGGCCGTGCTGGTAGGCAGTATTATATTTGTATACAACTTAAGACGGAGCCGTACAGGTAGAGCATCTATAGCTACTCGCGACAACGCCAATGCTGCCAGCTCATTTTCCATCAGTACCATCAAGAACCGTACGTTAATTTTCGCTATTTCGGGAGCGCTTGCCGGAATAGCCGGCGGCCTATACGTAATAGCCCTGCAGGGAATAGGAAGCGCCGGTTTCCCGGCAGAAGAAAGCCTGGTCGTATTTACCATGGTGGTGCTGGGTGGTCTCGGTAGCATTACCGGGGCAGTAATTGGAGCTGTATACGTGCAATTCGTAAGTACCTACCTCTCCAGTGCCTGGCAGCTCTTGGCCACCGGAGCCGGCATACTTATAGTATTGGCCATCATCCCGGAAGGACTCGGCTATATGTTCTATCGCCTGCGTGATGTAGCGTTAAATATGATCACAAGGGGCAAAGACATATCCATGGTTGATTCACCCCTATCGGCGGGGTTGGCAACAGGCGGGGGCGACATAATTACCGGATCCTCCAGCGAGCCAATGGCCGAATCTGCTATTTCAAAGACGGCTATGAGACTGGAGGCACTCGAAGCACTTGACGAAGCTCAACGGGAAGCAGCGCGTAGCCAACGACCATCAGATAATGTAACGTTGCAGGAGGCTACCGATGGCGTGCTACCATCTAGCCACTCAGCAGGAACCGATAAGTCTGGCGATACACCGTCCGTTACCACTTCTGTGCAAGCTATTACCTGCACAGGGGTAGACGCTTCGTACGGGAAGGTGAAGGTGCTAAGCGGTATTAATATGCATGTCGATACAGGAGAGATCCTCGCCCTGCTTGGTACCAACGGAGCAGGTAAATCCACTGTATTAAGGGTTGTATCTGGGCTACTCCCGGCAGATAGTGGCGTAGTCAGCCTCTACGGTCAGGATATCTCTCACCTGTCTCCAATCGATAGGGTGCGCCAAGGGTTGGTAACAGTACCTGGCGGACAGGGCGTGTTCCCCTCTCTGACTGTCGAAGAAAACCTTCAAATGGGTGGATGGATATACAGAAGGCACGATAACGGACAACTCGTGTCGGGCAGAGAAAGGGTGCTCGACCTCTTTCCTGCCTTACGCAATCGTCTCTCTGTCCGAGCCGGACTTCTCTCGGGTGGTGAGCAACAAATGCTGGCCATTGCACAGTCACTTCTATGCAAACCAAAAATCATCCTGATAGATGAACTTTCACTTGGGCTTGCCCCAGCTGTAGTAGGTGTCCTCCTTGAAGCTATACGTAAACTCGCCGAAGAAGGGATGACTATTGTAGTAGTCGAGCAATCAATTAATATCGCTACCGCAATAGCAAAACGTGCAATATTTCTGGAAAGAGGCAGGGTGCAATTCTCCGGTAGTACACCGAGCCTGGCAGAACAGCCTAATCTTCTCAGGTCAGTGTTCTTGCGTGCAGCAAGTAAATCACTTAGGCGATCCGGTGAATACGGCGAGACTCAACAGGATGGACATCAATCTGCCGTCACAGACATACTGCTCGGAAGAGCACCTGCCGACCTCTCTGTCCAGTCTTCCAGGGACAGTAGCCTGCAAGGTACAGAGAAGGCAGCAAGCTACCCGGGAAGCGATATCCCGTCTATGGAAATAAGGGATGTCTACAAGCATTATGGAGGCATCTCGGTACTGGATGGTGTAAATCTGTCGGTTGCAAAAGGTGAAATAGTTGGCCTTATAGGAGTAAACGGTTCCGGCAAGACTACACTTTTTGACATATGTTGCGGTTACAATATACCTGACAGCGGTCATATCTTCATGAATGGTCACGATGTAACTGAGTACCCCGCCCACAAGAGAGCAGCAAGAGGACTTGGAAGGGTATTCCAGGATGCCCGAGTATTTCCCTCTATGACAGTCTTAGAGGCAATTGAAGTCTCTCTTGAGCGTTTAGTGGAGATAAGAGACCCATTGCTTGGCGGACTAAACACGATATCGGCCTCAGACTCTGAACTTGCCGTCAAAATGCGGGCGGAACAACTCATTGAAGAGTTTAATCTGGGTAAATGGCGTAACAGCTTTGTCTCTGAATTATCAATAGGAACCCGCAGGATAGTAGAACTTACCTGCATAATGGCTCACCAACCTGACCTCCTTCTGCTTGACGAACCATCTTCTGGAATAGCACAAAGAGAGAGTGAGGCGCTTGGAGAACTGCTCGTTTCACTCAGAGATCAAAGTGGAGCAACATTTTTTATTATCGAACACGACGTACCTCTAGTTTCCTCAATAGCCGATAGGCTGGCCTGCCTGCATCTTGGCACAGTCATAACCGAAGGGAGTCCTGCCGATGTGCTGAACAATGCAGATGTGATTGCAGCTTATCTTGGAACAGACAAAGATGCAATAGCTCGCTCGTCTTCCTCCCAAGGTTCTCCAAGCCAGAGCTTCGTTTGAGATCATCTTTTTTGGCCACAGCCCTATCCACAGTGGCACCAGCCATTTTCCCTGCCAGCTCAGAGCTTATCTGGAAAGAGCATGGCATAAAAGAGGAATACCAGCAATGCCACACCGACTATCAAACCAATCCACTCGAACGCACTCATAGTCCACTACCTCGATTCACAGCTTATCTATTCCCTTCGCATAGGCCACAAAGAGCCAGAAAATAATTGCAACCACTACTATAGCCAGCAAATAATAGACCACATACATCACATCACCTCCTGCTACTTCCACTTTGCGCAGTATATGCACCCGGTACATGGGCTATTTTGAGAATAGAGAGATTTAATGACAATACATTAACGTATGGATGGCCAAAAATGCCCACAAACCTGCCGCGGATGTGGCTGGATATGATCTCACGCAGCGTAGACTGAGGCAGGTGATCTGCGGCTGCAATCCTGGGTACCTGTATGTAAGCCGATGCAGGCGTGATATCAGGATCCAGCCCGCTATCCGAGCTTTCCACAAGACTTATCGGTATCTGGCTGGCTTTTACCCCTGGGTTTTCTTTCAAGAATGCCTTAACCCGAGCTTTAATGTGCTCTATGAGCAGTTTATTGGTCGGCCCCAGATTGGATGCACTGGAATCTGCTGCGTTATAAGAGGGGGTAGTGGCGCTGGGTCTCCCCTGGAAGAATCCCGCAGAGGTGAACTGCTCACCAATCAACCTTGAGCCCACCACGCGACCATCATAATGCACCAAACTACCATTTGCCTGCCCGGAGAAAAGTACCTCGGCAATACCGGTCATCCCCAATGTATACACCAACCCCAGAAACAGGCAGGAGAGCAATACCAGCTTGGCGCTCGTCCACAGCATCCTCATATTCACGAGAGGCTCCTCCTTTCACGGATATTACCCATACACCCTAACCCCGAGTCTTTCATCGCAAATCACCATATCCCTGGAACATATAAATCTCACACCCATGCCTACTCTATGTCCAACCATCTCAATGTACCCCTGTCGATACCAGATGCAACGCCGTAACTATCATGTCTATAAGTTTTATGCCTATGAATGGAGCAATAAGACCACCGAGGCCGTAGATAAGGATATTCCTGCGTAAAAGCGTTGCCGCCGATGATGGCCTATACTTCACTCCTTTTAGAGCCAGCGGTATCAGTATGGGGATGATTAGGGCATTGAATATAATTGCAGAGAGGATAGCCGTCTGTGGCGATGTCAGGCGCATGATGTTCAAAGCCCCCAGACTGACTACCTTGTGTCCCGATACATACAATGCTACGAACATTGCAGGAATGATGGCAAAGTACTTAGCGATATCGTTGGTAATCGAGAAAGTAGTCAGAGAACCTCTGGTGATCAGGATCTGCTTCCCCACCTCTACAATTTCGATGAGTTTCGTGGGATTGGAATCCAGATCAATCATATTGCCTGCCTCACGGGCAGCCATAGTGCCTGTATTCATTGCTACCGCTACATCGGCATTTGCAAGCGCTGGAGCATCGTTTGTACCGTCTCCCACCATGGCAACCATATAACCTTCAGACTTCATCTGGCGAACATACTCCATCTTCTTTTCCGGAGTGGCTTCCGACAGAAAGTCGTCCACTCCCACCTCTTTTGCAATGGCTTCAGCTGTCACCGGGTTGTCACCCGTAATCATTACCGTCCTAATGCCCGCTGCCCTTAGAGCGGCAAGTTTCTCCTGTATGCCCTCCTTTACCACGTCTTTTAGATGTATTGCACCCAAAATATTCTTCCCCTCGGATACAAGTAAGGGAGTACCTCCCGATCTGGCAATACGCTCTATAGCCGCGCCCAGCGCCGGATCGGTCTGGCAACCTGTCCAGCTACAGACGGAGTCTACCGCACCCTTCCTTATCTCCCTACCCATGTAGTTGACACCACTCATCCTCGTCTCTGCACTGAACGGAACAAACTCCACCTCATGCTCCGGCAGGTCTACCGCCCTCAAACCGTACTTCTCTTTAGCCAGCACCACTACCGACCTGCCTTCAGGTGTCTCATCGGCCAACGAAGAGAGCTGGGCGGCTTCGGCGAGGCTGCGCTCGGATACTCCTGTAGTGGGTATGAATTCGGTTGCCTCACGGTTTCCTATAGTAAGAGTTCCCGTCTTATCCAGCATGATTACATTGGCATCACCTGCTGCCTCCACGGCTCTTCCGGAGAGTGCCAGTACATTTCGCTCAAATAGCCTGTTCATGCCGGATATGCCTATAGCAGAGAGGAGACCACCTATGGTAGTAGGCGCCAGAGCAACCAACAGCGCTATGAGCACCGTCATGCCTACGGGCGACTTGGCATAAGAGGACAGGGGGGCCAGCGTAATGACGACGACCAGGAAGATGAGAGTAAGCCCGGCGAGAAGGAGCGCTAATGCAATCTCATTTGGAGTCTTGTATCGTTTGGCCGATTCTATAAGCTCTATCATCTTGTCCAAAAATGACTCACCCCTACCCGCGGTGATCTCTATACGCAGTTCGTCGGATATCACTTTCGTTCCACCCGTCACGGCACTTCTATCGCCACCCGACTCACGGATAACAGGCGCGGATTCACCGGTAATCGCCGACTCGTCTACTGCCGCAATGCCTTCTTTTACCTCACCGTCACCAGGTATCACCTCTCCTGTCGCGACCAGCACAACATCACCCTTCTTCAGATCACTTGCAGGAATGACCTTAACCGAACCGTCATCGGCAACCAACCTGGCGGTAGTCTCAGTCCTGGTCTGGCGCAGGAACTCGGCGTGAGCTGCACCCCTCCCCTCTGCCATCGCCTCGGCAAAGGTTGCAAAGATGACGGTCAGCCATAGCCATATGGTAATCTGGCCGACAAATGCCAGAGAAGCGCCATTGCCATCCACCATGTACCTTATAGAGTCTATTGTAGTAAGTACTGCTCCCACCTCGACGGCAAACATCACTGGATTGTGCATAAGGGCACGCGGATCCAGCTTGGCGAATGCCTGCTTTATCCCGTGAACAACTGACTCTCTGGTCCAAAAGGATTGCTGCTTTGGCTTCGCAGTACTCACGGGAGCCGGCGAATCGGCAGATTCAAGCAACTCAGTCGACACTGTATCCTCCTTTCGACATTTTCACATGACCCCATCGAGATGTTGGGATACACCCGGCTGGATAAGAAAAGACCGAACCAGGGCAATTCATAAAACGACCCGCGCCGAACATCAGAACAACCTCCCGGCATGCATTGCAATCTGCTCAGCTATAGGCCCAAGTGCCAGCGCAGGGAAGAACACCAGAGCACCAACTATAAAAACAGTACCTATAAGCAGTCCAATAAATAATGGTGTATGAGTCGGAAATGTCCCTGCACTCGCAGGTATACGCTGCTTTGCCGCCAGGGAGCCGCCCAGGGCAACCAGCGGAATATACATAGCATAGCGCCCAAGAAGCATAGCAATTCCTACGGTTGCCGCATACCACGGAGAGGCGGCATTCAGGCCGCCAAAAGCGGACCCGTTGTTCCCGACCCCGGACGCGAAGGCATAAAGTACCTCAGATAGCCCATGCGGGCCGGGGTTGAGTATACCGGAGAGACCGGCGCTCACAATCACAGATAGGGCGGCAAGTATCAGGATGACGAAGCTGGGCACCACCATAGCCAGCACGGACATCTTTACCTCAAACGATTCAATCTTCTTGCCGAGGTATTCAGGAGTACGGCCAACCATCAGACCGGCAAGAAATACAGCAAGCACGGCATAGGCCAGCATACCGATCATCCCAGCTCCCCATGACCCAAATATGACCTCACCTGATTTCATATTAAACATAAGCACCAGCCCGGCAATTGGAGTGAGTGAATCGTTGGCTGCCGCCGTAGAGCCCCAGGAAATAGTGGTGGTGGAGTTCTCAAAGAGAGAACTTGATCCTATACCGAATCTGGTTTCCTTCCCTGTCCAGTTGGCATGCCCGGCCAGATGCAACGCACTTATAATTGGATTTCCGGCAGCCTCAAAACCGTACACCACCAAAGCACCGACTACAAAAAGTATCGCCATAGCTGCAAAGATTGCCCACGCCTGGCGTACATCGGCCACCATCCTACCAAAAAGATAGATACAGCCGGAAGGTACCGCAAAACCTAGTATAAGTTGGAACAGGAGAGATGCCATGTTGGGACCTGCAAATGGTTGGCCGGCATTCATGTTGAAAAAGCCTCCACCGTTATTGCCGAGCTGCATGATTGAGGTCATAGAGGCAACCGGGCCTTGCGCTATAGTCTGGTGTACCCCCTGAATGGTAGTAACGTGCGTATAGGCATGAAGGTTCTGCGGAGACCCAAGAATAATGAGCACGATGGTACCGATAATCGCACCCGGTATCGCTATCCACAGTAGTGTTCTCACGAAATCACGCCAGAAATTGCCAAGCGTCTTTGTGCTATGCCTGGAAAAACCTCTTGCTACGGCAAGAAACAGGCAGATGCCTGTAATAGGTGAAAGAAACTGCTGAACGACCAGCCATGCCTGGCTAAGGTAGCTGAGGGTTGCCTCCCCCGCATACGCCTGCCAGTTGGTATTTGTAGTGAAGCTGATGGCTGTATTCAAACTGACCCAGAAGGGGATCCTGGGCAGATGTGCAGGATTGAGAGGAAGCCACTGCTGAAGTCCAAGCAGGATAAAGAGGATAGCAAACCCGACTAAGTTCACAGCCAGCAACGCGAACACATAAGTAGTCCAGCGCATTTCCTGATCGGGATCTATGCCGCATACACGATACACCGCTCGCTCCACCGGCTCTATGATCCTGTCCAGAACCGACTTAATTGCCCCTATCCATACATCGAGACGGGGGATGGTACCGGCGACCTCCAGAGTTTTTGTCGCCAAGCCACCCCTGGAAGAGGAACCGGCAGAACCATCGGCAGAGTTGCCTGAAGAAGAAGATGTACTACCAGATGCGGTGCGCAACGACCTGACATCGTTCGGCCTGGCCAGCACAAGGAACATGTAACCGCCCACCACGCGAGCCAGTATGGCGGCTATGCCCATCAACACGAATATCTGCAATACTCCCTGCCATGTCATATCCAATGTTATACATGAGTTGAGAACAAAATGTAAGTACTTTAACGCGTTATTAGCGCGTAGATTGATAACTTTAACGCGTTGTTAACGCCTACCTGATAAATGAGAAGATGTCCCCGCTGTAAATGGAAAACCCTACTGACGTAAGCGAGAATTCACTACTTTACGGTTCCGGTCGTTCCTACCAATAAACGACAGCCTGTCGCGCGCATCCGTCTCTCCATCGTCGTGTGCGACAACCAGCTCAAACATTCTCCTGGCTGAAACAATGTTACCCGCTTTTTCATAGAGATCCCCAAGAACATACCATTGCCTAAAATGACGCCTCTGCGGATTTCGTATCTTCTTACGAGCTCCCGCCTCCTCCAAAAGACGTATGCCATCAGCTACCATACCTTGAGTGGCAAGAAATTCGGCAAAAACGATACGACCTTCAGCCATAACATCGGCAGGGGGGGAAGACTGCTGCAACTTGCGATAAAAAGACTCCACCCTGCCATAATCCCCCTGTGCCCTGCAGGCATCCATCAGTGTAGGAATCTGTGTAGGATCTCCCGTAGTATCCACCACCCATTGCAGGTATGTAACAGCCTCTCGCCACTTGCCCGAGGCATAGCAACACAGCCCGGTCAACTCTCTTGCTGATACAGATCCCGGCAATTCATTAAGGACCTTTCTGGAAAGCGATAATGCCTCTTTGAACCTACCCCTGTTGTACAACTGAGCCGCATCCGCCAGTAATTCAATCAGCCTGCTGCTATCGTAGCCTCCGGTAGCGCTGAGAGCTGTTATCTCTTCTCTTACATCATCTGGAAGATGGTAATTACCAGTCACAGATTGATGATACTACACTTATACGACGCTACGACACCGTATCGGTTGTATATGTCAACGTGCAAGGATAACTGTGCCGCTTGCATGACGGCTGGTCAACCACCCTCCATTGCCATGCGCCAGACAATAGGCAGGGCTATCCACCTGAGAAGTAGACTCTCCCCTTATCTGGCGAACCGCCTCTATCAACAAAAATATTCCCCGCATTCCCGGATGATTGGACGAAAGACCGCCACCATCTGTATTAAGCGCCGGCCCTCCGGGATGATCATATCTCAAATATCCGTTGGCAACATAAGACCCACCTTCACCCTTCTTGCAAAACCCAAGGTCCTCCAAGGTCATAAGCACCGTAATGGTGAACGAGTCATATATCATAGCCACGTCTATATCGTCAGGCCGTATGGCAGCTTCACCAAACGCCTGAGCGCCTGACACCGTAGCAGCGGTCAGCGTAAGATCGCTTTCATTCTCCCTGTAACCAATAGCCTCGCCCGTACCGGCAATCCATGCAGGTTGCCTACGCGTAGATGGGACTATCCCTGATCCTGCAATAACTACTGCCCCTCCCCCATCAGATATCAAGCAGCAGTCGAGCACATGAAGAGGATCTGCCACCATCTTGGAGGAGAGCACGTCATCTACCGACAATTCTCCCGTATGACGAATGCCCAGAGCAGAAAGGCCATTTACCGCATCGGGGTTGCGAGTAGCATGGTACCTGGTGGTAACAGCCACCTCCGCCAATTGCTCGGGTGTGGTGCCATATTGATACATATGGCGACGAGCAGCCATGGCATAGTTGCCCACCAGAACAAGCCCCCATGGATTCTCCATATTGTTTACCGGGTTGGAGACACGCTCAGATACCCTACCGCCTGTTCCTATGGCATTGGACTGGCTCCTGGATATCGACCCATAGGTGAGTAGAGCCACATTTGCCTTACCCTCACGTATGGCCCTTCTGGCATGAGCAGTATGGAATTCAAATGAACTTCCGCCGACTGCAGTCGTATCCATCACCTTTGGGTGCAGGCCAAAATACTCTGCAGCCGTAAAGCCGGCGCCCATACCGTTTTCACCTGCATCGTAGAGTGCATCTACATCCTGCCATCCAAGTCCGGCATCTTCCAGGGCAAGCCGTGCGCATTCCGCTTTTATATCCCACGGGCTCTTGCCCTCAATCACTCTCGAAGGATACTCGTATATGCCTACAATTGCTGCATCTTCATGGGATGTCATCACTGCTCACCTCCCTCTTCCCAATCTGTGGCATCCAGCCGCCATGCGGCCACCGAACCCTGACCATATACTGCCATCCTGCCCGATTCGCGATAAATTACCATTACGATACAACCTTATCTTCTGCGGGTTTAGCGGATACCGCATTCACCACGGGTACAAACACCGGCAAAGATAATCTATCGTAATCCTCCCAGGATACTTTTACCCTTTGGCCGATTCGGACATCTTCCGGCGCCGTCTGCACGATATTGGTCATCATGCGAAATCCCTCATCCAGATCCACCAGGGCAACCACATATGGAAGAATGCTTGAAAAATATGGGTGACCATTACGGCGGATCACGGTAAGGCTGTATATCACGCCCTCTCCGGCTGAAACATGCCACTCAAGTATACTGCTGCCACAGTTGGTACAGTGCCTGCGCGGATAAAATACTACCTTATTGCATTCCCTGCATTGCTGGTAGCGCAACTCATGTGAAGATGTAGCCTCCCAGAATGGCCCGGTATCCGGCTCATCCAGACTGGGTAGTGGCCTTGTAACAACGTTCGACAATTATGACCTCCTTATAAATCTTATAAATTGCTGTATCCAATTATTTTTTAGCAAGCGAACTTCCTGCATATCATCATGCACCTATATGCATATTTATGCATCTTTACGCACCTGGTAGCCTGCCTCTTCGCGATCCCACGTAGAGTCTGTAATGCCTCTTTTTTTCAGTTCTGCGTAACGTATACGCTGGGTTGGCGTCTTTTCTAGTTCATCTGCATACTCTATATATCTGGGAATTGCATAGTAAGCCATCTTACCTTCGCAATACTGCAGCAAACCCAACGGATCGAGGTGCTCGCCAGGTTTGAGCACGACTACCACCTTGACCTCGTCTTCGCCAAGATCAGACGGAACTGCATGGGCAGCACACTCTGCCACTGCGGGATGGTTGTTAATCACCGACTCAATCTCCCAGGCAGATATGTTCTCCCCTCTCCTTCTGATTGACTCCTTCTTCCTGCCCCGGTAGTAAAAATACCCATCAGGGTCAACCTCTGCAAGGTCTCCGGTATGAAACCATCCCTCTCGATACGCGCTTTCGGTAGCATCAGGCAAATTATGGTATTCAGACATACGGCCCTTGGGGTGATGCAGGATCAGCTCTCCCACATTCCCTGGCGGCAACTCTATATCGTCGTCATCTACAACTTTGAATAGCACGTCACCGGCAGGCTTGCCCATAGATCCAACTATGCCTTCATCGTTCAGAAGGTAGCCCGGAGCATCTACCATTCCAAACCACTCAACTATCTTTACGTTAAATCTTCTTTGAAAATACTCCCAATACTCTACCGGACAACCTGCTGATAAAACCGTTCTCACCGGGTTGTCTGAATCATCAGGTCGAGCTGGCTGCTTGCAGAGCATGGAGACCATCCCTCCAAGGGTGTTGAATTCGACAGCATTGTACCTGCGGCATTCATCAAACAGGCGTGATGCGCTGAACCTCCTACCCAGTGCAAGCGAGGCATCCAGCATGATTGAGCCAAGCATGGAGACACCAAGTGCATTCCCATGAAAGAGAGGTAAGGCTGTATAGATGACCTCACCAGGACGCACCTGGAGTGAACTCAATACACGCCGGAAACCCTTTGAGTCTGCCCTCCTCGGTGTCACTCCCTTGGGTGGCCCGGTCGTACCGGAAGTATAAAGTATGCCGGCGACAGCTTTGGAAGAGGCGCTTGAGTCGCCGTTGGCTGCCTGCATCTCGGCAATAACAGCACCCACATCCATACTGGATTCACCCGGGTTATGGGACAGCAGACTATCTAAAGTAACACCTGAAATGTTTCGCGATATATTTAGATCGCTGGAGGGTGCATCTCCTACAATGACCCTAACGCTCGGGGTATTAGTGATTACCTCGCGCAATGGCGGAATCATCTCTCCATCCGCCACCACCGCCACGGCCGAAGAATCAGTAATGATGTGCCTGAGAGCATGGCCGCGTTGGGCTGTGTTGATCGGCACGCTGGATGCACCCATGAAAGCCAATCCAATATGCACCCATAAAAACTCGGGGCGGTTGGACATCATAATGGCGACCTTGTCCCCGGGCCTGATACCGGCATCGATTAGCCCATTGGCAGCACTCTCTACGTTATTCCACGACTCTTGCCAGGTGTATTTCTCATCACCACAGAGTAGCCACACTGCTTCCGGATGAGCCAAACACCGTTCCTTCATTAAAGATGCGAATACAGAATCAGCCCAGGACATCAATCTATCTCGTAGACCTTAGAAATATGGTTACCTGCAACCAGCCCAAGCAACTCGTTTACACCGTCTTCGATAAGAGACATCCTGGCGTCACGTATAAACTTCTCTACAAGCATCCCTCTGGTAAGGCCGGTCGCTCCGAATATCTGTATCGCATCACTGGATACTTCAAATGCTGCCCTTGTACATAACACCTTGGATGCAATCGAATGCTCTACCGACGGAGGATTGGGGGTAGCATTATATGCTATGGCCGCCCTAGAAAGTTGCCTGGCGCTTTCTACTTTGGCAAACATCTCAAATAGAATATGCTGTACCAACTGATGCTCTGAGATGATCTTACCTCCCTGCACTCTCTCGCGACTGTAAGCAATTGCCTCTTCCAAAGCGGCGCGAGCTACCCCTGTAAAGAGCGCACCCATACCGGCATTGGCGCCGGCAATTGTCGCTTCCACCGTAGCTTCATAACGATCACCGTCGACAATCATGTACCTTTCAGGTATCCGGACATCATCAAAGAATATCTCTCCCTGAGGCAGCCCTCTCTGGCCTATCTTTTGCCAGGGTTTACCTCGACTCACTCCCGGTAAATCCAACGGCATCAAAGCTACACCACCTCCTGCCATGCCATTATCCGGATCAATTGTGCAAAACAGGCACGCATGGGTAGCGATGGTTCCATTGGACACCCATGATGACTTCTGGCCGTTTATGACCCAATCTCCACCATCTTTTACCGCCCGGCAACTACCGGCAGCGTCTCTCCGGCGAAAGGACGACAATCCAGATCCAAGCGTGTCTGAGCCGTGCGCTGGCTCAGTGATCGCCCAGCAACCTCTTACTTTCCCCTCCCTGTCCTCCAGAAACGGTGCAAGTATCTCTTCATGCAATGAAGGGCGATCCAACAGAGTTCCGTACCTGGCGGCATAGGTAAATGGAAACGCAGATACCGCAAGGCTAATACCAATGTCTACCGCACCCCAGCCAAGCTCTTCATAGACGATATGCTGCTCTACCGGGCCTGCACCAATTCCACCCGCATCTTCAGATATGAAGGTGAGATGGTTCCCCTGAGAGTACCACTCGGCAAAGACCTCCCACAGCGGAGAAGCAGCCGCAATGACTTGATCTGCATCCAGGGCATCCAGCTGCATCGATACCGGACGAAGCCGCTTCTTTGCAAACTGATGGACTACATCCCTGATAGCCCGCTGCTCATCTGTTATGCCCGTATTCAGTTCCAGATACAAAGATGTCTCCCTACGGTTATCTTCCCTTGAACTTCGGCGGGCGTCTCTCACGGAATGCCAAGGGGCCCTCTGCCGCGTCATCACTCTGCCACACCATCTTGTGTATGGCCTGTATCTCTTCTTTGCCGGCTGCAGACATATGATCCTGCAACAATATATTCATAATACGCTTGGTTCCCCTCACTGATAGCGGAGCGTTCGCGGCGATAACGCCTGCCAGCCTCCTAGCCTCTCCCATCACCTCCGGCTTAGATACCATGATGTTTACAAGCCCCATCTCATAAGCTCGCCGAGCGGCTATAGGCCTTCCCAGTAACAACAACTCAGATGCATTACCCCTGCCGGCAATCTGCATCATACGCTGGACACCACCCCATCCCGAAAGGACACCAAGCCTTACCGGAGGCATACCAAATCTGACTCCATCATGGCATACCCTCAAGTCGCAGGCCAAAGCAAGGTCACAACCAGCACCAATAGCGTCACCATTGACTGCAGCTACAAACGGCAGTGGTGACGACCGGATTGTCTCGGTAAGTAAATCGACGCGCTCTCGTTCTACTCCGGCGTCGTCACTACCGCCACTCACCAGCTCACCCACATCGTATCCCGTGCAGAATGATCTTTCACCACTTCCCGAAATAATGACTACCGCGACACCGGAGGAAGCACTTTCATAGGAGCCAACCGCATTTACCATTGTCTCAATCATCTCCGGAGTAAGCGAATTATGCCTAGATGGACGACCAATGAGAATTTCTGCTACAGCTCCATCTCTACGTAAAACGATATTATCGTTTACTTCTTCTCCGCCTGGGTTGTTGGATCGTACAGGTAGATCAGAGGGATGATCGGAGATGTGATCGCCTGCATCGTCGATACTGCTCATCTCCCTATTATTGCACCATTTCCGATATGATATCAAATATCATCTTTTTATGGCATGCTATTGTAGGCGACAGATACTCCAAAGAATTGTAAATCCCCCTGTAATGCCGCCTAACACCTTGCTGAATGTAAAATATTTCTAATTATCTTCCTGTTTGTTGTTCTCTGAAAATGACTCGGCCAATCTGGCCAGAAAAGATTTTGCTGCTTGGCGATCAGCAATGCCGGTAGAACCAAGAGTGCGATCTATAGGGGCAAGCATTGCATTAAACATACTGGATGTATATTCCTCGAAACGCTCGGGAACCTGGATCAACGTTCTCCTATGGTCATCCGGATCCTCTTTGCGTTCGACCAACCCAACTGCCGCCAATTGCGAAGCCAGTAAGCTTGCAGTAGTGAGCGCCACTCCCAAACGATCGGCGAGTTGGCTTACACTGAGTTGGCCAGCTGCACCTACTTGTATCAAGGCGTGTATATGCCTGGGAGCAAGCCCCGAACTTTTCACTGTCTCTCGTACATCATCAGGTATTTGGGAAGCGTAGTATCGCAACTCCCGTGCCACATGTACTATCAACAAAAATACATCTATGGCCTCCATAGATGCTCGGTCATTATCCATACCACTAATCATAACCCATTTATGGGTTAACTGTTTTAATCATAAACGAGCGCAGTTGAAACGGTTGCCAAAATAGCGATGGAGAAGTCAAGGGTGAGAGGTGGTTGGCGAAACTTTGAGCGCAGTTGAAACGGTTGCCAAAATAGCGATGGAGAAGTCAAGGGGGGGCGCTCAACTTCTCCATCTATAGCCAGGAAACGGAGAGGGGGATACCCATTTCCTACTATGTAGTATAATTTATTATGCACCATCTCGCGCTATCTGTCAAGCAGTTGTATGTGATATATACTATCATTTTAAGTGATGGACATAAAACAATTACGGGCGATACTTGCCGTATACGAGAAGGAGTCATTTTCCCGTGCTGCAGAGTTGCTCGGTACAGTGCAGTCCAACGTATCGGCACATGTCACCAGACTTGAAAACGAACTAAACGTTGTACTCATAGACCGCTCTACCATGTCGCTTACTCCTGAGGGTGAGGCAGTAGTATCGCGAGCTTACCGCGCTATGAGTGAGATAGCTGCAGTATGGGATGACCTCAGATCGCTCAATGCCACATTAGCAGGTACGGTAAGGCTGGGCATCATAGGTACTACCGCCAGGTGGATAACGCCACAACTTTACACCCGCCTTAAAGAGACAAGCCCATCCATACGGCTGATCGTTCATGACGGAACAAGCACCACATTAAATCAGCTACTTGAAAACGGGCGCCTTGACATTGGGATAATGACCCTGCCTGTCACTTCACAGGAGCTCATGTCCTCCCCTCTGTTCACCGAAAAAATTGCACTGGTAGTTTCACGCTATAATGACCCGTTTCCGGGATTGGACTCCATACCAATGTCACAACTGGATAATCTCGCCCTGTTGCTGCCAGCACCGGGAACGACGTTTCGAAACGAACTTGAGGAAGTAGCGACGAACTCGAATATTACGCTCAAGCCTGCCGCAGAACTGGATGGTATTCGGCTGATAGCCTCATTGGCGTTTGACGGCAATGGCTTGGCACTACTACCTATTAGCGCGGTACCTGCTCATCTGAAAGATAGGATCAGGCTTATTACCGTAGAGGGTATAACGCCTCGGGTGGTTGGATTGGCTTGGCGCCTACGGAGCATACCTTCAGCCTCCACAAAGGTAGTCATCTCCCTACTGGAAGAGATAGCGGCACACGCTCCGCTCACTCACTCAGATAAGCAATAAAAGGCACCGTCATCTCTTCGCTTGTTACCGAACCATGCCTCCCCTTGAGCCTGCTCTCTCCTACATCCGCGGGATCCATAAAAGCTACAGGCTCCCTTGCCACCAAGGCAACATCTCCCAACCTGGCAGCTACGTCATAACCGATATCCGGTCCCAACCAACCTTCCTCAAGTATCTGATCTCTTGTCCTGATCCACGCAATATCGCCATACAGATATTCCGCAGTATCATGGAGATCTTTTACAACTCCATCTCTACCGTGCAACCATCTAAACCTGCCTTCGCCTGATATTAATTCGACCATGTCCAAAAGTGTGGAATCTAGTTCTATGGCAGGCCCATTCATATGCACCTGACCATGATCTGCGGTAATAACCAGTGCGGCACCTGGAGGAAGCGCCTCCTCAATGGAAGCTACCAGATAGTCAACATACTCGAGTTCTGACAGGTAGTGTTCTCCAATACCGTAAGAATGGGCAATCTTATCCACTCCATCGTAATATACATATATCAGCCGCTCGCCAGAATCAACTAAGTGCTCGATATCCAGAGGAATAGATGACGGCACCTTCCAGGGAACAATGCGCAACCCACGGAGATGAGCAGCGGTAAATCCGGTACATCCAAACCCATCTCTTGTAAGTACAGGAACATCCATACCCATAAAAGGCGTATGCTGCTGTACGGCCGCCGGCCTCACCGTGCTGCGTACATCGCCGGCAAATATACTCTTCCATCGTAGCATATTTAACACGTCATCCGATGCTATAGCAGTCTGCATCTTAATCCTGTACCCGATAATGCCATGCCTGGAAGGGGGTAGGCCGGTAACCAGCGAAGTCAGTGCAGCAGCAGTAGTACTCGGTGCGACTGTTGTAATCCACCCACCCTCCATCTCGCTAAACGTAGCAGGCGATTCGTACTTCTGAACCTGCTGCCAACCGAGACCATCTATCACCAGCAGGACAATCTGATTAGCCTCCCTCAGGCACTGCGGTATAAAAGATGCCGCATCATGATGCTTGTCGCTGACAATTCCTATCAGTTCGGGAACTATATTCGACAAACATGCTCCTTCATAGCTGGGCAACATGGGCTGTTCATCTACCGGAATCATATGTTTAACTGTATACCATAAAAATGCCGAAGGCGAGACTGGCAAACTTGCCGGATAACGTCACGCTACTTGCTGGACAGACCACTGACGAAAACGGAACCGTGGCTATGCAGCTTGGGGTAATATTTTAGTGTGAGAGTATCCACAAGAGGAGATTATGCAAGCAGAGCGTTGCTATCTCTCGCTTTGCACGAAGAGGACAGCGGTCCTACGTCAGTCAAGGACATTGCAGAAAGAACGGGACTACCTCAGCCATACCTTGAACAGATATTACTGTCCCTAAAGGGAGCGGGGCTTGTACGATCCAAAAGAGGCATAGGGGGAGGCTATGTACTTGGACGCAAGCCTGACGATATAACGCTTGCCCAGATAGTCAGTGCCGTAGACGGTCCGATTACAGCCGGAGACTTCGGTAACCCACATGAAGATGGTGCCTGCGAGCATGAAGGGCAGTGCGTGCTGCTAGCAGTATGGCAGGAAGTGGGCAAGCATATGCATGACCATCTTGCCTCTTATACACTTGCCGACATGGCAAGAAAAGCACGAGGACTTTAATTACTCGAGTATACGTACATTTTATTGCGCATGTTTAGTTAATTCCACCGCCAGGCATTATAAGTGCGCCACCATCTACCACCAGAACTGACCCGGTAATCCAGGAAGCAGCATCCGAAACCAGAAACAACGCGGATTTTGCA
Organism: Actinomycetes bacterium; assembly: GCA_021846515.1. Classification (GTDB taxonomy): domain Bacteria; phylum Actinomycetota; class Acidimicrobiia; order Acidimicrobiales; family JAMCPL01; genus JAMCPL01. The sequence goes on from JAJZWU010000005.1 coordinate 81,600, forward strand.
ATATCATCAGGATTCCCCAGCCGTTTTAGTGGCAATCCGGCTGCAATCTTGTCACCGTGATGCCCATCCCACAATATACGTGCAAAATCAGTCTTGACCAGCCCCGGCGCCAAGGCATTCACCCTTACCCCGGGTGACATCTCGTAAGCCATCTGTTTGGTTAAATGCACTATAGCCGCCTTGGTAACGTTATACCATCCTATGGCAGGTTCCACCTCAAGACCTCCTACGGATGACATATTAAGAACACACCCACCGTTATCTTTCATCCATGCATGCCACGCCGACTTGCTCCACATGACAACTGCCTGTTGATTAACTTCAAAGGTCTTGGTGGCCATCTTTTCGTCTATATCCATTATGTTGCCAAAATACGGGTTGGTTGCTGCGTTGTTCACTAAAATGTCCAGACGGCCAAATGTCTCCATCACATCTGCTACACATTTAGAGGCCTGAGTAGCATCAGCCACATGAGCGGCACGCCATTCGACCCTCGTACCGAACTCAGATAATTTTTTGGCAGCATCCACAAGCGCATCGGCTTTTCGTGACACGATCATAATATCCGCACCGGCTTCAGCCATACGAGATGCTATGGCGAGGCCAATTCCCCTGGAACCACCTGTCACCAAAGCAGCTTTACCATCCAATCTTATGTCCATATTCTTACCTTAGCCGACTTCCGTATGGTATGGCCAGCCATTCCAACAGATAAACAATTCCAAACGACATCCCCCACTTATGCTCCAGCTGTCTCAAGTCCCACCTATCTACGGGTTGCATAAAAATCGAGATGGGCTATCACCGAACAGGACTGGGCTAGCTAGAAGCGCGTCTCATAACCATATAACGATATAGTCTGGCTACAATATATTGTTGGTGATTGGTAATATGATCACAACATATGGGGGTGGAAAGTGGTACTTTTGGAGTTATGACACATGCTCCTAGCCGGCAAAACGTCCAGCCTGGCAAAAGCACAATGTTTGGCATATTATGAGTACATGCATACATCACAATCCCCATCGGAAAATAATTCAAAGACAGACGACATGATCAACGACAAAGGTGCTACCGACGGCGAGAGCATGGAAACAGTAGATCAGCCTGCAAAAGTAATGAGAATAGGAATGATGGTCAGGCAACTACTTGAGGAAGTACGCCAGGCTCCCCTTGATGAGGCAAGCCGGCTAAGAATGAAGGAGATATACCAAACATCAGTTGACGAGTTGGGAACTGCCCTCAGCCCCGAACTGTCCAATGAGCTTAACCGCTTATCGTTACCGTTTGAAGAAGCCGCACCATCCGAGGCTGAGCTCAGGGTAGCGCAGGCCCAACTGGTAGGATGGTTGGAAGGGCTATTCCACGGCATTCAGGCCAGTCTTGTAGCTCAGCAGATAGCGGCAAGGGCGCAACTGGAAGAAATGCGCGGTAATGAACTCCCTCCCGGCTCGCCAAGCGTCCAGTCACATCGACCCGGCACTTACTTGTAAGCCGTTATATCGATAGCGGTAAATTATATACGTGTCCCAGCAATTAGTCCATATGCGATCAAAACATATTATCCAACCGAAATAGGTCTATAATTATCAAACAGATCAGTAGAAGGAGACTAGGAGGTCTGGATTGTCCAATACGCAGAGCTTTGTGCACCTGCATACCCATACCGAGTATTCTATGCTTGATGGGGCATCTCGCCTCTCGGAATTGATTGATGCTGCAGTACAAGACGGGCAACCTGCTCTGGCAATTACAGACCATGGAAACATGTATGGGGTATTGGATTTCTACAAGACATGTATGGATAGAGGAATCACCCCAATTATTGGGATGGAAGCATATATGGCGGCAGACTCACGCTTTGAGAGGCCAGTCATGCGCGGGAAAATGGACGACATGGGTGGTGAATCAGAAAAGGGGTCAAAGGTCTACTATCACCTCATCTTATTGGCAGAGAGCACTATAGGATACAAAAACCTGATCAAAATAGCATCGTATGGCTCTATTGATGGCGGTTACTACTACCGTCCAAGAATCGATTGGGATATACTAAGCCAATATCATGAGGGAATCAATGCCACCACTGCGTGTCTTGGTGGACTTATTCCGCAGGCATTGCTCGCTGATGACATGGCATCAGCAGAACAACTTGCTGGCAGGTTGCAAGATATATTTGGCAAGGAACACCTCTACGTAGAAATACAAGATCATAAAATTCCAGACCAACAACGCATCTTGCCGTCTCTTATCCAAATAGCCAAGAAAATAGGGGCACCACTGATAGCCACTAATGACAGCCACTACACGCACAAGGAAGACGCAGAATCTCACGATGCCTTACTTTGCATACAGACTTCCAAAACGGTAAATGATCCGCAACGTTTCAAGTTTGATGGAACTGAACACTATTTGAAGACGGCACAAGAAATGAGATACCTGTTCAAAGAAGTACCGGAAGCATGTGATAATACATTAGAGATTGCTATGCGCTCGCAGGTCACTATAGATTTTGGGTTTGATGCGCTCCCCGAGTATCCCATACCTGAGCACATTACCATCAACGATACTACTGCTGCCACCAATGGCAACGACTATCGAGCATTTGCAGATGAATACTTGAGACAGCTGACCATGGAGGGCGCCAAAAAACGTTATGGCTCGCCCTTGGAGAAAAATGTTCGTGAACGCATTGACTACGAGCTGTCGGTTATATCCCAAATGGGATTTTCGTCCTACTTCCTGATAGTAGCAGACCTGGTTAGATACGCCAAACAATCGAATATAAGGGTAGGCCCCGGAAGGGGATCTGCAGCCGGTTGCTGTGTAGCATACTGCCTCGGTATTGTCGAGTTGGATCCCATTAAATATGACCTTCTGTTCGAACGCTTTTTAAACCCCGGCAGAAAGCAAATGCCGGATATAGATATGGATTTCGACGAACGCTACCGGGGGAAAATGATTGAATATGCTGCCAGCAAATATGGGGAAGATCATGTAGCTCAAATCATTACTTTCTCGACCATAAAAGCCAGAGCAGCAGTAAGAGATGCAGCCAGAGTACTCGGCTATCCATACGCACTGGGAGACAAGATAGCAAAGGCAATGCCTCCTCTTGTAATGGGACGAGATACTCCATTAAGTGCGTGTTTCGAAAAGACCCCTGGTTACGAAGAAGGTTACGCGGCTGCCAGTGATCTAAGAGCCATGTACAACGAAGACGAAGATATAAAACGCGTAGTAGATGTAGCGCGCGGCCTAGAGGGACTCAGACGCCAGGACAGTATTCATGCTGCTGCGGTGGTAATTACAAAAGAGCCATTAATCGAATACCTGCCAGTGCAACGCAAGCCTGAATCAGGAAAAGAAATCAGTCAGGTTCCTCTTGTCACTCAATATGAAATGCATGGAGTAGAGAAACTCGGACTATTAAAGATGGACTTCCTCGGACTCCGTAATCTTTCAGTCATCAGTCGCACACTCGATATCGTTGAACGCACCAGAAATGAACGGATAGATATTGACGATATACCGCTTGACGACTCTTTGGTATTCGAGATGCTCTGCAAGGGAAACTCCATAGGTATCTTTCAGTTAGAAGGTACTCAAATGCGCAGCCTGATGAGATCGTTGCAACCGACTTCGTTTGATGACATTGCAGCTCTGGTGGCACTGTACAGACCTGGACCAATGGCCGCAAATATGCATCATGACTACGCAGACAGGAAGAATGGGCGAGCACCTATTACATACCTACATGACGACCTAAAGCCAATACTTGAAGATACCTATGGCCTTATGATTTACCAGGAATCCGTTATGCGTGTAGCTCAACGCTTCGCTGGGTATAGCTTGGAAGAAGCTGACAATCTACGCAAAGCCTGTGGCAAAAAAGATCGTGACATGATTGCCAAAGAACGCGATAAATTTACACAGGGGTGCATCACAAGCGGTTATGGTGAAAAGATAGGTACTCAGCTATTTGACATTATCGAACCATTTGCAGACTACGCCTTCAATAAATCCCATTCATATGGCTATGGGCTCATAGCATACCAAAACGCCTGGCTAAAAGCGCATTACCCAGTAGAGTACATGAGTGCGCTACTCACCTCCGTAGCGGACGACAAAGACAAAATTGCCGTACTTCTCTCCGAATGCAGAGCTATGAACATAAATGTCCTTGTTCCAGACATAAATCTATCACAAGAAGATTTTACTCCATCTAAACGTGATGGGGCTGACTGTATCCTATTTGGCCTTGGTGCAATCAGAAACGTCGGAGAGGTGGTTGCAGGGAGGATTATTGACGAACGCACACAAAATGGAGCCTTCAAGGATTTTTATGACTTCTGCATGAGGGTGCCCCCAATGGTGCTCAACCAACGTGTGCTGCAAGCTCTTATACCTGCCGGTGCATTCGATTCATTTGGTCATTCACGGCAGGGATTGCTTTGCGTGTCAGAATCAATAGTAAACAAATGTTCCAACCAGAGAAAGGATGAGGAGGCCGGCATAGCTACCATATTCGACATGTTGGATGGGGACGAGGACGAAAGCTTATTGTACGATATAAGGTCTATAGAAATACCCAAAGAAGAGATGAGCCATACAAAAAAGCTGGCCAAGGAAAAGGAGATGCTGGGACTCTATGTAAGCGGACATCCAATGGACGGGTTCAAGGAAGAAGCTCGAAAGCTCGCTGATAAGTCCATAGCTGAATTGCGAAGAAACATTGCAAGCGACCAAGAACTATCGGAAGAGAGTGACACTCGATATTCGCTGAGCGAAGGCGCAATATGCACACTATGTGGAGTAATCACCTCCATCAAACGCAGAAGAACCAAGAAGGGTGACCCTATGGTTACCTTCGTCATGGATGATACAACTTCATCTATAGAGGTTACAGCGTTTTCGAAATCCTTGGATACTCTCGGAGAGGACATAATAGACGACATGGTACTTCTGGTAAAAGGCAGAGTAGATACACGTGACGACGAATTAAAGTTGGTTGCCCTGGAAATTGCAAACCCTCACCTAAACACGGAACATACCAATCTGCACCTAAGCATTCCAGGCCAGTTACTCGACCGTAATGGAGTAACAGGATTCAAAAAAATACTGGAAGACTACCCAGGAGCAGAACGTGTGGTGTTGCATATAGAAGGTAAATTGTTCCTACTTCCCCCAACATGGTCTGTAGACTCAAGAACTGGGCTACTGGGTGAACTTAGGGAGTCGTTCAAGGGAGCAGTCCAGATACTGTAAGTGCTGTACCTATTTCGCTATTACACTCTGGCCGCTGAACTTAGAGCTAACAAAATAACTGTAAGTTCCGTATTTACCCCACCACTGCATTCCATAACGTTACGCCAATTTGTCGTTGACAACCAGGATTGCTCTGCCGTTACATTATGCCTTTGCCGTATGCTATAGTTGAATACAGAGCAATATGGGGTTTGAAGTTAGCACAAAAGATTGTTCGGTACTCAGTGATTCCGAGTTTGAGGCAATGGCACAGTTGTCTGTGGCCAAGTCGGGGATATTTGACGTAGGATTTCTGTCCAAGCAACGAGACAATTGGGTACTTCACACAACCATCTTTGAAGGAACGAAGTTAAGGGCATATTCATTCTTCAGCCTGGAACGCATAGGCGGCACTCCGGCGATAGTAATGGGGCTCGCAGATTCCGACGGTACCGGAAAGGCCGTCAAGGCAACCAACCTGCTCCTTGCCGAACAATTCAGAAAGGCAGTTTTAGCCTTTCCTGACGAGGATGTATTGATGTGTGCGATGTTGATGAACTCATCAGCATATACGTTGTTCAGTGATTTACATGATGTGGTGCCTCGTCTACACTACAAGCCAACAGGTGAGGAGAGGGCGTGGGCAAAAAGAATCGCTAAGCGATTTAATGTTGATGAGTATGTCGATGAGTGGACATTCAGATTGAAAGCTAATGAAGAAATGATAACTGGAGCTGTCAATATCACCACAAAAGCGGATGGCAATGCAACAAAGGAGTATGTTGCCCTTTTCGATGGCATGAATCCAGATGGAGGAGATAGGATAATAGTGTGTGGATGGGCAATGGCAGAAGACCTTGCCTCCGGAAAGCTAATGCGTATCCTTGCGCACAATAGAAATACAAACGGTCTCTAGCTGAAAATTTGTTAAGCTCCAACGGTCTACTTTGGATAAAGTGATACCTGCTACTTTGGTTATGCTGCTTGGATAACGTCCACTGGCGGATATTGGATCAAGTAGGAATGATTGTCGAGAGTGTCTTGTAACAATTCCCGTTATAGGGTGGTTGTAACGTAGTAAGCAAGTAATATGCCCTCTTCCCGACAACAAGCTCTATATCCTTACCCTCAATAGTTCCATTCGGCCTCTCTTTCAAGTGCGCCTTTATGCTCTCGTCAGATACTGGCATCATCATATCCACCTCAGATTTTGTCAAACGTGCCCACGCTGTCCCATCATCGCGCAGAAACAACATAATATAAGATGGTCTTTCGAGCAAAACTACCGAAGGATAATCCCCCGTTAAATCCCAGTACGGAACAGACCACCCGGCAAAGCCAAACAGGGTGCGAGCTAACGGGACGGCTATTCCCTCTAACAGCTTTCTCGCATACCGGCGTTTTAACGTTCCCAATAACGCAATCTCACCGGAAACAGTTACAACGTCAGGAAAGATAGAATCTTCTCCGTACGATTCACCATGCCGTGCAAGAGATAATACTTGCAACCTCTCTCGTGCCGTACGTGTTCTTTTATCTCCTCGCTGTTGCTTCACAGTGCCCTGTGAAACAGCACTCCCTGACCCTCCGTGGTCGTCCAAATCGTAAAAGTCATAGCTGCTATCAGCTACCCTAACGCGCACTATGCTCTTACGAAATAAGTCAATTCCCAGTATCTCGTCAGAGGACAACTTCAAGACGGCCATTAAGATATTATCAGGGTGCCTTTTATGCTCCAGCCGAAGCCACCTATCGCTAATTCTTCTGGTACCTGTAGGTCGCCTACCATACCCACCAGGGCTATTGCCCGGTGACTGTACTCGCGATTTTTTATTCAATTGCTCAGGACTTTCACTGCTTCCAGGCACCACAAATTACCGGGTACATCCAATACATAGTATTCAATTCGTTAAAGACTCTAGTCATTATGCGCTCTATCATACTCAGGTTTGGCTCTATGCGTGCACCGCTATAAATAAATATTACCCCTAAAAATAATATTTATACCCGATATGGGAATTATTACTGTATCTCGCGCGTTGTAACAGATATAGGGTACATAGTAACGATACCTAAAAAAACAATATTGGACAGAGGAGACAGTATTCATCGTGAACGAGCAACAAATGGGAACAGGCGATTCAATGCACACCTTTCTAAGCAGTCTTGACAAATACCCTATGGCTTCGCTTGAAGAGCAGGATGATCTTGCACGCAAAATAGCCGCCGGCGACCAGGATGCAAAGAACCGTATGGTAGAAGCCAATTTACGACTCGTTATTCACTGGGCACGGCGCTACCAAAACCGAGGTGTGGAGTTAGCAGATCTTGTACAAGAAGGAACTTTTGGCCTCATGCGTGCAGTAGAGAAATTTGACTTTCACAAAGGCTTCAAATTCTCTACATATGCCAGCTGGTGGATAAGGCAATCATTGCAGCGCGTGATACAAAGTCAAGCAAACGCCATACGCCTACCCATGGAAGTAGCTGAACAGGCTCATAAAATAGACATGGCGTCCTGGAACATGGTGTCAGGTGGACAGGAACGACCTTCTGATGAGCTAATAGCTTCTGAAACGGGCACAAGTATAGAGAATGTCAAGAAACTAACTAATCTGGCTCGTGTCGTTGCAAGCATAGATCAGCCTACTGGTGATGATACTGGCACAACTATCGGAGAACTGCTGAAAGATCATTATACAAGCGATTTTGACAATTCAGTGGAAATCGGCATTCTTTTTAATGAGATAAGAGATGCAATCGAGAAGCTACCCGAACCTGAGAGAAATGTGGTAATACTGCGCTATGGCCTAGATGGAAGTAAGCCTGCGTCGCTTCAGAAATGCGCCAGTGAATTAAGCATGGGTGTCCGACGCGTAAGAGCACTTGAGAAGCGGGCACTGGAATCTCTCGCCACAATTCCATCCGTTATAGAGGCATACCGAGCAGCATAGTAGAAATCAATCGGGCTGTGGTAGCCGACATGGGTCGCTAAATCTTAAGAACTGCCCTGGCGCGTATCTCACCATGCTTTAATTTGTCAAGAACCTCCGGGGCTTCTTCCAGGGCAAATACATCACATACCGGCTTCACTCTCCCTTGAGCGGCCAATTTCAAGACATCATTCATTCGATGTCGCGGACCTATTACTGACCCCACTATCCTCTTTTCGTCAGCAAAGATAAATCGCCCCAAGTCGACCTGTACGCCCACTACTACTGTTCCACCCGGTTTAGTAGCATCTATGGCTTGACGAACTACTTCATCCGATGGGGCAAAGACGATACTCGCATCTACTCCCCCCATCGTCTTAATAGCATCCACTACATCTACTTCCGCCGCATTTATCACCTGGCTCGCACCAAGAACGTTTGCGACACTCCCGTGTATATCACTTCGCGTAACCGCTATCACCTCTGCGCCAGTCAGGGCAGCAAACTCCAACACCATGTGACCAACACCACCTATTCCAAAGACTGCAACACGCTGACCGGGTGCCAAAGAGGCTCTGAAGACAGCAGAATGGGCAGTAATTCCCGGACAGAAAAGCGGTGCTGCCTCTACATCGCCGATCTCATCTGGTATCGGGTAACAGTGCAACGCTCTGGCTAACATATACTCTGCATAGCCGCCATTGACCGTCTCACCGGTAATGTCCTTGTCCTGACAACGCTGTTCCTCTCCTGATAGGCAATACTCACAGTGCCCGCAGGTACTCCATAATGGCTGTATGCCGACCCGCTGGCCCAAATGCAGCCAATCCACTCCGGGTCCAATTGAATCGATCACGCCAACTACTTCATGCCCTGGTACTATAGGTAAAAAAGCAGGCACTCCCGCCTCTATCCAGTCACCCTCTATCATATGGAGATTTGAGCGGCACACGCCGCAAGTCAAAACCTTGACCACTACCTCACCTGGCCCAGCTATGGGTTTATCAATTTCTTCCACCCTCAAAACAGAACCTTCTACAGGCCCAGTATGATCAAGAATTACAGCTCGCACGATCCATCCTTCCACTTACAAAGCTATAGCAACAAGTATATACCGTCACATATTGGGCATTGCATTTAAGCAACATCATATAGCTGCCATAGTTGCATACCACAAAAGTAAGTATACAACCATACAACAAGAAGAATGCTCAAGGAGAGAGTATGTGCCCATGAAACGTTAGTGAGCTCATCACAATAAGCAGGGCTATTTCGCATGACAGGAACGTCACAAGGTGCCTTCCCTTTAAATATCTTGCCCATACGATAATCGCCGGGAATACAACTATCAATATACGAGCGTTCGGTGGAGTGCGAATCGACCACAGAGTAATCAGCCCAATACCGACGACCCACGCCAATACCTCCATGGGTGGCCGAGGAACGCGGCGCATCATAACGATAAATGCCAAAATTAGGAAAATAGCACCTACAACACCACTAACAAAATCCAAGTTAATTGAGTGCTGCGACATAAATCTGGCAGGATGTGTAGCAACGCCTGTGAGTACATGATAGATAAGCGTAAATGGAGTGCTACCCTGATGCCAACCGGATCGTTGAGCATCGATAGAGGCAAATGGCGTGCCTGTCCATGCCCACAAGAATAGAGCAAATCCACCTATACCGAGTATTGATATGGCCGGTGCCTGCAGGCTTGATACTGCCTCATTCCCTTCTCTGCGTATTGCAGTAATAGCAACCAATAAGCAGACGGGGATAGCTACAAGTCCCACAGGTTCCAACAATCCTGCAAAAGCGGCACATACTCCAGCCAATATCCATCTACGACGATTCAATGCAACAAGACATCCAGCCCCAAAAGCTGCTGTGATACCTTCAGGGTATACCATGGAAAATACTACAGAACCTGGGAAAAAACTAAAAATAGCTACCGCCCACATACCTGACCTCTCCCCCCACCACTCTTTGGCGAGCCTGCCGGCCAAAATAACAGCGATAAAGCCACTAACACCAGAGATAAGCAGACCGGATAAGAGCGGAGAGAGAAACAACACATGCGACACCAGAACAATGAGCATTGGATAAAGCGGTAAAAACCCAAGATTCGACTGCCCCGTCGGTACGTGAGTGGGATAACCATGATGAACTATGCTCAAATACCAGACACCGTCCCAATTCGAAAGCTCTGAAGATAGCGACGACCGCGTAACCATAGAGACCGCGACAGCAACCAGAAAAATAAGCAGCCTTGAACCAAGATAGACCGCTGCTTCAAATTCAATCCCCTGCAACTTGGTAAATAACCAATTAGGTTGACCAGAACCGACTGAGTGCTCAGTAGCTATGCTGGCGGACATTGGTATTTCCAGAATAAATCTTCATACATATGGCGAGACTAGCTTACATTGTTTCATACAAGTATTCAGGGAATATATTACTCTTGTGAGTATTTCGCTCACGGGCAGCTTTTACCGACCGATTACCTAACTGGTTCCCCCTTCGAATCCAAGCAATCATTGAGTACTACCCGGAACGCCGGATAAAAGCCCGTCCCATAAGTAGCGGAATATAGTTCAGCTGACCAAGAGGGCACTTGGGTTATGGATAACTATTTACGGACTGACCCTCTAATAGCTGAACGCTGTAAATCATACAGATGGCGACGTATAATCGTTGCATCTCTCTCATTCTCAAGCAAGAACTCAATGCCAAGCTCAGCTGTCTCGCCTGTTTTGGTATAGCGTGCTACTTTTCCTCTAAGACCAACGCTCACATCTCCTGCTTGAAGCAGAATATCCACCGTCTCGCTCGACTGGGACCAGGTAGCCGCATTCACTGTACATCGCATACCACACTCAGATAGATCTATCATTGTTACCCCTACACCAGTCTTGGCGTTACCCCAAATCATCGCTTTCGACATAGTCAACACCCTAAAACATTGCCTTCTCTCAAATACCTCCCCGGCGCCAATAACTGCAGCAAGAAAAGTTACATACTGTCCGGATTCGTTGGTCGTTAATTCCACCGGCATACGATGGTAGCCGTCCTCTGACGGCCATTCCATAAACAGCCGCTGACCCTTGGACAAAAAATAGTTTTGCTTCTCATCTGAGTCAAGCAGCTCATCAGAGATAGTAAGCACGATCTCGGGAGGCTCACCCAGCAATTTGTCATCTACTCTAGCCCTAAATATCTCTACCTCAGATTCAGGGAAACTCAGAAATACAAGGGCACCCTCATTTGGCAATTCATTACTGGATCGCGAACTATACACTCTCATATTTTTCACTTAGTAAAGTATGACATAAAAACTTTACTACGTCTACAGAAAGATACTTCGTATTATGGGTACTATAAAATATACATAAAAAGGGAGCTCATAATTGACCAACCGCAGATTGCAGGACACCGCACAGGACTGCGGCACCCGAGATGTCGAGTTCTCTGGTAGCGGTTAAAAGTACCAACAGCCTATGCCTGGATATATCTACAAGCCGCGACAATTCACCGGCAACCGTATCCGCAGAGAGTTCGTCAATATATCTGGCAGAGAACTCCTTGAAACGGGATGGATCATGACCGTACCACTTGCGCAACTCAGTGCTGGGAGCAATCGTTTTGGCCCATTCATCTATATCTGCACTGGCCTTCGATATGCCACGAGGCCATAGCCTGTCTACCAGGACACGATACTCATTACCGATCCGTTCAGTAGCTTCATATATGCGGAGTAAATCTATACCATACGCCTTGGATTGGTCTCGGTTACCTCCAGTGGAAAATTGCAATTTACTACCTCCTCTTTTTACCTGGATACCTGAACTTACCTTGGATTTACCTGAACCCAAGTGGTCGGTAATTGTGATACTTGTTGTCGTATAATCTATTCTAACTCGCCTTAGGCAATAGATTAACGATACTACCGTAGCCTCTGTCTCATGTGTTCATCTACTCAGTAGTGTCCACGGGATTCTTGTTACTCACATTATCTAGTGCCATTTATACCAATTGACATGCACTTTTCCGAGTGCGCCTCCGGGGACTCGAACCCGCAACCGCCGGTTTTGGAGACCGGCTAGGCGGTTTTTCTACCAGGACATATGTTCGCCTCACATA
>JAJZWU010000024.1 GCA_021846515.1 Actinomycetes bacterium
TCACGTGGATATGCCTGGGCATGCCGACTATATAAAGAACATGATCACCGGCGCCGCACAGGTGGATGGCGCCATTTTGGTAGTATCTGCTCCTGACGGCCCCATGCCTCAGACCAGAGAGCACGTGCTACTCGCTCGCCAGGTGGGCGTTCCGTATATAGTCGTTGCCCTGAACAAGGTCGACATGATGGACGATCCGGAGCTGATTGAGCTTGTGGAGATGGAGGTAAGGGAGCTGTTGAGTAGCTACGAGTTCCCTGGTGATGATGCTCCAGTGATCAAGGTGAGTGCGCTGAAAGCACTGGAGGGAGATGAAGAGGCCAAGAAGGGCATTATTGAGCTGATGGAAGCCGTAGATGCCTATATACCATTGCCGGAGCGCCCAATTGACAGGCCATTCCTGATGCCCATAGAAGATGTCATGTCTATAACCGGTCGCGGTACGGTAGTAACCGGCAAGGTAGAGCAGGGTATATTGAAAGTCGGGGAAGAGGTCGAGATAGTCGGCTTGCGCACTACTCAAAAGACGGTAGCCACCGGAGTGGAAATGTTCCGCAAGTTGCTTGACGAGGGGCAGGCAGGTGACAATATAGGAGTCTTGCTTCGCGGTACCAAGAAAGAGGATGTGGAAAGAGGCCAGGTTTTGGCCAAGCCGGGTACTATTACCCCTCATACCAATTTTGAGGCAAACGTTTACGTACTTACCAAGGAGGAGGGTGGAAGACATAAGCCATTCTTCACCAACTATCGCCCCCAGTTCTACTTCCGTACTACGGACGTAACGGGCACTATCGAGTTGCCTGAAGGCACCGAAATGGTTATGCCCGGTGACAACACTACAATGACAGTCGAGCTACAGAAGCCGATCGCCATGGATGAAGGGCTTAGGTTTGCTATCAGGGAAGGCGGTCGTACCGTTGGTGCAGGCCGTGTTACCAAGATCATCAAGTAGGAAGTTATAAGGGACAGACGGTAGATGAGATGGTAGCGGATGGACAGAGGATCAGGATCCGTCTTATGGCATATGACCATGAGGTACTTGACAAAGAGACGCAGAAGATCGTCCAGACTGTGTTACGCACTTCTGCAAAGGTGAGAGGTCCGGTTCCACTGCCTACGGAAAAGCATCGTTTTACGGTGATAAGGGCTCCGCATAAGTACAAGGATAGCCGGGAGCATTTTGAAATTAGAGTACATAAGCGTCTTATAGACATAATTGAATCTACTCCGAAAACAGTAGATGCGCTTCAGAGACTTGATCTGTCTGCTGGAGTGGACACGGAGATTAAGGTACAGTAAAATAACATACCTGCCCCATTCGGCAGCCGTTTGGAGATTTTCCCGGCTACAGAGTGGCGCCCGGGGATTATTTAATTATTGAGCGTGACCGTGGTAACGATAGTTTGTTGTTGCGTGTGTATGTCACGCCCGGTAACGCTAAGCGAGTATCCGCCGGTGATGCGATCTGGTATATTGGATGAGTTGTTTGTTGAAGAAAGTTGGAGTGACAGGTGGCCAGTAAGGCGATTGTTGGAGAAAAAATGGGCATGACACAGGTGTTTGATGATAATGACCGTGCCATACCGGTGACGGTCCTGAAGGTCGCGCCTCTACGCGTTGTCCAAGTAAAGACGCCGGAAAAAGAGGGCTATTGTGCAATCCAGGTGACATGGGGCGTGCATAAGAAAAATACTCTGTCCAAGCCTGAATATGGGCATTTCAAATCAGCCGGAGTCGAGCCGGGTAAGAAGTTGGTTGAGTTACGCTTGGATGACACAAATGGGTTCGAGCCGGGTCAAGAGCTTGATGCATCAATTATCGAGAATGGTATGCACGTGGATGTGATTGCAACTTCCAAGGGCAAGGGATTTGCCGGTGGTATGAAGCGGCACAATTTCAAGGGGCAGGGCGCTGCGCATGGTAATCATAAGATGCACAGGGCGCCAGGTTCTATCGGTGCCTGCGCTACACCCGCAAGAGTATTCAAGGGAATGCGAATGGCAGGAAGGATGGGCGGTAATAAGGTTACGTCGCTTAACCTGGAGGTGATCGAATCCGATCCGGAGCGCCAGATCATACTTGTAAAGGGTGCAGTACCCGGTCCTAGGGGAGCCATGGTAATAGTCCGATCTACGGTTAAAGCGGCGCAGGCGAAAGCTGCCGGCGCCAGTATACGTAAGGGTAGTTCCAGGTGACGGTAGGGTTAACTATGACAGAATCGTCCATTGCAGCGCCTTTTGTGACTTTTAAAAAGGAAGCCGAGTTACAAAGTCATACGATATCCAGGTGCGATATGTCTGGACAGATACTTTCTGAAGTGGAGCTGGAGCCTCGTATTTTTGGCAGGAAAGTGAATGTACCCCTTATGCATCAGGTAGTTCTTGCACAACTTGCAGCTGCCAGGCAGGGTACTCACTCTACTCTCAGGCAGCGTGAAGTACGTGGCGGTGGAGCAAAGCCATTCAGGCAGAAGGGCACCGGACGAGCAAGGCAGGGCTCCACCAGGGCAAGCCAGTGGGTAGGAGGTGGAGTGCCCCATGGTCCCAAGCCGAGGTCATACAAGCAACATACGCCGAAGAAGATGATTAGGATGGCTCTATATTCTGCCATGTCGGATAGAGCATCAGAGGGTAAAGTTGCCCTGATTGACGAGTGGAGTTTCGCATCTCCCAGCACGAAGGATGCCATGAGGGCGTTGGATGCAAATAGATTGTCAGGGAATGTCCTTATAGTACTTGACGATACTTCTACGTTAGACCACTCTTCTGTGTCCAATGCCGAGTTGTCTCTACGTAATATATCGCGTGTACAGACTATCAAACCGGGAGAACTGAACGTTTATGATGTTCTGCGTAACGACTGGTTGGTATTTGACGACCGTTCAATGGCTGCAATCACCGGCACACTTGCCGGTGAGGGAGGCGATGACCAGTGAGAGACCTCTCTGATGTCCTGATATCTCCTGTCGTATCCGAGAAGTCGTATGCACTTTCTGAAAAAGGCAGCTACGTTTTTGAGGTTTCCAGTGATGCGACCAAACCTGAAGTCCGTAAGGCGGTAGAGAAGATGTTCAGCGTGAAGGTTGCCAGGGTAAATACATTGAATCGTAAGGGTAAGGCAAAGCGCAATAGGCGTACCAACGTTCCCGGGCGGAAACCTGATCGCAAGAGAGCGATAGTGACTCTGGCCGCCAATGACAAGATAGATCTTTTTCAAAAGAGCTGAGTGAGGTAGTTTTATGGCTGTAAGAAGAAGGAATCCCACAAGTCCCGGAAGAAGGTTCCAGAGCGTATCAGATTTTTCAGAGGTTACCCGCTCTTCGCCTGAGAAGTCTTTGCTGGCAAAGAGCAGTTCTACGGGTGGCCGTAATTTATATGGTCGCAAGACTTCACGCCACCGCGGCGCCGGGCACAAACGCAGGTATCGTGTAATAGACTTTCATCGTGATAAGGATGGTGTTCCTGCAAAGGTCGCTTCGATAGAGTATGACCCCAACCGCAGCGCTCGTATAGCCCTGCTTCACTACCTGGATGGGGAGAAGCGCTACATTATAGCTCCGGTAGGTGTTGAGGTTGGCGACAAGTTAATGAGTGGTCATCACGCTGAGATCCGCCCCGGCAATTCCCTGCCTATGAGGTATATACCGGTGGGTACTGTTATCCATAACGTGGAGTTGCGTCCGGGTGGTGGCGCCAAGATGGCCAGAGGTGCCGGTACGGCCGTACAGTTGGTCGCCAAGGAGGGAGATTATGCTACTCTGCGCCTACCCTCTACCGAGATGAGAAGAGTGATGATAGATTGTAGAGCTACCATTGGCGAGGTGGGCAATGTCGAGCATGCTCTTATATCTATAGGTAAGGCAGGTAGGAATAGGTGGAAGGGGGTCAGACCACAGACAAGAGGGGTAGCTATGAATCCGGTGGATCACCCGTTGGGGGGAGGGGAAGGAAAGTCGTCCGGTGGCCGTCATCCCGTCTCGCCTTGGGGTCAGCCTGAAGGCAGGACCCGCAGGCATGGCAAGGAATCTGACAGGTTGATTATACGTAGGAGAAGGATCAAGAGAAGGTCGAGATGAGTGGTAGGGTGATATGTCGCGTAGCATAAAGAAGGGTCCCTTTGTAGATTTGCATTTACTAAAAAAGGTAGACGCGCTGAATGCCGCAAACGAGAAGAGAGTGATCAAGACCTGGTCGAGGCGTTCGACCATTACCCCCGATATGGTCGGTCATACCATTGCCGTTCATGACGGCAGGAAGCATGTTCCCGTCTATCTGACCGAGTCTATGGTCGGTCATAAGCTTGGAGAGTTCGCTCCCACAAGGACGTTTCGTTTCCATGCAGGGCAAGAGAGGCAGGGGAAGCGCTGATATGGCTGAGTGGCTGGAAGATGGTCGTATGGGCGTAAAAGCGCAGTTGCGCTATGAAAGGATGTCTGCGTTCAAAGTCAGGCCTGTGCTTGATCTGGTTAGAGGAAAGCCAGTAGGAGAGGCACAGGATATTTTGGCGCGTACACCACGTGCAGCTGCCGGGATTGTGGCTAAGGTAATTGCTTCCGCAGCTTCCAATGCGGAGAACAATGACTTTTTGAATCAGGATGAGCTGTATGTAGATACCTGTTTTGCAGACGAAGCCAATACTCTCAAACGTTGGCGACCTCGCGCTCGCGGAAGGGCTACACGTATAAGGAAGCGTATGTGCCATATTACTGTCGTGGTGGCAAGGCTGCCGGAGGACAAGTTGGCTGAAATGCAAAAGAGCGCTACTACTGTGTCCGGGAGCAGGGCGCGTCGAGTCCTTGCATCCAGGAGGTCTCGTAAGGCTGAAAGCAATATTGGCGATACTGGTGCGGTGGAAGAGCAGCTCAACGAGGGACAGGTAGCGCAGGAAGTAGGCACTCAGGAGTTGGAAGTCCAGGAGGCTGGCGTTCATGAGGTGGACGTTCAGAGCGCAGAGGTAGAAGACAGTGTAGTAAGTGTAGTAGAGGAGCCGGAGCAGGCCAATGATACGGCCGATACGACAGAAGGAGAAAGCAGCGATAAGGATGTTTCAGAGAGCGGTGATGATTTAGATGATACAGGTAATATGAGTAATCACGTAGAAGGCCAGGAGTAATAATCCAGTGGGACAGAAAGTCAATCCATATGGGTTTCGCTTGGGTGTTACCACCGACTGGAAGTCGCGGTGGTTTGAGAACCGCCACTATGGCGATTTGGTAGTCGAAGACTGGCGGATCCGAGACTACTTGTATAGAGAGTTGGAGACCGCTGCTGTGAGCAGTGTGGAGATAGAGCGCACCAGAGACAGACTGCGTGTAGACATCCATACGGCAAGGCCGGGGATAGTGATTGGCCGTAAGGGTGCAGAGGCGGATAGGTTAAAGGGGAATCTTGCAAAACTGACCAGATTGTCCAGAGGAGACATACAATTAAATATAGAAGAGGTTAAATATCCGGAACTGGACGCAGCCTTGGTGGCTCAGGGGATAGCCGATCAACTCGGGAAGAGGGTGGCATTCAGGAGGGCGATGAAGCGAGCTATTCAGATGGTTCGCAAGTCCGGTGCCGAAGGTGTACGTGTACAATGTTCAGGTCGATTGGGTGGTGTAGAAATGGCGCGGCGAGAATCATATAGAGAAGGCAGAGTGCCTCTTCATACGCTTAGAGCCAATATAGACTATGGATTCAATGAAGCAAAAACTACATTTGGGCGCATAGGTGTAAAAGTGTGGATATACAAAGGCGATATCCTCCCGTATCAGTTGTCCGCTACCGACACAAAGCTTTCCAGGGAAGTAGAGATGGCGGCTGGGCAATCCTCCAGTACCAGTACCGGAAGGCATCTTATTGTCGCAGGAGGAGGTAAGAGGATGACTCCATTGCCGGCAGGTAACCTACCGGATACGGCTGCTACAGATAATCCTGTCAATAACGATGCTTTGGATGTCGCCGCTGCCGCTACCGTTGAAGCGGATCCAGAGCTTGGATCTTCTGCCGAGGCCATTGATTCCCCGGCTGATGATGTGGGTGTGGCAGATGATATTGACGAGATTATAGAGATAATTGAAGAGGAAGAGGAAGAGCTCGAGCGTAGGACCAAATTGGGACATCGCGAAGCGCCGCACTTTCGGAAGGATGCTGAATAAATGTTAATGCCCCGTAAAGTCAAGCATCGCAAGCAGCAGAGAGGCCGTATGAACGGGATGTCCAAAGGCGGTAATGCTGTTTCCTTTGGTGATTTTGCCATTCAGGCGCTTGAGCCTGGTTGGATAACAGCCAGACAGATAGAGGCAGCACGTATCGCCATGACACGTCACGTTAAGAGAGGTGGAAAGGTATGGATAAGAATATTCCCGGATAAGCCAGTTACCCAGAAGCCGGCGGAGACACGCATGGGGTCAGGAAAGGGTAACCCTGAACACTGGGTAGCTGTAGTGAAGCCGGGTCGGGTGCTCTTTGAACTGTCGGGAGTAGACAGGGAATTGGGACGTTCAGCGATGGAGCGGGCTATTCAAAAACTCCCCATTAAGGCAAAGTTCGTGGTTAGACCTGGAGCGTACGGTGCTCCAGAAGTGGAGATATGACATATGTCTGTTAAGTCGGTAGAAGTCATAGAATTGAGAGACCTTGATCGCGATGAGCTTTGGACTCAGCTGGATAATGCTCGCCGGGAGTTGGTCAGTTTGAGATTTCAGCAGGCTACCGGCCAGATTGACGATCATTCCAAGATGGGTAGGGCTCGCAGGCGTGTAGCCAGGATCATGACGATAATAAGAGAGGCGGAGCTGGAAGAGGATGGCCTTCTGGATCATCGCTCTGTTCAGGTAAGATGGTACGAGTCTGCCGGTATGGCCGAAGGTAGCAAAACCTCAATTGGCAATGATGCCGATACTGATGATGATACTGTTGGTGCCGAGGAAATGAGAGATGATAATTCTGGCAGCGAAGGAACTTCTGATGAAAGTGCAGTCGCTGATCCTACTTCCGGGGAAATTGCAGATGACAGCCTTAGCGACAACGCAGATGCCGAGGATAGCGCGGATGTCAGCGAAACTGATGAAGATAGTGCCGACGAAACCGCGGAAACTGAAGATGATGCCGTTGAAGGTAATGTCGTTACTGAGAGTGTCGATGATGAGGAAGGTGCGTAGTTATGGCAGATGATCTCAGAGGCGGACGTAAGGTCAGAGAAGGCATTGTTGTCTCCGACAAGATGGAATCTACTGTTGTGGTAGCAATAGTTGAGCGAGTGGCTCACAGTAAGTACAAGAAGATGGTTCAAAGAACGAAAAAACTGCATGCCGACAGCAATGGTAAAAATGCAGCCACCGGAGATCGGGTGAGAGTCATGGAGGTAAGGCCTATGTCCAAGTTGAAGAGGTGGCGAGTCACTGAGATAGTCGAGAGAGCGAGATGATACAGCAAGAATCAAGACTCAAGGTGGCAGACAATTCAGGCGCCAAAGAGGTGCTTTGCATAAGGGTACTTGGTGGGTCGCGTCGTCGTTATGCAGGCATTGGTGATCTGATCGTAGCTACGGTAAAAGATGCTATACCGGGAGCGGCGGTGAAGAAGGGTGAAGTTGTCAAATGCGTGGTGGTACGGACGGCCAAAGAATGTCGTAGGCCCGATGGTAGCTACATACGTTTTGATGATAATGCTGCAGTGATTGTCAACGAGCAACTTCAGCCGCGAGGTACGCGTATTTTTGGGCCAGTCGGAAGAGAACTGCGAGATAGGCGTTTTATGAGAATAGTCTCGCTTGCGCCAGAGGTAATTTAGGTGATTGCATGAGGAGTATGAGGATAAAAAAGGGCGACAGAGTCCAGGTATTGTCAGGAAAACACAGAGGCAGGGAGGGTACGGTAATGCGTGCCGATCCTTCAGCGGGCAAGGTTATCGTAGAAGGAGCCAATATGGCCAAGCGGCACACCAAGCCACGAGGGCAGACCATGCAGGGTGGCATCATAGACAAAGATATGCCGTTACCCGTCTCTACTGTGGCTATAGTATGTTCTTCCTGTAAGGAACCTACCAGGATAGGGATTCACTACGATGAGCAGGGACGAAAGATTCGTGTCTGCAAGAAATGTGGAGCAGATTTGTGATGGCAGGAAAAGTGGAAGACGGGGTACTTGTTCCCAGATTAAGGGAGCGTTACGAGACAGACTTGCGCATGAAGCTGCAGTCAGATCTTGCTTTAAGCAACGTCATGCAGATACCCACTTTGGAAAAGATAGTCATAAATATGGGTGTCGGGAAGGCATCTCAACAGCCATCTCTGATTGACGGCGCCGTATCCAATCTTACGGCAATATCAGGGCAGAAGCCGGTTGTCACCAGGGCAAGGCGTTCCATCGCCAGTTTCAAACTTAGAGCCGGTATGCCTATAGGTGTAAAGGTCACTATTCGCGGGAACAGGGCATGGGAGTTCCTGGATCGCCTGATATCTACGGCGCTTCCCAGAATAAGGGATTTCCGGGGATTGTCGCCGAAATCCTTTGACGGGTCAGGTAACTATACCTTTGGCATTACTGAACAGCTTGTATTTCCTGAGATAGATTACGATAAGGTAGATATGCCCAGAGGGATGGACATTACCATATGTACTACCGCCATGTCTGATAGAGATGCCAGAGCTTTTCTGACTGCATTGGGATTTCCGTTCAGGGGAGAAGGAGCGAAGGTATGACAGGTATAGCCGAGCGCATAGAAGAGGTATAACGGATATGGCAAAGAAAGCACTGATACAAAAGCAACAGAAAGTTCCCAAGTTCAAGGTTCGTGCCTATACGCGCTGCAAGCGCTGCGGACGCCCGAAGGCAGTCTTTCGTAAACTGGGATTATGTAGGATATGTCTTAGGACAATGGCGCATCAAGGGGAGATCCCCGGTATGACCAAGGCTAGCTGGTAGGAGGCGGATATGTCGATGACTGATCCCGTAGCGGACATGCTGACCAGAATCAGGAACGCCAACAGCGCTTTGCATGACGAGGTTTTGGTTCCCGATTCCAAACTAAAGGAGTCCATAGCGTCCATACTCCTTGAAGAGGGATATATATCTGGGTATGACAAAGAAAGCAATAAAGCCGGTCATTCGCAGCTACGGATTACGCTCAAGTACTCTAAAGATAGAGAGCGCACCATAAGCGGATTGTCCAGGATATCCAAACCCGGCCGTAGGGTGTATACATCTGCCATTGACATTCCAAGAGTGCTTGGCGGCTTGGGGATAGCCGTTATCTCGACGAGTAAGGGTCTTATGACAGATACAAGAGCGCGCAGAGAAAGACTGGGCGGAGAGGTGCTGTGCCATGTATGGTGACCTTGGCATATATGGTCTGGTGGATGGAGGTACATTATGTCTCGTATAGGTAAGCAGCCGGTATCTTTGCCGTCTGGCGTTACCGTAAAAACAGGTAATGGTCACGTAGAGGTAAAGGGACCCAAGGGTGTATTGTTGCGTGATCTGCCTCCTGAGATTGATGTCGTTTTGGACGGGTCTATTCTCATGGTGCAGCGTCAAAATGACGAGCACAGGGCAAAGGCGTTGCACGGTCTATATCGTACTCTGATATCAAATATGGTAGAAGGCGTTACGGAGGGCTATAAAAAAGAGTTGGAGATTGTAGGCGTGGGATATAGGGCAGTAGCCAAGGGGGCCAGTGAGATAGAAATGTCATTGGGATTTTCCCACTCAGTGATAGTGCAGGCGCCTGATGGGATCTCATTTGAGGTACCGGTTCCGACCAGAGTCATTGTATCCGGAATCGATAAGGAAAAAGTTGGCCAGGTTGCAGCTGACATACGAAAACTTCGTAAGCCTGAACCCTATAAGGGCAAAGGTGTCAAGTATCTTGGAGAGCACATAATTCGCAAAGCAGGAAAGGCGGCCAAATAGGTGAGTAATTTGGTATCCACAAAAAGGAGAGAGTTACGCAAGAGGCGGCATGCCAGCGTAAGAAAGAAAATATCGGGCACGCCGGAAAGACCACGTTTGGCTGTTTTCCGCTCATCCCGTCACATATTTGCACAACTCATAGACGACACTGAAGGAAAAACGTTAGCGTATGCATCTACTATGGAGAAGGATATAAGGAGTAATAGCGGTGGATCACTTCATGATGCAGGAGAAGTTGGTCGCAGGCTGGCTGCACGAGCTAAAGAAGTAGGGGTGAATAGCGTAGTTTTTGACAGAGGTGGGTTTAAGTATCATGGTAGGGTGGCTGCCCTGGGAGATGCAGCCAGAGAGGGAGGTCTTCATTTCTAATGGGCAGGCAAGTCAGATTTGATGGGCAGACGAGTCAAGATTGGGAGTATTTTTCGGTATGTTGATTGATGGTTACTTGGAAGAGCAGACGATCATGGTGAACAGAGTTGCCAAGGTCGTCAAGGGTGGTAGGAGGTTTTCCTTTAGCGCGCTTGCTGTGGTGGGAGATAGGGATGGACATGTCGGTATAGGGTTTGGCAAGGCCAAAGAAGCCGGAACGGCAGTTCAAAAAGGGATTGAGGATGCAAAGAAATCTTTGTTTGATGTTCCACTGGCGGGTGTAACGATTACTCATCCGGTAATAGGTCATGCCGGCGCCGGTAGGATACTTTTGAAGCCGGCCGCCCCTGGTACCGGTGTAATAGCCGGTGGTGCTGCAAGGGCAATACTTGAACTGGCCGGGGTGCACGACGTGTTGTCCAAGTCACTTGGATCATCCAATAATATCAATGTTGCTCACGCTACTATAGATGCGCTTAGGCAGTTGAAACGTCCCGATCAGGTAGCTAAGCTGCGTGGTCTCAAAGAGGATGATATAGTTCCAAAGGGGTTGTTAAGGGCATTTAGAGAGCGCCAGCGTGCGCGTGATCTTTACAGGGAGACCGATTTGTCATGACTAAACTGAGTTTGGCCGATCTGGCCGGTGTACCGGAGGGAACTTTACTGGAGATCGTTCAGCGGCGTTCGGCTATCGGAGCAAGGCCAAAGAATAGGGGTACGCTAAGGGCGCTCGGACTTCGCAAGATAGGCGCAGCAAGGAAGCATAGGGCCGGCCCTCAGCTTACAGGTATGTTGAGGAAGGTAAATCATCTGGTGGATATAGTGAAAATTGAGGAGATTTAGGATGAAGTTGCATGACCTGCATTCCCCCCCTGGTTCCCGTAGGCCAAAAAGAAGAGTCGGTCGCGGTACTGCAGGGAAGGGCGGCAAGACAGCAGGACGCGGCACCAAAGGTCAAGGGGCAAGGAACAATATAAAGCCTGGATTCGAAGGTGGCCAGTTACCGCTTACTCAGCGTCTACCCAAGTTGCGAGGCTTTGCCAATCCATTCAGGATCAGTTACCAGGTGGTCAATCTGAAGAGACTCAATATGCTTGAGGCTGCCAGCGTAGATCCGGAGTATTTGGCGAAAGAAGGCGTTGTACGTAAGGGTTCACTGGTTAAGATTCTTGGAGACGGAAGTGTGGATAAGGCAATGACTGTCAAGGCCCACAAGTTCTCCGAGTCAGCCAAATCATCTATAGAGCAGGCTGGAGGTAAGGTGGAAATTCTGCCGTTGCCGTTCAAGGGAGGCCGTCCTCCAGTCAAGGGAAACGCTCTGGCTAACAGGTGACCCGTCAATAGGCATGTAGTTCCGGCGTTGGCGCCGGGTATATGCCGACGACGCAGTGATGTAGTATGTACTATACTAATTTAAGTTACTTTGAAGATTTGCCCAGAAGTCCATATTAGCTGAGATAAGTTAAGGAGCGAGTGTGCTATCCAGCCTGAAAAATATATTCAAGATTCCCGATCTGAGGAACAAGGTGCTCTTTACGCTCTTGATTATCGGCATCTATCAGTTGGGCGCCAATGTCATTGTACCGGGAGTAGATTTTGCCAAGGTTCAGCAGCTTGAGACTGCTGCCAAGTCAGCGGGTATTATAGGCTTTTTGAACCTTTTCTCTGGCGGTGCCCTTACCAGGATGGCGGTCTTTGGATTGGGCATCATGCCGTACATCACAAGCTCTATTATCATCCAGCTGTTGTCGACCGTGATACCGAAGTTTGAAGAATGGAGAGATCAGGGAGCGGTAGGTGAGAAGAAACTTACTCAGGCAACCAGGTATTTGACTATCGCACTGGCCCTTATGCAGTCGACCGGACTTGTATACCTATTTCATAATGGTGGTGGGGGGCTGTTCGGTTCGACCAGTATCGACATCATCCCTGACTTTACATTTCCGAGGGTAGTCTTTATAGTGCTTACCCTGACGGCGGGAACCGCTTTTGTTATGTGGCTTGGAGAACTGATTACGCAACGTGGGATCGGTAACGGAATGTCTCTTATTATCTTTGCCAATGTAGTTGCCGGGGTGGTTCCGTCTGGTGGAGCTGTGCTTGCCGAGGGAGGCGATCTAAAGTTTGGGGTGCTGGTTGCCCTGTCAATAGGTATACTGGTGTGGATAGTCTTCATGGAGCAGGGCCAGAGGAGGATCCCGGTTACCTTTGCAAGCAGGGTAGTAGGCCGCAAGATGTATGGCGGGTCGTCCAGCTATATACCACTTAAGGTAAATCAATCAGGAGTTATACCGGTTATTTTTGCCAGTTCGTTGCTGTACATTCCTGTTTTGCTGTCCAATGTGCTTCCCTGGCAGGGGTTCCGTCTCTTTGTGAATAGCCATATTACACCGACCAGCTTGCTTTACATTGGGCTCTACGGTGGCTTGGTATTCTTGTTCGCTTACTTCTATGTGTATGTGGCGTTCGACCCCCATCAGCAGTCTGACATTATTCGTAAACAGGGAGGATTTATACCAGGAATAAGGCCAGGTCCGCCTACCGAGCGATACCTATCCAGAATATTAAATAGGATTACCTTTCCGGGAGGTCTGTATCTTGCATTGGTAGTAGTTGTACCTGGAGTGCTTATGGCGCTGTGGTCGATTACGGCATATCCCTTCTACGGAATTACACTTCTTATAGCCGTGGGTGTTTCATTGGAGACCATGCGCCAGATAGACAGCCAGCTAATGATGAGAAATTATGAGGGGTTCCTCTCGTAGGGGCAATTCGTGAGGTTGGTGGTTCTGGGTAGGCAGGGTTCCGGCAAGGGAACCCAATGCGTATTACTCTCGCGATATTATGCTGTTCCTCATATATCGACAGGCGATATGCTTAGATCGGCGGTAAAAGCCGGTACGCCGATAGGTTTGAAGGTGCGAGAGATCATAGAACGTGGTGCGCTTATACCGGATGACATCGTTACTGATATGGTAGTTGGCAGGCTTACAGAGGGAGATGTACAAAATCTCGGGTTTATCCTGGATGGCTTCCCTCGCACGGTAGTACAGGCCGAAGCTCTTGAGCAGATGCTTGGAGAACATGGATTGGATAGGGCGATCGAATTGGATGCGCCCAGCGAGTTGACTGTTCGAAGGCTGACTACAAGACGGGTTTGCAGTGATTGTGGCGCCATATATTCCACTCACAAGCCTCCAAAGTTCAATTGGACTTGTGATATCTGTGGCGGAGAGGTCGTTCAGAGGGAAGATGACAGGGAAGAGTCGATTCGTAAGCGTTTGGCGCTTTATGATACCGAGACGCTACCGGTCGTACAATGGTACGACAAACGGTCGCTACTATCAAGGATAGTTGGAACAGGGTCACAATATGCCGTTCTCAAAAGGATTCAGAAAGAGTTGGCCAGGGTTGTCCCATGATTGTGGTGAGTTGATGGGGATTATCCTATGATTAGAAGGAAAGATGAACTGGACAGGATGCGCAAAGCCGGTCATGTTGTTGCCGAGATACTGAGTGAGATAGAGGCGCATATAAAGCCTGGTGTGACCACAAAATCATTGGATAAGGTTGCTAGGGAGGTGCTTGAGAAGCGAGGTGCAAGGTCAAATTTTCTGGGCTACAGGGGCTATCCGGCGACTATCTGCACTTCACCGAATGATGTAATAGTTCATGGCATACCGGGGAGTTATGTCCTTCAAGAAGGCGACATCATATCGGTGGATTGCGGCGCAATCGTAGAGGGATACCATGGGGATGCGGCACGTACATTTCCTGTTGGAGGAGTGAGTGATGAGCTGATGCGGTTAATGCAGATTACCAGGGAGGCGTTGGAAGTGGGTAAGTCACAGCTTCGTCCGAGGAGGCACTTGAACGAGGTCGGGAGGGCAATAGAGCGAGTCGGGAAGAGAGCCGGCTATGGAGTTGTCAGGAAATATGTCGGTCATGCTATTGGAACAGCCATGCACGAGGAACCCCAAGTGCCAAACTACTGGCCAGGAAAGCCAGGGATCAAACTTGCGCCTGGAATGGTCTTTGCCGTCGAACCAATGTTCAATATTGGCGGGAGGGAGACGGTACAACTTGACGACGGGTGGACAGTTATAACCAAAGATGGCAGTATGTCCGCCCACTTTGAAGATACAATTGCGGTGACAGATAACGGTCCGGAAGTTTTAACTGTCTGAGCGTATGATCATGGGAAATGTGCTATAATTACACCATCATTGTGCAATGGGATAGTGTAGAGCCGATTTGCGCATATCTGTAGATGTCGTATAAGATAAGCGAGTCGCAACAATTTACTAAGGAGGTAAGTGTCTGCCTGACGCAAAAGAGGATGCTATAGTGCTGGAAGGGACGGTTGTAGAGCCGTTGCCAAACGCCATGTTCAGAGTCGAACTGGAGAATGGACATAAGGTGTTGGCGCATAGTTCCGGCAAGATGAGAATGCATAGGATTCGTATCCTTACGGGAGATAAGGTACAGGTGGAAGTCACCCCCTATGACCTAACCAGGGGCAGGATAACTTACAGATACAAATGATATTAGTCAAGGAGATCATGAACTTTGAAAGTTAGACCCAGTGTCAAGCCGATGTGTGAGAAGTGCAAGGTAATTCGTCGCCATGGCAAGGTGTTGGTTATATGCGTAAACCCGCGCCACAAGCAGCGCCAGGGATAAGGTATGGCACGAATAGCAGGGGTAGACATACCCAGAGAAAAGAGATTGGAAGCAGCACTCACCTATATATACGGCATCGGAGCATCTACCGCCCAGGAGATCTGTGCTGCGGTAGAGATGAATCCAGATGCCAGGGTAAGAGACCTTACTGAGGATGAAGTAGCCAAGCTACGATCCTGGATAGATGCAAACATCAAGGTAGAAGGAGACCTTCGCAGGGATGTCAGCCAAGGGATAAGACGCAAGATGGATATAGGCTGTTATCAGGGGATACGGCATCGCAGGGGCCTGCCTGTCAGAGGGCAGCGTACTCATACCAATGCACGTACGCGTAAAGGGCCCCGCCAAGCGGTGGCAGGTAAGAAAAAGGTAAAGAAACACTAGGAGCAGTATGGCACGCCAACAGAGAAATAATGCCAAGACCGGACAGGCCAGAAAGGTAAGGCGCCGAGAGCGTAAGAATATTACGTATGGAACAGCTCACATAAAGAGCTCTTTTAACAACACAATAGTGAGCTTTTGTGATCCCGATGGTAATGTGATAGCTTGGTCATCGTCGGGTATCGTGGGCTTTAAGGGCTCCCGTAAGTCCACTCCATTTGCAGCCCAGATGGCTGCAGACGCTGCCTCGCAGAAGGCCATGGAACATGGTGTACGTAAGGTAGATATATACGTGAGAGGACCGGGATCCGGCAGAGACACTGCCGTGAGAGCCATTGCTGCTTCCGGTATCGAGGTGGTTGGCATAAAGGATGTTACCCCACTGCCCCACAATGGTTGCCGGCCAAAGAAGCGTCGTCGTGTATAGTGGCAGTACGGATTTGAATAGTATAAGGATAGTATAGGAAGGTATTCGATGGCGAGATATACAGGCCCTGTATGCAGGTTGTGCAGGAGAGAGCATGCCAAGTTATTCCTGAAAGGCGAGAGGTGCTACTCGTTGAAGTGTCCGGTATCCGAGGCAGTGACGGATCGCCATAGCCGAGCATACCCTCCTGGTCAACACGGTAGAGACAGAATGAGACAGGGATCAGAATATCAGGTCCAGCTCAGGGAGAAACAAAAAGTAAGGCGTACATACGGTGTTCTTGAAAAGCAATTTCGCAATATGTACGCAGATGCCAACCGTCGTCAGGGCATTACGGGTGAGATATTACTGGCTATGCTTGAGTTGCGGTTAGATAATGTAGTTTTCAGGGCGCGGTATGGTTCGAGTAGATCCCAGGCACGCCAGCTGGTTCGTCATGGCCATGTGCTGGTGAACTCCAAGCGTGTCACCATACCAAGCTATCGGCTCAGTCCGGGAGACAAGATATCCTTAACTGAGCCTGCCAGAGAAATGGCTGTAGTAAGGCGTAATCTTGAAATGATCGATAGAGCTATGCCGGCCTGGATGGCCTCCGAAGATGGTCTGTGGGAGGTATCCATACTGTCGGAACCTAAGCGAAGTGAAATTGACGAGACTGTCAAAGAGCAGTTAATCGTCGAACTGTACTCTAAGTAACGTTTGGTTGTTGTGGGGCTCGTCGGTATCGGGGACAATGCAGTTGGGCATTGCCAGCCAGGCGTTATTGATTGAAAGTTTGAGTTAAAAGAGAGAAGAATACAGGAGAGTTTGATCAATGCTCATTATTCAACGTCCATCAGTTGAGGTGTTAGACGAGAAAGAAGAAGGACGGCAGCGTTTTGCCATAGGGCCGCTTGAGCCTGGGTTCGGCCATACGCTAGGCAATTCGCTCCGTAGGGTACTGTTGTCGTCGATACCCGGTACTGCAATAACGCGAGTAAAATTTGACGACGTACTACACGAGTTCACCGCGATAAAAGGAGTAAAAGAGGATGTCATGGATATCATCTTGAATCTGAAGGACGTTGTCCTTACCTCGGAGTCGAGTGATCCTGTTACATTGAGGTGCGAGGTAAAGGGACCTGCAGAGGTAACCGCAGGAGACATTCAGCTTACCTCGGATATAGAAATAATAAATCCCGATCTTCATATTGCAACGGTTAACTCGAATGGTACCCTGGGCATGGATATTACCGTAGAGCAGGGGCGAGGATATGCAACGGCAGAGCAGAACAAGCTGGGTCATACTATTGGTGTCATACCGATAGACTCTATCTTTTCTCCTGTAAGAAGGGTTTCTTTTGTAGTAGAACCGGTAAGAGTGGAGCAGTCTACAGATTACGATAGGTTGGTGATGGACATTACTACCGATGGAGCATTGAGTCCCCGCAGTGCACTTTCTTCTGCAGCAAGTACCATGACATCGCTTCTTGAGATACTTGTTCACCTGGATGATGAGCCAAAGGGTCTGGAGCTTGGTGACGTAGCCTCTATATCCAGCGGGTCACCCGACCTGGAGCTGGATATAGAGGAACTCGATCTATCCGAGCGTCCCAGGAACTGCTTGAAGAGGGCACAGATTATTACAGTAGGGGAGCTCGTCAGGCATAGCGCTGATGAGCTGCTTGCCATTACTAATTTTGGACAGAAGTCATTGGATGAGGTATTGGAGAAGCTTGACGAGAGAGGACTCTCGTTAAGGATGAGATAAGGGAGGAAGTTGTTATGAGAGGTACGCCGAGAAAGGGACGTAGACTTGGTGGAAGCGCATCGCATGAGAAGGCGATGCTTGGCAACCTAGTGGCGTCTCTTGTTGCTGCAGAGGCTTTGGTTACCACTGAGGCAAAAGCCAAGGCGCTTAGGCCTGTAGCCGAAAAAGTCATTACTGCGGCAAAAAAAGGTGGAGTGCATCGCCAGAGACAGGTGGTATCACTGATCAGGGATAAGGATATGGCTCACAAACTATTTGAGGAGATAGGTCCTCGTTATTCTGATAGGCCGGGTGGCTACACCAGGATACTCAAGATGGGTCGTCGGCCAGGAGACAATGCCCCAATGGCGAGAATCGAGCTTGTCCAGTAGCACAACCGACTCGGCGGGAGGCTTGCCTTCCCGCCCTGGTGGCTCCACTTCCAGTGGATCTGCTGAGCTATATCATCGGGTATTCATGCGCCTTGCTTACAATGGTAGTGGTTTCCATGGTTTCGCATTTCAGCCTGATTGCAGGACGGTTGCCGGGGTGCTTATGGATGCCATGAAGTCCATTACATACAAATGCAGCGGGATAGTCTGTGCCGGCAGGACGGACGCAGGTGTGCACGCAAGAGATCAGGTAATCCATGTCGATATTGATGCGAATAGGTTGGTATCTCCCGGGAGCATAGCCAGATCGCTTAATAAGATGCTCTCGCCTGAAGTGGTAATTTTACAGGCTGGCATGGCTCCGGCAGGATTTGATGCCAGGCATTCCGCCAAATCGAGAAGCTACATGTATACCATTATGAACACCCT
The DNA here is from genome assembly GCA_021846515.1 of Actinomycetes bacterium. Taxonomy (GTDB): domain Bacteria; phylum Actinomycetota; class Acidimicrobiia; order Acidimicrobiales; family JAMCPL01; genus JAMCPL01. The sequence goes on from JAJZWU010000024.1 coordinate 18,309, forward strand.
GCATCCGGATCCGTTGCTGGAACGCCAAGTCTGGCATGTTGGTACTCCTCTTGATGTACGTTCAATGCGTACAGCGGCAGATTGTATTTTGGGAGTTCATGACTTTTCGGCGTTTTGCCGCAGGAAGAAGGGAGATAAGTCGGGTGCACCTATTATCAGGGAGGTGCTTGACACCAGACTCGTGCTTCGCAGATGGGATGAGCGGTGGTGGTATGGCGATGAGGTGCGGATTGGCGGCGAGTTGGGCAGTGAGGGTAGGATAGAGAATAAGAGCCAAGCGGGATGTGCTGGCAGCATAAATAGCGGCAATGTGATAACATTTGAAGTTACCGCCAAGTCGTTCTGCCATCAAATGGTCAGGTCACTGGTGGGTATGCTTGTAGAGGTAGGCAAGGGCAAGAGGGCTCCTGCCGATGTATACTCTTTGCTGCAAGGGCACAGCCGGGTTTCTTCTGTGGCTCCCCCGGAAGGACTGTGCCTGTCCAGGGTAGACTATGATGGTATAGAGTTGCTCGGCGAGGAAGATGTAAATCTTAACTGGCAGAGAGGTTCGCGAATAGGTTTATAGTGGTATATTATGTTTAGCTTAAGGAAGAAGCAGTTATGCTGGAGAGATTGAATATTCAGGAGATAGTTACAAGATGACGCGTATTGCCGGTAAGACATATATACCCAGCGAGAAGAGCATAGAACATAAGTGGTATGTCGTGGATGCAGATGGGATGGTTCTAGGTAGAATGGCATCAGAAATTGCCAAACTTCTTCGGGGCAAGCATAAGCCAATCTTTACCCAGAATCTGGATACGGGAGATAACGTTATAGTAGTGAATGCCGCGAAAGTAGTAATGACGGCGTCCAAGGGGGACAAACTATATCACTATACCCACTCTGGATACCCCGGTGGTTTAAAGGCATACCGTTATTCAGACCTTTTGGACAAAAAACCAGACGAAGTAGTTAAAATGGCCGTCAGGGGGATGCTGCCAAAAGGTAGGCTGGGAAGGAGGCAGCTTGGTAAGTTGCATGTCTATCGCGGTAGTGATCATCCCCATCTTGCCCAGAAGCCATTGCCATTGGACATTGCGCATGCAAAGCCAGCCTCCTCTACTGTAAGCTCTACCGATCGGAAGGTGGATGGATCTGAGGACACCAAGGAGGTGAATGGATGAAAGAGAAGAAGGAACCACCGATACTGCAGGTTACAGGGAGACGCAAGGAGGCCGTTGCCAGGGTCAGGATTAGACCGGGTGAAGGACGTATTATTGTAAACCGTAGGCCGTTGGAGGACTACTTCCCGTCTGTCGGTCATCGACATCACGCTCTGGATGCGTTGAGAGTGGCTGATTTTGACATCAAGGGTCGCTACGATATAGATGCGACCATTGATGGAGGGGGTGTGTCCGGGCAGGCCGGAGCTCTAAGGCTCGGTGTGGCCAGGGCTTTGATAGCGCTTGATCCTGAATTAAAAAGTGTACTGAAACATGAGAAGTTACTGACGAGAGACGCCAGGGTGAAAGAGGCCAAGAAATACGGCCTCAAGAAAGCGAGAAAGGCTCCTCAGTACTCCAAGCGTTGATTGTGGCAAGTATCTGATATGGCCAGGTCAGGAGCGCAAGCTCCGGGTTCCAGTGCCGCCAATGAGATTACCGGGGAATCTGTTTTGCTGTCATTTGGCACTGACGGTATAAGAGGAGTGGCCAATTTAGAGCTTTCGCCTGAGCTGGTCATGACGATAGGGCGAGCTGTTGCAAGAGTCATACCTGCTGATAGAGTTGCAGTTGGTTGCGATAGCCGAAGGTCAAGTACTATGTTACAGGCTGCTGTGTCAGCTGGAGTAGCCTCTGAAGGGGCTGATGTATACGATTTGGGTGTATTTGCTACCCCAGGAGTGGCCTGGTACTGCGAGACGCAGGGTATACCTGGAATCGTTATATCTGCTTCGCATAATCCGTTCAGAGATAATGGAGTAAAGGTGTTTGCTCCAGGCGGGTTAAAGCTGAGCGAGGACGTTGAAAAGAGCATAGAGGCAGAGATTGAGGGGTGCATACATGGAACCAGACGCAAGCCGCGTCCGACATCAGGGCATGCTGTAGGGAGGATTATCCCAGTGAATGGTGCCGAAGAGGCCTATATAGATCATTTGATCGGTTCTTTGGGAGGTAGAAGTCTTGGCAATCTTGCTTTGGTGGTTGATTGTGCAAATGGGTCAGCCTGGAAGGTATTTCCTGAGACATTAAGACGTGCAGGTGCTGATGTAGTTGCTATCGGATGTAGCCCAGACGGCGTAAATATAAACGATGACTGTGGATCTACACACCCGGAGACGCTTGCTGGAGAGGTGGTTTCTCTGGGTGCTCATATGGGCCTTGCTGTGGATGGGGATGGAGATCGCTTAGTTGCTGTTACTGGTAGTGGACGGGTGGTAGACGGCGATGAGCTGATAGCTCTATTTGCCCTTGATCTACTGGATAGAGGTCTTTTGTCCGGACAGACGGTAGTCGTCTCTGTTATGTCCAATCTGGGTCTTACAAACCTACTGAAGGATAGAGGGATCAGAGTACGTGAGACCATGGTAGGCGATCGTCACATTTTAGAAGAGCTGGATAGGCTTGGTCTATCTCTCGGTGGCGAGCAGTCAGGCCATATTATATTCAGATCCATGGCGACCACAGGTGACGGCATTCTGACTGCTCTCATGCTCTCCGATCTGGTGGTAAGGTCAGGGAAGACACTTGAAGAGCTTACTACCGACTTACTTAAGAGGGTTCCACAGGTATTGTTGAATGTGACGGCGCCAGATCCAGCCTCAGTGATATCTACGCCTGAAGCCATAGAGGCATTACGCGAAGTAGAAGAGATGCTTAATGGAGCAGGAAGGGTGTTGGTCAGGGCCAGCGGTACCGAACCACTTGTGAGAATTATGGTGGAATGTGATAATGAGGATTTTGCCGGTGAGTTGGCAGGAAAGCTGGCTGGGGAGCTTAAGCGTGTCTCCATGCAGAATACGTTGTCATCAACTTCGCCTTAGGTGATGGATGCTTCATAGATCTGCTCGATTGAGCGCTCCAGTGCGGCGGTAAACTCATCATCGCTCATAGTCACCTCAAGCCCCTCGGTAAGCGCCCGCGAGAAGCTGGCAATCATACCGTGGTTACGGGCCAGGCGTTCTGTAGATTCTTCGCGACTGTATCCTCCGGAGAGCGCTGCGACTCGTATTACGTTGCGATGTTTCATTAGTGGGACATAGAGGTCGTTCTGTTCGGGAAGGGTTAGCTTTAGGATGACCATATCATCATGGCCGAGTTGATCCAAATGGCTTGCCAGAGAATCCCTGAGCAGAGATTCGGCTGCTTCTTTCTCGGAACTTTTGACATCGACTTCAGGCTCCAGTATTGGTACGAGGCCAGCCTTTAGAATCTGCTCACCAAACTCGAATTGTTGATCTACTACTGCCGCAATGCCTGTTGGGTTGGCCAAATGTATTACTGAACGCATCTTTGTCCCGAATACCCCTTTTTGCAGACCTTTGTCTATGAACATATTAAAGTCAGACATAGGTTTCATGAGCTGCACCCCGTTAGCCTCTTCAGCGAGTCCCTTGTCGGTCTTCAGGAAGGGTACTATATGTTTTTTCTCCCAGAGGTACCGGGCAGATCCTATGCCTTCGATTTCACGATCTACTGTGTCCTCAAATAGAATAGCGGCGAGAATGTGCTCTGAGCTAAACCTCGGGTTTGTAATAATCCGGGAACGCATCTCGTGAATAAGGGTGGGCATCTCTTCGTCGCTGTAGGACTCGCGGGGAATCCCATATCGGGTCAGCGCACCCGGTGTGCTTCCTCCACTCTGGTCGAGTGCGGCGATAAAGCCGGTTCCGTGAGACATTCTTTCCAATTGCTCGTTATTCATACATTGACCTCCTACGGTAAGAGAATAGCAGATTTCCTGATATAGTAGGTAAAAATGATACCCGTGGTTACGGTTGGCGAGATGAGATCCCTTGATGAGTTGGCCCATAGAGATGTCGGCCTGCAAGTGCTGGTCGAGAGGGCGGGGCATGCAGTTGGGCAACGTGCATTGTTGCTACTTGGTGGAGGCTATGGACATAGAGTTCTGGTTATTGCCGGCAAGGGTAATAATGGTGAAGATGGTAGAGTAGCAGCTGGTTTTTTGATGGATCGTGGGGTGGCGGTCGATATCGTGCCACCAGATTACAGCGAAATACCGGGAATGCCAGCCAGCTACAGCTATGATCTCATTATAGACGCAGCTTACGGTACAGGGTTTCATGGGGTCTATCGGCCTCCGTCGGTGCCCAAGGGGGTTCCCGTCCTGGCTGTAGATATTCCCTCTGGGGTAAATGGAGATACGGGTGAGGGATCTGGTAGTCCCCTACAGGCGATGGAGACAGTCGTGATGGCAGCACTAAAGCCCGGCCTCATCCAAGGTGACGGCGCAAGACTCTCGGGCAGGTTGTACGTTGCTGATATTGGTATTGATGCTTCTAAAACCGCAAATATACATGTCATAGAGGACAGGGATGTAGCCGAGAAGATCCCGTCCAGAGATAGAGATGCCCATAAGTGGACATCTGCCAACTGCATAGTTGCCGGTTCTCCGGGCATGATGGGTGCTGCGTTTATGTCTGCTTCCGGGTCGCTGCGTGCGGGGGCAGGCATGGTCAGGCTAATGACGTTTGGGCAACGGATTGATTCATCCCTTATACCTGAGGTAGTGAAGATACCGATTGGCGGCTCGGAAGATCGGGATGACTGGTCAAACGGGGTTTTAGAGGAAGTATCCAGATGCAAATCTCTTGTAATAGGTCCCGGTATCGGACGCAGTCCGGAGACTGTCAGTGGAGTGAAGAGATTGTTGCAGGAAGTCACCATCCCACTTGTACTGGATGCAGATGGATTATATGCTCTGGGCAGTCATCGTGAAGCGGCCGATATATTGGCTGGACGTAATAATATAGTATTGACGCCACATGACGGTGAGGCGGCGCGACTCGCCGGACATCCTATGAGTAGCAATAGAATAGAGGAGGCACAAAACTTGGCAGATCTTCTTGGGGTGACGGTACTGCTCAAGGGTAGCACCACTGTTGTTACCGATGGCGGCGGGCGTACTTATGTCGTCACATCCGGATCACCACGTCTGGCATCTGCCGGCAGTGGTGATGTGCTGTCTGGCATTATTGGAGGATTTATTGCACGCTGTGCCTGTAGTGATCGTTCAGACCTGGCATTTGTGGCCGCATTGGCTGCTCATGTGCATGGCCGGGCATCGCAATTGGGTAAGCCAGAGGGGTTGGTTGCTATGGACATTCCTGAATTGGTGGCAGAGTGGATGTCCACGGTTGGGTTGTCTCATGCGAGTTGACTGGGCACCGGAGAGAAGAGGCGCCTGGGCAGAAGTAGATCTATCTGCGATAAGAAACAATGTCAGTCTGCTGGTTGATATGGTTGGGCCATCTATACTGTGTGCGGTGGTAAAAGCTAACGCCTATGGACATGGGGCACGGGAGGTCGCTGCAGCTGCATTGGATGGGGGTGCGCAGTGGCTGGCTGTAGCCTTTGGTGAAGAAGCACTTGAAATAAGAGAATCCATTACAGATGTACCCATCCTTCTGCTGCAGGAGATATCATCAGGCACCAACTCCAACGAGATCCGTGAGCTGCTTGAACTGGGTATTGTCCCTACGGTATATAGCGCAGAGGGTATCGAGCGCATAGGCAGGGTCAGCAAATTGATGAATCGCCAGGTAGGCGTGCATCTAAAGGTGGATACCGGTATGCATCGGGTGGGAGCTGACATTGACGATCTGCAGAGCTTGATGGAATCGATTTCCAGATTTCCATCTCTTGGGGTTGCGGGGCTGTGGAGCCATCTGGCAGTGGCCGACGGCGAATATGGCGAAGATATTGAATTCACCGGGCGGCAGCTTGGTGCACTTAGGGGCGTGTACGATAAATTTGTACAGTCCGGGGAATCTCCCGTCATGCTTCATCTGGCAAATTCGGCAGGAGCGATTGCACATCCTGCCACTAGATTGGATATGGTACGTTGCGGTATATCCATATATGGTGAGTTGCCCTCTGAAATGGTAGCCGGCAGATTGGCTGAGCATTTAGCCGGTAACATTTCCGGTCAGCTCATCCCCGCGTTATCGCTTAAGGCAAGAGTTGGCTATGTGCGTGAGCTGGAAGAGGGAGAGAGGCTCTCTTATGGGCGTCACTACAGATTGAATAGGCGATCAGTGATTGCCACTGTTCCAATTGGCTATGCTGATGGCCTGGCACGGGGGATGTTCAAGCCTGGGCATAATGTCGATGAGGGCGCCGGTGGTTATGTGCTGTTAAGAGGGGAGAGAAGGCCGATTGCCGGTACGGTGACCATGGATCAGATACTGGTCGATTGTGGTTCGGATACGAGTGTATCGCTAGACGATGAGGTAGTCATTATAGGTGAGCAGGGAGAGGATCGGATCACCGCATCTGAAGTAGCTGCAAAGCTGGGAACTATCAGCTACGAGGTATTTTGTGGTATATCGTCGCGTATCCCACGCGTCTATCTGAACGGATAATGCCTAATGCGGCCATTAGATCAGCCCCAATGCTGAACGTACCTCATCCAGATCGTGCCGGATGGAAGCTACTTGGGCAGCCAGTTGTTCCAGGACAACTCCAGCCTCTTCTTTGGTGTACAGGCCTTCTGCGTCAGTGGCTTTTGTATCTGTCGTGCCAACTGTATCCGCCGGCGCTTCGCCAGCTGTATCCGTAGCCACCAACGATGCGGCCATGCTATCTGCGCCACCTGCACTCCCCGTATCATCTATACCCCCAGCACCATCCATGCCGGTTCTGCTTTCTGTGCCGTCTTGGTACACAGACGGCATGGAGGATTGATTAGCGCTGTGTTCATTGCCACAAAATACCCAGCGGTCCTCTTTGGTGCCAGGTTGCCGTGGGAGCCTGTATACAAGCCGATTCGGTCGGCTGGATATCAGCTCGAGTAGTCTCTCTATCTCCGATATGTCGTTAAAGCGGTGCATCCTTTCAGTTCTTGCTCTCAGCTCTCCCGCGGTCTGTGGGCCGCGAAGCATGAGTACTGTGATCACTGCCAATTCAGGGGTGTCTAGTCCAAACTTTTCACCTGCTATATGCCGATACCGGGTTGCCGATCTCCCGTGAGATGGATAGACGAACCTCACCAGTCCCCTTTCTTTCATGCCCTGCAAGGTCTTTTCTGTTAATTCATCGCTATAGGATACGACTGGATGGCGATTGGTAGATTGGTTGCAAGCCAACACCAGTGCATTTAAGGTGAGCGGATACTGCTGGGGAGTGGTGAGTGATTTCTCGATTAGGCAACCCAGTACTCTAATCTCTTCCGCCGACAAAGTAATTTGATCTTGTTGTATGAATGCTTCCATGGATGCGTACCGTATGCGAGTATCCAACCTCAGGGCTCGGTATACGAATCCCCAATCTCAGTGCTCGAATGGGTGGACAGGTGTGAGGGTCTCTACCCTTACCGGAGCAGCCTCTTCAGTAAAGCGCCTGGCATCCGGAGGCGAGCCTACTACGTATCCATAGTGCATTGGGACAGCAATCTGGGGGTTTATTACTTTAGCCAACCCGGCAGCTTCAGATACATCCATGGTGTAGGTGCCACCGATAGGCAGCATTGCTACATCTGCTTTGACTGAATCCAACTCTTTAATGTGGTCGGTATCGCCGGCATGATAGTAATTTGCCTGTCCAAGCGATAGTATGTAGCCGACCCAGTTGTTCTCTTTGGGATGGGCTTCCAGCCTTTCCTCCACAATATTGTATGCTGGAACAGTTTGTATGGATAACCTGCCGACATGATGTGATTCCCCCGGCTTTACCGGGGTAACATTACCCGAGATTTCCTTTGCGACATCTGCGGGAGCAAATATCTGTGTAGACTCCTTTCGCACCTTGTCGATATCATCCATAGAGAAGTGATCGAAATGGGCATGAGTAATTACTATGACATCAGCCGGATCATCAGTAGTCACCTGCCATGGGTCTATATAGATTCTATAGTCTGCATCTCTCCAAAGAAATGCCGACTGTCTGAACCAGGTAAAATCATCCATAAGTGAAGACATCTTATGCCATCCTTTCTTTCCATTGTGTGTACCTACCTATAACTATACAACTGTTGAAACCAAACAGCACATAGTTCGGTAGATTGCAAGTATTCACTATGATACTGTTTATGTATGGGATTTCCAGTGAGTTACAAGTCGATCGAGCATGCCCGGTAACCGCGGCAAGGTAGCTGTAATCGGTCAGGGGCATATAGGACTCCGGGTCGCAGTCAGGGCGGCGGAGGTGGGATGGTCGGTAGCCGGATACGACATAGACGAGACGAGAGTGAAAGAGTTGATGTCGGGACTTGGAGCTCGAGATGGTCTCGAAACGAAGCGCTTGGTCAGCGTTCTCGATTCCGGAGCATATACGCCTACTTCGGCGCAAGAGGACATATCTTACTTTGATGTGGCGGTGATAGCTGTACCTACTCCGGTCGGGGTCGACGGAAGCCCCGACCTGTCACATATTGTCGATGCAGTGGACATGCTGGGAAAGTATCTTAAGATTGGCGCAACCGTATCTATAGAGTCATCGCTTCACCCCGGCGCCACCGAGGGAGTAGTGGCTTCAGGATTGGCTTATTCTTCAGGCAAAGAACCCGGTGTGGACTTTTATCTCGGCTATAGTCCTGAGCGTGTTGACACGGGCAACAAGCAGTATCTCTTTGAAAACACGCCAAAGATCGTCTCTGGGATAAACGATGCATCCCTGAATGCAATAGATGACTTCTACTTGACACTGGTAGAAAAAACTGTGCGTGTAGCGGGTACCTCTGAGGCGGAGTTGGCTAAATTGCTCGAAAATACCTTCCGGCAGGTAAATGTGGCTTTAGTGAATGAGATTGCATTGGCGGCAAGTAGTTTGGGCATAGATGTAGGTGAGGCACTGAGGGCAGCCGAGACAAAGCCCTTCGGCTATATGGGATTTCATCCTGGAACGGGTACGGGAGGTCATTGTCTTTTGAGCGCCTCTTCTTATTTGAGTTGGTCGGCCAGGAATAGCTCAGGACCGCCTCTCATGGTCGTAGAGGCTGCAATGCGAGTAAACTCGTCAATGGCTGGTCATGTAGTGCAACAAATTGTAAATTGCATAACAGGCAATGGTGGGCGGGTGGAGGGCTCTAAGATTCTTATATTGGGCCTGGCATATAAGCCGGGAGTGTCGGAGACGGCTAATTCATCTGCGATCGATATAGCCAATACTCTTGCCGGCATGGGAGCACAGGTCTTCGCAGCTGACCCCCATGTGCAGGAGTGCTCCACCCTGTCAGATTCAATTGCCATGGTGGAGGCTACACCACAGAGGTGTGCAGAGGCAGATGTGGTTGCACTGCTGGTCAACCATAGAGAATTTGACATTGATCAGCTGGCAGGAAAATGCCGTCTGCTCGTAGATCCACTCTATGTTACCGGCAGTCGTAACGCTTTGTGTAAATAACCAGCCAAATAACCGGCAGAGTTTCTTCAACCTATTATTATCCCGTATAGGGTTGCCCTACTTGCCTGTATCCGCTTCCATGTATATATTTGCACCGGAGGCGATAAACTCTTCTGATTTCTTTTTCATTTCCATTATCACCAAGTCGTCGCTCATCTCACCAGGCTCACCGAGTACGGAATCATCGTTTTCAACCGATAAGGCGTCTGGAGCGGATTCCCTTATCTTGTGGCTTATCTGCATGGAACAGAAGCGAGGGCCGCACATGGAACAGAAGTGAGCAGTCTTTGCCGGAGCGGCAGGCAGTGTTTCATCGTGATATGAGCGAGCCCGCTCCGGATCTAGCGATAGAGCAAACTGATCTTCCCACCTGAACTCGAAGCGAGCCTTTGACAAGGCATCATCACGGTCACGAGCATGAGGATGCTCCTTTGCAACATCGGCAGCGTGCGCTGCTATCCTGTAAGCTATCAAACCCTCTTTGACGTCCTCCTTGTTTGGCAGCCCAAGATGCTCTTTGGGCGTGACATAGCAGAGTAGTGATGCTCCATTCATGGCTATTACAGCAGCACCTATCGCAGATGTAATATGATCATATCCAGGTGCGATATCAGTAACCAGAGGACCCAGGGTATAGAAGGGGGCGCCGTGACACCATTCCTCTTCGAGGCGGGCGTTTTCAGCCACGAGATTCAAAGGCACATGTCCGGGTCCTTCTATCATTACCTGCGTACCATGTTCCCAGGCAATCAACGCCAATTCTCCAAGCGTACGCAATTCACTTAGTTGAGCTTCATCGTTTGCATCTGCCAGGCATCCTGGCCGCATCCCATCTCCCAGTGAAAAACTTACATCATAGGTAGTCATTATATCGCACAGCTCTTCAAAGTTGGTATACAGAAAGTTTTCTTCGTGATGTGCTATACACCAAGTCGCCATAATAGACCCGCCTCTACTGACTATACCTGTGATCCTCTTGGCCGTGAGGGGAACGTAGCGCAGCAGAACGCCTGCGTGAACGGTGAAGTAGTCGACCCCCTGCTCGCACTGCTCGATAATAGTATCACGATATATCTCCCAATTGAGATCTTCGGCTTTCCCCCTTACCTTTTCCAGGGCTTGGTAAATAGGTACGGTTCCTATGGGTACCGGAGAGTTCCGTATAATAGCTTCTCTGGTCTCATGAATGCCGGGCCCTGTGGAGAGGTCCATTACAGTATCGGCACCGTAGCGCAGCGCCCACTGGAGCTTCTCCACCTCCGCATCCACTGAATACGACACAGAGGAGTTGCCTATATTTGCGTTCACTTTTGTCAGGAAACTCTTCCCTATAATTGCAGGTTCCAACTCAGGATGGTTTATATTCGCGGGTATGATAGCCCGACCGGAAGCCACTTCTTGGAGGACTACTTCTGCGTCTACCTCCTCGCGCTTTGCCACGTGCTGCATTTGGGGTGTAATTATCCCCTGGCGGGCATGCTGCAGTTGTGTTATAGGCTTGGATTTAGCCGTCGATATGGATGTAGCACTATTTCCGTTTACTTTACTGTTATCACTCATACATTACTCCCTTCGCCGGCATTACCCGAACAGGTATTGACGGTCGGCGCACCAACCCTATAAGGCTAGAATAACGCCCTCTCAGCCCGGTTGTCCGAGCTCCCGTAGGCTGGACCACCCAGCCATATTTACATTCTAGCAGTTGATGCCAGCTTGTGCTGTTCGTATGGCCGCCAATTGGCGGAGTCCGGATATGCGGCCAAATTGTACGGCCGTGGCTGGATTGGCGGAAATGCGAATATTCAGGCAAAATAGAGATATGGGTACATTAGATACTTTCAATACGCGCTGCGAACTGGTAGTCGATGGTGTCGGATACACCATATTTGACATAAATAAGCTGCCTGCTGATTTTTATGTGAATAGGTTACCTTATTCCCTTAGAGTGGTGTTGGAAAACATGTTGCGCCACGAGGATGGTATCAACGTAAAAGCCGAAGACATTGAGGCGATAGCTAATCGAATGCGTGGCCATGAAATTGCTTTTAGCCCGGAGAGAGTCTTGATGCAGGACTTTACCGGAGTGCCCGCAGTATGTGACCTTGCTGCTATGAGAGACGCCATGGTGAGGCTGGGAGGAGACCCTCAGAAGATCAATCCACATGTGCCGGTAGAGCTGGTGATAGACCACTCGGTAGTGGTCGATTACTGGACTGGTGATCATCCCTTTGAGCGCAATGTAGAGCTGGAATATAAGCGTAACATAGAGCGGTACAGATTACTACGCTATGCCCAGAATGCGTTTGACAACTTTTCAGTAGTACCTCCAGGCACCGGTATATGTCACCAGGTGAATCTGGAGTATCTTGCCAGGGTCGTATTTGCCGGACAGGATACTTCTGGAGGAGAGTTGGCCTATCCGGATACCCTTGTGGGAACAGACTCCCATACAACAATGGTTAATGGACTGGGGGTATTGGGTTGGGGAGTGGGGGGGATAGAGGCTGAGGCTGCAATGCTGGGTCAGCCGCTCACCATGACTATTCCTCCCGTCGTGGGTGTACGTCTATACGGCAGGTTGCCTGCCGGAATAACCTCTACGGATCTGGTGCTTACTGTAACCGAGCTGTTGAGATCTCATGGAGTGGTGGGTAAGTTTGTAGAGTATTTTGGCGATGGCATATCTTCATTGCCCGTTGAAACCAGGGCAACTATAGCAAACATGGCACCAGAGTACGGTGCGACCTGTGGAATATTCCCCGTCGACGATGAGACTATCAAGTATCTAGAGATAACTGGACGAAGCGAAAAGCAGATACGACTCGTGGAGGCTTACGCTCGCCATCAGGGGCTCTTTCATGCCTCTGATGGAGTTGGCGACCTACAGGGAGATGAGGCGAGTAAAGGCTATTCTGAGGGAAGTATCTTTGATTCGGTAGTCTACGATGAACTGGTGGAGCTTGATCTTTCGTCAATCGAGCCATCCATTGCCGGCCCCTCTCGTCCTCAAGATCGGATCTCTTTGTCGCGTGCAAAGGTAAGCTTTGCAGAAGCGCTGGGGAGGGAGCCTTCGGAGGTAGCATCTGTTGACAATCCTGATTCCGAGGTTTCCAATAAATTGACAGATGGCGCAGTGGTGATAGCGGCTATTACCAGCTGTACGAATACGTCCAATCCTTATGTCCTGGTGGCTGCCGGGCTGCTGGCTCGCAGGGCACGCCAGGCAGGTTTGGCGGCGCAACCATGGGTGAAGACATCGCTTGCCCCAGGTTCTCGTGTCGTTACCGACTATCTAAATAAGGCGGGCCTTGATGCTGATCTGTCCGCAATAGGTTTCAACTTGGTAGGATACGGGTGCACTACCTGCATAGGCAATTCCGGTCCTTTGGCGCCCGGAGTGTCCGAGGCTGTTAAGGCTGCGGATTTAAGCGTATGTGCCGTGCTGTCCGGTAACCGCAATTTTGAGGGCCGCATCCACCCGGATGTGCGGATGAACTATCTTGCTTCTCCTCCACTGGTAGTGGCTTATGCGCTTGCAGGAACTATGAACATTGATCTGGATACTGAGCCAATCGGAATGTCTTCAGACGGGAGTAGCGTATTTTTGAAAGATATATGGCCGGACGACAATGAGATCGTTCAGACTGTCCGTTCATTTCTTGGTGCTGAATCTTTTGTAAACAGGTATGGATCGGTCTACGATGGAGATGAGCGATGGCAGTCCATCAAGGTACCCGATAGCAGTACCTTTGACTGGGATAAGAGCTCTACGTACGTACTGGAGCCGCCATTTTTCAGTAATACCGTAGCAGATCTTCCCGCACCACGACCTGTCGAGCGAGGTCGTATATTGGCGGTATTTGGAGACAGTGTCACCACCGACCACATATCACCGGCAGGGTCAATCAAACCAGATAGTCCGGCTGGGAAGTGGCTGGAAGCTCATGGAGTAGGGCATCTGGATTTCAACTCTTATGGCTCCAGGCGAGGAAACCATGAAGTGATGATGAGAGGGACATTTGCCAATACCCGCATCCGTAACCTGATGCTGCCTGGTCTGGAGGGAGGGTTCACCATACACGTTCCGACGGGACAGAATACTACGATATACGATGCTGCTATGATGTATGTCTCTGATGCTGCTACTCCACTGATTGTCGTAGCGGGTAAAGAATATGGCACAGGGTCGTCGAGAGACTGGGCGGCAAAAGGTCCTGCTCTGCTTGGAGTAAGGGCGGTAGTGGCAATGAGTTTCGAGAGGATACATCGTTCCAATCTAGTGGGAATGGGCATACTGCCATTGCAACTTCCAGATGGAATGTCGCCTCAAGACATTGGAATTACCGGCATGGAAGAGGTATCCATACCAAACATGGAAGCCCTGTGGAGCGATTCCATGCCAAGCACGCTTGAGGTCCATTTCAACGGCGCCGATGGAGCGGATATGGTCGTCAATTGTACGGTACGGCTGGATACCGATACCGAAGTAAAGTATTTCCGTAATGGGGGGATTTTACAGTATGTACTTCGCCAGATGCTCTAAGTCAGGAAAAATCCCACAGGCATCCATACATACTATCTGCTACATTTATCTGGTGCGTACGTAAAAGGTACATACTTTTGAAATTATTGTCTATTTTGGCTGCGGTGAACACAAATCGGTATTTGAAGGTGTATTATATAAGTATAAAATCAATATTAGCTGGAAAATATACTCCAGTAATTGGTATATTATTGTACATTACAGAACCAGAGAGTACTTGGCTCCATCGTAGAGATATATAGGATTCGTTTCTACCAGTGTGACCTACCAGATACCTGTTCTGGTGGTTGGAATGTATGATATTATATATCGTAGCAATAAAAGGGATCGGATCATCTGAGTATAATGAATTGTAGTGTAATAAAGTTAAACACGATGCGTTATGGGTTGATATAGCAATACCGTTTTACCCCTCAGCAGGCAATTGAACTGTTGGGGGGGGGGGGGGGGGGGGATGGAGGAAGGTTGTTTTTA
>JAJZWU010000006.1 GCA_021846515.1 Actinomycetes bacterium
TTCAAGAACTACCGGATACGAGCCCTACTCTATGCTGGCAGACCAAACTGGCGGGTACTTGGTTCAATCGTGGTTGGATGAGTATTGGCCCCGCTAGAATCCGAAGAGCCAGAAGCATTCGAGTAGCGCTGGAGGTGGATATCGTCAAACCCGGCATCTCTTGCCACGCCGCCACGGGTGAGATCTCCACAGCTTCATCTGCCTGGCATCGATGACGTCATGGCTTTAATCGAAAGACCTGAACAGATACCAATATTGTATGCTGCAACTCAGAGTACTTCAACTCTGACATTATGCCCGGGTGATCTTGATAGGCGAACGTCTCGAGTGAGCAATGGGCAATCCAAGGCTTCGGCAAGGGTGATATACGCTGCATCGTAGGCAGATATATTGCAACGTAATTGAAACGCCCGGCGTTGTAGCTCGTAAGCGAAGTGCCACCTCTGAACGGGAAGATCGTTGAAATCGATAAGGGCATCTTCAGCTCTATGTGCGGTCAGATGCCCGGCTATGGTGAGACCTCTCAGAGCAGAGACGACCTCGAAATCCAGCAGTGCCGGCGCATGCAACTCCTCCGTAGCCAGCTTGTTTCTCAAGTCATTGGCATCTACTCCGATGACAAGGGCATCCACTATCGCTGCGCTGTCTACTACAATCACTACTTTTTCGTCTGGCCTATCTTTGTCCGATTGGCAAGTTGCTCGTCGCGATTGGAGCGAATCGTATCTATGATGTCGGCCGCAGATGTATCAGCTTGTTCGGCACGACGGGCTGCCCGCTCCATGACCTCGCCAATAGTCGGACGTGCTACTGCCTGTTCGACTATCTCAAGAAGGTAAGCGTTGAGGGACTTACCCTGAGCTGCCGCTCGTGCCTTTAACGCCCGATGGGTTTCATCGGATACGCCTCTCAGTTGCACCAAAGAGCTCATATATGCATAATAGCATACTTTTTATGCATAATGCAAGCATCACTTAGATACCGGAGCAGGCTTGAGGTTGTTGCGTTTTATGGCAAGCCGACCTGAATCTACTGGAAAAGTTGGAGGCTCCTAACCTTGGAAAGGATAATGGAGGATAGTGGCATTTTGCCAAAGTAGATAATCATATTTTGACTCAGGTAAATGGCTACATGAGATGGTTACTAAAAAGTGGCCAAAACGCGAGCGCAAGCCCACGGCCTCAGTCATGGAAAGATGCCAGTGCTCCGCTACAGCAAGCTGCTCAGGCAGAACCGTAGCCACTGCCAGGAGTATAGTGGGCAACCACCTGGTACGCGGGAGGCGGTACTTTTACTTCCTCTGTTTGGCTGGCTTCAGCAACATAACGCTGCTCCTCTGCCCACTGATCAAGTGGCGGCACTTCGCTGGTAACAGGCATAACTCCGGTCATAGGCACTCCGGGCTGAGCTACCGGTTGCTGGTACTGCCCAGGTGCTGCATATCCATCAGCTGCATATCCCCCAGGTGCTGCATACCCACCCGGAGTAACACCGGGAGTGTCTGGACTTGGCGGAATAGCGCCAGCCTGATCCCCGACCGGAACTGTATTAGGCATGGGCTGAACATCCTGCAAGCGCCAACGCTCTTCAGCAGCCTTTACTATCTCCGGCTGCAACTGGCTCAAATGCTTCCCCACTGCCGCAGCAATGCGCTTGTGTCCCTCATCCCCAGGATACATCCCATCCACAAGATCCTCCTCACCCAATACCTGTATGCCGCTTATCAGTCTGATATTCAAATCACCCGCTGCCATGCACTCACGTACAGCCGCATCCATTGACATACGGAGATCCGACATGGTAGCGCCCAACACATTGGGAGTGTTCTCTGCCTCTGGATATAAAACTGGGCTCATGACGATAATAGGAGTAGTGGGATGCCCACTTCTGATAATACCTATAAACGCCTTTATACTTTCAGCCATCAGACCTACCGAATGTGGAATGCGCTCCCAACAGTTTAGTCCGTATGATATAGAAATGACATCTGCCGGAGTATGAGCGATCATAATTGCACTATTGGTTTCAGCTCTGGCTGATCCTGCGTATCCAAGATTGCATACATCCAGCCCTATCTTCCTTGCAACGACTGAAGGCCAAGAGAGCGCCGGTGTGGATGCCAACCAACCCTGGGTAATTGCGTCACCGTAAGCTATCCACCTCGGCTGCCTGCCCGCAGGCTCAATCGTTCCATCGACACCTACGATATAGTGAATAGACGGTCTCATCCCTTCAGGCAAATAAATAGTGGCATGCCTCTTATCGTCGCCCGGTATGACCAGTCGTACTACACCCTCTCCGAGCACCGCCTCCTCTTCAGCTACCTTCTGCCCTGCCCTATAGGCCACAAAGGTACATCCTGCTCCTTCACCCCGGTATCCCAGATTTCCTGTTGCCGTCTTATAGCCTATCTCTATCGTCCTTGCATTACCGGCTACCTCTAGGCGTACCCCTACCGGAATCTGTGCTGCCTGCCACACATCAGCAGGTAAGAAATCCGATGCTACCGGATCACTGCGCGGATACAATACTTCTCCATATGGAGGAAAAATTACCCCGCCCAAAAAAAGTTCTACCTGTTGCGGCCTCTCACTCATTACTCATACCCCTTTCTATCGCACCCTGCTCCATTCTCTCTTGCACCCAATCTATTTACTCCTTACGCTACCATTTGGCTAACTACGGTAGATGCTTAAGCATCCTTCACGTCCACCGATAGTATAAACCACACTCTATTACAGTTGTCATTTTACCCTACATAATACTACTTGTATCGTCACTTGAATCACAAACTTAAGCTATTAAAATACAGTTCTCACGTACGGTAGTTACCAGTCGGAAAGTTAGACACTTTGCGTGCCTAAGCAAGCTACCTGTGTTGATAATAGTTAAGAATATAATTGATGCTGCATAGATAAAGAGAATGGGCTATACTGCCGATAGTGACAAAGTGCGTACGTATTGTAACAAGCACAAAAGATTATTATACCATTTTATATCGGACATATGGATATATGGGTGAAGGCACTAAAACGGGATGGATGTAGCTGAAGCATATACCAGAATGAGTATCGGAAGGATCGAAAGGTAATGAGATCAATTGGAATGAGCACTCAACTGGAATCGCAAAGGGCAGTTCTCTCGAAGCAACAGTTATCGCTAAGGGGAGGGACAGGCAACGGAAACAGCTCATTGGAACGATCTCTGTCGCTACAAGGAGGGAACCTCGTTGCCAACATTGAGCGGCAAAACCAGCAAGTACAATCCGGGAACCCACTTAAACTGGCAGGGGCACCTTCGCTGGAATACCAGCCAGCAGTTGACTTGGCAACCGGTAGACTGCTTGGGTTTGAAGCGTTGGTGCGATGGACTCAGGCAGATAGAACCAGTATTCAAGCTGATGTCTTGGTGCCATGGGCAGAAGCATCGGAC
Organism: Actinomycetes bacterium; assembly: GCA_021846515.1. Classification (GTDB taxonomy): domain Bacteria; phylum Actinomycetota; class Acidimicrobiia; order Acidimicrobiales; family JAMCPL01; genus JAMCPL01. The sequence continues at coordinate 3,433 of JAJZWU010000006.1, forward strand.
AATATGAGTACACTTGATGCATGGGTATTCGTTGAGGCATGCACACAGGCTCAAAGCTGGGCGGCGGGGATCCAGATAGCCGTAAACTGCTCCATAGACGAGTTCCGCGAAGGCGCAGCATCAGAATCTATACAGCATGCCCTGGAGATATCCGGGCTAAATCCGGATCGGCTTACAGTAGAGGTCGGGGAACAGACCATATCCGACACCAAGTCGCTGGAGGATTTAAAACGGCTTTCCGATCTCGGAGTTCACTTGGCTGTCGATGATGTAGGCACTAGGTGGTCAAGCTTGAAGCCGTTCAAGGAATTGAACGTAGACACCGTGAAGATAGACAAGTCGTTCATTGCAGGTCTTGAGTCTGAAGCTGGCATGAATCGATGCGTGGTAGAGGCTCTGCTCAATGTCAGCCATTCACTTGCCATGAGCACTATAGCTGAAGGGATCGAGACTCCACAACAGGTCGCAATATTGCAAGAGTTTGGAGTAGATGTAGGACAGGGGTACTTTTTCGCTCACCCACTTTCGGCTGAGCGCGCGGGAGAACTTGCCAATGCTGAAACCAGGCCGGTATTTTCATTAGGACCAGGTCACGATGCCTCGGTGAAATATACAGAGCACATACAGCCGAGACTGGTAAGCCTGGCGACACGACCAACCAGCGAAACCTGTTGAATATTTCGTTACCGCTCTTACACGTCGGCACCACATAAAAAGCCAACAGCAGTTGCATCTCACCTACAGCAATTTGCCACTCGTATCACTCTCCCCTTCATCATGTTACGTGTGTTGCACGAATTGGAATCCGCTACAGCTATCTCAGTCAACTGATCATGGCAGTGCAATAGAAAACAATAGATAATCTGCTAGTATAGGTCAATTGGGAGATAGACTGGATCAACGATGGTATACACAGAAATACTAAGGTTATTGCTGGTCATAGCAGGTACTATCGCAGGCAAGGAAATCGGCGCCAGCGTAAGCAATTCTGCTGAAGCCCAAATAATTAGCTTGGTTCTCGGAGCATTGGTCTCTTACGTACTGGGAGGCATAATTGCCCGTCTCGTTGATAGGGAGTTACAAACTGCTTTGAGCAGGCTCCGTTCGGTTCCCGCAGGCGCAATTTTTTCCGGCTCGATTGTAGGTACAACCGGACTACTACTTGGACTGGCGCTGGGCATCCCTGCCATTGCTCTCATACATTCGAGCATAGTCTATCCATTGGTAGCTGCCGTAGCATGGACAATGGCAGTACTGGGCTCACGTATAGGCGTAGCCAAGGGTCGCCAGGTAATAAGGGCAGCGGGATTGGCAAACCTCCTCGACCAGAAAGAGCCACTACCAACAGGCGCCATATTAGCCGACTCTTCCGCCATAATGGATGCCAGCCTTGAGGTAGTAGGCAAGTCTGGCTTGCTCACCGAAGGAATTATAGTTCCCAGCTTCGTGATAGAACAGGTCAAGACCCTATCGGAAAGCCCCGATCCAGTAAAGTCACGCCGTGCAGCCCAAGGGCTGAAAGCGCTGGATTCGCTTAGAGGCGAGGGGATAACAGTAACAATCGTAAACCACATACTACCAGCCGATCACAATGCTACTGAAGAAGCAATAGATATGGCAATGAAGCTGGGACTCAGGCTAATGACCTGTTCATCCAAGGCAACAGTTACTCGCTCCCCAGAAGAGGGAGAGGCTGGTAGCGCACTGCCGGAGGATGCTCTGCCACCAATCATCAATCTGGCCTACCTGGAAAAACATCTAATACCGGAGCATCCTCCCGGGGAAAGGCTGGTAATCGACCTGATAGACGAAGGCCGCCAACCTCGCCAGGCAACGGGCTATCTGGACGGAGGAGAGTTGGTTGTCGTTAACGATGCCTCTCATCTAATCGGTCAAAAGGAAATACCCGTAATCGTATCATCGACACGCCATACCAGCCAGGGGATACTCATATTTGCCAGGCTAGACTCATAGGACTTATACGGATTATCTTGAACCGTTCTGGGACTGTCCAGTATTAAGCCCAGTGTGAAGTCCCACATTCGGAATTGGAGCGGCTATTGGCTCTTACCGTCCCCGGGCTGATGCCCAGCCTCGGACTGGCCATCTACGCCGCGGCGACCGCGGCGACCAGCTTGGACAATGAATCTTTCGCATCTCCAAAGAGCATGGTAGTCTTATCGTCATACAGGAGATCGTTATCTATGCCGGCGAATCCCGGCCTCATGGATCTCTTCAAAAATATGACTGCCTTTGCCTGAGACACCTCGATAATTGGCATCCCATATATTGGACTGCCCGGTGAGGTCTTGGCTGCCGGATTTACTACGTCATTTGCTCCCACTACCAGCGCCACATCTACGGTGCTCATCTCGGAATTGGCGCTGTCCATCTCCTTTAGCTCATCGTATGGAACATTGGCCTCCGCCAATAAAACATTCATATGCCCAGGCATGCGTCCGGCTACCGGGTGAATGGCATAGAAGACATCTACACCCTTCTTCTGGAGCGTCTCGGCCAACTCCCTGGCAACGTGTTGGGCCTGAGCCACTGCCAACCCGTACCCTGGTACAATAGCCACTCTACTGGAATAAGCAAGCAGTACACCTATATCGTCCGCAGTGCCGCTCTTGACACTCCTGCCTTCCTTCTCGGTGGCGCCGGAAGAGGTAACTACCGACCCGAATGCAGAAAAGAGTATATTTGGAATTGATCTGCCCATAGCCTGGCTCATCATTCTTGTCAGCAACATACCTGAAGCCCCGACCAGGGTACCTGCCACGATCAGCACATTGGAATGCAGAGTAAATCCGGTAGCCGCCACTGCAAGGCCGGTGAAGGAGTTCAGCAACGATATGAGCACGGGGGCATCGGCGCCACCTACCGGCAGTGTAAAGGCAACACCAAAGAGCAATGCCAGTATAAGGACTACCAGCATGACCAACTTAGTTGGATCCACCAGCACAGCCAGAATGCAGCCAACTATACCCAAAGCAACCACGGCATTGACCGGCTGCTGAGCGGGGTAAGTTATCGGCCTACCCGGCATGATCTCTTGAAGCTTCGAAAACGCAATGATGGAACCCGTAAACGATATGCTGCCTACCACGACTCCGAATATGACTTCAAAGACCTGGTAGGTAGCCATAGTGGAAAGTCCAACAGGTGAGAACGAAAAGTGCATGATGGAAACGAGTGCGGCCGCTGCACCTCCCACGCCGTTAAACGCCGCAACCATCTGTGGCATGGCGGTCATCTTAACCAAGCGCGCTGCCGGTACCCCGATAGCCACACCCACAACCATGCCAAGAGCAATCGCCCACAAATTATGGATACCCGGAGTTGTAAAGGTAATTGCTATAGCCACTATCATGCCGGCGGCACCCAGCAGGTTACCCGCCCTGGCTCGCTTGGGGGAAGATAGCCCCTTCATCGCCAGAATAAAGCAGACTGCAGCGACCAGGTAGGCTACATCACGGCCGGTGGCAAGACTCATGATGCCTCCTTTGCCTGCACGTCCTGTGCGTCGCTCTTATCGTTCTTTGCATTTGGTTTAGCCTTGAACATCTCCAGCATTCTGTCTGTTACCACAAACCCACCTACAACATTCAACGTAGCCAGGATAACTACAATTATTCCAAGAGTAATCTGGAGAGGTCCGTGTGACGCCCCGCAAATAAGGATCGCCCCCAGCAATATAATGCCATGGACGGCGTTTGTGCCGGACATCAATGGCGTATGCAGGATACTCGGAACCTTGGATATTACCTCATAACCCACAAAAGCTGCCAGGACAAATACCGTAATAAACTGAAGTATGCCGCTATTCATTATTTCCTCCAATCACGCATTCATCACGGATGCCACAGCATCATTTGGGATCATGCCTTCTCTGGTCACGCACATGCCCGCCACTATTTCATCGTCAAAGTCAGGAGCGAATTCCCCGTCTTTTACCATAAGTTCCAGAAAGCTGGCCACATTTCGCGCAAACAAAAAACTCGCATGCTCAGGCATTGACGAAGGCGGATTGCTCAGCCCCCTTACCGTTACTCCGTTCATGACCACATCTTTGCCGGGTTCAGTTACTTCGCAATTACCTCCCGAATCAGCAGCCAAATCTACTACCACCGCTCCGGTGGACATCATCTCGACCATCTCCCTGGTTACCAGCAGGGGTGCCCTACGACCCGGAATAGCGGCCGTAGTAATAACTACATCGGAAGCTGCAACTTCCTTACCTATAAGCTCTCGCTGGCGAGCAAGAAACTCCTCAGACTGTTCTTTTGCATACCCACCAGATCCTTCTTGAGCCTCCAGGTCAAGCTGGATAAACGTAGCACCAAGTGATTCCACCTCTTCCTTCGCGGCAGTACGAACGTCATATGCCCGTACCTGAGCCCCCAGACGTTTTGCTGTTGCGATTGCCTGCAGTCCCGCTACTCCTGCTCCCATAACCATTACCTTTGCGGGAGGAATAGTACCGGCAGCAGTCATAAACATAGGAAAGAACTTGGGCAATAAGGTGGCGGCAATCAGCGCCGCTCTGTATCCCGATACGGTGGCCTGCGAAGAAAGGGCATCCATGGACTGTGCCCTGCTTATTCGAGGCAACAGATCAAAACTATATGCGGTAATCTTCCTCGCCATCATAGCCTTTATAACATCACGATCAGCTGCCGGCTGCATAAAACTGACAACAGATGTCCCTTCAGGTATATTTGGAATCTCCTCCGGGGTGGGTGGACGCACTTTGGCAACAATGTCTGCACCTGGCAAGACTGCAGCCAGATCAGGAGAGACTACTGCACCGGCCTGTTCGTACATCACATCGGTAAACTGTGAACGTATCCCGGCATCAGATTGCACATACACTTCCCATCCGGCGGCAACCAACCGGCGTACAGCATCGGGTACGGTTGCAACCCTATTCTCTCCGGCTATAGTCTCTGACATAACGGCAAGCTTCATATTATTCATTTCATCATACCGTCAGTGCCAAAGTCCATTCCAGAGAAAAATTAGGAATAATATAAATTATTGAACAATAAACCATCCAACCTATTGCATATGTAGCCACCAAGCGGCAATATATTACCCTATGCTGCAAATGGTAACACAACGAGTTTCACAGCACCTACAAAGACTACGACAAGCCTCCAGTCGGGTAGAAGTAAGGCGGATGCCCGAACACGCTATTCGCTATATGCGCAGAGCTACAAAAGACGGCTTAAAGTACATCGCAGGAGGACTTACCTGCATAGCTGAACTGGTTGGCATTACAGTAATCCTGTGCGGATCGGCACTGTACCATACTACCCACAAGGTAGCCTTTCTCTTCTTACAACCAACCCGCAAATTAGTTAAGCCTGCCTACTCGCAAGCATGCAGGCTGGCATCTATCATAAAAAGTACCTCGACGATACAATCGCTCTATAGGATACTAATACCGGCAATTTGCTCAATACGTAAAGTTGTCACCACCGGCCTTGGCGTTATAGCTGGCACTACATTAAGGCCAATACACTCTCTGGGGCTGGTATCGACTCCACGACACGGCCGCTCCGCGTCGGTAATTCCTCTACAACATTCTTATTCTGCAGACCACCGGCCGGACGCTCTTCCAAAAGGCGCCCGCCGCGCCCAATTACTGGGGGCAACCAGCATGACCTCTATACTGCTGGTGGGAGTGTTGGGGATAAGCCTGCTTGGCCAACCGCGACCCATAACGCATAGCAGAACACCCCAGCACCATAGCGTAATAGAGAGCCGTGAGGAATACTCACCGACCACCAACCCGCCATCCAACCAACTCTCATCACCAAACGAGTCTATCGTACTAAAACAATTAATCGCTAAAATGCAAAGACATATTACATTCAAAAAGGCAACCACTCCACCCGCTCCCCTGCCGCCCAATATTGCAGATACAGCTCCACTGGGAAATCATGAGGTTTTTGCATTTCTCCCCTATTGGCAACTACCTGACATCCCTCAGCTCAATCTGTCACAACTTACAACGGTCTCCTATTTTGCCGTACAGGTCCAGGGAAACGGCTCTTTGATCCGATCCGGATCAGGATGGAGCGGGCTTCAAAGTCAGCAGCTAAGCAACTTCATTACCTCCGCCCATGCCGCCTCTACAAGGGTAGTCCTAACCATAAACTGTTTCAGTCAATCAGCCCTGAACAATTTATCCGCAAATCCACAATCCACGGGCAGTAACCTTGCCCAGGAGGTAATCCCTATCCTGCAATCGGAGCAACTAAACGGCCTGAATCTCGACCTTGAAGGAACCGGAGCAGCTGATCGGCAGGGCTTGGCTGAGTTCGTCTCAGTTGTATCTACCGCAATTCGCTCTGTAGACCCCTACTGGCAAATAACTATGGATACCTATGCTTCCTCTGCCGGTGATCCATATGGGTTTTTTGATATAAACAGGCTTGCTCCGAGCGTAAATGCATTCTTCGTGATGGCATACGATATGAATTCCCAGACGGTACCATCCCCTACCTCTCCTCTCACGAGCTCTTCCAGTTTTGACGTAGAGACAGCCCTAAGTGAATATACCAGCGTAGTTCCGGCCTCAAAGGTTATCCTGGGACTTCCCTTCTACGGATATGTCTGGCCCACTACCGGGAATGCGCTCGGAGATCCTGCTACAGGCAGTCCGGTACCTGAAACTTACGCTCAAATCATCTCCAACGGTAGCCAGGTATACTGGGATCCTGCCACCAGTACGCCATGGATGCCCTACAAAATTGGCTCCCAGTGGTACCAGGCATTCTTCGATGACCCAACATCGATAGCCCTCAAGGTACAGGCAGCAAACGCTTACGGGATAAGAGGGGTGGGAGCATGGGCGATCGGAATGGAAGGAGGCCACAACTCAATGATTGCTGCCCTTGTGGGCAACTCGTCTGTAATAAAAACCCTACCCAACGGGCCAACTTCGTCTACAACTACCCCATCGACCTCTACTACGACCACTACGACAACGACCGCACCTACAACGACTATCCCACCTACCACGACAACGACTATCCCCACTAACGCTTATTACGGCACCTACTCAGGAAAGCAGGTTACCTTGCATCCAATTGCGCTAAGCACAGCTAACAGCTACAGTCTGTATCCTGACGGTTCCATAAACGGATTCAAGACGGGCAACCCGGCATATACATGCCTTACCACCACAAAAACACTACCGGTATACGGGATCTATGGATCTACCGGGAAGTTCATCGTTCAGACAGTGAAGGGACCGCAGTGCGTCTCTGGTACCTGGACGTTTTCAACCACTTGATGCAGCCCCTGAGGGGTTGCCGCCCCCTCCAGCAACGCCGGCGGTTACGTTAACGGTACTTGGAGTAATCTCCACCCAGGTAAGTCCCGGTTGAAGTTTTATGGTAGAGCCACCAGATGACAGCAACCGTGTAGGAGAAGTCTCTGAAGATCGCTTCCATGTGCCCTTTATTTCGACACCGTTTCTGAACACCAGCAAGTGACCGCTACCGGTAAAGTGGGCACGCACACCAAACGCACCCTCTGCATCTTCGGTATAGGGACCGTAATATACATGGACAAACTGAACCACTACATTGGCTGCTGAAATCTGGCTGCCATTGGCAAGCATGGCAGGCGTTCCCGAGTAAGAGAGCAGGTACTTTTTAGTTTTCGCGTCATATTGCCACCTTATATCTGCATAGCTGGAAATCGGATCATGCAGCTGAGTAGCCGGTATCCCCTTCGGTACTGTGCTTGAGTAGCTGAACAGCGGCTTTGGTGGAGTCTTATCGTTTGGATGCAACCCCCACAGGGCACTTGTGGAGGCAAAAGTATCGTAGGGAGCATAGCGACCGGGAATGTGTTGGACCAAATTCGAATAACTACCGCTCAATACGTCAACATTGATAAGTCTGTTGGAAGCAGCCAGAGCATTCTCGTCTGGAATAATCGCTCCTGCATGAGCATAAATGGGATCGGACAGCTGGCTGAGGATACCGAAATCCATGTAGCGTGCCGATCTTATGTCACCTACAAGACTGGACTGCTGACATTGAAATACGACTACCCAACGGGTAATAAACGACTCTACCGGCTGTTCAAATACTATGTCTGCATTCTGAATACCCCGCTGGGGTCGAGCCGTTGGATAGTTGTCCACCTCTACAGCCAGGGCAGGACGTTGCGGTACATGGCCTCCCGGTGCGGGCTCACCCGATAAGGGGCAGCGTGCGCCTGAGGTGGTAGATGCCCCCGTAGACTGTGGGCTTTTGGCGCCGTGTTTGTGTGGCAATGAACCGTCCCCGGTCGATTGGGTACGAACGTACTCCACCGCGGCAAGTGCAACTACCGCCAGCAGGAGAACTACACCGACTGAAACAACTGCCTGGCGAAGGCGGCTTGCTGTCTTTGCATGTTTAGCCATATCGACAGATTACAACCAGCCGGGCTGCTATAAGTGTCATTGATTGTACTTTTGGGTATCGTTCACATGACACTGGGACACTCACCGGCGAACGGAACCGATCAAGTGGCAATCAACCTGCACCTGTTGGTATAATTATTGCCAAATGCCAGTAATGGAATCCCTGCGAAATAAGGCTAAGCGCGCCATATCGTCTGCAATGACATCGGCCGTAACGTCAGCATGGGAAAAGGTATGCAACGGAGGTATCATAGAGCACGGACACCCCAAAGCAATGAGATTCGCAGAGTTTGGCGAAGGCAGTCTGATCTCCTTTCCTCCAGGAACGATCTTTAATGAACAATGGATTGCAATAGGTGAAAAGGTAATGATTGGACCGCGGGTTTCTATGTCTGTAGGCATGGTTCCGGGACAGGCAATACCATCCAGCAATGCCATACTGCTGATAGGCAACAGATGCGTCATAGGACAAGGAAGCTATATCGTTGCACATGACAATATCTTCATAGGAGACGACGTCCAGATGGGTCCCTACGTATATATCACCGACCAGAATCATGGTTACGAAGATCCCAATTTACCGATAGGAATACAGTGGCCGGTCAATAAGAAGGTTACCATAGGCGCAGGCAGCTGGATAGGTACAGGCGCCGTAATACTCCCCGGAACAACGATCGGTAATAACGTGGTTATAGGCGCCGGAGCCGTCGTGACAGGTAATATACCTGATCGATGTGTCGTAGTAGGTACCCCTGCTCGCGTTATACGTCACTACGTACCCGGTGATGGCTGGAGACGCGTTGGTATTACAGCTGACAGTCTTACGTAACTTAAGAACAGCTCACAGATAAGTGGCCAACGGTGACGACGACGAGGAGTTCCCGGAGAAATTAGAGCCTGACGTATCACTGGTAGTATTATTACCAGCTGCAAACGCCCAGCCCCATCCATGACCGTTACTCACCAGCATCCAGAACGGTACCGGCATCAGCGGTGAAGGCCACGGTACACCCACCTGCGTTGTATTGGCCGTAACGCCACTTGATGCAATTTCCCCTCCCCCACCGGCTCCAGCCTGGGAAGCCGTCTGCGTTGCGTTGGCTCCAATACTGCTTAATGTGCCGGCGGCTGAACCAGAGCTACTGCCGGACATAATTGCCTGACCGGCATTGCCGATTTGAGCATTACCCGATACCCCACCACTCTGGGAGCCTTTCATGCTGGCAGGCATATTCTCCGGCGCAGCAACGGAGGTATTATCAACTGTACCGCTCACACCCTGTAAAACTGGTAAGACGACACTCATAATTTCTCAACCTCGTTGCTTAGCCTCTGCTCTCCCTCACAGCCATACTATCAAAATGTTTTCTGCTCCACGCTGACCATTCTCTTGGTACATTTATGCTAACATCTATTTATTAGTATATCACACATAGAGACTTATGTCAAATAATTTGTTACCCTCAAACTCCACAATATTAAACTTACAAGACCTTGTAGGAAGCGAAATTCGCAGCCAGGCAACCAATCATGTCGGCAAGGTAATAGATTTGATTGCACGCTTGGCGGTAGAGGGGTATCCACCAACTACGGGCATGCTTGTGCTCTATGACCGTCATCAGATTTTCATCCCGATGAAACTCGTAACGGGCATAGAATCGGTGACAGGAGCAGAGAGGAGAGGCCTGACTGTCATCAATGAAAGAGACCTGGCCAATTTCGATCCATTCAAGAGGCGAACGGGCGAGGTGCTTCTCAAGAGAGACATACTGGGCAGGAAATTGATCTACCTTGGCGAACATACAAAGCCACGGCTTATAAAAGCTGCTGAAATCGATATCGCCAACATAGAGGGCTCTTGGCGGGTAGTTGGCATAGAAGCACGAAAACACAGAAGGCTATTTCGCCGCCATATAGACCAAGAGGGAGATCACGTTGGATTCGTAGACTGGAGCCACTTGGAACCGTTCCTGGCTCATGTACCCACTTCCCGTCTACGCGTATCCTATCGCAAACTCGCAAAGGTGCATCCCAGCGAGTTGGCCGATCTTGTCGAATCGGCATCTCCGGAAGAAGGCCAGGAGATCATAGCAGCAGTGGGAGAGGACAGGGAACTCGAGGCAGATGTCTTTGAAGAGCTCGACGATGAACACCAGCTTGAACTGGTAGCTAGACGTACCGACGCTCAGGTTGCCTCTCTCTTGGCAACTATGGCGCCTGATGACGCGGTAGACCTGTTAAGCGAGATCGAGCAGGAGAGACGGCAGCCAATTCTGAAACTCATGCCATTCAGCCAGCAGATGAAAGTACGAAGCCTGCTTGGATACAATGCAGAAACCGCAGGCGGACTCATGAACCCTGCCGTGATATCTATTGGCGATGGCCAAACCGCCAAGAACGCAATCGAACGGATAAGACGAGGAGATGAGCCCTACGAAACTGCATGCACCTTGTATGTGGTCTCCGAAGATGGCACATTGACCGGTTCGTTCAACATCGTGGAACTACTGCGTGCTGATCCCGACAGGCCCGTGTCGGATATTGCACACGCCGATCCTCCTCACGTCACAACCAACTCCGACCTACCGGACATAGCGACCATCATGGCCGACTATAATCTCACCGCAGTTCCCGTCGTGGATGCCAACTTTACCCTGGTAGGACAGGTAACAGTAGACGACCTTTTGGAACAGCTCGTACCGGAAAATTGGAAACGGCGTTCAGAGCTACTCTAATTTATTTATATCCTGACTTGCGCAAGGAGCGCGAATAGCATATAATTTGGGTAGTTGACTTGACTCTCATCGTTAATAAGGTCAGAATCAATTATCAAACACAACAGTTGAGTAAATGCCGAAAGCAATAAAATTACTGTGTAAGCAGTACGTTACCGATGAAAGGAGGTAGGGAAAAGATGCGTGATAAACCCCGAAGTACCACCTCATTCAGGCGCGCCCCCGGCCGTTTACTTGGACTGAATATCTGAACAGCATTCGTTAAGGTTCATCTGTCCATCCTATAGGGGGTAGGCGAGAGTTCCAATCTCGCCGCCAATGCTCTGCGTGATCGAGTGTCGACACCGGCATGCAGGATAAGCACAGCAAAAGCAAACAAACACCCCAAGGAACCCACAGAGAAAGGAGATGAACCATGGAAAAGACAATGGAAAACAACTCACGCTTCGTACTTGACGAAGCTCATATTGGCGACATAAAAGGAGCACTCGGTACAATAAGGGTGCATGAACAGCCTACTGCCGGTTCTCGCCTGAAAAAAATCCTAGCCTTACTGGCAATAATGGGACCGGGGCTCATCGTCATGGTGGGAGACAACGATGCAGGTGGCGTGGCTACCTATGCTCAGGCTGGGCAGGATTACAGAACCGGGCTGCTCTGGGTGCTGCTCATTCTCATACCGGTGCTCATGATATCACAGGAGATGGTAGTCAGACTGGGAGCGGTAACAGGAGTAGGTCACGGAAGGTTGATCAAGGAACGTTTTGGCAAGGCATGGGCCATGTTTTCCATAATCGACCTGCTGGTATTGAACTTCCTCACCATAGTAACCGAGTTCATAGGTGTATCGATGGCGCTCGACTACTTGGGAGTAAGCCCTTATGTATCAGTTCCAATTGCAGCTGCAGCACTTATCGGGGTTACCATGTCAGGCAGTTTTCGCCGTTGGGAAAGCGCCATGTACATCCTCATCTTTGCCAGCCTGCTGATATATCCTCTGGCTCTCATGGCTCACCCCTCTGCGGCGCCGATCCTGAAAGGTGCCTTCATCCCCGGAATGCCGGGAGGGACAAACAATACACTGGTCATGTTTGTCATTGCCATTATCGGTACGACCATCGCTCCCTGGCAGCTGTTCTTCCAGCAGTCCAATGTGGTAGACAAGCGTATCACACCGCGTTGGGTGAATTACGAAAGGGCAGACACCTTCATAGGATCCGGGCTAACCAATATCGCGGCGGCGGCAATTATGATAGTAACCGCTTTCGCATTCCTCCACACCCACTTTTACGGGCAGTTCACCAGCGCCCTTGGAGTGGAAAGGGATCTTGGATCGGTACTTGGGCACGCTGCAGGGGTCATGTTTGCCATAGTACTTCTGGATGCCTCGATAATAGGTGCCGCTGCAGTAACGCTGTCGACGTCATATGCAACTGCAGACATGTTTGGGATGAAACACTCCCTGCATCGTTCCTGGAAGGATGCCAAGGGCTTCTACGGCTCATACGCATTGTTGGTAGCCGTAGCGGCAGGCATAGTCCTCATGCCACACGCACCTTTAGGATTGATGACAGAATCCGTGCAGGTGCTTGCCGGTATGCTACTTCCCAGCGCTATCGTCTTTTTGCTGATACTCTGCAATGATCGCGACGTCCTTGGCCCGTGGGTGAATCCCACCTGGCTCAATATCGCCGCTGGAATAATAGTTGGCATACTGGTAGATCTTTCGGTAGTACTGACAGTGACAGTCGTATTTCCATCCTGGAATGCCATATCTGTTTTCATTGTAACGACCGTGCTTCTGGTGGCTGGAGCTGGGGGGCTTGGTATATGGTTGGCCATTGAGGGACATAAAAGGCGTAATGATGCCGTAGTGCTGGCCATCAGGCAACACTCCGATGAAATGGTTGAGAGGAAGGGCGCTATGGTGCCCGGTCGGGATGGCAGGGCGTCCGGTACAGATAGAGCATCTCGCCAGGCTGCCAGGGAAGCCCTCAGAGAAGAGCGGGCCAACTGGAGTATGCCATCTCTGGCATTGCTTGAAAAGCCTACCTGGTCGCCTATTCGCAGGATAGGTATGTATACCCTGAGGGCATATATCGTACTAGCAGTTATAATGTTGGCCGTGAAAACTATCCAGCTCGGCGTAGGGCACTGAGCGTAACCAAGGCTGGCACAATTCACGCGCAACAATTCACGCGCAACAGCACTTTTCACAATGCCAGGTGCCGGTGCTTGATACCGCCGACGCCTGGCTCCGCCAGCCACCCTGGTTCCGTTTTTATCTTCATCACCGTACATTGACTGTGTTATCAATGTAGCATTGGACATGGCCTCAGAAATACTGGCAATAACTGGCGCATTGTTGCTCGCCGTGCTCTTGGGCGTAAGCGATGCCCCAAATGCAACCGCATCTTTAATTGCTGCTCGGGCGGGCCAATACAGGAGTCTGGCGGCATGGTCGATCTTGTGGCATTTTGTAGGTGCCTTAATTGCCGGAGTAGCTGTAGCTGAGTCAATTACCAGCCTTGTCAGACTAGGCGCCTCTTCGCTGATCGCCGTACTTGGCATAGGATGCATTGTTTCGGTAGTCTTTACCTGGATCACCACCCGAAAGGGGCTACCTGTCAGTGCCAGCGTAGGTCTTGTGGGTGCACTGGCTGGAGCTGGTGTTGCCGCCGCAGGATTCAAGGCCGTCAACTGGTACAGCTTCCACGGATACCATATAACTGGCATATTGCCGGTACTGGCAGGCATATTTCTAGCTCCGCTGGCGGCAGTCGGAGTAGCAGCACTGACCACGAAAATAATCTCACACTCAGACAATCACCTATCACGTGAATCGCTCAAGCCAATACGAAAGGGCATCTGGGCAATGGCTGCCTGGGTGGCAGTTGCCGATGGAACGAACGACGGACAAAAAGCTATGGGCATCATGGCTGTCGCCGTCACGACCGGCTATGCCAATGGTAATGTTGCAACAGTCGGCATACACGGAATTGTGATCTCTTGGTGGATCAAGGTATTATGCGGAGCCGCACTTGCGGTAGCTACGGCTGTAGGAGGCAGGAGAATAATCAAGACGGTATCGCGCGGTCTCTATCGTGGCGGCCCTATTGAGGGGGTAACCACGCAGGCAACAGCCGCTGCTGTCATACTCGGCAGTGCGTTACTGGGATTTCCGGTATCCACATCATCGGTAGTGACCTCCGGCATGGTCGGCGCAGGCATGATAAGACGCCGCCACCATGTGCGATGGCATGAAGTGACAAATGTAGTGTGGGCTTGGGTCCTTACGGTTCCCATATGCGCGATATTGGGACTCATCCTGTTTATCGCCTGGCGAGCAGTAGGTGGATTGAGGTAAGCTACGATACAAGCATGCCCATGAAAGCAACCGGAGAACACAACCCACCAGGACATCATACCAATGCAACGAAATGGTGGAAACGCATGTTTGTATCAGCAACGCCCGAAGTCATGGTATTGCTCTTAGATCAGGGGAAGGTCAGCATTCAGGCACTTGCCGCTTTTTCCAGCTGGTCAAGCGGAGGCGGCACAGAGGCGGCGGCGCAGGTGCGTGAACTTGAGCACAAGGCGGACGACACGAGGAAGGACCTGCTGGCAGCATTAAGGCGGGTTCTGGTTACTCCAATTGACCAGGAAGATATATACGTACTTTCGGAACGCTGTGACAGGATTGTAAACGCAGCCAAGAATATCGTTCGGGAAGCTGAAGTACTCGAATGGGAGCCGGATGAGCACGCTGCATTCATGGGTGAGCACCTGAGTAAAGGGGTAAGCCACCTCGGCAGGGCATTCGAAGTACTCGGTGTGGACCACGACGCAGCAGGGCAATCGGCAGACATGGCCATTCGATCGGTGCGGTCGGTGGAATACGGCTACAGGCAGGCCATGGCATCTCTTCGAGATGTGGATGACCTGAAGAGCGTATTCGTATGCAGAGAGATGTACCGCTCCTATGCCAGGGCGGCTGACCTGGTGTCAGGGGTATCTGACCGCCTGTGGTATGTGGTGCTTGCAGGCAACTAACATAGCGAAAATACCTGCAGCCTATAGAGTAGCGTGTTATACTAACTGGATATGATTTTTTCGGCACGGTGTCGGCACGGTGATAGTCAGTAATGCAGTACTACACGGTAGCAAAAATGCAATTTACTACTATACATGCACCATGAACCGGCCGATATCGACATAAAGGAGAGTGATATAGCAGTGGCGGCTACGATAAAGCTATGGTAGGGAGTAGATACGGCGGTTGCAGAACCGGCATGAGTGACATGCCGGTATGAGCGGCAACACCGGTGTTCCAGAAGACTACACGATAACCCCACCCAGCAACGGGCCGGAGTGGAACAAAAAAGTAGGACATCACAGCGCTACCGGGCAGGCAGGTTCGCGTAGCCAGCGTAGCCAGCTCCGTGCCAACCAACTTGCACTACCGGCAGCAATAGCAGTTGCATGGCTCACAATCACGATAGCCATGCCAAGCAAACTTCCGCTCGGTGTCACGGTGGAAGGGCTTTCTCTGGGTGCCCTGAGTGCAATGACTGCCATGGGGCTAATCCTCATCTTCCGTTCCGCTCGTATAGTCAACTTCTCTCAGGGCGTCATCGGGGGACTGGCTGCCTCAGTGGCGGTAGTACTCGCAATCGGGAAAATGGATTTATCGTACTACGTAGCAGTCCCGATAGGGCTTCTCATCGCAGTCGTGGTTGGAGTGTTGATGGATACTATCGTAGTAAGGAGGTTCTCCAGAGCGCCCCGCCTGATACTTACCGTAGCCACAATTGGAGTGGCGCAGATTCTGGGAGCCGCCGAAATGGTGCTGCCTCGCCTCTTTGTACCGCTGAAGTCCGTATCCACGTTCTCCATACCATTCAGCTTCAAAGCCACCATAGGATCATTTCTTTTCAATGGTAACTACCTGATTACCTGGATTATCGTCCCGATAGCCCTAGTGGCCATGTGGCTCTTCCTCAAACACACCGATACGGGCATAGGAATCAGGGCGGTAGCCGACTCACCTGCCCGCGCATCCCTCCTTGGCATCCCGGTACGCAGGCTCAGCCTTACCGCCTGGGTAGTAGCTTCGGTGCTGTCGGGCGTAGGTGCCATCCTGTCCGGCCCCATCCTGGGGGTAAACGTCGGCGTGGCATCCGGCCCTACGGACCTCCTCATACCCCTGGTAGCGGCCATGCTTGCAGGCATGGAAAGTCTGCCGGTAGCAGTAGGGTGGTCGCTCGTCATAGGGATCATGCAGCAGGCTGTTTACTGGACGTACCATACCACGGTTTACTCCGATGTGGCCATTTTTGTGCTTCTCGTAGTGGGATTGCTGGCAAAGCGCCCTGAGCGCTCCGGCACCACCACCAGGACTGACGACCAGGGAATGGGTGATTATACGGCAGTGCAGGATGTACATCCACTTCCGCTTGCACTGCGCAGCAGGCCGGCTATAAAAATAGGCCGGGCGGCAGCAATCACCATAGCGGCTGCCCTGGCTGTACTTTTACCCACGATGCTCAACGCATCACATGTCACCCTGCTGTCTTATGTCGCTATATTTAGTATCATAGGAGTGTCGCTGGTCGTCCTCTCAGGATGGGCAGGTCAGATCAGCCTTGGACAATTTGCCTTCGCCGGGGTGGGAGCTGCCGCTACCGCATCTCTTATGGTACATGCTCATGTAGAGATTCTGGTAGCTCTCGCGCTGGGAGGGGTTGCCGGTGCTCTCATGGCCTGTCTTGTCGGGATACCTGCACTGCGCTTCCAGGGCTTGTACCTTGCAGTTATCACTCTGGCCTTTGCCGTTCCGGTTTCCAGCTGGCTTCTCAGCCCGAGCTACTTTCCCTTTATAACTCCCGGAACCATTGAACGCCCGGAACTGTTCGGTAAGATAAACCTCGCCTCACCTCTGGCTTTCTATGAATTGTGCCTGGCCGTTCTGGCTGTAGTCATAGTGCTGGCCTGGAGCCTGCGTAATTCACGTCCCGGCAGAACGATACTGGCCGTGCGCGACAATGGAAAGAACGCAGCCGCCTATGGCATAAGCCCCCTAAAAGCAAAACTGATGGCGTTTGGAGTCTCTGGAGCACTGGCGGGTATTGCAGGCGGACTGTACGTAATAGCGCTGGGCGGTATCTCCTTTGGGGGTTTTCCGCCACAATACAGCATTCAGGTATTCGCCATGGTGGTCATAGGGGGGATGGGGTCGTTGCTTGGAGCATTGCTGGGCGCTGCCTATGTGGAGGGGGTGCTCTATTTTCTGAAAGGCAGCATGCAACTGTTCGCTACCGGTGCAGGGCTGCTTGTCCTTCTGATGATCCTGCCGGAAGGTCTTGGCGGTTTGGCTATCCGGATAAGGAACAGGCTGGCAGGCATGCTGTCTGCACAATCTCAGTCTGCATACGGCATACCAGTAGGTGCAGAGGGTGTAGGCGATCCGGGGAGCGCGGGTGGCGCGGGAAGTACGGCAACTGGCACTGAATCGAGAACGGCAAGGGCGGCATTGCAAATGGTCGCGCTGGAAACACTGGAAATGTCATCCGGTAACGGTGGATCCGGTAGCGGTGGAGAAGCCGGTAACCCCGAACGGCAGAGTACAGCCACAGGATATATTGCCCCATCTGGTAATCGTGGTGAAATATTATCTGCAAAGAACATCAATGTGCACTATGGACGCATGCAGGCACTGTTCAATACAGGCATGGGCATTGCACAGGGTGAAATAGTAGCAATACTCGGAACCAATGGTGCGGGGAAATCTACTTTTCTCGGAGCGCTTTCAGGACTTCTGCCACCGAGCAACGGAAGGGTGGAACTCGTAAACCAGGATATTACCCGGTTGGGAGCGCCGGAGCGGGTACGTTCCGGTCTGGTACTGGTTCCATCGGGACAGTGCGTATTCGGCTCGCTGACCGTGACAGAAAATCTGAGACTTGCAGGCTGGACGGTGAAGCGACACCATGGCGATAGGCAATTCACCAGAGCTGCCACCAGACGTGTATTGGAGTTATTTCCTCTCTTGGGTGACAGGGCTGGAACCAGAGCAGGACTGCTCTCGGGCGGTGAACAGCAGATGCTGGCCATCAGCCAGGCGCTGCTTTGCAGGCCAAAACTGTTGCTTATAGACGAACTGTCGCTGGGGCTCTCTCCAAAAGTGATAGACCAGATGCTGAAGACAATTAAGGATCTGGCAGCTTCAGGGGTAACCTTCGTGCTGGTGGAACAATCCATCAATGTAGCAAGTGCAGTTGCAGAAAGAGCGGTCTTTTTCGAACGTGGACGCATCAGATTCAGCGGACCTACGCCCAGCGTGGACAAGCAACCCGAATTGCTCCGATCGGTGTTCATCCATGCAGCCAAGAAGGCCGACCAGCGCCAAATTGCCAAATCGAAGGCGGATCAGGGTCAATCGCCGGCGGGTCATGGAATCCAGCAGGGCATACCCCTGGGGATGCCTCCCCAGCAGGGACAACCCTCTGCAGCTTCTCCTATACCGATCTTTACTGCAAAAAACCTCTCCAAGTCCTACGGGGGATTGCTTGCCATAGACGGCATCAGCCTGGAACTCGCTCCCGGCGAGATACTGGGAATAATAGGCTCCAACGGCGCAGGAAAAACCACCCTCTTCGACATCCTCAACGGTTACGTGACTCCGGATACCGGTAGCATCACCTTCGGCGCCTTTGACATAACCAGGCTATCGGCCGCTGCCCGTGCCGTACGGGGGATCGGCCGGGTCTTCCAGGATTCGCGGCTCTTTCCATCAATGCCTGTATACGAAGCACTGGCAACCGCTGTAGAGCGAAACATTCCAGTCCGTGATCCTCTCGCCAACATTATGAGATTAAGAGATGCCAGGCACTCAGAGACTGAAGTGGCCAAAAGAGTTAATGAGCTGATGGCGCAGATGGGGCTCTCTCGCTACCGTGACACCTATGTTTCCGACCTGTCCACCGGAACACGCCGGGTTCTTGAGCTTGCCTGCGCTCTCGCACACGAGCCGTCCCTGCTGCTGCTGGACGAGCCCTCGTCCGGCATAGCACAGCGGGAAAGCGAGGCACTTGCTGAATTGCTGCTGGGATTAAGGGAGGACACCGGCGCTTCATTCATAGTCATAGAGCATGACGTCCCACTGGTGTCATCCATAGCAGACAGGCTGATCTGCCTGCACCTTGGACGGGTGATAGCCGAGGGGAGCATAAAGCAGGTGCTCAGCTCACCGGCTGTTCTGTCCGCCTACCTGGGAAGCGGTGAGGAGATACTCTCGTCATCACCCACCGTAAGAATAGGGAGCAACAGGTGATGGATATCATGCAAGACAATGCCTCCCGGCACGGCTCCCGGCACGGCAACAACAGCCCCGGTCACCCCAGCCTGCCGGTGCTGGCGCGCAGGTATGCAGTTGCCACTGTACTTACTATCGCAGTTGTGACCGTTCTGCAACTGCTTCCCTCAGGGTCGGCACAGAACAATTACCAGCTCCACCTGCCACCCGGCATCACTCCGGTGCCTCATGCGGGTGCACCAGGCACTACCATAGGTGGAATCAATTGTGCGCCGGGAATACGCCAGGTACCCTGGACTGCATATGCTCCGTCATGTGTTCCGGCTTGGCGCGGGGACAATGGTGGATCCACCTCTCCAGGCGTCACATCCAATACAATCACGGTCACCTACCGCAAAGTAAACTCCAGTGATCTGGCATCCATTGCTTCCATTATTTCCAGCGCGATGCCCAGCGACAGCAAATTCATTGCCGATCTGCGCACCTATATCAACCTCTTTAACCGCACCTATGAACTCTGGGGAAGAAAGGTGGTACTGAAGACATTCACAGCCACCGGTAATTTCCTTTCTGAGGACCAGGGGCTCGACCAGCCCCAGGCACAGGCTGACGCACTTACGGCAAAGCAGCTCGGAGCTTTTGCGGACCTCACATTCCCTATGTTCTCATCTCAGATATACGAACAATACCTCGCTGAACAGCATATAGTATCACTCAGTTCTATTTACATGCCCGATTCGTGGTTTAGGCAGTACTACCCGTATGAATACACCATCTTCCCGACAGGCACCCAGAACAACCAGGCTACGGTCGATCTGGTCTGCGAGCGGCTGGCCCACCTGCCGGCTACATTTGCGGGAAGCTCGCAGATACGAAGCCGCAAACGGGTATTCGGCTTATTGATTCCGGAAAACCCGGTCTATGCTGCAAACGGAAATTATATAGCAAGCCACCTGGCATCCCTGTGTGGAATCCACTTTGCGGCCCGAGACAACTACACTCTTTCAGTCTCGCAGGCATCCCAGCAGGCATCCACCGCCATTGCACAGATGAAATCCGCCGGAGTCACCACTATAATATGTGGTTGCGATCCTCTGGAGCCAGTACTCTTCACCTCTACCGCCACAAATGAGGGATACTACCCAGAATGGATGTTTGACTACTGGCTCGATCCCCTGGGGCGAAAAATTTCACCGCCACAGGCAAAACACTCAATGGTAATAGATGCTGGGCAATGGCCGAACAGCTCCAGTAGCGAGGCTCTTAAGGTATTTCGCATCGCCTCTCATGGTGCGGCTCCAAAAGAGCCATACTTCGCCCTTGCATACAAGATGGCGCTCGAATTGTTTGCAAGGCTGCAAGCGGCTGGACCGAATCTTACTCCACAGACATTTGCCAAGGGCATCTACAAGATACCACCTTCTGCAACCACCAAATCCCGAGCTGCCACTGCCAAGTCCGGAATAGGTGAGTTCGGCCCGTGGCGGACCGGCCCATACAGCTTCTATCCTGCCACAAGTTACCAGTTCGGCTGGTGGAACCCGTCAGCGGTAAGTAACCTGGACGGTCAGTCGGGTGCCTGGGAGAACTGCAACGGAGGTACCTGGTATCCATACACTGACCCGCAAGCGTTGAAACCGCTGCATACCCAGCCAGCCTGCTTTGGACGCTGAACAAACAACGCCTGCTTGTATGCCGGCACATCCGATACAACCCATCTGGTAGGTGCCACTGCCAGCCGGTCGGCATGATATACTCTGTTTGTCTATGGGAACAGTATCGGGAACAGGACAATGAGCGATGCTCTACTCGCATATTCATTTACCCTCGGAATGGCGACTACGGTAAATCCATGTGGCCTGCCGCTCTTACCGGCCTACCTGTCGCTGTTGAGTTCATCGTACTCCTCATATAATGACTCCCCTTCTATTGCCGGCAGTGTTCAATCTGATCTGAGTACCCAACCTCCTCTTACCGACGATTTACCGTCTGAGAGATCTGGTTGCCCTACGATCACATCCATTACCCCGCTGCAGACGGCTTGGCGGGCTATAGTAACAGGTTTCCTGGTCTCGATTGGTTTCCTAGCGGTCTTTGGGACACTGGGTATACTGCTAGAATCTGGCTTTACGGTATTTATGAAATTCGTGCCATGGGTAATGATACCCCTGGCAATCGTTATGGTCTTATTCGGCATTTATACAGTATCGGGTAGGCGGCTTGGTATTTCTATTCCAGCTCTATCCTGGCGCAACCCGACAAATTCACATATATCGTGGTCATCTATGGTGCTATTTGGAGTATCGTATGCGTTGGCATCGCTTACCTGTTCCCTGCCAATCTTCATAGCAGGAATAATTCCCTTCCACGCAAACCGTAGCATCCTGGAATTGTCTGGCAACATGGGGGCATTCCTTCTGGGAATGGCCGCTCTGCTGATCATACTTAGCGTTGCTACCGCCATGACTCAGACCTCGTTGGTAAGGGTAATAAAATACGCATCGAGATATGTGGAACGCTTTGCAGCCTTGATTCTAGTAGTAGTTGGCGCCTACCTGGTCGACTACTGGATAAATGACCTGGTCTCGCCAACCAGAACCAACACGCCCATAAGAATTGTGGAAAGCTGGCAGTCGGCTCTGGCTACCTGGATATCGGCTCACTCGTCACAACTGGGCATGATCGCACTGGTGGTAGCTATCGTAGTAATAGCACTACTGGCAATCTTCTACTTCACCGCACAGCACAAGAGCGGCAACGAAAATACATCTATAAAATACCCAAACGGCCAGAACGGAGACAACCGGGATCCTGCCTATAGGCTAGCTGATCTCTCCAGAAGCACGGCCCAACGAGAGAAAGCCTAATGCAACAAGATCACACCGGCAATAGCCGCCCGTGGATTATCGGGGTCATAGCTCTGGCAATAATAGTGCCATTGATAGTCACAGCACTGAACAGTAGCAGGAATACTCTTAGCAGTGGGCTCTCCCGAGGAATGCATTCAACTCAACCGGCAGGCTCACCCCAGACAGGATCTGCCCTGGCAACCGTCTCGGGAGGGTCGGCAAAACTACCGGAGAATCTTCTCAGGCAAGAGACCAATGGTATACACCAGGGAGCTATAATACCTGCATTAGCACTTCCTTCAGCCATCTCTTCGGGAAATATATCCAGCCGAAACCTATATGGAAAAGTCACGTTGATAGACTTTTTCTCCACCACTTGCACCGCATGCATAGAAGAGACACCCACACTTGCCTCTTTCTGGCGCTCCCATCAAGCGACTCTCAATATGTTGGGTATAGATGAGGGCAACTCTGCTAAAGCCGTGCAATCATTTGCGCGCAAGTTTGGGGTCGGTTACCTGCTTGCCCTGGATCCGGGAGCAAACGTTGCAATACGCTACGGTATAGTAGCCCTGCCGACAGATATACTCATCTCTCCATCAGGAAAGGTTGTGGCTCTGCACGTAGGTGCAATTAGCAAAGGTACGCTGCTCCAATGGCTGCACTCCGCAGGATAGCTGGCGAGTTGGCCGCTTCGCTATACCAGATTAAATCGTTGCCTGCCTTGAGTAGCTACAGGATGAGCATCCATAAGGTGGGAGCTGCAAGATGCGTAGCTACAGGGGGACGACCGTAAAACAGGCAGTTGCAAAAACCACCCGGCTTACCGCAACCCGACCATCTGTTTTCCAGCATAGTATCACTGATGTAAGATTATAACGTTGATATGCAAAATAAGATAACTTCACCAGAGTACGGAGGATTTACAGAACAATGGCGACAGGCATACGACTCCGAGCATAAGCGTAAAGACAGCTTCCAAACTCTTTCCGGGATACCACTGGAACCAGTATATGGACCCGACGATGCCGAAAAGCCCGGCATATATCCGTTCACCAGAGGCCCCTATGCCTCGATGTATCGTACCAAACTATGGACTATGCGGATGTTTGCAGGGTTCGGTAGGGCAGAGGACACCAATGAACGCTTCCTCAAGCTTATAGAAAATGGACAAAGTGGTCTTTCGGTGGCTTTTGACCTTCCTACCCTGATGGGCAGGGATTCCGATGATCCGCACTCCGAAGGTGAGGTGGGGCGTTGCGGAGTGGCAATAGACACCCTTGATGATATGAAAGTGCTTTTCAGGGGTATTGATCTGGGCTCGATCAGCACGTCTATGACTATCAACGGCCCAGCCATTGCAGTGCTGGCAATGTATATAGCGGTGGCGGAATTGCAGGGGGTAAAACGATCTGATCTTGCAGGTACCATACAGGCAGACATTCTGAAGGAATACCAGGCTCAAAAGGAATACATCTTTCCACCGAGACCTTCTGTAAGGATACTCTCGGACATGATAAGTTTCTGCACTAAAGAAATGCCTCTCTACCACCCCGTATCAATATCGGGATATCACATAAGAGAGGCTGGGGCAACGGCAATAGAGGAGCTGGCATTCACTCTCTCCAATGGCTTTGCATACGTAGAAGAGATGACCGGGCGGGGAATGGATGTGGACGACTTTGCACCCAGGCTGTCATTCTTCTTCAACAGCCACATTGACTTCTTTGAAGAGATTGCAAAACTAAGGGCGGCAAGAAGGATCTGGGCACGCTGGATGAAGGAGCATTACCATGCCAAGAACCCTCTATCTATGCGTTGCCGCTTTCATGTGCAAACAGCAGGATGCTCGCTTACCGCCACACAGGCCGAAGTCAATATAGCCAGGACAGCCATAGAGGCTATGGCAGGGGTACTCGGAGGAGCTCAAAGCCTGCATACGAACTCTATGGATGAGGTGCTATCTCTCCCTACAGAAAAAGCGGCACGTATAGCGCTCCGCACGCAACAGGTAATCGCTCATGAAACAGGCGTGGCTGAAGTGGCTGATCCACTTGGCGGCAGCTGGTACCTGGAAAGTTTGACAGACGAGATAGAAAGGCAGGCAGAAGAGCTCTTCTCCAAAATATTGGAGATGGGAGACGGCTCCATACTTGAAGGAGCTTACGTGGGGATAGAACGAGGATGGTACCAGCGTCTGATAGCGGAATCTGCCTATAGGCAGGAACAACGTATATCATCCAAAGATAGGATTATTGCCGGAGTAAACGATTTTCTGGAAGGAAATGACGAGGAGATCCCCACACTGGTGATAGGGCAAGAGAGTGAGACGACACAGGTGAATAACCTACGTCACTTCAAGTCGCAGCGCGATCAGGAGACAATAGAGAGATCCCTTAACACACTAAAAGCGTGCGCCAGAGGAAGCGATAACCTGGTCCCGCCAATGATAGAAGCGGTCAAGGCAGGATGCTCTATAGGAGAGACCATGAATGCCCTGGCGGAGGTGTTTGGTACCTACGAGGAGCCGGTATTTACTTGATCTCTCCTGACGCTGAATCGTGATCATAGCCGAACTGGCCAGCGACCCTTCTGTCTGGCACGATACCTATCCATCAATTAAGTATCGTGCAGCCATACGCCATGGAGCTAGAATAATCCGCAATGGCGGCTTGGTGGGATTCCCTACTGAGACCGTATATGGGCTGGGAGCAGATGCTACCAATACCGATGCGGTAAACAAGATTTACCAAGTGAAAGAACGACCTAAGGCTGACCCACTGATCGTGCATATAGGCTCGGTAGATGCATTGACTGATATTGCTTCCGGCGAGCCACACATTATGAGTACAGCGCTGGAATTGGCTGGTAAGTACTGGCCGGGGGCACTTACAATGATACTTCCCCGGAAAGTTGGCGTAGTCGCTCCAGAGGTAGCTATTGGACGAAACACCATAGCAGCCAGGATGCCAGATCATCCTGTGGCGCTCGCTCTCATCAGAAAAGCAGGAGTGCCAATCGCTGCACCAAGCGCAAACCGCTTCGGGCATGTGAGCCCGACTACCGCTGAACACGTCCTATCCGACCTGGGAGACGTAATAGACATGCTAATAGACGGAGGTCCTACACGTATAGGGGTGGAATCAACCGTAATAGACTTGACCACAAATACTCCCACCGTACTACGTCCTGGGGGAATTACCATCGAAGAGCTGCAGCATGTATGTCCCTCGCTTACCTACATACCTAGGCATGTGGATAACTCACCCGTATCTCCTGGGAACTACCTTCGTCATTATTCTCCGCGCACCCCACTGATAGTGGTGAACAATCTCGGTAGCGAAACTAACGGCCATCCATCTACGCATACAGCCGAACTTATAAG
The DNA here is from genome assembly GCA_021846515.1 of Actinomycetes bacterium. Lineage (GTDB taxonomy): Bacteria > Actinomycetota > Acidimicrobiia > Acidimicrobiales > JAMCPL01 > JAMCPL01. The sequence continues at coordinate 29,147 of JAJZWU010000006.1, forward strand.
CGAATTGGCCAGCTCCTTGTCTGCTCGCGGCATATCATCCACGGTGATAGCTACCTCTCCAGAACAGACAGGTAGCCTGGAATCCCTGGCAAGCAACCTCTACAACTATCTACATGCAGCAGATACCGGAAAGGGTGAAATAATACTGGCCGGATTCGTACACAATGAGGGTATTGGCGTAGCTATTAACGACCGGCTGTTCAGAGCCGCCAGCGGAAGGGTGGTACATGATTCATCACCCGCTACAATTGACCTGATTGCAAGTTTTGTAGCCTCCGAGGCTACCAACCAACCTGACCGCTTGGATGGCCGTTGATCAATCTCACTTCTACAGGACATCTCATCCGGTACCGCTTAGCCCATAGAAGATATGTTCAGATCACTATCAGATATCCTCGTATTATCCGCCATATGAGATGCATAGACGCTGAGTGCTTCTTCCAGTTCCTCGTCGAAAACAGACATAATCCTTGCGGCCAGGATAGCTGCGTTGGCGGCTCCACCTATAGCAACAGTGGCTACCGGCACTCCTTTCGGCATCTGAACCATAGATAGCAACGAATCGAGCCCGTCCAGGTATTTCAGTGCCACTGGAACACCTATAACTGGGAGCGTCGTAGTGGCGGCGAGCATTCCCGGCAGATGCGCGGCACCACCGGCGCCGGCAATCAATACCTGCAATCCACGTCCTCTCGCACTGCGACCATAGGCCAAAAGATCATCAGGAGTACGGTGAGCAGATATGATACGTATCTCGTACCCAACCTTCCACTCATCAAGCATATCCGCGGCTGGTTTCATCGTTTCCAGGTCGGAACGACTACCCATGACTATACCAACTTTGATCACGGTCGATGACATTTATTTACCTCCTGACCTCTTTATACAACCAATACAAGTACTTCCTCCGTGAAAGCCAGCTTACCAGACTGCTCCATATGAATCGCTACTTTGATGCACCATTACTTCCGCATTACTTCTTGCTTGCAATTTAGTGCTGGCCGGGTTGCTGCTCCAGTACGGACAGGTCGCCTCTGCGCAAACCTTCTATAACTCTTCGATACTCTCCTGCCGAATCGTCTCCCATTGAATCAGTGGACAATATTTTCAACCCCCTCTCCCTGTCTATGCCATACAAACCGAGGCGCGGCTGGTAGTCTCCCCACTCGTAATTATCCATTAATGACCAATGGAAATAAGCCTCTACGGGAATCCCCTCCTCTATCGACCTCACCAGTACCCCTAACGTCTCTCGAATAAACTGCGGCCTCGTCCATCCATCTCGGCGCGGGAATGACTGTCCCCTTACGACTCTGGTAGACATGCCGTTTTCGACTATCCAGATAGGTAAATCGGCTGTCATGTTTGCACGCGCATAATAGTACAATCCTTCCGGATAAATTATATCGTCCCAAGCAGAACGTAACGGCAGCCACCACCGGCCTCCTGAAGTCTTCATGCCGGGCGCCACAAGATGTTTGGATGCCACGGGATTGTAATAGTCTATCCCCACCATATCCAGTGCAATATCGTAAGCGCTTCTATACACGGTATCCAGAAGTGTGCTCGTTTCCAGCATGGTACAAAGTGGACCCTCTGGGGAACTTCGTGACGAAATGCGTTTGCGCGAAGGGACGAACATCTCAACGGCTTCCCTCATCCCCTTTGTTAACTGTTGTCGCGAAACTGCCCTAGAAGCGGCAAGCCTGACCAACTGTTCACCCCTGCCGGCCGGTTCAAGAGCGTCGTACCATACCTGCCTGCGCTCATCTATCCATTGGGATACATCATCTCGACCCACCCCAAAAGCCTTCAGCGATAGCAAGTCTATAAGCATGCGATCCAACTCGTAGACGCTGGCACACGCACTGTTGATAGTCACCATAGCGTCGGGTTGTATCTCGTGGATTGTTTCGTACGCCCTGACGTGAGCGGCAATAAGATTGCCCGCCGCTTCCAGCGACTTTGCTACTGATTTTATGCCAGGCGGGAATACTCCAAACAAATATGAGAGCATCACCAGGGCGTTTGGTTCATTTATAGTCACCCAGTTCGAACAATGCTTGGATAACCTAGAAACCGCCAAGCGAGCATAGCCCGAAAAGACTTCCGGAGAATCATCCTGAAGCCAAAAATCTTCACCAAGCCACCTGGGGTGTGTCCAATGGCAGAGTGTTACCAATGGCTGCATGCCGCGCTCGACGCATCCTGCTACGATGGCATTGTAGTGGGACAACGCATCATCGTCGACCATGTCGGCTTTTGGCTGTATGCGTGCCCACTCCAGGCTGAACCTGAAAGCATCGCAACCTGCGGCTACTGCCAAATCCAGGAACTCCTCGTAACGATTCCAGAAATCAACAGCGATACCGGATATATCCTTGCGGCCAACCAACCCAGCCCTCTCCCATACATAAAAATTGTTCTCGGGCTCCCCGGGACCGTTTATCCCACCTTCGGTCTGAAAGCTTGCAATTGCAGTACCAAAGCGGAATCCTTCAGGCAAAAGGCTCATGAATCTTTCCCCGTAAGGGTGTCTTTAAGCATCAGGAACATCATAGCAGCGGAGCTAATAGAATATATGATTGTTGGTACGTGTATTTCGTAAGCCATCACGTAGGTATAAGTTCGTAGGGGATAGCCCCGTTGTATAAGTATTTTCTGATTGGCATAATAAATAATATGGACGATGAGACAGAAGATGTGACGCAAAATAATCGCCCTGGCAAGTCTGGGGTGGACAGTGCAGCAGCCGGTACGAAGGACCGGTCAGGAATATTGCAGATAGCCTTGGGCCTCATATGGCTGCTTGATGGCGCATTGCAATTCCAGCCATTCATGTTTACAAGAGGATTTGTTACTCAGATAATTTTGCCCAGCTCACAGGGGAACCCTGGCTGGGTAGCTGATCCTACTATCTCTCTTGCGCACTACATAGAGCCCCATATAGCAGCTTGGAACGCCTTTTTTGCCACGCTGCAAGTGCTGATCGGGCTCGGTATAGCGGGTGGAGTACTGGCCAAGCGTCCCGCCATAGTCAAAACAGCCCTGCTCGGTTCTATAGCTTGGGCGTTACTGGTGTGGTGGCTCTCAGAGGGGCTTGGGGGAATACTGCAGGGAGGCTCCCCGCTTTCGGGAGCTCCTGGGGCTGTCATACTCTACGGTATAATCGCCGTACTTGTCTGGCCGTCAAATCGCGAAATAAGAGGGAGTCACATGCCTGCCCCGTCACGAAGTGAAACGGAGCACCGGCTACCAGGCAGGATAAGCACAGCAGGATATATACTACAAGACCTACAAGATCGCGTTACAAGCGACACTTCAGCTAAAATTATCTGGGCTGTTCTATGGATTTTTAACGGGTTTCTGCTGTTGGAACCCGCCAATCAGATGCCCCAGGCTGTCAGCATGAATATAAAATCAGCCATGCCAGGACAGCCCGGATGGCTGCATAGTTTACTGGCTTCCTCGGCAAGCGCACTGTCAGGTACAGGAGCCTGGCTCGATTCTTTGCTGGCAGTTGCCATGATCATAATAGGCGCGGGAGTAGCGTTTAATCTCTACCCACGCGTGCTGCTGTCAGCAGGCATTGTTATATCTCTGGCAATATGGATCTTGGGCGAAGGGCTTGGAGGGATCTTGACCGGACAGGGAACCGATCCCAATACAGGGCCTTTGTGGATAATACTTGCTGCTTGCCTGTGGGCAAGAACGACCAAGAGAGATAAGCAGCTGACCCATCATTATTCAAGTCATACTTCCAATTTAACCCAAGATCACGCCAGAACTCTTGAACGTGGAGCTGCATACTGAGGACATCTTCTGAGTAGCCCAATCCATCAATTGCCAACACAGTTATAACCTTAACGTGTAAAGATATATTCGGTATCATCTTCCGAATAGTTCAAGTAGCTATAGCTACGCTCTTCTGAAAAGCACCTTCTAACGTATACATGTATGCCTACATCGTGTGATAGTATTGAGATTACCCCGTGGTGACATCATACGATCATATACTAATTAGGAGGGCCGCATAATGAGGTTTCACTCTTTGACAGACAGGTCTGGCAAGTACACACGTTGTGTCCGCTGTACCCCAGACGACCAAAGCCAATCAATGATATGCACGATTTGGCGAGGCTGGAGACTTAAAATTGTTCCAACGGTCAGTGGATTGGCAGTTGCCATAGCGATAGTTATCCTGGCATCAGCACAGGCCTTTGCCGCCGCCGACACTTTCGTCGGCGCTGTCGCCGGGGTGCCCGCTAGGACCAGACAGCCAGGCGTTAGTGATATTCAGAATATCTCAAAAAGTATCTCCCCCTTGAACGGTAGCACACCCCATGCCTCCATGTCAGCCAACAACACACCAGCCATTGTACCTGCAAACAGCTGGAACCTGGTAAAAGGTTTCCCTGCTGCTGCCAACGGTGTCGATAATGTCAGCTGTACGCCCACAGGCAACTGCGCAGCATTGGCGACAAACAATCAAGGTAATGCAGTCGCACTCTACTCCCTAAACGGTGGCGCCAGCTGGCATGAAGGCACATTCCCGGCTGCACCTGCCGGCTGGCTCAACCCATACTTCCTGTCGTGTGGATCTGCATCTGACTGTGCGGCCGTAAGAACAAACGCCTTGGCGCTTGCAAAATTGACCTATTTTGGTGCACTATTCGCTACGGAATACGGTTCATCACCATCGGCCGCTTTCTACTCTACCAATGGCGGACAAAGCTGGATGCAGTCGACACTGCCAAATGGAACCACTGCCCTTACAGACATATCGTGTGGATCCGCAAATGACTGCACCGCGACGGGTTTTGTAAACGGCAAGAATGCCATACTTTACTCCTTAAACGGTGGCGCGTCATGGAACCTCGCCTCAATCCCAAATATCTCAACGCTTGACCTGCTGAGGGTAAGCTGCGAAGCGCCACTGTCAGGAAGCGCTACAACCCAGACCTCCGTTACCTGCCTCAGTGCCGGGTCACCACTGGACAACGTAATACCCACATTTTTGTCGAAAGCTCCCGCTTTGGCACAATTCCTCCATCTTAATGACACCACCTCGCCTCTTCTTCTCTCCACCCAGCTGCCGGTAACCCTCATATCCACAGACGGCGGCGCAACCTGGAAACAGGGCCCATCTCTACCTGGGGGAATAGGGATAGTGACATCAATCTCGTGCACTTCAGGCATGCTCGACTGCACAATGACGGGATCTGGATTTGATATGTACTCCTCCACCGGTGGTGCAAGCTGGACAGGAAGCAGGCTGCCCGGCAATGCAGGATTGCCCACAAGCATATCATGCTACTCCCCGGGCATCTGTATAACTGCAACCGCCTCAGGAAACGGCTACCAATCTACAAACGGCGGCGCAAGCTGGATCCAGACAACCCTTGAGCCGACCCAAAATAACACTGCAGCAGGCAGCAACTCGGCTTTTGCCGGCTGGGAAAACGTATCATGTGCATCGTCCTCTTCCTGTGCCATTTCACTCGTGGCGCTTCCCGGTGATGGCCAGGAACTTCAGGGAATTTACTATACCACCAACGAGAATACTGTCTGGCAGGAAAGTAGGCTTCCCATGGTTGTTCACCGATTTATTGCCGTATCATGCCAGCCGGTAGGAGTATGTGTCGCCGCATCAAATACGCAGATCGCCTACAGTTCTGACTCAGGCACAACTTGGACAGCGGCCAACCTCCCAGAGGATATCAGCCAGTTCAACGACATTTCCTGTGGATCGGCAACTGATTGTATCGCAGTAGGAACATTGAGTGTCTGCACCAACCCATCAAGTACTGAATGCCTGCTGGCAAACGCTGGAGATGCCGATGGTATTGCTCCCGTTGCCCTCTATTCCAATAACGCAGGCCAGAGCTGGATAAATGTACCACTTCCTTTGGGCATAAACTTCCCGCAAACTGTTTACTGCAGTTCGCAGGCTATCTGCGTCATCGAAAGCGATACCCGTATTCTGTACTCATCTGATGGAGGTCTCACATGGGAGGATGGCACCCTACCTTCAGAAAATGGAGCCAGCCTTTTGCTAAGCGGTTCGCTCTCCTGCTCTAGCGGCAGTTGCATAACCGCCGGAGTCGTTAATGGCAGGCTTGCGGCTTTTTATTCCACTGACGGGGGAGCAGGCTGGAACATGGCATCAATCCCCGGATCGGCACCGGAGATAGCACCAATGAACTTGCCGTTCACATACGGCTCTGCTCCATCCGACGTCAAGGTACAGGGCATCGGTTATGTGTCGTGCAGTGCAAACGGCACTTGTACGCTCCTCGGTGGCCCGGCTGGTACTCTTACGTCATCGGGCAATATAATAAATGCATACGACTATGCCTACAACTCAACTGACGGCGGAGAGTCCTGGACTCAAGCCAGCATAGCACCCGACCCGGCATTGCAGGGCGCCTTTATGCAGATCCTGGGAATAACCTGTACTGGCAATTACTGTATTGCCCCCACTTACGTTACTGACAGTACCAACGGCTTTGAGCCTCCGCTGGAATACCAATCATCCTCACCTCTTCTTGTCAGTTCCGACGGGGGCGCAAGCTGGGGTATATCCACAGCCAATGGCCTCCCGGCTAATATCTCGCTTAAAGCATTCGACTGTATCTCCATTACTGATTGCCTTGGTGTGGGAAAAAACAACAATGGCTCATCTTCCTACGGTGGTGTTGTATATCAAAATCTATCCCCGTTTGCACCAACCTTGATCTCTCTCTCGCCAAACTCAGCTCCGATAGCAGGCGGTACAACTATTACCATTGAAGGAGCTGCTCTTACGGGAACTACAGGGGTAAACTTCGGCTCTATCCCTGCCGCCTCTTTCGGCGTGATGTCATCAAGCACCCTAACGGCCACTGCTCCGGCTGTCTCACAGCCTGGTATCGTGAACCTAACCGTCACTACTCCGCTTGGCACCTCGAAACCGGTAGGTTTTCTCTACGTGACAACAGGTAATCGCTACGTTCCACTGTCACCATACAGGGTTGCCGACACCAGATGTTCATTGGCTGCATTCGTAAAGAGTATGCCCGCGGGATATTGCAGCAATATACCTGCCCAAAATCGCACACTTTCCATCTCCGGATCAGATGCGCCTATCAATGTACAGGTAGGTGGCACTGGATCCGCTGGAGACTCTGTTCCCTCTGATGCCCAAGCGGTCGTTGTAAACATCACAGCGGTGAGCGGAGGGTATGATAGTGGAGTTCTCATCGCGTACCCAACCGGCACCCCTATGCCGATAGCATACTCCCTCAGCTTTTCTTCTGGATCAGACAATTATTACCTACGCGGCAACTCTATATCTACTTCCTCTCTCTCCACGGTAGCTCTTGGAAACAACAAGTCAATAATGATATACCCGTATTATTATATACCAGCTCTGTTCCGGTATTATCCCCCTGGAGCATCGGGGCGGCAACCTCCTTTGAACATCGTCGTAGACGTCGAAGGGTATTACGTTCCTTCAGGGTCAACAGGTACGGGCGCTGGATTCACTCCCATAAGCCCTCCGGCCAGAGTACTGGACACAAGATGCACTCCAAGTGAACCGGACTCCATCCCCCTGTTGCCCTCCTACTGCTCATCTGAGCACCTACCGGTAAGCAATAGCGGCGTGCCGGCTGCCGGAGCGGGTCAATCTATTGCCGTAAAGATCGCAGGTATAGATGGCATCCCAGCTACAGGGGTAAGTGCCGTTAGCATGACCGTAACTGCGGCCAACCCCGGTGCCGGAGGATACCTCACTGTGTGGCCGGATATGAGTACAGGCGACTCTCCACCAATGGCATCAAACGTGAACTTCTCAAAGGGACAGAATCGTGCCAACGAGGTCATCTCCGAGGTTGGGGCTAATGGATATATCCGTATCTACAACTCGGCCGCGACTCCGGTAAACGTAGTAGTAGACGTCAACGGCTACTATTCCTCTTCCGGATACTCCTTCACGCCAAGTACGCCTATCACAATCTGCAATACGGCATCTACCGGCCTGACGGTAGATGCAGGCGTAGTAAGCGGCGTTACCGGACAGTGCGATGGATCGGGAGATTATCTTGCACCCAAGACATCATCTGATCCAGCCACTATACAAGTGACCGGCCTGGCAGGAATCCCTTCAAATGTAAGTGCAATAGTTGCGCAAATAACAGTAAATGGCAATCCCAATTCCGGCACCGCTTACCAATCGCAGCTGAACGGCTATCTCACCGCGTGGCCCGGAAATACCGCAATGCCAACGAGTTCCTATCTGAACTGGTCTGATGGCAGTACCGTAACCGGAACAGTGATCACCGGATTGGACAGTTTGGGATCCTTTGACGCATATGCATCATCCCCAGCAGATCTGACTGTCAATGTAACCGGCTGGTTCCAGAACTGATACCGGACGATGGGCGCCATATCGGGTGGTACTGAATTAAAAAGGCATTCACGTTAAGATATGCACATGATTACAAATGATGAGGCTCACAATATAGATGATGCCACCGCACCGCGCTACCCTGGAAACTCTCAATCCGACCCCAAAGGCTCGAATCCTCCGCTCACACTTGCTGTAGATATAGGCGGTAGTGGATTGAAGGCAGCTATAGTTGACAACCGTGGGCAGATGGTTACAGAGCGAGAGCGCATAGAAACCCCCTACCCTCTTGACCCACAGCGTTTGGTGGACTCGCTCTCGCTACTGGCAAGTGATCTGCATACAGCCAGCGGCATCAGCTACGACAGGGTATCGGTTGGATTTAATGGAATGGTGCGCCATGGAATCATTATCACTGCACCCCAATTCTCAACCATTGGTGGTCTCGGTACGCCAATAGACGATAACCTCGTCCGGGATTGGCGCAATTTTGATCTCGCCGGTGCACTCGAACGAACTCTCGGAAAGCCAACCCGGGTTGCAAATGACGCAGACGTACAGGGTGCTGCAGCTGTCATGGGTAAGGGCCTTGAGTTGGTGATCACCCTGGGAACCGGGTGTGGAACTGCAATGTTCTATGATGGCTCTCTATTGCCGCATATGGAGTTTGCTCACCATCCCCTCCATGGGAAAGAAACTTACAACGACTACGTTGGTGACCACGCCTTGCGGACATTGGGCAACCGCAGGTGGACAAAGCGGGTGCTGAAGGTAATAGACACAATGCGCAATCTCATGTTCTTCGATAGATGCTACGTAGGAGGGGGAAATGCAAAGAAACTTACCCAGAGCCTGCCCGATGACTGTACCATTATAGACAACTCCGCCGGCATAGTGGGTGGTGTGAGGCTTTGGGATGCAGGACATCTCGGCCTCACCGACTCCCGGTAGCAAGCTACAAAGTATCCTGTGGCAGCCCCGCCCCCAGCCGATTGCCCAGTACAGTAATTGCTGGCACTTGTAGATATAAGCACTTCCCTAACAGATGTATACCAGTATAGTGTCCCGCAAATAATTATGCGCTCTCACTGCGCAAACGTCCGGTGGACGGTTGCGTATACGTCGGGCTGCGTTGTCGTCCTCAACGTAGTCCCTGCTACGCCTATGTCCTTCGCCTTGCCGGCTGACGCCCCTGACCAGGTGAATACCATCACACTATTTACGAGACGCTATACTAGAGTATGACTCATAACACCGCAGAACCGAGGTTTGGCAATGTAATTACCGCAATGGTCACCCCATTCCTACCGGATGGTTCTTTAGATATAGACGGTACAGTACGTTTGGCCAAATGGCTCACAGAGCATGGTAACGATGGTTTGGTTCTTGCTGGGTCTACCGGAGAAGGCACAGTTCTGAGCGATGAGGAAAAACGGGATCTATGGTCTTCGGTCGCAGAAAGTCTTACCATACCGGTGATGGCAGCCACCGGTACTGCCGACACCCGCCATACGATACAGCTTACCCGCACCGCACAAGAGTGCAGGGTAGACGGCATTCTCCTGGTTACCCCCTACTATCTACGCCCTTCTCAGCAGGGACTATTCGATCATTTCAAGGCCGTCAGTGAATCCACCGACCTACCTGTCATACTTTACGACATACCCTCGAGGACAGGAAGGCGTATAGCGATCGAAACCACACTAAGGCTCGTCTCCGAAGTAGGGAACATAATAGGGATAAAGGACGCTACGGGCGATATTCCATCCGCGGCACGGCTTGTAGCTGATGCCCCGAACTATTTTGAGCTCTACAGCGGGGATGATTCATTGACTCTCCCCTTTCTGTCCATTGGAGGTGTAGGGCTGATCAGTGTTGCAGGCCACTGGGCAGGTGAAGAGCTGGGGAAGATGATCTCTTCATTCAAGGCAGGTGAAATAGGTAAGGCTGCTGAAATAAATGCCTCTCTCATCGAGTCGTACCTCTTTGAAACATCAGAGATGTTTCCGAACCCACTGCCCGCAAAAGCAGCCTGTAGGGCACTCGGGCTCCCGTCAGGTCAATGCCGAGCTCCCCTTGGTCCGGCGCCATCCCAGCTTGACAGTGCTGCACGCCAAGTACTGGAGAGACTGGATAAGATCAACCAGCCAAAGTAGAGCTCGCGAGCCTTTAGGCGTACTCTACGGGCCGATATTAGGCTGAAGTTGCATGCAACTTCGCCAACTCCGCATCAATCCTCTTCTCGTACTCTTCAAAGTCCTTCCTGGCCGCCCTGGGGCTCCATCGTCCCTTTATAGTAAACATCAATACGAGGAAGAGTACTTGGCCACCCAGGCACACCCACCACCATGTCTCCCACTGGTTTGGCGAATGTTTCTTGGCCGGGATAATCTTCTCTGCCGCCACCAGCAGGGTAGCCAGTTGCGGAGAATACGACTTTATATTGGCCACAACCGCAGGAGACACCGGTTTTCCTGCCTGAAGGCCACTGGCAGCCGTACTGAACAGGTTGAGGGCGTTCAACTGGTTGAATATACCCGGCTCTGTCGCCGCCAACTGCTGTTGGTTGGCAAGCAGGGTAGCCAGTTGCGGAGAGTCTGACTTTATCTTGGCCGCAACCGCAGGAGGTACCGGTTTCCCTGTTTCTACGTCAGCTGCAGCACCACTGAAAGATACCAATCCCAGCAATTGGTTGAACAACGGAGAGGGCACCGCTGACAAATTATAGTTGCTGCCGATATAATCGGCCAGTGCCAATCCATAGGGCTCTCCGGTAGCTTTCAATTCTGCCACAACCGATGGTGGCGCCGACTTTTTGGCATTCGCATATGGTGATGCCAGATTCAGAATATTCAAAGTATCAACAGTCTTCACGCTGTTTGGAGTTGCAAGATAGGCAGCCATCGCCTTTCCATATGGCTCATTTGTGGCACGCAGAGCGGCCAGCACGGACGGGGGAGCCGACTTATGGCTGGCGACATACGACGAAGCGGCATTGAGCGCCTGAAGGTTAGTAGCCGCTGTATTGTTGTCGACAAGAGTCGACGCAGTCGAGATGACTTGAGGCATTACCAAAAACGAGATCGCAATTATTATCCGCAGCGTCCACCCCCATACAGCAAGGCCGGTAGCTGCCAGAGCTGGATTCTTCTCCTCTACTGCTTCGGTATAGCTAGCCATCCACGCTACATATGCCATAGCATCAAAGAATCCTATAAGGATTACAATCCACACTAGGGTGTAGTAACCGGTAGACGGTGCATGGACTTTAGAGATGAATATAAGAGTGGCAATTATCATGCCGACTGCACCCACCAGCATAAATGGTTTGCGGACACGCAACTTATCTGAGAGAATACCAAACACTATAAGTGCACCTGCATCAAACGCCCAGTACCAGGTATTTATCCCATTGGCATTGGATGTGGTTTGGCCGTATATTACTACGAAATAAAGAGTAAACACTGTGACCGCCGCGTAATATATGAGCAGGAACGTCGATATGCCTATCGAGGATACTATCAAGTCCCACTTGAACATAGTGCGTATCGGGCTCTTTATCGACCCTTCTATATCTATCCCCTTTGCACGCGCTTGGACAAGAGATCTCTCCTTCTCACTTACCATCAGCTGGTCACGCAACCCGGGTGACAACTCACGCAATGCAATAAACGTAATGGCAAAGACCACCAAGGCTACAATACCGGAGATGATGAATTGGTCCTGCCAGGGGTGTAAATGTGCCAGAGTATGCTCTGCAACAAGAGTAGCTGCAAGGCTTCCAAGTACCGGACCGAGCGTCCAAAAACCCATTGCAGATGCCCTGCCCATCTGTGGAGAAAAATCTCTTATCAGTGCAGGCGTAGATACAAGAACAAGCCCCTCGGCAAATCCTATTGCTGTATAAGCAATAGCAAAACCCAGTTCAGAGTGAATATTGGGAATTGCAAATAGCTGCAACAGCGCTGTAGCAAGTACTCCATAAATGGTGAGGTTAACCCTGCCGACCTTATCTGAAAGACCACCAACAAGAGCGGTAACAGCCGCCGCAAGATTACCAATTACAACCAGGGTCATGAAATACAAAAATGACATGTGGTAATAGGGAAGAAGTAGAGGAAGTACGGCGCCCTCTACAAAATAGAGATAGTACAGTACTATCGTAATAGCAACTGTAATCCCAAGATATACGTATCTGGGGAGAGGATCCGGGTAAGTATCCATGGTCCTATCGATAATGAACCTGAACCGGCCACTTGATTTATTTGTCCCTATAGTGCTTTCACCTGTGACACTTGTCATCTACTTAACCCCTTTCACTAAATATAACGCCTGTTCTCCAGTCCCGGATCGCATATTGTGGCCAAAGCGGCAAACACAATCCGTTAGTCCTACTAATGAGATACCGGCATATCGTAACATTATAAATATCAAGTTTACTCATATTTACTGCCCAATGGTGTTTTATTGAAAGATATTTTGTACATTTCACCCAAGTAACAATGATGACATCAACCATGTGGGCGTTATCTATTCAGAGCTACAAAATGCCAGCAATAACAGCCGTAACGGCGGCTCTAAGGCTACCTCGTGAGTCCGGGCAGTCTTCTACGATTCCACCAGCACTTCCTGTGAAGGCGGCAGTGTTACACTTCTGTTGCCAAAATTAGACAGCGTTACTACTATATTCGTTGCGCCGGCATATCCCACGGGAGGAGCAGCTACCGAAGAAGGCATGATTACCTCTACTTGTTGAAGTACACCAGATTTACTTACCCATACTCTGGCTGAAAAGAGATGGGACGATGCCCCAAAATACGTAGACTCCATCGCAAGTATGCGGCGTGCCGTGGCTGGCAATATGCTCTGCACGCCACTCTGTACGGCGCCGGAAAGGGAATCAGGCACGCTGCCGTGAGGACCATTTTGCGTACCACCGGGAAAAGCGGTAGTAGCAGCTGCCATGTGTAAGTCTACATTAAACGAATACTCGTAGGTCGCTGTGTTACCTACCGGAAAGCTGCCTACCTCTTTGATGTGGCCAGTTGCGCCTAAAACTGAGCCTATTATGAACATCGGATTGTAGATCATATACGACAGATAAGTATTGTTTGGTGTCGCCGCTCCTGCCGGAGGAACATACTTGATCCAACGATAGGGTGAACCTTGTGGAGACTGGCCTGATGACGTCCTGCCTGACCCATGTGAAGACGTACTTCCAGATGGCGCTGAACCGGTTGTACTATCTGAGAGCATAACGCCGGACCCCACAAATGCCATGAACTCGCCAAATTTACCCGCACTTAACGAAGCACTGGCCAAATTGAAATTAACCGTACCTGAGGCGGTATCATCTGCGCCTACAATGGTAGAACCACCAGATAACTTTACCTGGAGGTCAGCACCGCTCTCATGCAGCGTACGTGAGATCACAGTTGCTACAAACTGCCGCGTAGGTGGACCGGGGGGCTTTATCACCCCTGGACCGGAACTGCACGAATCCAACAGCAATGCCGCCACCCCAAGAATAGCAACTAAGCGTGCTTTACCTTTTCCTTCTTTGGCCTTGGCGTATAGCGTGAACCCAGGCTTTCCCATCATCACGTTATTTACGAAACGACACACCAGTGCCACACCAAAAACTCATTAGCACGGCATGGATGCGTCAGCTAAACCAGTGGATCACAAGCTGAGGATACGGAAGTGGGCGCCCCGCTTGAATGCGCCAGAATATTTGGACCCCACAGATTATACGTCTTGCCTATCCACTGCGTACCACCAAACAAATGGGCGTTACCCGCTAACCCAAACCCAGCTTGAACTCCACCGCATACAGCCCACCAGGGAGCAGCACCGGTAGAAGACCAGCCAACTGCACCTACCTGTGCCATTGGACCAGCTTGTATATCAGGGCCTGCGAGGTCGTATACCAGAAAATCAATCTGCCCCCACAGGTTTGCTTGGACATTTACACCTGCCTGTGCAGTAACTCCCACTCCTCCAGGTGCAAAGCAGGCAACATTGTCTGCCGTGGCGCACTTGAAGGTAGTACTTGCGCCCCATGTTCCATTTTGCAAACCAGCGTTGAATCCCATAATGGCAGATTCGCTAAGTGGGTTGGAATTCGCAGCAGATACGGTGGCGCCTACTCCTACATTGGCAGAGGTTGTAACATACAGCTGGAGGGCGGGAACGATCTCCACTGGAATCGGACCGGCCATAATGGTAAACGAAGCCAGCGGCTGTGAGAGCAGTGGGAAAGTGTTGCTGTAGCTAACCGGCCCAGTAATGTTTACTACAAAGTTGGCCGACTCGCCCAGCGTGCCACCTACTGTAAACTTGGTGACCGATACGCCATTCAGTCCAATACACGCCTGAGCAGATGGCGCCAGATTAACCGTAGATGCATTCAGATCAAAGCTGGGGCCTATGGTGACACCATTATTGCTGTAGGCCGGAAAAGTATGGCTGGCGTTTATGTTATGCAGGGTAATCTCCCCAGGACTCCACTGGAAGCAGCCTGGAGGAGCTGACGGTCCTACGTATGCGTAGAAGGAACCACAGAAGATAATAGTGGTAAAACATGACGGGCTTGTTCCGGATGAATTGGTGACCGTCACCTGAACCTTACCCCCATGTCCATCCATAATTGCTGGCTCTGCAGGTACAACTACCGACAATGATGTATTGGATAGTACTTTTATGTTGGTTGTAGTAGATCCCCCAAAGGATACCTGAGTGGCTCCATCAAAGTTGTTACCGGAGATAGTAACTGTATTACCGCCGTTCGTAGAGCCACTGTTCGGCGAAATAGAACTAACTGAAGGTACAGCCGAGTTACCTCCCAGGCCAATGCCTAGCGTAGAACATGCACTGGCAACCAGAGTAACTGCCGCCAAAACTACCGCTACTCTACCCATATGAACTGCCTTACCTGCCATCCATAGTTTGCGCATAAGTATCACCTTACTCCCTTCTTAACATGCCAACCCCTTGTAAGATGTTGACTCACCTATCAACAACAATTATACGCCATAATTTACAAATGTCAAGTCCTACTCACAAGTAATATTAGTAATAAGTACAATTTTTCGTTATAGCAATAGACGGATTCAACCAACTTCATCCACACTGTCCCAATGATCACAGCCAGCCAAGCTATCTCCCAGGCAGTTGGCCGGTAGGATTACGTAATACACCCACACTCCAAAGCATGCAGTCATGAACGCTAAATATCAGACTTCAGTACAGTAGTGGCGCCCATTACAGAGAGCAGCGCTGCATAACCAATTAACACCATGCCTCCTCCCCACCAGGGCAATAACGAAGCCCTGGAACCGATTCCGCTTGCATGGGCAGGTACGCGTTCCAGTGCCATAAGTGCAGTTTGAGGCAGGTACGGAACTACATAAGGCGCAATGGCATAAAGAAGAATTATCAGCGCGGGACCGATGGTAAGAAGGCCGACTCCCGAGATTATCGCAATTACCTGGTTGTGGATCAGGGTTCCAATACCGACACCGATCAGCATAAACAGTACAAACCCCGCCAGGTCTACCGGCAAATAGATAAGTGAATTTCGTAAAAACGTACCAGGATCAAGATTCCACACAGCGCTGAACAGCACCCCTACTGCCGCCGACAGAAAGGCGACAAGCACCCCATAAAGTATCCCCCAGACAACCGATGCAACCAGTTTGGCGCCCAGCACCCTAACTCTCTGAGGCTCTACCAAATAGGTAAAGGAGGCGGTACTGTACCTGTACTCACTCGTCACACAGATTATGCCCAAAACGACAGCGAATACCTGTGGATAATTATACGACTGATAGAGGACAGAAGGGTACCATCCAGAAGAACCATAGTCGGTAGACCCGATACCAGATCCAGCAGAGCCATAAGCTGAAGCGCCATTGACAATACTCGTATGAGCTATATGCAAAAACAGTATGACTATCAAGAATGCCAGTGCGGCCCCACTACCCATCAACACCCAAGTCGACCTCAGTGTACGGTACTTCAACAGCTCGGAATGGATTAGCCGAATCATTCGCTGATCGCGTTCCAAGCTGTGCTTGATTGCGGATTGGCCGTCAACTGCAGAAAGGCCTCTTCCAAACCTCTTGAAGTAGTCATCTCATAGATAATAATCTGGCTCTGCGCCACCAGCGCACCGACCTGTTCAAGTGGCAGACCACTTACATCTACCAGCCCGGCACCCTTGAAATGTGCCCTTCCTCCAGCTGCTTGTATTACCTGGATCATTCTCTCCGGTTCCGGCGTACGGAATTTTATTTCCACTCCGCCAATGCCCTGAATAATCTGATCCAGAGGACCCGATGCTACCTCATGACCGCTGGCAATAATGACAACGTCGTCAGCCATCTGGGACATCTCACTCAGCTGATGCGATGAGACGAGCACTGTTTTCCCCTGTGTCGACAACCATTTTAGAAAATTTCTGAGCCAGGCAATCCCCTGAGGGTCAAGGCCGTTCCCGGGCTCATCCAATATGAGGACCGAAGGATCTCCAAGCAGCGCCATAGCAAGAGATAGGCGTTGGCGCATGCCAAGCGAGTATGCACCTACTCTCTTTTCAGCATGTTCATTCAAGCCCACCAGTTGGAGTAACTCACTTACGCGTTCATACGGCGCCCCGATGGAGGCTGCTCCAATCAGCATGTTTGCCTTGGCGGATCTTGCCGGGTGGGCAACCGTAGATTCGAGTACAACGCCTATGTGCTTTGCCGGGTCAGTAATGTCCCTGTAGTTTGCACCATTTACAGTTGCCGTTCCAGAGGTAGGCTGCACCAGACCGGCAATCATCTTTAGGGTAGTAGTCTTGCCGGCACCATTGGAACCCAGAAAACCGGTCACCCTGCCAGGCATTACACGAAAAGTTAGGTTATTGACTGCAAGAACATTACGATAGCGCTTGGTCAGTCCACTAACTTCTATCATCCAACCATCCCTGCTCTCATTGCAACAACCCTATCAGAACCAAACAATGTGATGTAGGTAAATGTTGATATAGGCAGTGCGAGACAACTACACCCGGCGTGCCAACCAGTGTGCGGGAATGCTATGGGGTAAAGCTGGCTCACGCTTCTGGCATGGAAATCCAAGATAGCATTTTGTCGCTCTGTCCCGTTGTCCCTGAGCGGTAATATCAATGATTTTTTGCTGGATACTAAAACGCTAGTAGGTGATGACCTGCCTTATTGCCTCTCCTCTTTTCATCACCTGTAGGGCGTCATTGACTTCAGAGAGATCTATCTTTCTGGTAATCATGCCCTCAAGATCCAAACGACCACTCTTCCACAAGTGAAGCAGCATCGGGAAGTCCCTACGCACATCAGCCGAGCCATATAGTGTACCTTTCACAGACTTGTTGGTAAAGAAGAGCTCAAAAGCGTTGAACTCCAGAGTCTGATCCATCCTTCCTGCCCCGACTATGACAGCAGTACCTCCTCTACGGGCATGGTCGTATGCCGCACGCATAGTCTGTGACAATCCGATGCACTCAAACACGTAGTCAAAGCCATCACCGTCGGTAACCTCGGACTTAACTGCATCAAGCTGGTCCGGAAGCACCGCATGAGTGGCGCCAAAGCGCTTGGCATCTTCCAACTTGGACGGAACTGTATCCATGGCGACTATCTCAGCTGCACCGGCAATTCTCGCACCCTGTATGGCTGCAATACCTACTCCACCGCAGCCTATTACCAGTGCATTGGATCCGGGCTTCAATTGTGCACAATTAATAGCGGCGCCTACACCGGTAGTCACTCCACAACCGAGTAATGCAGATATCTCGTAGGGAATATCGCTAGGTACGGCTATCGCTGCCTCCTCAGGCAGGACCACCTCTTCCGAAAAGGTTCCCGTACCGAGAAAGCCGTATGCCGGGTCCTGGCCATTAAAGGTAAACCGCGGAATGAAGCCGATGTTCATAGTGATTTGGACACAAAGGTTTGGCTGCCCTCCCAGGCAAAACTTGCACCTACCGCACGGCGGTATCCATGCTACTACGATATGATCTCCCACCGATAGATGCTTAACTCCACTACCTACCTCTACCACCTCTCCTGAACCTTCATGTCCAAGAACAGCCGGTGCGGGCTGTGGAAGTGTTCCATTCATAGCAGAGAGGTCAGAGTGACACACGCCACTCGCATGAATTCGTACCCTTACTTCGCCCGGCTGCAGATCTTTGGCAGTCTCCACGTCGTCGCGTATATCCAGGGTCTCATCACCAACTTGCCGTAACATCGCTGCACGCATACAAAACCTCCTCAGTTGCTCGTGCCGTACGTACATATAGCGCGTACTTAATCTATATCTGTATGCTAACCATTGGAGCACGAAACGCGCCCAATGCGCAAATCCTTATAAGATTCCTTATAGGATTACGCGGTGACAGTACCTCCCGCAGGAAAGATTCACCTAACGCCAGATACTTTCCGGGTCGGCAACGCTTCGCTGCCGACAGCGTACCCACCGTTAAAGACGGCATCCCTTCCCTCAGCGTGGCCACCCGCCGGTAATGCGTACCTGCCAGAATCCTGATACACCCTACCCTCATCTCTGTCATCTGTAACCGGACGGTGTGCATGTGCCGGTCTCCTGGTGTTCATGACAGGTACATGTCCTTTGGCTGTATGCTTGCGCGTGGCGTGTAACCTACTCGTATTTACTCTGGCCGCATGATGCATCCTGGCTGCATTCATCCGGGCAAGCAATACTATATATGCCACTGCCGCAGCCGCTCCCAGCATGCTCAAAATCATCATGAATCCCAACGCCGGGATCAAGCCGAATAAAAAGAAAACAACCACGGAACCGATCAGTCCTACCAGTATCCTGCGTCTACGCAGTCCAGCGGAACCGGATCTATGCAAGTTCCTCGTGTTGTAATTGGAACTGGCGTACATGCTACCCTCCTTGTACGATTGATTGTGATACGACGAAATCCCATCATGCAACAGATTACTGTAAGGTTCATCACCGTCATGGAATGAATTACTCACACTACTTCCTGCCTCAATCACGGGAACTGAGGAATGGTATGCGTAATTACTATTGTCCGTTTCCCTCCCGTAGCTGGAAAAACTATTTGAACCAGAATAACCGGGCTCCATCTGTCCCATTGTTTGAGTTGCTTGAGGGCCTATAACCCTGACCAATGAGACCCTCTCATGACTTGCCCAACTTGCATCGCCGACGATAACGTTGGTGGACTGGAAGGCAGAGTAATAGGATGCCTCACCGGCTGGATTATGGCGAAAGCTGTCAATAGGGGTTAGCTCGGCATGCTTTTTTCTCAAGGTTCTCAACTGCCGTTTGAATGCCCATACAGAATGTGACGACATGCGTTCTTTTCGCCGTTTCCAGAGCTGCGAACCCAAAACCACTACCCACACAATTGCAAGTAAAATAAGTACGGTCACGCTCACAGTCTCCTCACTATCTACCCTTTCGAGTTAGGATAGCATCAATCATACCGCCAATGGTGGATTTCGAAAAATAACCAAGCGAGCAGGCTATTCTCAAACGGCACCCGGAGGGACTTGTTAATCACGAGATCTGCGACAACGGCACTCTTCCAGACGGCCAAGTCGAACGTACGGTCAGATGATATAGCTATGCCGTAAAAGAGCGCCCACGACCTGGTGCAATGCGACCATATCTCTTGCAACGGCGCTCACTATCACACCGGGACCATTTAGAGACATGCAGGTACCGCGACCGGCATGCCCCGTTTCCCCCAGACGCTCTGAACGGACATCCCTGACAGGTTCGTTTGAAAATACTGTATTTTGGCCACAAAATACATCTTCATCTCCAATGTCTGCGCCTGCAATCAAAATTGATCCTATCGCTCTATCACCCCCAGCAACAGCCGGACCGTTCCATCCAGGCCATCGCGTAGAAAACTCGCTGCGTACCAGAGGCTGCCCAGAAACATCGACAGAAAGCCGGGAACTGTACTTTCCCGGCTCCTCTCCCTGGCGTCCCAAAACCAACTCGTCTCTCCAGTACAGGCTGGAACCTTCGGCCATATCTACAACAGTGTCCACATAATGGTCACAGCCCGAACAGGCCACAGCGGGCTCTACCAGCCACCGAAGCGCGGCATCCCCAGCCAGGCATACACGTATGGACATCATGGATGGAAGCCCATGAAGTCCCGGACGCGCCAAGCTGGCAGCTACAGATCGTACTACGAGCGATACGCCGCTTTCCACCTCAATTTCCAGCTGAAGATCATCTCCTCCAAGTGGTGAAGCGGCTCCACCCACTATGTAAAGCGCATCGCTACCGGGACGTAGCAGTATAGGTGCATCCGAGCGGAGTTCATCGTAACGAGTATGTCCATCGGCAGATGCACTTACGGCTACTTGCGCATGTGCCTTCATGCACGCTCGACATCTTGCCGCCCGGTCAGTACCGCGCGTATCCAGCCGGCTACCAGACGACCCCCCAGTGGACCACGTAACGAGCACATCACCGTAGGGCGGGAACCCCTCTTGGCCTCTGCATCGGTTTGCATGACATGCAGATCGGCTCCTACCATCTCTGCAAGATCCACCTTATTGATAACCAGCAAATCCGACATGGTGACTCCCGGTCCGCCCTTTCGCGGCACCTTGTCTCCCCCCGATACATCCAGCACGAAAATCTGCATGTCGACCAGCCCATGACTGAAGGTGGCTGTCAGGTTGTCGCCTCCGCTTTCCAGCAGTACAAGATCAAGATCGGGAAACCTGTTCTCGAGTATTTCGATAGCTTCCAGATTAGCCGCTATATCATCTCTTATGGCAGTATGGGGACAACCTCCGGTCTCTACAGGTACGATCCTATCCTGGTCCAGTACGCCTGCCCGCTTGAGAAAGTCGGCATCTTCGGTAGTGTAAATATCATTGGTTACCACTGCTATCTCCAACTCACCTGCGAATTCACGACATAATGATGCAACAAGCGCCGTCTTTCCACTGCCCACCGGTCCCCCTATGCCGATCCTGAATGGCCACTGCCGGGAAGGCCGAACCCCGGGTACTGCGTTCGAACCACCGGTTGGCGCTTCATGATGCAAAGAGACGCACCTCCATTTCTGCGTGGACTCCCGAATAATAATCGAGCAACGGCGACGCTGGAGCAGGCAATCCAGCCCAGTTGCGGAGGGCAGCCTCGGAACGGGCTGCGTTTACCGCCACTGACGCCACCTGATCAATCTGCGTGCTGAATTCCGCAATCAACGCTGTTACCTTGGCGGGATCCAGCCCAAGTAGTTTGAGCGAGGCAAACGCTGGCGTAACGACCGATCCATATGCTCCTATAAGCGCCGCTTCTTCGACACTCAGACCAGCTATAGCTGCACATGCCCCTATGGCGACTGGATAGTGGACTCCCTCGTCGAGAGCAGCATTCAACCGACTCAGCAACGGCGAAGGCCATATAGTGGCCGAAGTGCGCAATAGCTGACGACCCAACGATCTGGATGTCCTTCGCTGCACGGGTGATACTATACGAGCATCCGCCTCCTTATTCAGCAGATTCCAAGGCTCATCAAGCTCTACTGCCATGTCACCAAGCGCCGATATATTGTTTTGCAACACCAGCATCCAGGCCGCTACTGCAAAACACCCGGTAAACAGTCCAATTGTCCATAGACGTCCTTCGAGAAAAGCACGCAAGGATGCCAGGTCATGCAATGCGCCATCGTCGACAGCTCCCTCCAGCCCACCGGAATGAGCATAGCCGCCCGCAGGGAACCTGCCATCGGCCATTAACAATGCCACAGAACTTACGGGAATGCGACATATTCCATTACCGCCTGTTGCCGACCCATACCGGCTCTCATCAGCAGAGGTACCGGCAGATACCTCATCGCTTGGAGCAGGTGCAACTCCATCTTCGCGCACGACCCGGTTCAAAACAGGAAATACCTTTGAGCCATGGGCAGTTCAGCCATCGGTTCCACATCCACCAACTCCCCGTCGATCGTCACAGCAAAGCTGTCCGGATTCACCTCTATCCTGGGTAATGCATCGTTAAACGGCATGTCTGCCTTTCCGCGCCGCCTGACATCTGCCACAGGGACGATCCTCTTTCCGACTCTCAGCCTCTCTCTGATGCCGTTTTCCAAGGCAGCCTCGGCCACAAAGAATAGGCTGGATGCACTTGCAACCGCGGGAGACGCTCCCCACATCGGGCGGGGCAACACCGGCTGCGGCGTCGGTATAGAGGCGTTGGCATCGCCCATCTCCGCCCACGCGATCATCCCTCCCTTCAGAACTACATGCGGCCTAACCGCAAAGAATGCCGGTTCCCAAAGAACGAGATCAGCAAGCTTGCCAACCTCAATAGATCCTATCTCCCTCTCCATGCCATGCGCGATCGCCGGGCATATCGTATACTTCGCAATATATCGCTTCACTCTATTATTATCAGAATTACCGTCTCCTGACAACGATCCTCTGCGTAGCTTGTTAACGTGAGCAGTCTGCCATGTCCTGATGGGTACCTCCCCAATCCTACCCATAGCCTGAGAATCTGAGCCGATCATCGATATGGCTCCCATATCATGGAGCACGTCTTCAGCAGCAATAGTGGAAGGCCTGATTCGACTCTCTGCAAAAGCCAAATCTTCCGGTACTGCAGGATTGAGATGATGACATACCATCAACATGTCGAGATGCTCATCTATGGTGTTTACCGTGTAGGGGCGTGTAGGATTAGTGGAAGAAGGCAACACATTTGGTAACCCCGCAACGACAATAATATCTGGTGCATGACCACCACCCGCTCCCTCCGTATGGTAAGCATGTATCACCCGACCACCGATAGCCGATATCGTACTTTCTACAAAACCTGCTTCATTAAGTGTATCGGAATGGAGTGCAACCTGCACTCCAGAATCATCTGCCACCTGCAAACAGGTATCAAGCGCAGCCGGAGTGGCGCCCCAATCTTCATGTACCTTGAATCCGCCGACACCAGCCCTCAGTTGCTCCCACAGTGCCTCCTGTGAAACCGTATTGCCTTTCCCAAGTAGAAGCACGTTCACAGGCATCGGATCCATAGCCTCCAGCATCCTTTCGATATACCATTCGCCAGGAGTAACGGTTGTCGCCTTGGTGCCCTCCGCCGGCCCGGTTCCCCCTCCTATGAGTGTGGTTATCCCCACCCCAAGCGCTTCATCGACCAGCTGTGGGCAGATAAGATGAACATGGCAATCTATGGCTCCGGGCGTAAGTATTCTGCCATTACCGGAAAGAATTTCAGTAGAAGGCCCGATAACCATGCCCGGATCTACTCCATTCATAATGTCGGGATTGCCCGCCTTGCCTATAGCACTGATCCTTCCGCCACGAATCCCCACGTCAGCTTTGAAGATACCATGGTAGTCGAGAATTACTGCACCCGTGATGACAAGGTCAGGAGTTCCCTCGGCCCTGGTAGCCGTAGCCTGGCCCATAGACTCCCTGATCACCTTGCCACCTCCGAATACGGCCTCGTCTCCACGACTGCATAGATCGTCGGTCAACTCAATAAATAGATTGGTGTCGGCCAACCGTACCCTGTCTCCCGTGGTCGGACCATAAAGTAAGCGGTACCGTTCTCTGTCAATATCAGTCACGAGCAACTTTCTCCAGTTGCCCACCTACAGATCTTCGCAATCCAGGAACTACCCGCCTACCAGATAATGGGATAAGCTCCACCTCTCTGGTTATGCCCGGCTCAAACCTGGCAGACGTGCCGGCAGGTATATTAAGACGCTTGCCCCAGGCTTCATCCCTATCGAAGTCAAGCGCCGGATTCACCTCACCAAAATGATAATGAGATCCCACCTGGACAGGTCGATCACCGGTATTGCATATCAGCAACACAGTTATCGGGCTACCCTCATTGATCGTTACAGGATCATCGCCTACTATCACTTCACCGGGTATCATGTTCTGCTGCCTCTCGTACTCTTGCCTTTTGACCATCACTGTACCGGATGGTGAATGGTCACCAGCTTGGTACCGTCAGAGAAGGTAGCCTCGATTTGCACCTCATCCAACATCTCAGCCACCCCTTCCATCACATCATTGCGAGTCAATACATGTCTACCACTTTCCATGAGGTCGGCTACCGGCAACCCATCACGAGCTCCCTCCAGCACAAACGAAGAGAGCAGGGCGACTGCTTCAGGGTAGTTCAGCTTGAGGCCTCGTTCGCGACGCTCTCGAGCAACCATGGCGGCAAGATATATCATCAGCCTCTCCTGTTCGTGCGGGCTAAGTCTCATAACGGGCTACGTCTCATGATTAATGCAGTTCATCATTCCAGCAGATAATTTCAAGTTTACACGATTTCAAACAATTTAGCTTTGATAACCCGGCGCATCTGTATCCATTCCGAGTTTTGCTACCAGGGCGCGTAACGCGGCACGGCCGACCGCATCAGTAGACGCACGCTTTACGGCAAAGTACACACTGCCGAGCACCATGCCCAGCAGGAATATGATCGGACCCCATATAAGAGGCACCACCACTGGGAAAAAGGTATAGAAAATACCTATACCTATCGTAACAAGTGACAGCATGGGTAACACAATATGCACGACAACTCGCGTCATGTTCCTGCTGTGAGCAAAGAACGGCAGTGCAAGGTTACCGAGAATGTGGCCGACAAACTCTCCCATGGTCGCGACAAGAATCAACACGGTAAACGCCGTCACCGGTCCCCAGATTACCCCTGCCACTATTGCACCAACTGCCGCAGAAATAAGGCAGGCCAGCACTGCAACTCTTGGCGTACCACTCTTGCTGTCTACGTCCTGGAAGCTCTTGGGGAAAAGGCCGGCCAATGACATCACGTGGGTTACCCTGCTGACGACCAGTGATGAAGCGATAATTGCACTTGCAATGCTGTTTGCCATGAACACCGCTACCAGCAACTCCATACCACTACCCATGTACTTGTGAATCACGAGCAATCCGGGAATACTCGAGTTGGCGAATGCAGCCATGTGCGTAGGACCCCATCCTATGGTGAGTGCATACGCTACAAACACCATGATTGCCGCCACCGCAGCGGTCGACAGTACCAGCCCTCTACGGACAGCTCTGTGCGGCATTTTGGCCTCGTGGCCAAGGAATATCGTGGCCGTTGAGCCGGACATTCCGAAAGCCGCCAGTAACAGGCCGACACCTATGCCCGATACGCCGCTCTTGGCAAAAGACGGCATAAATACGCTGGCAGTATTGTGATGTCCAGCCAGAATCACTATCACCACGCTGGCCACAAGCATAAGTAGCAACTCCACCAAGCCGGCAATGATCCCGTAGCGCAGTGATGGCAATACGCCTCTATACACAAGTATTCCTGGAGGGACTATGATCGCCAATGTAAGCGGTATCCACATCCACCCCGGAACCGAATGTACTCCGAACTGAACCAGCAATGACTGTACCATTACGGCGAAGTACACTGCTCCAGCAGCCAGAAATGCCGTATAATAGAGCGCGTAGCTTATCCCGGCGAGGAACCCCAGATAATTGCCGGTTCCCCTGCTCACATAATAAAACATGCCTCCGGAACTGGCCAGTTTCTTCGAATACTGCAAAGGGGTGTTGACCCAGAGCCACACAAGACCTGCACCAAGCAGGTAAGCCAGTGGCAATGCCCCCAGCGCATAGATGGCCGCCGAGGTCAATACGGCGCCCATACACAGTAGGGGACCGTTGGCAATTATTCCCTGCGCAACCACATGACCATGAGTAGCTCTGTTACGGTGAAGCTTCACATCTCCGTCACCTTGGTACTCGGCTGTTACAACAGTATCGGTGGCAGTGGGCATGCCGCTTTCCGGAGCGGCGCTACCTCCGGGCATCGCATTACCGTTCAAATTGCTTTCCATGTCACTCCCCTCCCTTCGGCAAGTGACCTTCCCTTACCAGACATCCAAGAGTATCGCAAATAACCCTGGTCGCCACGAGGGCGGTAATTTCCGCATTATCGTAAGGCGGCGAGCACTCCACCACCTCTATCCCTGCCAGGGGCTCCCGGGCAATCAGCTGAATAAGCTTGAGGACTTCCCGGGGAAGGAACCCTCCCGGTTCAGGCCAGCCGGTGCCTGGCACAAAGGCAGCATCCAGACAATCGACGTCAAAGGATAGCCAGACCGCATCCGCACCTTCCCATGCCACCTCAAGAGCACGATCTGCCGCCGCTTCTATACCCATATCTACACAGTCATTTACCGTCATGATCGTGGTACCGCGTTCCCGTCCAACCTTGACCCCCGGTCGTGGGGCCTGCCATCCGCCTATACCGAGTTGGACCAGGTTCTTCGGTGGTACGTTGGGCAGGTTGGTGGCGTGGAACCAGGGAGTGGTGTGCATCCGCTCATCCAGGTCAGTATCTTGAGTATCCACATGCCTGTCGAAATGGATAATCCCAAGATTACCATCCAGGTGCTCTGCCACACCTCTGGTGGTAGGAAACCCGATCGAATGATCCCCACCGAGCACTACCGGGAAAGCGCCAGAAGAGTAGACATGGGCAACAGCCCTGGTAACCTGATCGAATGTCTTCTCGATATTTGCCGGAATAGTGAACACGTCGCCAATGTCGCACATAGTGATAGATTCCCGTAGGTCGACACCGAGTTCGAAGCTGTAGGGGCCGTAAAGTCCTGATATTTTACGTATACCCTGAGGACCGAAGCGTGTGCCAGATCTGTAGGTGGTTCCACCGTCAAATGGCACCCCTAGAATAGCTACATCATACTCTCCACATTTCCGAACATCTTCCAAGTACGGAGCCTTGAGAAAGGTGTTGATGCCCGCAAAGTGAGGAAGCTCGCCGCGAGAAAAGGTAGGTATGCTGCGATCATTGAGGCTGGCAGCTCCCGGAAGCCCAATCTCCAATCCTCTTGCAATCTCCAGATCGTGTCGATCATGAGGAATCTTCCCTTCGGCTTCAACAGCTCTTGCTGCTTCATGCCCATACCGTCCATGCAATTCTTCTGTCATATACAACCTCCATCGGTCAGGCCGCTCAGATCTCACTAAGCGGCAATTCTCTTAGTGATCTCCCGGGCTTTTATCCCGCCGTGGGATGAGGATGGAAGGCCATCATTCACCTGTACCTCTTGGACCAGACCAGCAGGCAATTGAACTTGCAGCGGAACCCTAGGCACGCCTCTACGTTGAGTCGATTATATTAAACTACTCAGGTGTTTCAGGCAGGTTACCTGGATATTACAGCTCTATGAACTGGATGTTGCGAAATTGTTTCGTGATACGTTCAGCCAAGAGCGGCAATGGCCGAAACGCTAGCGCAAGCCCACGGCTTCACCCGTGAGTCAAGCGAGCGCTGTTTGGTCAGGTATTTGGTTACGTGTTTACTGGGTGTTTGGTTATGTGTGCAATCCGCACTCTGTCTTGCCTGTACCTGCCCACCGGCCGGCACGAGGATGCTCTCCCTGTGCTACCGGCCGGGTGGTCGGTGCACACCCTATGGATAGATAGCCCTTTGAGATAAGCGGGTGCTCCGGAAGTCCTGCAGAATGTATGTACTCATTTATATCTTCATCTGTCCAGTTTGCCAGGGGATTTACCTTTATCATACCACGTATAGCGTCCCACGATACTATTGGTATGTCAGCGCGAACGGAGGAATCGCATCGCTTGAGCGCTGTCAGCCATGCTGCCCTACCCTGCAATGCCCTACCGAGCGGCTCCACCTTTCGATACTCGCAGCAATGTTCGCTGCCACATGGCCATCCTATGGCGCTTTCACCCGGTGAGGTGATTGTCAGGTTGAGATTATATCGCTCTCTAACTCTCTCAAGGAAGTCAAGTGTTTCTGGAAAGTGATATCCGGTATCCAGAAAAACCACCTCCATCTCAGGATCTATTGATGCAATCAGATCTATGATCACACAATCCTGAAATGAACAGGCCAGCGCCACATTATGATCGTAATGGCCTACTGCCCACTCAATGATCTCCCTGGCGGTCGCATCCTCAAAACGCTGCGAGACTGCGTCCAGCTCTGCTATATCCATCTCTGCCATCCCTGCTTCTCCTTTGTTTACGCCTACTGTATGTACATCTCCTGTATCCGAATCTGCTATATTCATTTCCACTTCTCCTCTGTCCGTATCTCTCGTGTTCTCTTCTGCGCCGACCTTATCTGGACTATCTCTGTAGCACTGCTTTCCGTTTGGTTGCTCCTGAAGTTTGCGGGGCTACTTGCTTTCCATCTCTCATACTAGTATAATATGACTAATTAGATCAACTTTTAAGGATTATACAGAAAATGATAGCAGAAACATTGACAGAGCAGGCAACAGTAGTATCGGGAGCAGGAGCACCGTACGGCAAACCGGAATACGATACGCCGGAATACGGGCAGCCATCCGGCAATAGACCATCTTCCGGCAGAACAGAACATCCATCCGACAACAGGAAGAGGTATGATGTAATGAGCAACCCCATGGAGCACGCCGTGTACAAAGACCTCGATATTCTTGAATCGCACGCCATATACGTCATAAGAGAGGTAGCGGCCGAATGCAGTAATCCCGCTATACTTTTCAGCGGCGGCAAGGATTCGGCGGTAATACTCCACCTGGCAGTAAAGGCATTTTATCCAGCGAGGCTACCGTTTTCCCTGCTGCACGTGGACACGGGTCACAACTTTGATGAAGCACTTGATTTTAGAGACAAAAGAGCCTCCAAGCTGGGTGTAAGCCTGATTGTGGCTTCAGTCCAGGATGCTATAGATGCAGGCAGGGCAATAGACCCGGGACCGGGAGTCTCGCGCAACAGGCTCCAGAGTGCAGTACTGCTTGAAGCGATAGCGCGTAATGGGATTGACGCCTGCCTCGGCGGGGCAAGAAGGGACGAGGACAAGGCACGGGCGAAAGAGCGGGTACTGTCATTCAGGGACCGTTTCGGTCAATGGGATCCTCACAATCAGCGGCCCGAACTCTGGAACCTCTACAATTTGCGAATAAATAGCGGTGAGCATTTAAGGGCATTCCCTCTCTCTGACTGGACGGAGATGGATATATGGCACTATATAGAACGTGAACATATAGAGCTCCCTTCTCTGTACTATGCAGCAGAGCGACCCGTCATCGAACGAGATGGAATGCTGCTTGCACTAAACAAATGGATACAGCCCCGTGATGAAGAAGTGGTATCTCTGGAAATGGTCAGGTTCCGCACCGTAGGAGACGCAACCTGCACCGGTGCGGTTCGCTCAAGAGCACAGACACCGTCAGAGGTAATAGAAGAACTCAGCCATGTCCAGCTCAGCGAGCGGGGAGCAACAAGGGCGGACGACAGATTTTCGGAGACGGCAATGGAAGATCGCAAGAAGGAGGGCTACTTCTGATGTTAAGGCTGGCCGCTGTTGGAGCGGTGGACGACGGGAAGTCCACTCTTATAGGGAGGTTGCTGCATGATACCGGGCAGATACCCGATGATCACTTGCAGGCTGCACTGCTCGCAAGCAGGCGTAGAGGGCTGGATAAAATTGACCTGTCATTACTGACCGACGGGCTGCAGGCTGAGCGGGAGCAGGGAATTACGATTGATGTAGCACACCGGTATCTCACCATTCCCGGCCGCAAGCTCATTATTGCAGATTGCCCCGGGCACTTGCAGTACACGAGGAATATGGCGACCGGATCGTCCAATGCTGACATCGCCCTGGTGGTTATAGACATAACAAGGGGTATCCGCCAGCAAACCAAGCGTCACATGGTTATTGCATCGCTCTTTGGAATACGGCGTTTCATCATTGCAGTCAATAAAATGGATGCCGTATCATTCAGCGAATCTCATTACGATGAGATAATAGGCAGTCTCAATGCATTGCAGCATGACCTCAAGCGAGTCAATCTGGAGTTGGGCGAAGTAACGGCAATACCGCTTTCAGCCCTGACTGGTGATAACGTAGTTTCTCGCTCCAGGCACACTTCTTGGTACCCAGGTCCTACGTTACTCGCCGCCCTGCAGGAGGTACGTCCCCGCAGTGAAGTAAAATTGCCCCTAAGGCTCCCAGTTCAGTCAGTCATCAGGGTGGGGTCTACATCAAGGCGTTACACCGGTATGATCTCCTCCGGTCAGATCGTAGACGGCCAGGAGGTGACCATACTCCCCTCCAATGTGGTAACTCATATAGATGGTATATGGGATGCAAGCGGTCGCGTAACTATGGCAGGCCCCTTGACTTCGGTATCACTGGAACTTCGTGATGAAGTAGGTATAACGCGTGGTGATATGATAGCTGAATCTTCGGCTATACCCAGAGTGGACGACCATTTCGAGACCATATTATGCTGGTGGAGTACTCGACCAGCTTCTGCGGGTAACAAGTACCTAATCAAGTCAGGGGCAAAGACCACTCGTGCATCTATAGGCAAAATAGAGACGGTTCTCGACATGGATGCCATCCAGGAGATGCCCGCCAACGAATTGGGTCATAATGCTATCGGGATGTCCACAATAGAAACTGCCACACCCATGCCATTGGACAGTTACGCAACCAACCGGGCAACGGGTAGCTTTATCATTATAGATGAAACAACCAACGCCACGCTCGGAGCCGGAATGGTCAGGTGAGTGACAGCCATACCCCCTGGCTGCCGGTTTCGATATCACTGGCAGGTTGGAAATGCCTCGTAGTAGGAGCAGGGCCTGTTGCAACCAGAAAGGCCGGCCTACTCTATCATTGTGGAGCTGCCCTCACAGTTATTGCACCGGATCTGTGCGAGCAGATGGACATACTCATTGGGAATAGTGCCGCATCTACCGGTCAAGCCGAGGGAACGGGCTCCGTACCCGATCATGCCTTCATACCAATCACACTGGAACGAAGGGAGTACAGGCCGGGAGAGGCTGCAAGATACCGGCTGGTGGTGGCGGCAACTGGAAACAGTGAAGTGGATTACCGCGTAGCCAGTGATGCATCCAGCTCGGGAACTTTGATCAATGTAGCGGATGACGCAAGGCCATCAAATATGTTGTTCCCAGCCGTGTATAGAGATGGACAAGTGTCTGTATCAGTATCCACTGAAGGCGCCAGTCCTGCCCTTGCAAGCTGGCTTCGCAATTACATACAGAGAAGCGTTCCGCAATATCTGGGAGTACTGGCTGAGCTACTGAGCGAAGCTCGCCGTAATCTGCATGACGCACACAGGAGCACTGAGGGGATAAAATGGCACGAGCTCATCACCGGCATATATGACACCGGCAAATATACTGATTTTACGGAAAAGAACGCCGAGCCCGCTGAACAGGTCGGCCGATTTGCGGGCAGGGCACAAAAATGTATAGGAGCTTTTCTTGACCAGGCTGAGATCAGGAAGGCTAAAGATCAATCAGTCTAGGAATACCTGGTGTACGTCGAGTATCCCATTTGAACCACGCAACTCCCCAAGCACATCAGGACTCAGAGAACTACCCGTAGAAAGAACCATAAGCGCAGTGCCGCCTTTCAGCGATGGCCCCACCGCCATAGACGAAATCGACACCTCCGCTTTTCCAATGATAGTGCCGACAATTCCTATCATGCCCGGGCGATCATCGTTTCTCACTACCAGCATGTTTGGCGAAGGTGGAACCTCTACCATATGGTCGTCCACCATCACGATACGCGTATCCGGTTTAGGGCCGCTTATAGTACCGGACACGGAATGCTCGGGCGAACGGATAGTCATCAAGCTGACAAAGTCCCTTGTTGCAGTAGTTACAGTCTCTCGTACTTCAAGCCCGCGGTCCTCTGCAAGTTGGGAAACATTGACATAAGATACCGGCTCTTCAGTACCGGCAGCAAAAATACCTTTCAGCGCAGCCAGAGTCAGTACCGACGTACCGGGTGCGGCGCCAGATCCATCGGGTGTTTTAGCCAGTGCACCCTGATACTCGATCTCGATACTCGTTGGCAAACCTTCGTGCAAACAGGCCAGAAACCGTCCCAGGCTTACTGCGAGTGGCAGAAACGGCTTAGCCGACTCTGGCAATGATCCGGCAGCCAGATTCACTGCAAATGGAACCAGCTCTCCGGCCAGTGCAAGAATGACCTGCTCCGCAATGGTAATTCCCGCTTTATCCTGTGCCTCTGTAGTAGATGCACCCAGATGCGGAGTCACCACTACACTCGACAGACTGAGTAACGGGGATCCGGTGGCAGGCTCTTCTGCAAACACATCCAGTGCTGCGCCACCGACATGCCCTGATTTGATGCTCTCATAAAGAGCAGCTTCATCTATAATACCTCCCCTTGCAGCGTTTACTATTCTTATCCCCGGCTTTGACTTCGCCAATAACTCTGCATCTATAAGCCCCATAGTCTCTTTGGTCTTGGGCAGATGGATCGTTATAAAGTCAGACTGTGCCATCAGATCCTCCAGGGAGGTGAGCTGAACATTCATTCGCTTGGCTCGTTCAACGGTAACATAGGGGTCATAAGCGATTAGCTTCATACCCAACGCCAGTGCTCTCTGTGCAACCAGTGCACCGACATGGCCAAGCCCCACAATACCAAGTGTCTTACCGTAAAGCTCTACACCTTCCCATTTTGAACGTTCCCAAGAGCCACCAACCAGCGCCATATGCGCCTGAGGAATATTCCTGGCCTGTGCGATCATGAGGCCAATCGCATGTTCGGCAGCCGATATTATGTTTGACTGAGGAGCATTTACCACCATGACTCCCTTTGATGTTGCATGTTCTACATCCACATTATCCAGCCCGATACCGGCACGGCCTACCACCTGTAGATTACGGCCTGCATCTATGACTTCGCCGGTTACCTTGGTTGCCGAACGGATAATGATAGCATTGGCTCCAGCTATAGCTTCCACCAGATCTCCAGGGGAAAGATCCAACCTTACATCTACTTCGTGTCCCGCATCGCGCAACAACTGCAGACCATTATCAGCTATTTTTTCTGTTACAAGTACTACTCCCATATCTCTTTCCTTTCCTTATACTCACTTTCCAGAATACATCCTTACAGTGCCGATATAAAATTCGCGGCTGATAATCATTGATTCGCACCGCCCAAGTGGCCGCTCCTCCTTGAGACGGCCGCTCCCAATACGATGCTGTCAGTGTGGCTTCTGGGGTGGTGTTCCCAAGATGGTGTTCTCAGGGTGCTTTCGGAGTGGCATTTCCTGGGTGCATTCCCGAGGTTCATTCTCAGGGTGCATTTTAGGTGGCATCCTGAGCGGTGTTCCTGGATTATAATAGTGACAATGGCTCCAAAGGTACTACTAATAGACAATTACGATTCATTCGTATACAATCTCGTACAGGAATTGGGAGAGTTGGGAAGCGACCCTGTGGTATATCGCAACGATGAAATAGATATTGCAGCCATACAATTACTGGCCCCTGACGCGATAGTAATTTCACCCGGACCGGGCAGACCGGAAGAAGCGGGAATTAGCATTGACACAATAAGGGGGTTCGCCGGTAGTATTCCCATACTTGGCGTATGTCTCGGCCACCAGGCTATAGGCGTGGCATTTGGGGCAAAAGTTGTCCGTGCAGCCGAGGTCGTCCACGGCAAAACCTCTCCAATCTCCTACACGGGAACCGGTATACTGGAAGGGCTGCCCAATCCATTTACTGCTACCAGATACCATTCGCTGGCCATTGACCCCAGTACAGTCCCATCAGTCCTCTCGGTCGATGCCCTGGCTCCCGACGGAACAATCATGGCAATATCGCATAATGACTTCCCGATCTGGGGGGTGCAGTTTCACCCGGAATCCATACTTACCAAAGATGGCCCAAAGCTACTGGAAAACTTTCTGTCGCAGGTCACTCTTAGGGCACCAGCAGCATAAGCATCTGACCTATGTGCTAATATAACGGACATGGCATCAAACACAGGACCTGGAAGCGCTACAAGAAAGGGACGCTCAGCGGGAAGAGTGACCGGTCGGCACGTACATATAAGAGAGAGTGCTCCGGATCCAAATGCCCGCTATACCCCTCCAATCCCAAAAAAGATAAGGAAGAGCCCTACATGGATGGGACCTGCAATTATCGCTGTCCTTGCTCTGGGGGTACTCATGATCATATTGAACTACACTGGCATACTCCCAGCCTCACCGACCAACTGGTACCTGCTCGGCGGTATCGTGCTCTTTTTTGTGGGCGCTATCGCCGCTACCCGCTACCACTGATCGACACATTTGACCGGCGACCCTTCCTGAACAACTATTCCTCGGCAGCCTCATATAACGGCCACCGCTGAGACCGACCTCTCTCCCATCAACGTAGCTTTCAGATGAAAATTGGGGCTCAGCCACAACCAAAATTGCGACCAAGCCCCAATCGTATAAGTTCTATGCTGAACGCTTTTAACTCAGGAGATTGGTACCCTTTATCCCAAGCGCTCGATGATAGTTGCGTTGGCCATTCCACCGCCCTCGCACATCGTCTGCAAACCGTAACGACCGCCGGTACGCTCCAGTTCGTTAAGGAGGGTAGCCATCAACTTGGCGCCCGAGCAACCGAGTGGGTGCCCCAGCGCTATTGCACCACCATTGACGTTTACCTTCGACATGTCGGGATGATGTTCTTTTTCCCACGCAAGCACAACCGACGCGAAGGCTTCATTGATCTCTACTGCGTCTATATCATCCATAGTCAGTTTGCCCTTTTCGAGAACTATTTTTGTTGCCGGAATCGGTCCTGTAAGCATGGTAACCGGGTCTACACCGATCGCTGAAAAGCTATGAAAGCGCGCCCTGGGCTTCAATCCAAGTGCGTTTGCCTTCTCTTCGCTCATGATCAACACCGCAGCCGCACCGTCGGTAATCTGTGAGGAGTTGCCTGCAGTAACCTTTCCATCCGGCTTAAATGCCGGTTTTAGCGTTCCAAGCACCTCAACGGTACTACCGGGGCGAATTCCCTCATCTGTAGAGAAAATCTCATCGGTCGGGTTGCCCTCTTCGTCTCTCACCTTGAGCGGAATGATCTCGTTCTCGAAACGACCCTCTTCGGTCGCCACTGCCGCACGGCGCTGGCTCTCTGCGCTAAATACATCCAGATCCTCGCGCGATAGGTTCCATTGATCGGCAATCATCTCAGCAGATATTCCCTGAGAGACCAAACCACCCTTCTCAGCATAACGAGACATGACCGTCGGCCCGAATGGAAATCCGAGATCACGGACTATAGAAGAACCCATAGGGGTACGGGTCATGCCCTCTACGCCCAGAGCAATAACTATATCGTACACACCAGCCATAACTCCCTGGGCAGCAAAATGTGCAGCCTGCTGTGACGACCCGCATTGGCGGTCTACGGTAGTAGCAGGAACAGACTCGGGAAAGCCTGCTGCGAGTACAGCATTTCTACCCACATTCAGCGCCTGTTCACCGACCTGCATTACGCACCCGGTAATAACGTCATCTACCGTCGCCGGATCAAGTCCATTGCGCTCTACCAGCGCCTTGAGCGGCTCTGCGGCCAGATCTACTGCGTGCCATCCACGCAATTTACCGTTACGCTTTCCTCCTGCAGTTCTTACCGCATCTACTATTACAGCTGTTGGCATAAATGCCTCCTTTTCTAATCTTGTACAACCTGACTGAGTTGTCCTCAGTAATTACCTAACATGCCAAAAATTGACCGTTCAGTCAAGATTATATCACCGGCATTTAACCCAGTCAAGTCCGTCCAGTGGTAAACCGACCCTAATTTCATGCCGGTAATCGCACTGACATAGAGACAGCGACCGGGGAGGCCCCCTCTGTGTCATGGAAATTGGCCTTTATGATTATTTGAGACAATTTATAGGGATTGAACAGCGATTACTCAGATTCTGTAGGGGAATCTTCCATTGTAGCAAGTGCATCGTATATGCGCTCTTTCAATGATTCCGGCACGCTGTCTCTGCACTTAGCCGCCAGAACTTTTTTCAAGTCGGCTTCAAAGTCGTAAGCCTTCACGCATGGAGAGCACTCATCCAGGTGGCGCTGGACAGCTTCTCGCCTCTGGTCAGTTAAGTCGCCGTCCAAAAAGCTGTAAAGCTTCGCCATCGCCTCTCGGCAGCCCACAATCTCAGGACCACGTATATTCTCCGGTGTATCTTTACTCATAATGCCACGCTAGCCAAAGCCCCTCTATTATCCACTAAGAAATATTTTATCGCCAATGTACCTCTGGGCTGCTCAACAGCACTTAATTTTCTCATCTACAGATCCATCCGGCATATTCTCCAATGACCCATCAGAAATGTTCTCCGATCTACCGTCCGAGAAGCTGGATTTGAGCATATCAACAGACTGATCCAATATCTGCTCACCAGAATCATGGTGATCCGGATTGGAACCATCTACGAGTCCCCGCTTTAGGGCGTAGCTGTGAAGTATCCTTTGAATTGCCTTTCTGCCCCGGTATATTCGGCTCATCACCGTTCCGACGGGAACTCCAGTAATATCGGCAATCTCCCTGTAGGAGAATCCCTCTACGTCCGATAGGAGAACTGCTATCCTGAATGATTCCGGTAATCCTTCGATAGCATTTTTCACCTCTATATCAGTAAACGAATCAAGCACCTCTTCCTCTGCCGACCTGCCACCTCCCAGGGACTCGCCCCTTTTGACTCGCTTGTACAGGTACAGATCTTCAATGTTGTCCATTCCTGTAGTTTCCGGACGTCTTTTGGCGGATCGGTAGCTACCGATATAAGTGTTTGTAAGAATCCTGAATAGCCATGCCCGTAGGTTGGTATCTTCCTGGAATGTATCGAAGCCTCTATACGCCCTTAATATAGCCTCTTGTACCAGGTCCTCTGCGTCACTGGCATTGCTGGTCATTCTCATGGCCGCAGTATACAAAGCATCCATATACTCTGTAATCAGTTCCATAAAACGCGCCTTATCGGCCATAGTCGTATACTAGCGCATCAGCCGATAACAGGTGGCACAACTCTGCATACCTACAACTCAGCAGCATAACCTATCTATTGGCAGCTTCCTCCATTCAACACAATTCTACCTATCCACAACTGACCAGCTGAAAGCCTCCTTCCTGAAAATTGCCCAATACAGATACTGCATCACGAATATTACTGGCAGGCACAATTTCAATACCGCCTGCATCCACTCCACTTGATGCAGGCAGGATTACTTTCTTAAAACCCAATCTTTTGGCCTCAGCAACGCGTTCTTCGATGCACGGAACACGTCGTATCTCTCCAGCCAACCCTACTTCCCCTATGGCCACTGCATCAAAGGGAAATGGAACCGACCGTAAAGCAGATACGACGGCCAGTAGTATTGCAAGGTCACCGGCCGGTTCATACACCTTTATGCCTCCGACTGCTGATACATAGTGGTCAAATCCGGACGTTGGTAAGTTTGCATGATTCTCCAGAACCGCAAGAAGCACAGAGAACCTGCCCGAATCTACCAGCTTGGCTATTCTCTTTGGGGTAGGTTGAGGCGATTTACTGACAAGTGCCTGAATCTCGACCAGTAAAGGCCGCCCACCTCTCAGCATTGGAAACACCACACTTCCCGGGATAGACGGATCGGGTCTGTCTCCCAATAGCATATCGTAGGGATCTTCCACTGCGGTCATCCCCGTACTCCCCATAGAGAAAAGCCCAGTTTCTCCAACTGCGCCAAAGCGGTGCTTGATTGCCGACACCGATCTCAGTGCATGGTGCCTATCACCCTCCACAATCAACACCGTATCGACCATGTGCTCCAATACCTTAGGACCAGCCAGTGTACCGTCTTTTGTGACATGGCCGACTATTACAAACGGTATCATCGTGATCTTGGCAATGCGAATCAATAAATCCGCACATGCCTTCACCTGATTCATCGAGCCCGCCATGCCGGGAAGTGATGGATCTATCATTGCCTGTATAGAATCCACAATAACTATACTGGGCTGGCACTCACGAATGTAGGTCGCCACCCCGGTCACGTCTCGTGTATCGAGTACAAAAAGTGTTTCAGGTAATTCACCAAGACGGAGTGCCCGTAGTGTAACCTGCGATATCGACTCTTCGGCAGAGACCAGCAAAACATTATTTCCATGTAGGGCTATTGATCGGATAGCCTGCAAGAATAGAGTAGACTTACCTATTCCCGGCTCGCCAGCCACAAGTGTAACCGAGCCATCTACAAATCCACCCCCCATCACCCTGTCAAGCTCACCAATACCTGTCTCCAAATACCTTCCCCTCATCGTACTCACATCAGCTATAGAGACAGGCCGCACATCCACCTCACGACCCCCAGGCATAATCAGGTCTTCATCCACCAGCAATTCACTGGCTATGCCAAACCGGCTTACACCCGTCCTTGGAATATCCAGCCCGACTATACCGAGCCCGGCAACATCCGAAGAATGCTCCCTGCCAGCCTCAGCAGGCTGTGAGATCTCGACGATAGTATTCCATTCTCCACAGTTCGGGCAGCAACCCATCCACTTTGGCTGCGTTAATTCGCAACTGCTGCACTGAAAAAGATGTCTGTGTATAACCATGAAGTAATCATAACGGAGGGGTGCTACACTAACGATTTGTTGAGCACCGGTATGCTGGTCATATACAGTTTGGACGACCCCGGTTTAGACGGGAATGAGCGCAGTTCCAGTCCGTAGGGGCGAGAATGCTCACCACGGCCGACCAGATGCCAGGTTTATATATCCGGCATCCTCCCCATGGCTGAAACTGGGGGCTTACGCCCGCAAATTTTGGTCAGGAAGGAAGTTCGGATCCGGCAAGTTCCAGCGGGGGCGGTTCCAGGTCCTCCATGACGTTGAAGACTACCTCACCGTCTTCGATATCGACAGTTATAGTTTCACCGACATGGAACTCCTTCCAGAGCAACTTCTCCGATAGGGGATCCTCAACATACTGCTGTATTGCACGCCTTAATGGCCTGGCCCCAAGTGTAGGATCGTATCCATTGTCCGCAAGCCAACCCTTGGCCTCCTCAGTAATCTTCATAGATAACCCTTGAGCTTCCACCTGCTCGATAACTCTGGCCATCATAAGATCGACTATCTGAACGACCTCATCCCTGGTAAGTTCGTGAAATACGATGGTTTCATCGACTCTATTCAAGAATTCGGGCTTGAAGTACTCCTTCAGAGCATCATTGACCTTTTGCTTCACCCGCTCATGGGTGACCGCCTCCGACGACTTGGCAAAACCTACAGATGTCTTGCGCAATTCAGCAGTACCAAGATTCGATGTCATGATCAGGACTGTATTCTTGAAGTCAACACTACGCCCCTGTGCATCGGTAAGCCGCCCTTCCTCCATGATCTGAAGTAGGGTATTGAACACATCTGCATGCGCCTTCTCCACTTCGTCAAAGAGGACGACCGAGAATGGCTTCCTTCTCACAGCTTCAGTGAGCTGCCCTCCCTCGTCGTAACCCACATATCCTGGAGGTGAACCAACCAGCCGGGAGACGGCATGCTTCTCCATATACTCGCTCATGTCGAGTTGGATCAAGGCATCTTCATCATCAAATAGCAATTCAGCTAGAGCCTTGGCAAGCTCCGTCTTCCCCACTCCTGTCGGTCCCAAGAATATGAATGAACCGGTTGGACGTTTTGGATGCTTTAACCCGGCACGAGTACGCCTGATAGCCCGTGAAAGTGCGCTGACAGCTTCCTCCTGGCCAATGACCCTCTTGTGCAACTCATCCTCCATGCGCAACAATTTGGCGGTCTCTTCCTCTGTCAGCCTCTTTACCGGTATGCCTGTCCAGTTGGCGAGCACTTCAGCGATGACCTCCTCATCAAGCACGTCATGCAATTCGCCCCCGACCGATTGCCACTCCTTCTCCATGGCCTCCTTTACTTCGAGCTTATCCTTCTCTTTCTCGGCCAGCTTTTTGGCTTGTTCGAAGTTCTCTTTATCTATCGCAACTTCCTTGCTGCGCTTTATCTTGGCAATTTCATCTACCAGCGATTTATACTCCGGTGGACGTTTCATCCTTTTTATCCGCAAGTGGCTGCCAGCCTCGTCTATAAGATCTATAGCCTTGTCCGGCAGGAATCTATCGGATATGTACCTGTCTGCAAGATTCGCCGCGGCAACCAACGCCTGATCCGTAATAGTTACCGTATGATGTTCCTCATAGCGGTCCCTCAGACCCTTCAGTATCTCAATGGTGTGAGCAATAGTTGGCTGCTCTACCTTGATAGGCTGGAACCTTCTCTCCAGGGCAGCATCTTTCTCCAAGTGTTTGCGGTACTCATCAAGAGTCGTCGCTCCGATCGTCTGCAATTCACCTCGAGCGAGCATCGGCTTCAAAATAGAGGCTGCGTCTATGGCGCCCTCTGCAGCTCCCGCTCCCACCAGAGTGTGGATCTCATCTATGAATATAATAATATCGCCACGAGCTCTTATCTCTTTAAGCACTTTCTTCAGTCGCTCCTCGAAATCGCCACGATAACGGCTACCTGCAACCAGGGCGCCAAGGTCCAGGGTATACAACTGCTTGCCCTCTATGGTCTCCGGCACGTCATTTGATATGATGCGCTGAGCAAGTCCCTCGACAATTGCAGTCTTACCAACTCCGGGTTCACCTATAAGTACCGGATTGTTCTTAGTACGGCGCGAAAGTATCTGCATCACGCGTTCAATCTCTTTCTCGCGACCTACAACAGGATCCAGCTTGCCCTCTTTTGCCATATTGGTGAGATTTCTGCCGAACTGATCCAGAATGGGCGACCCCGAAGGTGAATCCTGTGACCCCTGACCGACGCCTGCACCGACCGATTCTTTGCCCATACTCTTCGACAACAACTGGATAACCTCTTGCCGTACGCTGGCCAGATCGGTTCCCATGCTAACCAATACCTGAGCGGCAACACCCTCACCCTCTCTCACCAGCCCAAGCAACATGTGCTCCGTACCGATATAGTTGTGACCCAGTTGCAGAGCTTCCCGTAACGAAAGCTCCAACACCTTTTTTGCCCGAGGAGTAAATGGGGGTGAGCCTGTTGGTGCACCTCCCGATAGGCCGATCATCTCTTCTACCTTCTCCCTGGCCCCCTCAAGGGTGATGCCAAGTTCGTTCAGGGCCTGAGCGGCTACCCCCTCTCCTTCGTGGATAAGGCCCAACAAAATATGCTCAGTTCCTATAAAGCTGTGATTGAGCAGGCGTGCCTCTTCCTGCGCAAGTACCAATACCCTTCTAGCTCTGTCGGTAAAGCGTTCAAACACCTGTCATACCTGCTACTTTCATAATCATAAGTTGCTCGATCTCGTAACGAACAGACCTCAATTCGATCTCTTCAATTTATCCGTATCTACTTCTTGTATTCCAACTACCAGCATACCAGCCTTCTGTGGCTCATCAGTCTCTCTTGCCAACTTCTCCACCAACTCCTAATCGTCCATTATGCCAAGCCGCTTAATAGGCTTAATTATATTGTACATCCCCCTGTATCACTTATGGTTCTCAGGATGGCAATTTCTGAAAATAATTTTGCTGATAGGCACTGGAGCAGAGATGATGCCTGCTCGTGTGATGCTGTAGGCGAACACAGAAGAGGTCAAACTGACGGGAATGAATCACGATAGCATATTCGATACCTCACTGGTTGGAGGCAAAAGTTAGGTTAATATAATAGGATGAACATTCGCGACGATAAACTCCCCCGACATGGAAGTCTGAGGGCAGTAGTAACTGGTGGAAGCGGGGTACTTGGACGCGCCATAGTATCCAGGCTTCTGGACAACGGCTGGCAGGTACGCATCCTCGATATTGTCCGTCCCCCTGCAGAGTGTCTGGGAGCTGAATTCGTACAGGCCGACATGGAGAGGGACTACACCAGCGTAGAACGGCTAATTGAGCTCGTAAGCGGATTTACCCATGTATTTCACCTTGCAGCCAGGTTGCCTCAAGCTGGGCTGGATGAGGCTGGGTTTATGGAGGCAAACGTCGAACCTACCCGCAAACTGGCATTGGCCTCAGTAAAGGCAGGCATACAGCGCTTTGTATATGCATCGTCAATCGAGATATATGGCGCACAACCAATGGACACTCCCCTGGATGAAGATGCAGAGCTGCACTTTACAGGTACATACAGCCGCAACAAATGGGAGTGCGAGGAGATTCTGAGAAAGATACGACTTGAGAGTGGGCTCAGCGTGTCAATGCTTAGAATGCCGATGATATTTGGCCCAGGCTTTTACCATGAACGCTCTATTCTAACTACTTTCAAACTACTACGCTATGGTTTGCCGATACCCATACCCGCCGCTGATGCTCCCGTCTCATTCGTGTCAGCCAGAGATGCCGCACAGGCATTTGAACTGGCCTCTTTAAGCGTCGAAGCCGACGGTCAGGCGTTCAACATCGCCGCTCCTGATATACCAACCATGATGGAACATATGCGGCAAGTCGCGGTAAAGACCGGCTCACGCTCAAAGCCGTTTGCCATCCCCAGATGGGCAACCAAGGCTGTAGAGGATTTTGCTCGCAAGAAATCCAAGAAGCCTGGTGCAAAATTTTTCGGAACTCCGGCAGAACTTGTTTCATTCATCAGCACCGGCGGTGCATTCTCCATTGAAAAGGCTCGCCACATTCTGGGGTACTCCCCAATAGACAGTTGTTCAGACGCATGGGCCAATACGTATAAGTGGTACTATGCCACCAAATAGGATCTAGATTTTAACCGCAATCCTCTGAACAGATCGGCTTAAGTATATCCGGCAGCGGCCCAGAATGTAATCTTCCATGAAATTACCTATTATTTGGTTTCACATTATGACGTGAACGAGGTGGTGGGACAGGCAAGTGCAGTATTCCTGTAGTCTCATAGGTGCGTATAGAGATTGCCGTGACTACAGGTAATTGGGCATCGGCTATGTACATACTGTCTCCCGCTGGAGAGAGTGTAACAGTTACAGGATCGGAACCTACACTCCTCAGGGCAGTCACCTTACCGGTAATGAAATTCACCATTTCAAGCATATCCCCCTGCTTGCCCATGTTCACCGTGCGGTCATTGCCTGTTACTGTATAGGCAACAGAATCTGTTGTGGATGCGGCTATTCCGTAAGGACAACCATCAACCACGGGAGCATGGAGAGAATACACTACCTCAAAAGTAGCCGTGCTGATCTCGTCAATACTGCAGCTTACTTTATTGGCTACATAAATGTACTTGCCGTCTTTCGACATAGCCATAAAAAACGCTCCGTCACCTACCTTTATGCTGGCAATTTCCTCATTGTTTGCCGTATTGAATACATAGACATAATCGGAAGAGTAGGTGCTGCCTGGGAGTGATATAGGCAAATAGGGAACGGCATAGGCCTCTGACACCCACACCTGGCTGCCGTTTGGGTTGACAGCTACACTGGTCGGATGCCAGCAACTGGCTGAATCGGAACTTAGGCACTCTGATAGATTTGGTGTAGGCAGATAGGTGGTAGAAGGTACCTGGGTGGTGGTAGGTGCTTGGGTGCTGGAAGGCGATACAAGAGAGGTGGTCATATTGGGAGCAACAGAAGTAGCGTTGAACGTAGGGGTTAGCTTGGCGACAACTTTGAACGTAGATGTGTTCATTACGGCCACATACCCCCCACTCAGCACACCATTAACAGTGGCATACGCGGTCAACCCATTGGGAGAGAATGCTACATCTATAGGCCCGCCCGGCAGGGAAATGTTGGCCACGACATGATTGGTACGTGTTGCCACTACACTTACAGAGCCACCAGACTGACCACCACTAT
This sequence comes from Actinomycetes bacterium, assembly GCA_021846515.1. Lineage (GTDB taxonomy): Bacteria > Actinomycetota > Acidimicrobiia > Acidimicrobiales > JAMCPL01 > JAMCPL01. The sequence goes on from JAJZWU010000006.1 coordinate 73,296, forward strand.
TTTCAAGGGAATAAACGGAGGTATCCGCCACCCATACCTGGCTGCCGTTTGGACTGACGGCCAGGCCTGTCGGTGTCTGACCTACAGCAATCTTCCCTATGATTGCGCCACTGCTTACGTTGTATACATCTAAAAGGTTCTTTGAAGGAACGCTCACGTACGCCTCTGTGCCGCCAGGTAAAAATGCTACGTTCATGCCGTACAACGACGGAGAATGTACAGAAGGAAAATTGAAATTGAAGTGCAAACTATCAATACTATGCACTACGACTACTATACAGCCGCCGACAAGAGCTATAAACCCCAGCAATACAAAGATTACGATGCGTGCGGTTTTACCGGGTCTATGCGGTGGCCTGAACGGAGTAGCAGGGGGAGGTGCTACCGGAGGAGGATACCAGTAGCCGCCAGCTGCCTTCCAATTCGCTCCCTGATAATAGTTTCCCGGCGCGACTGTTGGCGGATCATAGGCACTCTCACCAGATGAACGATTATCCACCACGTATTTATTTTACCATCAAACTGGCTTAAAAACACTATACTGAGATTGTGATCATACCAATGGGTATCGAAATTTACCATTAAAAATACCGCTCTCTCGACTGTCCAGGTGGATAACATAATTTACCATGCAGATTACGTACGTGCAAGATTCAGTGTTTTTACCTACACAGCTTAGGCAGGAACCCCGTTGCAAGAGGTAATCAACAAGCTCATAATAAAGATAGAGAGCAACCTATGATCTGGAGATTTATAAGATGGAAGGGCAGAGTATTGGTAGCTACGGAATACAAGGTGACATAGAGAAAGGAGCAAGAAAATGGGTAAGCCTGTAGTGGTAGTAGGAATAGATGGCACACACAATTCCGAGCGGGCGTTGGTTTGGGCAGCCAAAGAAGCAACGTTGCGCGGAGCAGTATTGCTGGTAGTCCATGCGTGGCAGTACCCATTTGAGGCGCTCTCCGGCGCCTATGCGCCACCCGTACCGGATGAGTCAGAGATCGAATTGTGGGCAGATGATGTAGTGAACAAGGCCGTACAAAAGCTACACGAGGAATTGGGCGATCTGGGCGATCTGGAAATCAAGACCCGTGCAGTTAATGGAACGGCCACTCAGGTCATACTGGAAGCCTGCAGGGAGGCAGACCTGGTAGTGGTCGGCAGGCATCACAAGCGGCTGATTGCCGATCTGTTTATCGGTTCAACCAGCCAGTTCATCGTGTCTCACGCCATGTGCCCGGTTGTGGTTGTTCACGATGATACGAGGGTGGATACGAAAAGCGGACCAAGCGCAGAAGATGACATCCGTCAGGTCGATAGCCAGAGTGGATCGGCTACACCTCAAGAACGAGAGGTATCATCATACACCGATCATCCAGAGCCAATCTCCCAGGAAGCCCAAGTTGCAGGCTTTCATCGCGGATACCTGGACGAACTATCTGAAAACGAGTGCCTTGCATTGCTTAAAAGCCATTCGACCGGAAGGCTGGCGATTCTCAAAGACGATGAACCCAGCATATTCGTAATAAATTACTTGCTCGACGGCCACACCGTAGCCTTTCGCACAGATCCCGGCATGAAGCTGGAAGGGGCATCATTCCATCCCGTATCTCTGGAGATAGACGAGCTGGATGAGAAGACGCATGCGGGCTGGAGCGTGGTGGTGAACGGATTCGGTAGAGACATCACAGAAGCTGTAGATGAATGGTCGGAGGAGATTCGCAATATTGACCTGCTACCATGGGTTGCCGGAGAGAAGGGGCATTGGGTTGCAATAGTAAACCCGACTATTACAGGCAGGAGGCTTTCTCCTGCAACAGATTAAATAAGACCTGCGGGATGCTTGCCACCGGCAATGGCTATGCTTGCAGCATAGACGTGCAGATGAGATAAGATGGACGCGTGGAAGGCAGAGAGGCACCACAACAATATGATCCATCCGGACAAAGAGGTTCTGGGCAGGTAGGCCAAAAAGCGGAAGAGATGCTTGCCCAATGGCTGATTGAGGACCCACCTGATACTGCTCTATTCCTGGATTTTGACGGGACCATGTCGGAGATAGTGCCCAATCCGGCCAGTGCGCAGCCCCTACCGGGTATTCCGGCTCTGCTTGGCCGGCTTGCTGCTCGATTGGCAGTCGTTGGGGTAGTCTCAGGTAGATCGCTTAGCTTCCTGCAAGAGCGGCTGGACGGAGTGAGCGGCAATGTGATATTTGCCGGTTCGTACGGGCTTGAACTGTCATTGGCGGGAAAAATACTGGCCGATCCGATAATAACTCCATGGGAGAATAAAATTAGACAGGCTCACGAAGATGTCGCCAGAGAAAAACTGTCCAACGTCTTTGTAGAGGATAAGGGAGTCGGCTTTGCGTTACACTGGCGAGGTCACCCTGAGGAATCTGTCAGGGCAAAAAAAGTGGCTACCAGGATTGCTGCTGCTTACGGCCTCGAATTGCAACCCGGCAAGATGGCAATAGAGCTGAGGGCTCCAGTCAGCATAGACAAGGGCAGTACGGTACTAAAGCTGGTAACCGGACAGAGTAGGGTGTGTTATGTCGGTGACGACGAAGGAGACCTCAGGGCATACGATGCACTGGACACGCTTGCATCACTGCACAATACTATTGTACAGAAGGTTGCAGTTGACAGTCCGGAGATACCTGTCGAGCTATATAGTAGAGCTGACCTGCTTCTGGAAGGGCCAGCCAGTCTGGCCAGAACATTGGCCATGGCAGTAGATATCACGTTGTCATGACGGTCGATGCTACGATATCGCCAGATGGACACTACAGCTAAAGGCAGTCAGTAGAGCTTTGAGTACCATAACAGCCGGTGGCGCTACTCTGCTTGTCGTAGATGATGATCCAGGTCTTTTGAAAGCGCTGCGACGCGCCCTTACACTCCACGGATTCAACGTCGACACCACCATCACAGGTCAGGGTGCTATCGATTACCTTAGCATAGAACATCCTGATGCGATTATTCTCGACGTATCTATTCCAGATCCGGACGGTCTTGAAATATGTCGTAGATTGAGGATGTCAGGAGACACTACTCCTGTGCTGATGCTGACAGCACGTGATGCAGTTTCAGATAGAGTGGAAGGGCTTGATGCCGGAGCAGACGACTATCTGATCAAGCCATTTGCCCTTGAGGAATTGCTGGCGAGAGTGCGCGCGCTCCTGAGGCGCATTACTCCAACGGATCCGGAAGTACTACGCTATGCTGATCTGGAATGCAATACGGCCACGAGAATAGTAACCAGAGCAGGCGAAAACATAGCACTGACCAGAACCGAGTTCAGGCTTCTGGAACTCTTGATGCAACATGGTGAGAGAGTGCTTTCACGTGAGATGATCTCAAATGAAGTATGGGAGTATGACTTCGGCCCTGCCTCGAATTCGCTGGACGTGTATATAAGCTACCTACGGCACAAGACTGAGCTGCATGGCAAGCCCAGGCTCATACAGACAGTAAGGGGAGTCGGTTACGTTCTGAGAAGCGTAGGGGAAGAACCTGGCTACGGTGGCAATCAGGAAACGACCTCATGAAGCATTACCCGCAGCAGGAACTTCTATAGATGTCGCCAATAACCCGGCAGGGTTTAAGCTGGAGAGCAAAGGTGATTATGGCGGTAGCAATAGCAGTACTGGCCGGTGTGCTGTTGTCATCTGCAACTATCTATATCGTTGTACGTCACGATCTTTATCATAGGGTGGATGCAGCGCTCCGCAGAGAGGATGACCTCGTGCTGCAGCATGGCATTAGTGAAATAGTTAAGCCACGCAAAGCTACGCTTGCCCGCCTCGCCGAGTTGCCTACCTTGGTGCAGCTGGTAAACGGCAAAGGAGATGTCATTGCGGCGCAGAATGCCAGCGTCCATCTTCCAGTTACCAGGCTGTCTCGCCGGGTTGCAGAAGGAAATGGCCGTATAAACGCCTCCTTCGACAACCTCACTATTTCGGGCATCCCGGTCAGGATGCTGGTCGCACCATACGGTAACGGGGAAGCTGTCGAGGTTGTCAAGCCGGTCGGATCTATCCAGAACGAACTTGATCGCTTGCTGATAGTACTCATAGTAGTAAGTTCCACGGGTGTGCTGTTTGCGCTACTTCTTGGATTGGTGGTGGCTGGGGCAGCTCTCAAACCGATCAAGAGGCTTACCCGTGCGGTAGAGAGAGTCGAGAAGACCGGCGACTTACACGAACGAATCGAGGTGGGCAAGCTGGATGAAATCGGGCGGCTGGCTCATGCCCTTAATTCGATGCTTGGTGTCCTGGAGGCTACACAACAAGCCCAGCGCCAGCTTGTTGCAGATGCCTCACACGAGCTACGGACACCGTTGGCAGGTTTGCGGACAAACGTAGAGGTACTGGCCGAAAATAAGCTGATACCACCTGACGAACGCGCCCAGCTGGTGGATGACATACGCATGCAGTTTGACAACCTGGCCCTGCTCGTCGGCGACCTGGTTGATCTTGCACGTGAAGATGAGGGCGCAGGATCAGGTGGGCTATACGAGGTTATAGCTCTTGACGATATAGTAATGACATGTGTCAACCGCTTGAAATTGGCCTATCCGGGTATCCTGCTGGAAAGCAGCGTCGAGGTCACTCCAATCAGGGGGTCAAGGGCAAGGCTGGAAAGGGCGGTATTTAACATACTCGACAATGCAGCCAAATGGAGCCCCAATGGCAAGCCTATCGAAGTCGGCCTGGTAGGCAACAAGCTTGTCGTCCGCGACAGCGGCCCCGGTATGTCGCCCCATGACCTTGAACATGCATTCGACAGGTTTTATCGGGGGCAGGCATCGAGGCAGGTGCCTGGGTTTGGGTTGGGGCTCGCAATTACGCACCGGGTAGTAGAATCTCACGGTTGCGACATCACGATAGAAAGCGAGCTGGGCAGCCATACACTTGTCACTGTTGACTTCTCACCGGCATCTGTAGCCAGTAGCACATAGTTTCCTCTAAAATAAAAACCTTGGCGAAAAATTAAAGAAGTTATTATGTCCTCTTAATCTATTTTTAATGTCGATGGTGTTTAATTACCTATATGAAGGAAGGCATAGAGACAGGAAAACCGGCTGGCAAACACTCCGACTCTCAGGAAACTGAGGTTGAATCTCCTTCCTTCTGGGCATTTTTGCCCTTTTGGGCTAGGAGATTTGTAAATAGTTTCTCCCGGCTGACCAGGAAGACGAGACTGGTGGCGATAGGGTTGGGGCATAGGATTATTACTGCCTGCCGCCGTTCAATATGGCCCACAAGTCCCACCAGTCGCACGAGTCGCACGAAGCTGGCAGCGATAATGCTGGTGGTAATAGTACTTGGTACGGGAGTGGGGCTGGGTGCGAGCTCGATTGCATTTGCCGGATCTGGAGGCGGAGCACACCATGGAGCACACCATGGCAAGCACGGTAAAAAAGGTAAAAAAGGCCACCATAAGCTGAGCGGCGTCAGCTCCGTCATAGCCGCATCGGCCGTATCCGGGACAGCCACTTACCAGTTAACTCTTTCCGGAACAGTTTCGCCAAAAGCCACACTGACTATCGCAGCCACAAACTCAGGCACAGTGACAGCAGTAGATGTGAGTACAGGCCAGACGGTACAAGCAGGCCAGGCCGTGGCAACGGTCACCAGCCCCACGCTTGCCGGGCAACTTGCGGTTGCTCAGACCATTTTGCAAAATGCACAGACCAATAACTCAGCCAACCAGCAGGGGGCAATCATTGCCGCTCAGGCAGGCGTTTCAAAGGCGCAGGCTGGACTCGATCAAGCGCAATTTTCACTTGACAATGCAGAGAGAGCCGAGCAGACAGCCCAGACAGATGCTTCCGAAACCTCAAGCGACAGCGACAGCACTTCAAGCGATCAAACTGCACTGGGCACGGCGCAGCAGAACGTAATCCTGGCTCAAGCCAACCTCAACGCTGCCCAGGATGCTATGACCGAAGCACAGAACCAGCTCTCGCAGGCGCAAAACCCCACACCTGCCACTGCACTTATCCAGGCACAAGCTCAAGTTCAGTTGCTGCAGTCCGAAATTGCCCAAGAGACAGTCAGGGCACCCTTTGCCGGGGTAGTGGTTTCCGTTCCGGCCGTAACCGGGCAACAGGTGGGAGCGGGAACCGCCCTGGCTACACTGGATACGGCAACCCTGATTATAAATACCCCACTGTCGCAGCAGGATCTTGCTCTTGTGCATACCGGTGAGGAGGCAACTGCTTCTGTGGCCGGGGCGTCCGGAACCTTGCCACTCACGGTACAGGCAGTGGCGCCCTCCGGTAATCCCGGTTCGCTTACCTTTGGCGTCACCTTTGCAGTGACAGCGCCAACGCAACCGGCATGGCTTCTTCCAGGTGAATCTGCTGTGGTAAACGTGACAACCAAGAAATATTCGCCGGCTGTGTTGATTCCGGCTGAAGCCATAGTTAGCATAAACGGTACGCCGCAGGTATTCGAGATACATTCCAATCACACGGTTTCATTAAGCAACGTAACACCTGGAGTATCGGACGGTACTACAACGATGGTGAGCGGTCTGACCGCCGGAACGTTGGTAGTTGCAGTAGGGCAGACCTACCTGGCAAACGGTGGCCGCGTAAAGATAAGTAGCAGCATACCGGTGGCATCAACCGTTGTAGGCACTGCAGTTGCCGGCCTTGCCAATATAACTACTACGTTGCCCAGCCCCACTTCGACAGCAAAGAAGGGCGGTAAGGGAGGCGGGGGTGCAGGTGCAGGAGGCGGGGGTGGGGGAGGTCTCGGTGGGCTGGGTGGCGGCAAAAAGGGCTGACAGGGGAACCCATACGATGCGGTTTAACCTTACCTCGCTATCGGTTAGAAGACCGGTAACCATTATCATGATCCTGGGCTTTTTCGTCGTTTTCGGCATGGTGGCATTCACCAGGTTGCCGGTCAGGCGCTTACCAAATATAAACTTCCCCTACCTGCGCATCTCCGTATCCGACCCGGGAACAAACGCCGCTACGGTGGCAGGCACAGTTACCAACCCCATAGAAAAAGCGCTCTCATCCGAAACCGGCATAGTTACCATGGTAGGCACCTCGTCACCGGGACGCTCATCTGTTTCCATAGAGTTCACCGGGGGTACCAACATAGACCAGAAGGCAGCCAGCGTGTCTCTCGCTCTGCAGAAGTTGGCAAGGTCGCTCCCGTCCACCGCAAGCGCACCTTCGATACTGAAGGCCAATCCGAATGCACTGCCCATGATGAACATCGCCATCTCGGGTCCTCTGGCATCATCGCAACTTTTCAACCTGGCATCCACCCTTGTAGCGCCAACGTTACAGGAGATACCCGGAGTAGCTCAGGTCACAGTGGTAGGAGGGCGACCTCAAGAAGTAACCGTCAATGTCTCCAGTACTGCGCTGGAGACATATGGCGTATCCATGAGCCAGATAGTAGGCGCCATGCATGCTCAGAATACTTCTGTCACCGGCGGAGTTACCGTAATCGGCGAGCACGAACTCCTTGCTCGAGTACACGGTGGCTACAGTTCGGTAGCCCAGCTGGCGGCACTGCCCATTGCCTCCCGCCCGGGTGGCAGTATCCTTCTCGGTAATGTAGCCAGCGTCACTCAGGGGCTGGGCCAGCAGCAATCGGCTGCTACGCTCAATGGCAAGCCGGCAGTCGGTCTGGTTGTGGATGCTTCGTCCACCGCCAATTCCCTTCAAGTAGACACGGCGATAAAATCAGCTCTCGCCAGCCTCCAGGGAAAGCTCCCTCCGGGAGTTTCCAGTACCGTCACAGGTGATGTAACCAACTATGTAAGAGGAGCTCTTTCAAACGTCGAGCTCGACCTATTCCTGGGCATATTCATAGCAGCTCTCGTCCTGCTGGTATTCCTGCACAGGTTGGCGAATACAGCAATAATTATGCTTGCCATACCTGTATCACTTATCTCTACTTTCCTCGTCATGTACTTCCTTCACTTCAGCCTTGACCTTATCTCGCTGATGGCGCTGTCGCTTCTTATAGGAATACTGGTTGACGATTCTATCGTAGTACTTGAGAATATAAATCGGCACAGGGCAATGGGTAAATCACCCGCAGATGCTGCCGTGGATGGCAGGATGGAAATAGGAGCGGCAGCGGTGGCGATCACACTGACCGATGTCGTAGTCTATGCTCCGGTGGCTTTTGTCTCCGGTAACGTTGGCCAGCTCTTCAGAGAGTTTGGCCTTACTATTGTTGCCGCTACCCTCTTTTCGCTTATCGTATCCTTTACCCTGACACCCATGCTCGCTTCCCGGTGGCTCGGCAAAAGGAACGCCGCAGATATGGCAACCGGTGAAAACGAGCAGGGAGATGCCGGCCAAACTGGAGGTCAAACTGGGTGGAGCACTCAGAAGGTAAAAGTGAGCAGGGGCAGGATCGCAAGATTCGGCGATATGCTGGGAGCACGGTTCGACGCGGGGTTTGAATGGATGCGTGAGCATTACCGCTCTGTAGTGAGGTGGGCGCTCAGGCACCGTATCACTGTTCTGGCCGTTGCGGTATCTTCAATAGTCGTAAGCGTTCTCATCGTCACTTCCGGCGTTATTCCCACAACTTTTGTTCCTCCTGAAGACAACGGCGTGGTATCCGTAAAGGCCACCCTGCCGCCCGGTACGCCACTGGCAACCGATCAGGCCACACTTGCAGCTTTCTCAAAAAAGCTGCAGAAACTGCCTGGGGTAAAGGATGTATTCGTCTCCGCCGGATACAGTGGAGGGTCGGGGTCGGGGCATAATCTTGGGCAAATTACGCTGGATCTCGGTCCCCGTGGCAGCAGGCCACCGATCAAGACATATGCAAAACGCGTTACAGCAATGGAGCGTAAGTATCCCGGCCTGGTTGCGCACGCTCACGTAAGCAACCCCTTTGTGGCAGGTGGCTCTCGAGCTGCCACTGTTTCTGTAGTAGGTCCCAGCCTGAATGAGTTGGAGAGCATAGCTACATCCATAACCAACGCAGCAGAAAAAAATCCAGCTATCTCGCAAGTATCCAATAATATTCCCACTCCCACTCCGGAACTGGCAATAAATATCAACCACGCCGCGGCGGCTTACCTGGGAGTGACCACATCTACCATCGGAGCCGCTGTCTCCTCCGTGCTTGGGGGAGTCACGGTACCTCCACTGATCACGTCTTCGACTGCACCATCGGAGCCGGTAGTATTGCAGATAGACGGTGGGGCAAAATTCACACCGGCTGAGTTGTCCTCGATACCGATACCAACCGGGCACGGTACCGTACCGCTATCCACGGTAGCCAATCTCACTGAGACACCGGGGCCGAGCAGCATCGTACAGATCGATCGGGAGTACGCAGTCTCCATCTCTGCATCGAGTGTCTCCGGCAATTCAGGCCCCGCGGCAACAGCTCTCATGAGCGCAGCAAAATCTGTGGGATTGCCATCGGGATATGCGCTGCAGGTTGGCGGTGAGGCATTGGCTCAGACCAGGGCATTCGGCCCGCTCATAGGAGCATTGCTGCTCTCCGTATTGCTTGTGTATATGCTGCTTGCCGCGCTGTACGAATCGCTGCTGGATCCACTCTCCGTCATGCTGGCAGTGCCTCTTGCAACCGTCGGAGCTCTTCTGGCGCTGTGGGCATCCGGATTGTCGATATCAATCTTTGCGCTCCTGGCGATGATCATGCTTATGGGACTCGTAGCGAAGAACTCGATCCTGCTGGTAGATTATACCAAGACACTGCGCAAGCGCGGATACTCGCGTAACGATGCACTTGTTGAATCGGGAGCTACCAGGATCAGACCTATACTGATGACGACGGCTACGATGGTCGGCGCCATGTTGCCGCTCGCTCTCTCGACAGGGGTAGGAGCTTCCGAAAGAATGCCGATTGGAACTGTTCTGGTCGGTGGGCTCCTCTCTTCTACCATGCTGTCGCTGCTGGTGGTTCCGGTACTGTACTCTTACGTGGACGATGCCGCCAAGCTAATCGGCAGGATATTCAGATACAGGACCAATTCCGTTCCCGTGGCTGAGCACAGTCAGGCAGAAATGAACCAGGCGACCTGAATAAGGAAACCTCAATAAAAAGATATAAAGACATAGAGAAAGGAAACAAATGATCATACATAGGCTAAGAATAATGAGTAATTCAATTGCAGGCAAAGCCAAAACCAAGGCTATGGGCAAAGCCGTAGGCGGATTCACCCTCATCGGGGTGCTGTCCATGGGAGTTGCAGCCTGCTCGTCGAGCACAACTCCCTCCGTTACCGCAAAAGTGCCGACCGCTACAAGTGCGTCCTCAACTCATAAAAAGGGATTGAGTGGCATAGTGGCAGGGCTTTCTCCGCAGGGATTTACACTTACCCTGAAGTCATCCACCTTGAAGGTGACACTCAGCAGTTCCACCAAATACAGAGATAATGGCCTTGCTGCAGGTTACTCGGCACTGGCAAACGGTGATCATGTCCGGGTCATCCTGATGAAGGGATCTTCCAGCTCGACAGCGAAAGAGGTAACTATCATTCCTCCAAGTGCAACCGGTAAGATATCGGCTGTATTACCGACCGGTTTCACCATGACCACCAAATCGGGTAGCACGGACACCGTGGTAACCGGAAGTACCACCGTCTATTCGGAGGCAGGCCATCCATCATCTGCTGCATCGCTGCACGCTGGAGAAAGGGTGAAGGTAACCGGTTCAGCTACCTCAAGTGGATCGATAGCCGCCACTCGTGTACTGATCCTGAAGGGACACAAGAAGGGCTGATAAACATCATCTATCGGGAAGAGAGCGCTTGAGATAGCTGGTCATCCAGCCAGTCTTCAGGTGTACGCAATGATGCCAGCTTGGCCAGCTGAGAGGCACGGGTTGCACGTTCAGCCTCACCAAGCACCAGGGTATCATGTAGCCCGGCAGAGGTCGCTCCTATGTCGTAGGGATTTATTTCGGTCACGGCTGGCTCAAGCTCGCTAAAAGTACCAGCCTCCCGACTGAGTAGAAGTGACCCGTGGCGTTCGTTTATGATGGGTCCCTCTTTGGCTACCAGGTTGAGCCCGTCACGTACAGGGTTAACCATAAGTACATCGTATAGCGATAATGCCGCCAACGATCTATAGTAGTCATCGGAAGTATCAAGTACAATCGGACTCCACGAACGAGTCGACCACTTGTCATTCAGGTAGTCGGTGGTAGTCTCTACCTCTGAAGCATACGCAAGGTACTCCTGCAGGTTCTGCCTTGAGGGGTAGGTGAGTGCAAGAAATATGACCTTTTCTGCCCATTCGGGATGCCCACTCAAAAGTTCATCAAACGCCCACATGCCACGCAGTATGTTCTTTGACGGCTCCATCCGGTCGGTTCTCACAATCAGCTTACGCCCATCCGCAATATTCTCAATCCATGACTTTTCTTCGGTACATTTTTCGGACTGGGCATCTGCACGCAATGATTCCACATCCACCCCCAGTGACGATACAAACGAGGAAGGTTGGATAGATGCCGTTTCCATGCACGATCTCAGATAAGAATCTACCCACTTGCCAGAATGGAATCCACAACTTTTTGCTGCAGCCATACTGGCAATAATTTCTCTGGCTACTTCGTCTGGAAGCACCTGAAAGAACTCCGGCGACGCAAAAGGGGTATGGAAAAAATGGACTACTTTCAGATCCGGGCGAATCGTAGCCAATAAACCGGGCAAAAGGGAAAGGTGATAATCTTGGACAAGGACTACCGCGCCGTCTCCTGCCAATTGAGCTAACTCGTCTGCAAATACCTGATTATACTGTCTGTATCCCTCCCATGCCTCCATCCAGCGTAGGCCAAATCGCGGAACCCTTGACAGGTCCATCATGTGATGGTGGAGAAACCAGAGTGTTGCGTTGGCTACCGTATCATAGGCCATGTGATAGGTTGATGGATCCATGTCGACCATGGTCAGATCTATTCCCTCACCCGCTTCGGCTGCCGCAAGACCTGATCTGGAAGCCTGAGAATCCGCTTCTCCCATCGCGCATGCCACCCACGATGCACCCTTACCAAGTAATAATTTTTTTAAGGTACCCGCCAAACCACCACCGCTGGAAGACAGTACCGGTTTGTTCTGCTTGTCGAAAACGAAAGAGACTGGGCCCCTATTCGATGCGACTATGACTTCGACATCCAGCATAGTTAATACAGTATAGCCCGGCTACTACAGTATAAGCCAGTCGCTCCATCAACTTTGCTCGGCCATCGACCACATAGACCACAGCGTCGTACGCATACGCCGCGGCTGCTCAAGAACCGTCACTATTGCATCGGCTACATCCTCTGGCTGCAAGAGTGCATCCAGCAAGGAATCACCCGCTACCCTTCCAAGCCCAAGGGCAAACTCCGTACTAACCCCGGCTGGGCATATAGCACTTACACGGATTCCATCTTCTCTCAGCTCCCTATCCATAGCACCAGCAAGTCCTACCTGAGCAAATTTGGTGGATGCGTATACGGCTTCGTTGGCCCCTCCCCGGAGTCCCGCAACTGACGCGACTACTACCAGGTCACCGCCACCATTAGCAATAAAATGTTTTACCGAGGCTCTTGCCGGCCATAGTGTACCCGCTATGTTGGTCGTTATCATATCCTCCAGCAAATCATCCGAATGATCCATAATGCTTCCATACGCACCAAAACCAGCACTTGCAACAAGACTGTCCAGACGGCCGAATGCTTGCAGCGCCTTATCTACCAATCCTTGCGCCTGGTTCCGATCTCTCACATCATATTGATACGCAACAGCGTTGTCCTCCCCCAGCTCCGATACCAATGCACTGAGACGATCCAATCTGCGTGCTGATGCCACCACTCTGGCGCCATGGTTGACCAGCAGCCGACTGGCAGCCAAGCCTATCCCGGAACTTGCCCCGGTTACAGCTACTACCGTACCATGCAAATCTCTTTTTTCCGGCAATTTCATCACGCTCTCCTTTCGAGTTCACTTGACATTCACTCCACCTCGAGCCTGCAGACCCGCCACCACCAGCACAAGAGCAACAAATATATACTCCCATAGGGCAGGCAGTCCCAGCAGGATGATCAGATCATTGACAATGCCTATAACAACAGCACCTATGGCAGCACCGACTACGGTTCCCCTACCGCCTGTAAACGGTATTCCACCAAGAATCACAGCAGCTATAGCTTCCAGGGACAACCCGGTACCACTGTTCGGATAGATAGACTGCGACCAGGCTGTCATCATTACGCCGGCCAGGGCAGCCAGGACGCCGGATATAACAAATACAAGCACCTTCAACCTTGCCGTGTTCAGCCCTACTACCCTTGCTGAGGTTTCGTTGGAGCCAACCGACTTTATCCAGGCACCGAGAGGAGTTACAGACAGTAGGATCTGCCCGAGTATGACCACACCAAAACTGAGAAGTATCAGCCGGGACACACCCAGCGTCGCTCCCGCCATACTTCCAAACCCCAATCCTCGGGTGGGAGTCACAGAGAAAGGACTAATGTAACTACCGTTGTTTATCAGCAGGGCTACACCCTCGAATCCCCAATAACTTCCCAGTGTAACTATAAAAGACGGGATACGTCCCTTGGTGACAAGCAGTCCCACTGTAATTCCTATCAGTGCCCCTATGGCTAAAGTGAGCAGCACAGCTGGGATAGCCGGCATCTTCTGATATATGGTAAAAAAAGCTGCAAGCATACCACTGGCAGCCAGCACGCTCTCCACTCCAAGGTCTATCATCCCCATCATGATTACGAATGCCTCACCTACTGTGATCACCATCAAGAAACTGGACGAGATAAGCAGAGACTTCATATTTGCAACTGTGAAGAACGAGCCGGAGAGGAACGATGAGATTGCTATGGCAAGAACGAGAAATATAATGGGTCTCTTGACGCTGCCAGCTCCGCCGATCAACAGCCTGCCTACCTGACGTAGCTTGGCAGGATAGTTCACTGGCTTGATGGAGGCAGCTGATACGCTCATTTAATCGCCACCTCCTGCCAGCTTACCGTTACCTGCAACCGATACCGCATTTTGTACCGAACCTTCAAACATCATTTGAGCGAGTTCTGTTATGGTCATCCGGTGATCATTGGTAATAATATGAGAGATCGCTCCGCGGTTCAGGATGGCTATTCTATCCGATACCTCCAGTACATCTTCCAGCCTATGACTTACCAGTATGACCGATTTACCCAAACCCTTGAGTTTGAGTATTAAGTTCAGAACATCTCTCACCTTATTGAGTGATATTGCCGCTGTCGGCTCATCCATCAGGATAATATCTCTCTCAAACAGAAGCGCCCGTGCGATGGCTACCACTTGCTGCTCTCCACCTGAAAGCGCACCTACCAGATCAGTTGGTTTTACCTTGGATGCCAATTCGGTAAGGACATCAGCAGCACGGTGTATCATGTACCGCTTATCCAGGATTACCTTGAACTTACGTTTCTCCTCTGCAAGAAAGAGGTTCTGCCATACCGTAAGATCAGGCGCCAGGTCCAGATGCTGATAGATCATCTCGATCTTCAGCCCTTTACGCGATGTAGACGGTGATGCATGAGCCACCGGCTTTCCCCTATACTTGAACGTTCCGCTATCTGCATGATTATAACCGGTCAGTAACGACAGAAACGTGGACTTACCCGCTCCGTTATCACCAACAAGACCCAACACCTCACCCTCGTACAGCTCAAGGCTAACGCCATCTACCGCCCGTACAGGACCAAAACTCTTTACAAGATTCTCTACAGCCAGCAGCGGGATTTTTGATGAATTACCAGGTGCGGTAATACCTGCCGTGGGGTCGGCGGTGCTGTAAACGTTCTTATCGCTCAATTCCTCATCACGAAGCAGAGCATTGGAGTCGTCATCCATTGACGTAAACCTCGTTGGTGGTTATATTATCTTCAATTGCTGGGTTAAAGATAATGAGAGGAAGTTTGCTTTCGAAATCGTTTACATTGACAACATCGACAACGGAGGGCAATGCTTCCTGCGCCCCCATCTTTGTTGTTGCCATAGCACCTGCACGCATAGCAAAACCAAACGAATCTTCCATCGTCCATCCCCTTGATAGCCCCACTGCCAGACCTCCCATAAACGCATCACCTGCTCCGGTGGTATCTACAACCCTTACCGGAGGTGGTTTGGCTGCAATACTGTATTCGCCGGCAACATCACCGGACTTACTTAAAAAGCCTTCACCAGAATACATGACCGCACCCAACCGACCAAGCGTAATTATTACGGCCTTTATTCCATGCGCAGCAATATGTCTTGCCGCGTCAAGTGCCTGAGAGTGCGATTCTATGTGGTGACCCATGCCGGTAATTTCTTCGGCCTCCACCTCATTTACGACTATCACATCTGCACCCCCCAGCTTCTCTATTGGGACTGAAGGCACTGGAGATGGGTTTACCAGAGTAATAACTCCTTTCATGCCGCCAAATCTCTGCGTAGCAGCGATAGCAGTTTCAACGGGTAGCTCAAACTGGACAACCGCTACACCACCTGAGTATTCAAGAACGGCAGCAGCCAGATCAATCTGATCTCCACTTACCTTACCATTGGCTCCCGGTGTCACCGCTATTATATTCTCGCCGTGTTGGTCTACCAGTATCATTGCTACACCTGTTGACTGACCGTGTCCGGCAGCGACCATAGAGATGTCTACTCTCCTGCCTGCAATATCCGCTAATATCTGTTTCCCTGCAGTATCGTCTCCTACCATACCTACAAGGTAAGCCTGTCCTCCAAGCACTGCCGCAGCCACCGCCTGGTTGGCTCCCTTGCCGCCTGGCCTTAATAGTAACGAACTACCGAATACAGTTTCACCGGGTGAGGGCAGTTCGGCAACACTCACCACCATGTCCTGATTGATACTTCCGATCACTACGATAGGCTTGGAGTTCACCTTCCATCTCCCACGGCAGCAACCCCTGAGCCGATACCTCCTGAAGTGGCAACCCCTGAAGTGGAATCCCGTATCACCAGTGAACCACGAAAGGTAAGTATCCTGCGTCCGTCGTGGTAGGTTTCGTATACATCTCCGCTGGATAGAGCGTACTGTAGTTGTGAGTCGATACGTTTTCCATGCAAAATGGATTCGCGCAGATTTCTTATATCGCCAAACTGCTTCCCGGATAAATCCATATCGTCCCTGATTTCTCCATCAGCTCCACTGTCCTCCCTATTTCGCACCTTCTCAGCAATCTGATCGACATTTTTAGCATGTCTTTGCAGATACTTACCTGTACGCAGTCGATGGAGTCTCTCTATATCGGAGATAGCTACTTCAGCTGCAACTGCACCCATCAGAGCTACCGGCTGATGCACAGTTGTCAACGCGGGAGATACATAGGCTGATATAGTGATGTCATCGAAACCAGCGACAGAGACATCCTGCGGTATTGACAGTCCAGCATTTCTCAGAGCAGACATTGCTCCTATGGCCATGAGATCATTGGCGGCAAATACAGCAGTAAACTTTAGCCCACTGTCCATGGCCTGGTTGGAAGCACCGTATCCACTGGCTTCACTGAGATCTCCCCGCAATATGAGTTCATCTCTTACCTGAATCCCGGCATCACGAAGTGCATCTTCATATCCGAGCCTTCTCTGCATGGAAAGATCAAGACCCTCCGGCCCGTCAATATATAGTATATCTGCATGCCCGGACGAAACTAGATACGACACCAGTTCTCTCGTGCTGGACCGATGATCCACAGCAACCAGCGTGGAGCCGGGAAGGGCAGAGTCTCTGTCCAGGCATACAAGTGCAATATCTTCTCCGAGATGCGGTAGGGCCTCACTCACACTACCTGTATCGAGCTGCCTTACAGAAAGCCCTACTGTTATAATACCATCGACCCTGCCGTTGCCCAGTAGTTCCAGCTGGTTCTCAAAACGCGTTTCACCGATCACCTGAGAGAGCAATGTTCCATACCCCTCCTGCTCTGCTCTGTACTGGATGGCTTTAATGAGTTCCGGAAAGAATGGATTGCTTATGTCAGGCAAAATAATTCCGAGCAGCCAGGTACGACGTTTGACCAGTCCGCGTGCGGCCAAATGCGGTTTATAGCCTGTAGTTGCTATAGCCTCTCTGACACGCTCTTTGACGTAGCTGGATACATGGTCATGACCGGACAGCGTCCTTGATACCGATGCCGTTGATACACCTGCCACCCTGGCAACATCGTAGATGGTAGGTCTGTAATATCTTGGCTGCTCGTCATCTGGCTCTATCTTTGTAATCTCTGTATGCAAGCGTAACCTGCCGTTCTCGTATTATTACTGGCACTACTATGCATTATTCATCAAACAGTAGTGCCACCTGCATTAGTGCTACTAGCAGCACGCTTCCCGTTATAAGCTATGGCCACGTACTGCCATTTGGTCAACCGGCGACATTTTATTCCAAGACTGCCTTTTATGACGTAATCTTATGTGACGTAGAGATTCCATATGGAAGCGGTGGTACTACCGAAGGAGTTCCCCATGGGCCTATAGTAGATACGTTGGCCTTCGTGACCAAGTGCATTGGGATAAGTACCTTGCCGTTTGGGAACTTGGAAGGAGGGGGAAGGGTCTTGTGGTAAAGGTAGTTCCACATGGCCTCCACTGCCCAGTAAGCCTCTATAAACGGGGAATGGGTTACGGTGTCCACCTGGGTTCCATTTGCCACGTCCGTCAGACTCTGCGGCTGAGCATCCGCTCCAGCTACCAGCATATGCTTACCGGGAGTAATTCCGTGAGACTCTAACGCTGCTATTGCTCCAAGCGCCATGGCATCGTTAGCCGCTGCAACTAGCTGAATATTTGTAGTCTTGGCCAATTCTGTACTCATGATCGATTGAGCGGTACTTGTGGAGAAATTACCCGACGTATCCAGAATGACCTTTACCTTGCCGCTCTTTTCGTAGGGATTAAGGACATCCATGGTTCCCTGCTGCCTCCCTATGCTGACACTGGCTCCCAGCGTTCCCTGCAGGACAACTACATTCCATGGCGTGGGTATGTGCATCGCCTCTAGCTGGCTGATGGCATATGATGTCAAGTCCTTCCCAAGGGTAACATCGTTGTCGCCCACAAAGGCAATACGCGCTGAAGGCGTAGACACATCCCTGTCGATAGTGATCACCGGCACGTGGTGAGCCATGGCGTTTTCAGCGGCTGTAGTATCTGTTTCACTGATCGTATTGAGGATGATGCCCTGGGCACCCGCACCCAATGCCTCGCTCACATCGGTTGCTTCAGTCGTGGCCGATCCTCCGGCATTAATTGTCTTGATGTCAAGCGTTGGATAGTATTTACTCACATCGGTAATGGCTTGAGCCATCGGTGCAAAATACGGTGGGGTCGGCCCATTATATATGAAATAGATCAATTTCTTTGCTGTCGTAGGCACTGTTGTGGTAGATGGTTTTGAGGAACTTGAACTGCACGCCGTTAACAACAGCGCGCCTGCCATTACAATCCCAAATGTACCTACCCACCTCTTGAACCTACTCGGACTGTTTGAATGATCATAATCCAGTACTTTTCTCATTAGAAGCTCCTTTCACTCTGCTCCTTACTCAGCGTACTTCTCCCCCTGCCAGAAACTACCAACAGGGTATGGAACTGTAAGCGCTTACAACACACAATTTAATTGTAAACCTACGATTGGTAAATGTCAAGTACCTTAATAAATATTTTTTATAATTAAGATAATCTTGTTGTGGATGCTACGCTATGGCGCTATTGTGCATCCCATACCGAGGATGCTGCTATACGTGAGTATCTTTTTCTCAACTCCCGGACGGATTCT
>JAJZWU010000064.1 GCA_021846515.1 Actinomycetes bacterium
GCTTCCCTCCCTCCCCGTACCAAGTAGTGGTAGCGGTGGGTCAGGAAGTGGGCTTCCGTCATTGCCGACCAGTGGGTGTTTTTCCACGCCAAAGCCTCCGTCGTTCCCATTTCCCGGTTCGGCGGGTAGTAGTTTTTCCGCGTCTGGCATGGGAGGTTACGTCTCTGTCGATGCTTCAAGTACCAATGGGTTGACAATTTGCTGGAAGGCTCCGTCGCTTCCTGGGTCGGGTAGTAGTTCATCATCCAACCCACTTTCGAGTCTTTTATCTTCTCTACCCATACCGGGCATGGGAGGATCTTCATCCGGTAGTTCAAATCCACTCAGCCCAATTACCGGAGCCCTGAGCGGTGGCTTGGGGAGTCTCTGACGCGAATTGATGGATAGTTGATAATAAGAGCCGTAATATAAGGTAGCCACGAATGTTATTTATATAGTAAAGGTGATAGTTCAACTAGGATCGCCGAAACGGTAAACCGCTAGGCGAGCCAGGAAGGATATCAAGAGTAGCTTATCTATATCTCTGCGCACCCCAAAGCAGAGCCCGGGGAAAGCTCCTCGTAAGAGGTAGTTTTCCCCGGGATTCTCAAAGGCAATAAGGGGGTACAGGTTGTGGAGTGGCGTACAGACGAGATGGCTGCTAAGGGGATTGCTTCTGGGGTTGGATGCACAGAGATATTGGAGTAGGTGGCACAGTGATAAGCAAAACTTACAATACAACTTACGACATAATAGAAGGTACCGGAGTAGGGAGCATGGAATCGGCCGGAGCAAGAGGGCGATGGACAGATCAGGCAGATAATGGGGACAAGCAGTCTGTACATCCAATGATTACGTTGGACGGAGTGAGTAAGACATTTGCCCGGCATGCTGTACTCGAAGACATTACTTTCGATGTCCCCAAGGGGCGTATTACCGTTATCTTGGGTCCGTCTGGTACGGGTAAATCAGTTTTGCTGAAAACCATTATAGGCCTTTTGAAGCCAGATAAAGGGTTCATCGCAATAGACGGTGATCCGATAGTAGGGGTAAGCGAGAGAAACCTTTACAGAGTCAGAAGAAAGTTGGGCGTGTTATTTCAAGATGGAGCATTGTTTGGCTCTCTCAATCTTTTTGATAATATTGCATTTCCATTGCGCCAGCATACCAGCAAATCTGAAAGAGAGATCAGGGAAATCGTGCATGAGAAGGTGGAGATGGTTGGTCTCATGAGGCATTTGGATAAACTTCCCGGAGAGGTATCAGGAGGTATGCGTAAACGTGCTGGTTTAGCAAGGGCACTGGTGATGAACCCAGAGATAATACTCTTCGATGAACCCGATTCCGGGCTCGATCCTGTGCGGGTCGCTTACTTGGATGAGCTGGTGCTGGATACGCAGTCCAAGACGAATGCTACGGTATTCGTCATTACGCACAACATATCCTCTACTCTGCGTATAGCTGATTATATAGGATTGTTGTTCAGGGCACATCTGGTCAAGTTCGGTTCAAAGGCTGATATGGTCATGAGCGATGATCCGATTGTCCAGCAGTTTCTCGAAGGGAGGGTGGAGGGTCCTATTGGTATGGATGAAATGGTAGACGGTGATTCTCAGGTGTCTGACGGTCATTCCGGTTTTACCGGTATTCCTGGAATGCCTGGAGATGCCGTAAGACACGAGAAGCATATTTCTCGGAAGTCCAATGGGATGCTGATACCTCCTCCCCCCGGCCAAGCATATGTTGCCTCACAGCTTGATCGGCTTGATTCGGTGGTCGGGAAGATAGATCCGCCTATCGTAAATAGTAGCTATTTATGGGGAGATGCCCAGGATGCCCAGGATGCCCAGGATGGTCACATGATGAGCAGAGACAGGATGCACCTTGTCTGGGGTGGCAACGATGTAGGTGGCAACGATGTAGGCGGTATAGGAAACGGTAGTAGTTCAAGTAGTACTGCAGGCGGTGACAGAGAGAGGAATATGAAGAATATATGGAGTACTGGCGGACAGGATGGGGAAGAGGATGGCCATAGCAGGGGATGATAGGAGCGAACGCTTTATTACCGAACTTGCCAAACGGATGGCGGTGAGATGGCGTGTCGCGCTGGTAATCGCGGCCGGTGTCTTGCTCGTGATCGGATGGACAGGACAAGCTGCCTATGCCGCAGGGTCGACTATTGCAGCGACACGGTTTAGCGCTCAGACTACAGCGAAGGGACTTTCATTGTCTATCGCCGGTAATACCGTTATCCTGGGGGCTTCCAGTTCAAGGGGCGCATCTGTTGTATCAGGTAGTACTGTCTATAGTACTGAAGCGCAGGCATCAGGAAGTGGAGAGTTGTTTCCCGTACTGACCGGAAATACTTCGGCATTGAGTACACACGTGAGGACGAGTGACAACCATCCACAACAATGTGCTACGCCTTCAATCCCAGATATCGGACCGTTGGGTAGCCCGCTGGCTATCGCTTTGGCATGTGGATCAGCAGATACCAGCATCGGCACTGCTGGAGCCGTAGATGCCCGTAGCACCGGCTCGGTGGCATCGGTAGGCATCAATCTGGCAGGATTGCTTAGTAAGATACTTGTGGAGCCGTCAAGCCCAGTTTCTTCGGCACTCAACACCGTTCTTGGTCAATTGCCCAAACTTCCGGCAGCGGGACTGCCCCTCTCTCAGCTACTCGGTGAGGTACTGCATATGGTAAGCACTTTGCAGACTCTCTCTATCCAAGTAGGGCAGGCAAAGAGTAGCAGCATAGTGGAGCAGAATAGTTCGACAGGCGATATATTGGCTTCAGCTAGTTCTGCTGGTGTACAGATACAGGTGTTGCCCGGAGCGGGTGGATCGGGGATTCCGCTTATAGGGGTATCACTAGGAAGCTCTAATGCTACGGTTGGATTTAATCCATCTACTGGGACCCTCAGTGCCAGTGATTTGCCTGGAGTAGTATCGCTGTCAGTTTTTACGCCCGTAACCGGCCAGAGATCCTTTAAACTTGCACCGGGTCAATCGCAAACTATTCTTAGTGGAACTCCACTTCAGTCTACTATCACGGTCGGTTACGGCAGCCATAGTGTCTCCGGTGACAATGCCAGTGCTACCGTTACGGCATTGAACATAGATCTTTTCGAGGGTGTAGGTGCACTCGCCTCCAGTCCTTATAGTGGCGGCATACGCCTTAGGTTTGCCTCTTCTACAGCAAGTCTGGTAGGAGATACGACACAGATACCCACTCCACCCACTACGACTCAACCGCCAGTGATTCCAGGGCCTACGAACATACATACCGGGGAACCATGGGCAGGTTGGGCACCGTTGGTTGTAGCTTTGCCGGTAGTCCTTGGGATACTATTGCTTGCTTGGCCGCGTTTGGTTGGCAGTATGCAGCAATATGTACACAGGAAAAGAATCGCCGGTAAGAGGTACAGTAAATTCGAGCGGGTAAATAGATGAACTTGCAGCTACTTTCTCATGTTCGGGCAGTTACGGGGATACTTCTGGTCTGTGCCGGTTTCGGGGTAGGCGGGTATATTACCGGTTGGACATTGCATCAGCGTCACTCTGCAAATATTCTTATTGGTCGTGAGCAGTCGATGATCAGCCATGATCGGGCATCGGAGGTAAGCAGTTGTGTGCAGGGAAGTACGGTTCAAGGACAGCTTATCGGAATACTCAGTATACCCTCATTGCACCTTTTTGCTCCGGTGGAACAAGGCGTATCAAATCCAGTACTGGCAGTCGCAGTAGGACATTTTCCACAGTCGGTTGCTCCCGGCGGTAGCGGGGCATCAGTGATGCTTGCGCATGATGTGAGCTACTTTTCGCATTTGAATGCCCTGAAGGAAGGCAGTTTGGTGGAGTTTCAATCCGGCTGTACCATATACAGGTTTCAGGTCTATAAAATGTCAGTTGTCCAGGCTGGTAGCTCGATACCGAATACGAGTTTTTCGAGCATAGTTCTCGACACATGCTGGCCGACCGATGCCCTATGGTTTACTCCTACGCGTTACCTGGTATTTGCCAAGGAGTCTTCTGTAACGAGGCTGGGAGTTGCAGATACCACCTCCGGGTTAACTCGCCAGATAGAAGGTTACTCTACTGGTCCGAGCGTGCCGGTTCCTGCATCTCTCGCTGCGCAGGGGTTGACCTTGCAGGACAATGAGGTCCCCATGGGGACGATGACGCTTGTAGGAAATCCAGTTAGCACATGGGTGCAGTCACCGGGACCGTTGGCCGTGGAGGCATCTGGGTTGAAAGCATATTTTGGCGCTATTCATGCATTAGCAGCGAGAAATCGTTCTTGGTGGAACAGCCTTGCACCGGGTGTGGAGCCACCAGCTCCGCTCCAGGGAGCGTCCATATCCCAATACTCGCAGTATACTTCACCTTTTGATGTAACTATACGTGCAACGGGAAGTACTCCTATAGCGGTTGTCATCCATACGAGTCTTTATATAAGTGGCGGAAACTCACCCGGCCAGTACAGCGAGACAGTAGTGGAGAAGATAGTCGATTCTGAACTCACTATAGAGCAGTGGGTAATGAGGAGGACGTAATTATGAAGATTCGCCGTCGTATAGTGGCATTGTTACTTATCCTGGTAAGTATTGCGTCGTTTGACGTAGGGGCACTATTGGGTGGGATTGCGAGTAGACCGGCTGTTGCTATTCCAGTGGTAGCCAAGGAACAGGTCGGTCAGGGAACAGGCCTGTTCCAACATCTTGAAGGTACATGGCGGTGAACTTAATGGTGTGCGCACAGATAGACACACAGATGAGTATGGGTACCAGAACCGTAAGAAGTACCATGACGGGGTTTACTTTTATGGGGATTAAGAGTATAATAATCACTAAGGGTGGTTTCTATGAATGGACTTGGGAAGAGACGTTAGGGGGAATACATGGTTTCGGTAGTTGATGCCCGAATTGAGTCGGAGGAAGACAATGCAGAGCAGGACGGAGAAGTGCTATTGGTCACCATTCCGGGTAACAGCCTTGCACCCGCCAGTGGTAGCAGAGTTGGCGGCGGTACAGGAGTAATCTCCTCTCCGGCTGGCGACGACTATATTGATGCAGATCAGTATGAATCTGAAAGCGATATTGAGTCAGGGTATGTCGACATGGGGAGAGACAGGAGCCTTGTAGAGAGATGCCAGAAGGGTGACAAAAATGCATTTGGCATACTCTATTCTCATTACTATCGTCGCATTTACTTTACCTGTTACAAGGTACTCGGTAATGTCCAGGATGCTGAAGATGCCGCACAAGAGACGTTTGCCAGAGCATGGAGGGCATTGCCGTCGTTCGGTGGTGATCGCCGATTCTATCCCTGGTTAAGCGTCATCGCATCCAACCTGTGCATAGGGAATCTACGGAAACGTTCACGTTCCACTGCCGTAGATGAGATTGAACGCTTGGTATCGGTGAGGATGCAGGATACCAATGATGCCGTAGAGGATTCGGTGATGTCTGGAGTGGAACGCGGGATAGCTACAAGGGCATTTTCTATGCTGCGTAAGCGTCATCAGAGAATACTGGAGATGCGCGAGCATCTTGGGTGGTCGTATCAGCAGATAGCAGAGTATGAGGGCATCGGGATAGAGGCCGTGCAAACCTTGCTGTGGCGAGCTCGGCAAGCGTTGCGGCGGCAGTTTTCTGAATTGTCTGCTCCTGAAGATCAGCTTTCGGAAGATGCAATCAAGGGTAGCAGGCTCAAGAGATCCGGTGGCGCACTTGGTGGTCTATTCGTAGCTCTGGGTGCCTTGAAGCGGCATCTTGCTCACTTCTCGGCAAAAATGCTTGCCTACACGAAGTCTGCATCCGGTGTGGCGGTTATTGCCATTACGTCAGGGGCGTTGGCTGCTACCGGAATCGGCATAGGCAGTATGTTGGCACAGCCCAATAGTGCTCGTCCGAGTGTTGTTTCTGGTACATCGAGAGATACCAATGCAGGCAAATTGCCGGTGCATGCGACCAAACATAGTTCAAAGGTGCCGGTGGTAACTAGGTTATCGCATGGGGCAGCGAATCAACTTGGTAGCTCGACCGGGAAAGGTAATGGTGCGTCCAGCTCGCATGGTACAGGCAACGGATTGCACCTTTCGGGACTGGGAGCGTTGCCATCTGGTGGAGCAGGAGGGGGGGCATTAAATGGAGCTTCTTCGGGGGTCAACAAGGTGGTAGGTGGCGTTACGAAGCCGCTGTCGGGGGCGCTCAATACCGTTGGTGGTATTGTGAACAATACTGCTTC
>JAJZWU010000065.1 GCA_021846515.1 Actinomycetes bacterium
CACCGCCTGGCAGCGTGGTACATGTATCAGGTGTCACGGAGATACTGGAGGGTGCTTTCAGGCCAGGTCATTTTGACGGGGTTGCAACCGTAGTAGCCAAGTTGTTTGCTATTGCGGGGAGGTGTAAGGCGTATTTTGGTGAGAAGGATTATCAGCAGATTGCAGTTGTTAGAGAGTTGGTCAGGGAAATGCTGCTTCCGGTAGAGGTAGTACCGTGTCCTACGGTCAGAGAGGCTGACGGCCTTGCCATGTCCAGCCGTAATAGAAATCTTTCCCCAAAGATGCGCAAGGCCGCTCTGTCTCTTTATCGTGCCCTGCTCGCAGGAGAGAAGGCGATTTGTTCTAGCGCTGGTATCGATGTGGCTAAAAAGGCTATGGTTGTTGAGATGGAAAAAGAGGAGGGAGTGTTGGTCGAATACGCCGAAATAGTCTATGCAGATAGTTTTGTACCAGTAGGTAATAAGCTTGGCAATGATGGTGAGCGTATCAGGCTACTTGTTGCAGCTAAAGTCGGTGATGTTAGGCTGATAGATAATATCGGAGTACAATGTTATCATCGAGGGACAGGAAGGATATAGAGGAGGATAGGAAGGATATAAATATGAGAAGGCATATTCTCCAGAGAGGAGGAAGGATAGTAGTATGAGAAGGCATATGCTAAAGTCCAAGATACACAGGGCTACCGTGACGGAAGCGAATATCAATTATATAGGCTCAATTAGTATAGATCCGGCCTTGATGGAGCTTGCGGACATCATGGAGAATGAGCAGGTAGCGGTACTGGATATTGATAACGGTGCCCGATTCGAAACGTATGCCATAGAGGGCGATGCCGGACAGATTTGCCTGAATGGTGCTGCAGCCAGGTTGGTTCATCCAGGGGACAAGGTGATTATATTGACCTATGCCGATTACGAAGAGGTGGAGCTGGCCAATTATAGCCCTAAGGTGGTGCATGTAGATGATCGTAACCGTCCTACCCTGAAGGGAGTGCCATTGCACCTTGATGCAGGCACTACCGGTCAAATGTCCCGATGAATCTTGACCAGACGCTCCCTACAAGTCTCTGGCTTTAGCCATGGGGAGGATGTCAAGATGAATCTTGAGTCACCTGCTACTTCCATGCCGAGCCAGCCAGCTTCCTTTGATGTCTTGGTGATAGGTAGTGGCGTAGCTGGTCTTTTTGCTGCACTGTCATTGAGCATGAACGGTATGGCTAGTATGGGGGACACATTCGGCAAAAGGGACATAACCGACAAAAGAGACACGACCGACAAAAGGAGTATAGCTGGCAAAAGGAACACGATTAGCAAAAGGAGTACGACCGGTATTGATAAAGATATGCGTGTCGGTATCATAACAAAGGGAGAGTTAAGCCAGTCAGCTACTCGTTGGGCACAGGGTGGAATAGCGGCAGTATTGCCCGGTGACGAGGACAGCATTGATCAACACATGTCTGACACACTCAAGGCAGGTGACGGACTCTGCGACTTGGATGCTGTTCGTGTTCTGGTGGATGAGGGACCGGATGCAATTATTGCCCTAGTCGCTGCCGGTATGTCATTTGATCGTGACGCAGCAGGGAATTACCTGCGGGCACGAGAAGGGGGGCATTCTGCTGCCAGAGTTTTACATGCTGGAGGGGTGGCTACTGGAGCAGAGGTGGAGCGTGCACTTGTGGAATCTGTGCGTGCAAGCGATGTTACCATCATGGAGAGATGGTTCAGCTTCGATTTGATTGTAGAAATGGGTATTTGCAAGGGAGTGCGCTGTATAGATCCGTTGGGTAATTTGCAGGAGATTAGAGCGGAAGTGGTTTTGCTGGCTACTGGGGGCGCTGGACAACTCTATTCCGTTACTACCAATCCTCCTGAAGCTACCGGAGATGGTGTTGCTATGGCGCTAAGGGCAGGAGTGCCAGTGGCCGATTTGGAGTTTTTCCAATTTCATCCCACTGCTCTATATCATGCTGTCATGCCTAGACCATTGTTATCTGAAGCTCTTCGTGGTCATGGTGCCGTATTACGTGATAGGGATGGGAATAGGTTTGTAGACGAACTTGCTCCCCGTGACAAGGTAAGTAGGGCGATAGCTCTAAAGATGGCAGAGCAGGGCATGCCCCATCTTTG
Organism: Actinomycetes bacterium; assembly: GCA_021846515.1. Classification (GTDB taxonomy): domain Bacteria; phylum Actinomycetota; class Acidimicrobiia; order Acidimicrobiales; family JAMCPL01; genus JAMCPL01. The sequence continues at coordinate 2,130 of JAJZWU010000065.1, forward strand.
GCTGGATGCTACTGGCCTGGCTGGTTTTGATGAGCGATTTCCTACAATATTTACTATGCTGGAGAGTTGCAATCTGGATCCTACCAAAGATTGGTTGCCGGTTGCTCCTGCAGCACACTATGTATCAGGAGGAATTCTCACCGACCTAGATGGAGCTACTGGTTGCGAAGGTCTTTTTGCCGCTGGTGAGGTCGCATGTACGGGGGTACATGGAGCTAACCGACTGGCATCCAACTCTTTACTGGAGGGGTTGGTGTATGGCATAAGGGCAGCCAGAGCTATTGTATCGGGCAAGCGGAAGGCCGATGCGACCGGAGCCATTGCAGCTTGGTTGGGAGCACAGAGCAGGGTTGCGTGCATGGGGGTAGAGGAGTTCGAGGAGCATTATGGTATCTCTCCCATAGGACGTGAAAGCTCACGCATGGAACACGCAAGTTCACAGCATGAGAGTGATTCAATGGAGCATTCAAGTATGCAGAATGAGATTACACAACATGAGAGTGCTCTGATTCCGGGGTCAATTGGTCATCAAACAGATTCAAAGATAAGAAAGATGAGGGAGCACTTTCAAGAGGAGATGATGCAGGGCGGCGGAGTGATACGATCTGAGGGCGGTCTCAGTGGAGTAGCCCGAACGATACATGATACTGTGTCGTCTATACCCATGTCGTCCATGCCCATGCCCATACCCACGTCCATGTCTGTGCCTACGTCACCTATGTCTGTCAAGCTTATAGGGGATCAAGCGTCTGAGAGTAGCTCACTTGCAGGTAATCAGATGTATATAAATCGTGATACAATAGAGTTACTCAACATGTGTATTGTCGCAAATGCACTGGTCAGGTCAGCCTATGACCGAAGAGAGACCAGAGGTGCCCACGCAAGGATAGAGTACCCCGACGCCAGCGAACGTGGCTTAGTCAGGATTGTACATGGAAATCCAGCGGTGTAACCTTGTCAGTATGAATCCCATCAGTATGAGCAGTATGTCTTCAGCGCAACGACCACTACAGTTGCAAGAATGGTCGCCAAAGCAAGTATGATGACCAAAGCAAGTATGATTGCCGAAAGCCAAGCACAACCGGATCCTCCCATAGGAGCTGTTCGTCAGGCCGTCAGGCTGGCAATAGAAGAAGACCTGTTGCCGTTGGGTGATGTCACTGCAGCGTTGATCCCATTGGAACGCACTGCCCGCTTTTGCATCAAATCTCGCCAAGATGGTATAGTCGCGGGGAGACTCTGTGCTATCGAGGCATTTATGCAGATAGATAGTTCTATTCATGTAAACTGGTTGGTTTTCGACGGAGGAGAGGTGTCCAATGGTTCGGTAATTGCAGAGGTATCGGGTAGCCTCCGCTCTATCCTCACTGCGGAGAGAACGGCACTTAATTTTTTGTGCCATCTTTCGGGAGTGGCGACACTGACCAACCGCTTTGTTGTACAGGCGAGCATACCTGACAGTAAGGCTGTCATTCTTGATACCCGGAAGACAACGCCAGGCCTGAGAGCGTTGGAAAAAGCCGCTATACGTGCGGGAGGAGGAAGAAACCATAGAGGTAATTTATCTGAGGCGATATTGATCAAGGACAATCATCTGACCGGAATGTCAATCTCTGAGGCAGTTGCTGTTGCACGTGCGAACTGGCCGGTGAAGCTGGTGGAAGTAGAATGTGACACAATAGAGCAGGCTGTCGAAGCACAAGAGGCCGGGGCAGCCATGGTGCTTTTGGACAACATGACGCCAGCGGAGGTGAGTAGATGCGTAGAGTTACTGTCTTCTTTGCGCAGCGATGGTCGTATACTAGTGGAGGTATCCGGTGGTATCACAATACAGAATGTTGCTGATTACGCATCATGTGGGGTAGATTTTATATCGGTGGGTGCCCTTACCCATTCGGTTGCTGCCCTTGATCTGGGTCTTGATATAGATGAATAGTCTGGTGGCGCGGTAATGCTTCTTGCAATAGATGTAGGGAATACCGAGACTGTTATCGGTCTGTTCGACCTTTCTGTCAACTACGCCAATGGTGAGAGAGATCCGGGTGTCAGTGGAGAAAGAGACGGTAGCACCAGTAGAGAGGGAAATTCTGGCATTAGAGCTGGTTATGATGAAAAACAGCATGCCACTTACCTGGCAGGACTTGTACATCATTGGCGCACGAGCACTGTTCCAGAGAGGACAGCAGATGAGTATGCTATGAACCTTTTCCATTTGCTGAGTCTGGTCGGTCTTCGGATTGATTCGACTGTAACCGGGATAGTGGTTACTTCTTCAGTTCCCAGTGCTGCAACTGCATTGAAGGAGATGACTTCGCGTTGGTTGCCGGGGATAAGGCTTGTCGTACTCGAGCCAGGTCTACGTTCCGGTATGCCCATACTGTACGATGATCCTCGAGAGGTCGGGCCAGACAGGATAGCTAATGCAATTGGAGCGTTTAGCATTTATGGAGGTCCGTGCATAGTGGCAGATCTTGGTACGGCTACTACCGTGGACGGAATCTCTGTTAGTGGGGAATATCTTGGAGGTGCAATCATGCCAGGGGTATCCATCAGTATGGACGCGCTCTTTGCCCATGCTGCGGCACTTCGCCAGGTAACTCTAGCCAAGCCGAAGTCGGTAATAGGACGTTCTACAGCCGAGTCAATACGGTCAGGTATTCTGTATGGGTTTGCTGGCCAACTTGATTCTATGTGCAATTTATTCAGGCAGGAACTCGGAGAGAACACTACAGTAGTGGCAACGGGAGGGCTTGCCGAGATGATAGTGCCCTATTGCCAGAGCGTCGATTACCTCAATTCATGGTTGACTTTGTATGGCTTGAAATTGGTCTATCTACACAGTACTACTGCCGGTGGTACGGCTAGTAATGAGAGGCCGCGCAATGCAATTGGTGATTCACTCGACAACGAGAGGCCGCGCAATGCAATTCAATAAAACTGCCAGTGCGGCTTCAGTCCATGAGCAATTTTCTGATCTTGCACCCGGTGAAGAGAGCCAATTACGTCACAGCGTGGCAGGAAGAGTAATGCTGCTCAGGACCCAGGGCAAGGTAGCTTTTGCTACGCTGGTGGATTCTTCAGGGCAGATACAACTTTTTGCCAGAATTACCGATACTACTGGGTTTGACGATTTCATCCATCTATCGCTTGGAGATTGGATCGGTGCAAGTGGAAAAGTGGTCAAAACAAAGAGAGGCGAGCTTTCCATACTGGTGGAAGAGTGGGTGCTATTGGCTAAGGCCAGGATGTCATTTGGAGACAAGTGGCGTGGCATCACTGATATTGAGGTTCGCTACAGACAGAGAGAGGTGGATCTCTGGGCAAATGAACCTACTCGTGAGATATTACAAACTCGTTTTGCGATTATCAGAGAGACAAGACGTATCCTCGAGGATCAGGGATTTATAGAAGTAGAAACTCCTATACTGCACCCGATTCCTGGTGGAGCACTTGCCAGACCGTTTATTACTCATCACCATGCGCTGGATATGGACATGTATCTGCGTATAGCTCCGGAGTTGTACCTGAAACGATTGGTAGTGGGGGGATTCGAAAAGGTATTCGAGATAGGTAGAGTATTTCGCAACGAGGGTATATCTCCCAGGCATAATCCTGAGTTCACTATGCTCGAGCTCTACCAGGCATATGCCGATTATGAGGATCTGATGGTGCAGATCGAATCACTCGTGAGTGACATCGCACTCAGGTTGCTTGGTACCAATAGTATAAGCTACCAAGGGAAGGAGTTGCACTTGCAGCCACCCTGGCGAAGAGCGACCATGGAGGAGCTTGTGGAGGAGAGTACTGGGCACCATCTCAGTGTGCATAGTTCTGAAAAGGAGCTGTCGTCAGTGTTGCGGGAATTAGGTGTGCAACCAGATCTTGGATGGGGGAAAGGCAAACTACTGATGGAGATATACGAGAAAGCATGTGAAGGTAATTTATGGGGTCCTATGATAGTACGAGATTTTCCTGTAGAAGTATCTCCTTTGGCGAGACGCCGTAGAGATGACTCCGATATGGTTGAGAGGTTTGAAGTAGTGATTGCTGGCAGGGAACTTGCCAATGAATTCTCTGAACTTG
>JAJZWU010000066.1 GCA_021846515.1 Actinomycetes bacterium
TGGGAAGTGCCTCGTTCCCCGCTCCCATCGTCTCTATGGCGGTTACGCCAGACGGCAAGGGATATTACCTCGCAGGCGCTAACGGTTCTGTCTATACCTTTGGTGATGCAGTCTACCAGGGGTCGCTAGGTGGAACAGTGCCGGATGTTCCCACTTCCGGGATGGCACTCTCCGGAGGTGGGCTCGGGTACTGGCTGCTCAGTCCGGAGGGGATAAGGACGACTTTCCCCCCGCCAGGCGGTATGACCGCCAGCAGTCTTGGTGAGGCGATCGTGCAGGATGCGGCTGGTAAGGTTGCCCCGGCCAGCCAGCCGGGTACATTTTGCAATCCGTACGGACCTTGTGAGCCGTGGTGCGTTCTTTTCGCTACATCGGTGTGGGAGCAGGCAGGCATCCAGATTCCGCGCTACTCTTTTGTCGGCAGCGTCTACAATTGGGGAGTGAGCAATGGAAACGAGCTTGCCCCCTCGTCGTTCCCGCAGCCGGGAGATGCCATCCTTTACGGTACGGGTCCACAGACGGTCGACACGGCTGTACATATGGGGATAGTCGCCCAAGTCTGGCCCGACGGTTTCGTCGACACGATAGAGGGCGATGCGGGTCCCGGTAACAACGGCGAATATGGAGTCATTATTAACGGACCGTTCCTTCCCTCCTTCTCGTCTTGGTATAATGGCTTTCCCGTCTTCGCCTACGTGGCACCTTGATCCCATCCTGAGGTCTGCTTCGCTCTGTTCGACACCGCGGTGTCGAGCGAATGAATGAGAGGAGTACCTATCGGTATGATGTGAATGGAGATTGCCTCATCTCTACCTGTAATGGTTATCTATACTTAGTGGAGTTCTAGATGACTGGTGTTTTTCGCTTGACGATTTTTGCAGCTACGGCCAAGGGGTGCCGCAGATATAACTTGAAAACCCAAGTTTACCAGGATTGAGGATTCCCTTTGGATCAAGGGAGTTTTTTATACTTTCCAGTATCGGCCATGCCGGACCGAGAGCTGTGCGAAGATAAGGAGCTCGTTGTACTCCTATTCCATGGTGATGGCTAATGCTGCCACCTGTGCTCATTACTGATTCCATTGTACGGCGCCATGCGGCATTGTAGTACAACTCGGAAGGATTTTGTCCATGAGCTTCCTGACTATCAGTAGGCTGACCTGCATCGGTAGGCTGACCTGCAAATGTCATATACATGCATGCGCCATCATTGTAGCTATGTGACAGGTGTGCTGAAGCATAGAGTGTTTCGGGTAGTGACTGCAAGGAACTCATGCAGCTTTTATATAGTTCTGGGAGATTCTTCCAGGATGCTGCAATCTCTATCGTATCGACTATGATGCCTGATTTGTAAAGTGGTGCCAGCACAGATACGTCGTTTCGTTTATTGAACCACTTCTCTACCAGGTCATTGTCGCCAAGTGAGGCGTGCCGGGCAGCACATTCCTCATCCACTACCTGCAATGTCCAGGAGAGTAGCCCTGGGTCTGCCTCGTCATATACGATTAGCACACAACCAGTGCCTGTCTCGAAATGTAGGGTAGATTCTTGGGTGTCGTACAGCCTCATGACTGCAGGTGTAGCGCCTCGCCTTAGAATCATTCTGCATGCCTCTAGCCCATCATAGAAATTGCTGAATATCCAGGTACGTCGGTCAGACGATTCGGGAAGCGGACGAATGGAGAGCCTGGCTTCTGTGATTACGCCGAGAGTGCCTTCAGAACCGAGGAAGAGTTGACTTAGATCCGGACCAGTCGCAGCCCTTGGGGCATCAAATCCTGTATGGATTACCGTGGAGTCAGCCATGACTACCTCAAGTCCCCTTGCCATGTCCTCAATTTTTCCGTAACGTGTAGAATACTGACCAGCAGATCTGCAAGCCAGCCATCCCCCCAATGTTGATATGTCAAAAGATTGTGGCCAATGCCCAAGGGTGAATCCGTTGGCCCGCAGTTCTTCTTCTAGTGGCGGTCCGAAGGTTCCTGCGGCTGCTCTAACGGTCAGTGAAGTATCGTCTATGTCGCTTATCCCAGCCATATCCGTCATGTCGAGAGCTATTCCGCCAAAAAGTGGTATAGCACCGCCGCATACCCCAGATCTTCCGGCCGAAGTAGTGACAGGAATGTGAAATTCACTGCATATTGCGACTACCTTGGCTACCTCTTCGGTGCTGGCGGGTCGCGCCACTACGGTAGGCAGTGCTGGTACGGATCCACCTATTGCCCATTTAATCGATATAGGCCACCAGTCACGAGATGCATCGATGCAAGAGGTATCATCGGTTAGTACCGTGCTGCATGATTCCTCCAACCGTTTCAAGACAGCAGCATCAAGTGTGATGATGGGCAGTTCAAACCTGCTCGTCGGCAGGCTGCTGTTTGTTGCCTTGGTGAGTTCGATTGGTACTTCCCGACTCATAGCGATACATTCTGATCATCAAGCGAACGTATAAATAGCTCAACGTCTCTTTGAACATCAGCGAGATCTCGATTCCATGCTGCTGCCAATATATTGCTCATTGTGGCGGCGGCTTGCCTGGTCGCAGCGGTATCCATAAACGACATTCTCATCCTACGTGCCAGTATATCTTCTACGGTGCATGCCATCTCTTTTTGTACTGCCCAGATTGCTTCTATAATCAGATAAGGCATCTGTGGCACGATAGGTTCCAGAGATCCGGGGTAGCTGGTAGCCAGATCAATGAGCGCCGGTGCATTGGTGCCATACCTGTTGATAAGGTGGGTTGTTGTCTCAGGAGACAGCCCCAATAGAGCTTGAGTAGTATCTTGGTGCAATTCTTGCAATGCCGATGGGTCTTCAGAGCCGATGATACGTATGTTCTTGGTATATGATCGTTGCGTTACAGCATTAGTGTTATGCAGGTGGGATATTGCCTTGTCTACGGCATCTTTTGCCATTTTTCTGTAAGTAGTTAATTTACCTCCAGTGACTGTAATCAGCCCACTACCTGAGTCGACTACGCTATGATGTCTGGACAGATCGGCAGTACGAGCCTGTTTGCTGTTGTGGTGTTCTTTGTTCAGCAGAGGACGTACTCCTGCCCAAGTTGCTGTGATGTCCGTACTGTGTAGGGGTGTATTCAGGTAGTGGTTTATCGCGTCCAGTAGATAGGTTATGTCATCCGGTGTACATTGGGGGTCATCAATGGAGCCATCCCAATCAGTGTCGGTCGTTCCGACATAGGCATATGGAGCATCTTCCCACGGTATTATAAAGATATTTCGTCTATCGCTCTTTACCGGTAGTACACCTGCAGCCTTTAGTGGGAGCTTTGAAGTATCGAAGGAGATGTGTATCCCTTTTGCCGGGCGGACCGTATGTTGGTGGTGGTTGGAGTCCAGCGATTGTATAGCATCCACCCATGCACCGGTAGCATTTATGATCACCTTGGCACGTATTTCAAATTCTATTTGGTCATTTTTTTGCTCGTTAACGAGGGTAGCTGAGGGGGTTCTCTTGGTGGAGGTGTCTGGGGTGCCGGGCTTGGCAGTGGTGTCTGGAGAGCTGTTGGCCTTGGCAGTGGTAGCCGGAGGGGTGCCGTTCCCGGTAAGGGTATGTGGAGCTACGGAAGGCGTAGGGTCGGTATAATAAGCATGATCAAAGATACGTGATCGAACTGTCACCGAAGTAATGTTCCCCGATGTGTCATGGTTCATCCCTATGGCTTCGGTGTAGTTTGCAGCAATGGCTCCATAACGCAATACAGCAGTCTCCAGCACCTCTAAAGTAAGCCTAGCGTCATCAGCACTTGCATCGTAATATAAGAATCCACTGCTAATACGGTTTGCGTTCAGCGATGGCAGGTAACTGTGTACAGCATCAGATGATAGCCGTGAGTGAAATTTCCCTATACGCACCCCTCCGGTGAGATCGTACATCCACAATGCGCTGGAGATGGCAGCAGTAGCTGATTTTGCTAAAGCGGCACGTTTCGAGGTAAAAACTGGAATTACAAACGGGAGTGGCTTTACAAGGTGCGGTGCATTGCGGAGAAGTCTTTGGCGTTCATACAGTGCTTCGTACACCAACGACACATCACCGTGTTGCAGGTAGCGCAATCCACCGTGGACGAGCTTGGATGACTTGGATGACGTGCCAGACGCGAAGTCGTTTCGTTCTATCAAAGCCACCTTGAGACCTCTTGAAGCCGCATCCAGTGCTACGCCAGCTCCTGTGATACCTCCTCCTATTATCAAGAGATCGAATGATTCAGTCTGCAATCTGATAAGAGCCGATTCGCGTTCAAATTGGTGATCTTTTATAGAGGCCATCTCTTTCAGTTTCCTTTTCACTCTGGTTTACTTTGGGTAGCAACTGATATCACTCCCATATCCTTATACTTTAACGTTTGTATCTGGGTACCTGTAGCAGCCGTTACTATATTACTCTTTAGTAGTCGATTAAGTCACATTGGGTGGAAATAATAGTTGTTGTGCTGGATTGAGGTGGGTTGAGGGAGGATAGGTCGTGAGATGGTCAAGTCACATTGGGTGGAAATAATAGTTGTTGTGCTGGATTGGAGAGAATGGTTGGAGGCTTTCAATCGGATATCTAGCAGGCAAGGGGAATGGCAGGGAGTGGTTGGAAGGAATGGTTGGCAAGGAACGGCAAGGAACGGCTTGACTTGCGTTCACCGTACGGTGAATATAACAAATGTGTATAAATATTACTTGAGAATGAGTATTATTAAGGATACTAGTGCTATAATTTTTATTGCAATGTATGCTTTTCGATATCCAATGGAGCGGTCATGTCAGTATCCGTTGAACTAGTAGTAACTACGCCAACCAGTGGAGTGATTGCATCGGATTGCTCGTTGCATTGCTGGAGTACGGCAGTTGGAAGCGCATTTGCCGTCTACAGGAAGAAGGTTTGTCCATGAAGGATATGCCCGGTCTGGTAAAATTATTTAAGCAGAACGGATACCGCATCACTCCTCAGCGTCAGCATATATTCAAGATTTTACAGGGACGTTCCACGCATCCTTCTGCCGAAGAGGTTTACCGTGAAGCCGTCAGAGAGATGAACTCGCTTTCTATGCAGACAGTTTACAGAACCCTTGCAGAATTGGTCGATATGGGCGAGTTGGACTCTTTAGATCTGGGAACGGGGATGTTGAGGTACGATCCAAACGTGGATGTTCCACACCATCATCTTGTATGTAGATCATGCGGAAAGGTAAGCGATCTCTATATTGATATGGGGCCGTTGAATCTTCCTGAGGAGCTGAAGCAAGGGTTTCAGGTAGACTCTTCGGAGGTCGTCTTTCGGGGAGTATGTCAAGATTGTATGGATGGCAGGTCTTCCGGTACCGGTTACCAGCGTACTGCCAATTTACAGCATTACAGAGGTAGACCTCATCAACCAGGTGTAAAAAGAAAATATACCAACAAAGAGACAAAGGAGGTAAGTTAAATATGGCATCTTTAAAAGGATCCAAGACAGAAAGCAACCTGAAAGAGGCTTTTGCAGGTGAGAGCCAGGCAAACCGCAGGTATATGTACTTTGCACGTAAGGCAGACGTGGAAGGGTATCCTGAAGTAGCTGCGTTATTCCGTTCGGTCGGTGAAGGAGAGACAGGCCACGCCTTTGGTCATTTTGACTATTTGAGCGAGGTGGGCGATCCTGTCACCGGTCACGCAGTCGGTACTACTGCCGATAATCTGGGTTCTGCCATAGAAGGTGAGACCTATGAGTATACAGAGATGTATCCAGGATTCGCTAAAACCGCTCGTGAAGAAGGTTTTGAAGAAATTGGGGAGTGGTTTGAGACCCTTGCGCGCGCAGAGCGGAGCCATGCTGCTAAATTTAAAGATGGGTTGGAGTCGATCGCCTGAGTCGTCCCCCCGTGCTCAGGTAGATTGTGCCGGCCACTGGATCCCTCCCCGTGTGGCCGGCTTCTCCAACCCATCGGTTTATGTCGTATGCTACAGGATCATGTATGCTACAGGATATGGCTCCCAGAATATAGCGAGGTCTAAAAATGAGCGTTACTTACAATCCCGATGATCTTTTATATACCGATGAAGATGATGTTAGTCGGGAGATTGGCAGGGTATTCGATATCTGTAATGGGTGTAGAGTTTGTTTCAACTTATGCCCATCGTTTACTGATTTGTTCAACTCCATAGATGCACGTGACGGACGCGTTGGCGAGT
>JAJZWU010000067.1 GCA_021846515.1 Actinomycetes bacterium
GAAATGTGCCTGACGAATTACATCTTGAGTTACTCAAGCGTGCCCACAAGCACTCGCAAACGTTAACTGCATATATTCAAGACATCCTATTCCGTGAAATACAGAGACCGCCCGCGATAGAGGTTTTCGAACGTATAGAGAAAAGGTCAAGAGTTCATCTGGACCACCCTGCGGCAGATCTGTTGCATGAGGAACGTTCTGGACGGGATGACCCCTGAAAGTTATAGTAAGCGATGCATCCGCATTACTGGAATATCTGCTTGGAACAGACGCGTCAGATGAGGTAAGGGCAATCCTATGCAGTGAAGAGACGGACTTGCACATACCTGCTCTATGCGATATAGAGATAGTTGCTGGGTTGCGCAGAGCCGTGCTGCGAAGAGAATTGTCTTGGCAACGCGCAACAGATGCCGTTGATGACTACTTAGACCTGCCGTTGACGCGTCATAATCATCAAGCACTGTTGGGACGCATCTTGGAACTCGGTAATAATATATCTTCATATGATGCCACGTATGTAGCCCTTACTGAGCAACTCTCGGCAGGACTCCTTACTATGGATTACAAGCTCGCCAGGGCAGTGCAGTTGCATACGGGTATTTCTGTATTGCCATAGAGATCAATGTACTTTTTCTTTATTGGTCAAATGCTATCTCCTTATGATACTATAACCAAAGATCGCACCTGAACCCGGCGTTCAAAATCATAGGGCCACGTCAGTTTTTCTCTTGGCCACAAAGTGTCATATGTGAGTCATAGCACAAATCGCCACTTCCGTAAATATAATTAGGTGGTACATGAACGAATTTGGCGTTAGGTGGGATAGTCGGGACACTGCAGGGTGGTGGGGGGTTTGGGGGAGCAGGGATGTTAGTAGATGGTGGGGGAGTCGGGACACTGCAGGGCGATGGGGGCGTTACTGTCGAAGATGAAGATATTGATGTGGTAGATGGTGACACTTTGCTGGTTAGTACGGCCTGCGAAGATGGTTTCAGGTTTGATGCGATGCCACCGGTTAATAAGAGCCCGCCAGCGACCAACAGAACTGTTACTATCACTATGTAGCCAGCTATCTTAATAAATCTCATATTTTGGCCATTCTCTGATTTTTTGACAACAAACATGTTGCTCCTTTTCTCCTTTCAACCAATATTTTACCCTCTTTCTCTCAATGTCAATAGGCGAACACAAATTGTAACCGAGTTGTAACAAATTGCCAAGTTGCTGTGCTACTGCCCTGAGTCGTACCGTAATAGGTAGCTACAAGATAGACTTCCGGACAAACACAGCTACCGTTCCATCTTCGGCGAATAAGTGTGCAATTTGAACTTCGCCATCAAGCAGTGATGGCATCCAGATTCGGAATTATTTGTTACATACCCCTTGTGCCCATCGTATCTTTCAGCAATTTCAATAGCTCTCTGATCCAGGAGCGTGTGTAATAACAATATTACGATATAATCTGACTACTGATATATTGTGGGAGATTAGGATATGACCACAATATGGGGAGGGTGGGGCGCAAACGTCTGTTGCGTGGACGAGATGGCGAAGCACGACTTGAGGGTTCAGGGTTCGCTGAATGCAGACATTCCCAGTCGTGCCATCTTGAAGATCAAATCTGCAAATTCTTCTATATCCGGCCAGGGTAGATAAGGCTTGGTTATAAGGAGGGAAGCCAATCCGTGAGCAACCGACCAGAGTGCAAGCACAATCTGTATACCATCACCTGGAGGGAATATACCCATATCCTGGCATTGATGAACGGTGGCAAGAAGTCGCTGAAAGACATTGGTAGATACGGGATCGATATCGTAAACTTCCGATAGTGGCGTTGCAGATCTTCGCATAAATACTATGCGGTAGTGCTCCGGGCGCTCCAGAGCAAACCTGACATAAGCAATCCCCTGCTTTCTCAGTACTTCCACCGGATCGTCCACACCTGATGATGCGACCTCCAGCCTACGGTCAAGCTCATTGAAGACCTCCATGCACACCGCCATTATCATAGATTCCTTGTCGCGAAAATGTATGTATATAGCTGGAGTAGAGACGCCCACCTTTTCAGCCACTGCGCGTATAGAGACACCCTCTTCACTGCCGGTCTGTGTGAGCAGCTCAGCAGCTGCATCAAGTATCTCCCGCTTTAGTAGTAACCCGTCTCCCTTTGCAGCCCTTTTACGGGGTCGCGCCAGTTTGACATTTTCAATTGCATACTGCACGTTATGTGATATCTTGCTTTTCATGCTCAGCTTACCTTCCCGGAAACCTTATACCTTTCAGTAGCAGCATCATTGCCGTTGGCAGCGTTGCCAATCTTTCCTTCCCTTTTGCTACCGTCAAAGCCAGTTGCAACTTCATGAAATTTTACTATACCGGCACGTATGCGGCTGATGTTTCTACGCATACTGAGATCGCCCACAACATCTGGCAACCTGATCATTCTGGATGTTTTACCGGCGGCAGAGGACTCAGGTGCCTGGCTCGATCTCTTGGCAGGCAGGAATATGATCGTTACAACTACAGCAAGTGCCACTATGAAAGCACCCACCAGGTCAGCAGAGCGTGTCCCGCTATCGAAGCCAGCCAATGCAGCGTGGGCAAGAGCCGCTCCGCTACTCCCTTTAATGAGGTGGGCGACTTCAATGGCTCCTCCGACCGAGCCCTTTATGAACTGCATAATAGAAGCCGGTAAATGAGTACCAGCCAACTGATGCAGTACGGCCCGGTGGTACGGTACCGCTTCCACTGTGCCCAGGACTGCAACACCAAGAGCAGATCCTATCTGTATCATAGATGAGTTAAGTGCAGACCCTGCTCCCGACTTTTCCAGCGGGAGGGATCCAAGCGCCGAATCTACCGCAACGGGCATCATCAGGCCAAGCCCCAGCCCAATAAGCAAAAGGCCAATAAGTACGCTGCCGTAGACATTACCTTCGCTCATATGGATCGTGCTCATCCACAGAAGGGCCACAAATATCGCAGCCAACCCCACAGCTACAACAGCCTTGGATCCGACAATACGATCCAACCTTGGAGCAACTATAGCTGCAATTACCAGAGGTATAGCCAGTGGAGCCATCCGGACTCCTGCCAGCAACGGAGAATATCCAAGCACAAACTGGAAAAACTGGGTTATCAGAAAAAGCATTCCCATAAGACTAAAGAAACCCAGGGAAATGGAGAGGGCGGCAGCTGAAAACCTTCTGTCGTTAAAGACCCTGATGTCCAGCATCGGGTGGCTACTCCTCTCTTCAAATAACGCCATCATACCGATCAACACGACACCACCAACCAGCGATAGGATGACCCCCGGTGAAATCCAACCCCATGTAGATGCTTGTATCAATCCAAAGAGGATAACGCCCAATCCACCGAGTGACAATACAGCTCCGATAAGGTCTGGACGCTTTGCTACAGGATCGTATGAATCTCTTAGTACGAGTACGCCAGCCACGATACCTATCGCTACAAGTGGAACATTTATCAAAAAGACAGATCCCCACCAGAAATGCTCCAGTAGCCACCCCCCAAGGATAGGACCCAGCACTACTCCTACTCCATTCATTCCCGACCATACTCCAAGTGCTTTTGCGCGATCTCTCGGCTCCGTATAGGTATTGGTGAGTATCGAAAGGGTGGCCGGCATAATCAACGCCGCGCCCAGCCCCATAAATGCCCGTGTTGCTATAAGAATATCCGCAGAACCGGCAAATGCCGACATGGCCGAACCTGCACCGAATATAGTAAGGCCAATCTGCAGAAAGCGCTTACGTCCGAAACGATCTCCCATGCTTCCTGCCACCAATATGGTCGATCCGAATACGAGTAGGTATGAATCTACTATCCATTGAAGCTGCGATACGCTGGCATGCAGGGTGCGTACAAGGGTAGGAAGCGCTATGTTCAATATGGTGGTGTCCATCGATATGAGCAGAAGGCTTATGCACAGCACCGGCAATGCCCACCAGGGATTACGCCTTAGAGTGTGACCGTAGTGGCCACCCAGCCGGAAGATCGAATTTGGTATGCCATAAGTGTTTGTACTCTGCGGCATAACGCGTATCTCGGGCGATATAAGAGCAACGCTGCGTGTCTTACCATATGGAGGCCGCCCGGATACTGTGTGCTTTCTTTGAAAGAAATAATAATCTTCAGCCATAGTCAGTATTATAACACTGTTAAGTTATCACCGTCAACTTATGATATCTACTGTATTTCCTGGAAGCGTATCTTGAAGACAGGCTTCGGCGGGATATTCTGGTATGATATGTCACGACAGAAGATGCACTTCTATTACATCAAGCAAAGGAGCATATATTGGGTTTATTGAAGGATAAAAGGATACTTGTAACCGGCGTATTGACTGACACCAGTATCGCATTTGCAATTGCGAAGATGGCTTTGGAAGAGGGAGCTGATGTGGTTCTGTCTGGAGCCGGTAGAGGGCTCTCCCTCACGAGTAGAGTTGCCAGGAAGCTGCCTAAAGAAGTAGAGGTAATCGAGATAGATGTGACAAATAACGACCACCTGATTGGTGCAGCCGATCATCTCTCTGCCAAGTGGGGCAAGCTGGACGGTATAGTGCATGCTATAGGATTTGCACCTCCTGATTGCCTGGGCGGTGATATATTCAGGGCATCCTGGGAGGATGTCTCCATAGCCATGGAAATATCTGCATACTCACTGAAGGCACTGGCTGGTGCATTTAAAGAACTGCTCATAGAATCTGGAGCGGCCTCTATTGTGGGACTTGATTTCGATGCCTCAGTTGCCTGGCCGGCTTACGACTGGATGGGAGTGGCCAAAGCCGCCCTGGAGTCTCTGACCAGATACCTGGCCAGAGATCTTGGCCAGTCGGGTACCAGGGTAAATTTGGTTGCCGCCGGACCAATCAGAACTATGGCCGCCAAGTCCATACCGGGATTCTCGCAGTTCGAAGCGCTCTGGGGAGAACGCTCACCACTTGGTTGGGATGTCCATGATGCTATCCCGGTTGCCAAAGCCTGCGTAGCGTTGCTCTCCGACCTGTTCCCCATGACCACCGGAGAGATCATACATGTCGATGGCGGAGCTCATGCAATAGGCGGCTGAGACCGGTATTCACCGCCGGCATATCCAAATACCGGGAGAATGCAGAATTAGGTATATCGTGTTATTGTAGTATGCGGGCCACAGCGCAGGCAGCTCCAAACCCATTATCTATTCCCACTACAGTGAGACCGGCAGCACAGGATGACAGCATAGCGAGCAGAGCAGTTACTCCCTCCAGGGCAGCACCATATCCGGTAGATACAGGTACGGCAACAACCGGTGCAGGGGTTATACCTCCAATCAGGCTGGCAAGTGCACCCTCCATCCCCGCCACCACTACAACCACATCCGCATCTATCAAGTCATCTACTTCGCCCAGGATTCTATGCACCCCGGCTACTCCGCAATCCGCCAAGAGCTGAGGTGAATACCCGTATGCTTCAAGAGTGGATACGCACTCCCTGGCAACTGGCAGATCACCGGTTCCGGCAGTAACCACCATTATTCTGCCAGGACGCCTTTCTGCTTCTCTCCAAATAACTGAATAGAGCTGCCTGCCGGTGAGACGATCCGTTACCGTCTCCACCCTGCGACCACCGGGATTTGCGGCAGTTGTTAGCTCCATCTGCTGGATATCAGCTCGCGTAAGCAGTACAGGTCCACTCCCCGACTCCGACAACAGCTCACCAACTATGCGGCTACACTGTTCAGCTGATTTATGCGGAGCATAGACCGCCTCACCAATCTTCTGGCGTAACGCCCTATGATTATCTACTCTGGCAAAGTCAATATCCACAAAGGGCATACGCTGTAATTTGGCTACAGCCACATCTGGTGAGATGGTGCCTGCAAGCATATCGTCGATAAGCTGTCTTAGTCTTGACTCATCCATTATGTTACTTCTCTGTACCCGCCAATATTCCCTCCCTATCCAGTGTCTCAGCAAGCAACATCGTCCACTCCTTGAACGACCCAATAGGCCAAGCCTCAACCGGTATGTCTGAATCATACATTCCAGCCAATGCCCGCCTGACCACCTCGGGATCGGGGATAGACTCCCTGGCGCCGCCAAGTTCCAGTTGATGAAGCATGTTTTCACGACCGTGACCAGGTACAATATC